>NZ_CP079801.1:2600000-3267804 GCF_021545785.1 Halopseudomonas maritima
CGCTGTGAAGATGCAGTGTATCCGCGGCTAGACGGAAAGACCCCGTGAACCTTTACTATAGCTTTGCACTGGACTTTGAATTTGTTTGTGTAGGATAGGTGGGAGGCTTTGAAGCGTGGACGCCAGTCTGCGTGGAGCCAACCTTGAAATACCACCCTGGCAACTTTGAGGTTCTAACTCTGGTCCGTTATCCGGATCGAGGACAGTGTATGGTGGGTAGTTTGACTGGGGCGGTCTCCTCCCAAAGAGTAACGGAGGAGTACGAAGGTGCGCTCAGCACGGTCGGAAATCGTGCGTAGAGTATAAAGGCAAAAGCGCGCTTGACTGCGAGACCAACACGTCGAGCAGGTACGAAAGTAGGTCTTAGTGATCCGGTGGTTCTGTATGGAAGGGCCATCGCTCAACGGATAAAAGGTACTCCGGGGATAACAGGCTGATACCGCCCAAGAGTTCATATCGACGGCGGTGTTTGGCACCTCGATGTCGGCTCATCACATCCTGGGGCTGAAGCCGGTCCCAAGGGTATGGCTGTTCGCCATTTAAAGTGGTACGCGAGCTGGGTTTAGAACGTCGTGAGACAGTTCGGTCCCTATCTGCCGTGGACGTTTGAGATTTGAGAGGGGCTGACCTTAGTACGAGAGGACCGGGTTGGACGAACCTCTGGTGTTCCGGTTGTGTCGCCAGACGCATTGCCGGGTAGCTACGTTCGGAAAAGATAACCGCTGAAAGCATCTAAGCGGGAAACTTGCCTCAAGATGAGATCTCACCGGGAGCTTGACTCCCCTAAAGGGCCGTCGAAGACTACGACGTTGATAGGTTGGGTGTGTAAGCGCTGTGAGGCGTTGAGCTAACCAATACTAATTGCCCGTGTGGCTTGACCATATAACACCCAAGCAATCTGGTGTTATCGAGCCAACAGAATCAAACAACTTCGCGAACTTGCGAGATTGCAAATGCCTTAGCTTCTGTCACACATCCAAGCTTTTTAAGCTGCACGCACTGCGGGCAGCAACAAATTGCTTGACGACTATAGAGCATTGGAACCACCTGATCCCATCCCGAACTCAGAAGTGAAACGATGCATCGCCGATGGTAGTGTGGGGCTTCCCCATGTGAGAGTAGGTCATCGTCAAGCACCTATACCAAACACCCTGATCAGCAATGATCAGGGTGTTTTTCTTTGTGCGCTAAAAGCCCTGCTGCGCGCTCCGTCTCGGTTTCTTGTATCTTCTTGCGTCCTGAGCGCAGCGTGACTGTCAGTCCGTTGCGCTGTTCTGGTCTTTCTGGTCTCGCTGGCTGCTAAGCTGATGGCACGACAAGGAGGAAGTATGGGGATATACGACAGATATATACTGCCCAAGCTAATTGATACCGCCTGCGGTATGGGGGATGTCATGAAGCGACGTGCGCGGCTTGTTCCTCAGGCGCATGGCGATGTTCTTGAGATAGGTATCGGAACCGGGCTGAACCTCGCTTACTACGATAAGGCGAAGGTAACTCGGGTGACGGGCGTTGACCCAGCCGCGCAAATGCAGGTTACTGCCAGACAGCGTGCCGCCGATATTGGTATACCGGTCGATATGGTTGCCGTTGATGTGCGCGGTATACACGCGGACGCCAGTCGCTTTGACACTATCGTTATGACGTTTACGCTCTGCAGTATTGCTGATCCGCTGCCGGCCCTGCAGGAGATGAAGCGCGTTCTGGCTGACGGCGGTCGTTTACTTTTTTGCGAGCATGGCCTTGCCCCGGATGTGAGTGTGCAGGGTTGGCAGCGTCGCCTCACGCCGTGGTGGAAGCCGCTCGCAGGAGGCTGCCATCTGGACCGTGATATCCCCGCGCTGATTGCTGAGGCCGGATTTGTGATTGAACAGCTGGACACCGGTTATATAAAAGGGCCACGCCCTATGACGTTCCTCTATGAAGGGGTAGCCAGCAAGTAATGCGAGCGAGCCGTAAACAAAAAGAGCGCCCGAAGGCGCTCTTTTTGTCTGGGCGTTTTGCTCTGCTCAGGCGCGGCCCCATTCGACATCCTGCAGGTGTCGCCACATGATCTTGCCGGTAGGTGACTTGGGAATGCTGTCGCTGAATGACACCATCTGCGGGCACTTGTAGGCTGCCATGTTTTCGTGACACCAGCTGATGATTTCCTGTTCTGTGGTGCTCTCCTGGCCCTTGGCCAATACCACCACCGCTTTGACTGTCTCGCCACGGCGCTCGTGGGGAGCCGAGATGACGCAAACTTCCTGGATGGCTGGATGGGCGTACATGAGCGACTCGACTTCGGCAGGCCATACCTTGAAACCAGACGCGTTGATCATGCGCTTCACACGGTCGACCAGGAAGAAGTATCCCTCCTCGTCGTAGTAGCCCAGGTCGCCGGAGCGGAAGAAGCGCTCGCCATCTACGTTGACAAACGCTTCTTCGGTGGCGTCGGGCCGATTCCAGTAGCCTTGGAATATCTGCTCGCCGCGCATGATGATTTCACCGGTTACGCCCGGCTCTACCTCTTTCAGTGTTTCCACATCGATTACCCGGGAGTCGACACCGATAAAGGGTATGCCAAGGCATTGCGCCTTGCAGGCATGCGGCGGGTTGACGTGGGTTGCTGCAATGGTCTCTGACAGGCCGTAGCCTTCCATATAGGTCAGGCCTGTTTTGTCTTTCAGTTTGGCGGCCACCGCAGCTGGCATGGCCGCACCACCGCCGCCGATACCGGTCAGCGAGCTGATGTCGTAACTGTCGATATCCGGGTCTGACAGCATGTCGACCACCATGGTTGAGATGTTGCGCCAGGTGTTGATCTTCAGTCTCTCGATCAGGGTGGCTGCAACCTTGCGGTCCCAGCGGGTCATGACCACCAGGGAGCCGCCTGCGTAGAGGGTGGAGTTCATGCACGACTGCATGCCGGTAACATGGAACATCGGCACCGATACCAGGTGTATGCAGCTGTGCTGGGTGTTTACCCAGGCAGCGCCATAGACTGTGGTTGCCATAACGCTGTGGTGGGTATGCACGCATCCCTTCGGGTTGCCGGTGGTGCCTGAGCTGTATGGAATTACGCAGAGATCCTGTGGCCCTGCTGTCAGCACGCCGGGGCGCAGGTTGGCGGCCAGGGCATCCTGCCAGCGACTGATGCCGGCGCCGCTCTCAACATGCGCGGGCTCGCTCACGGCCTCGGGAAGGGGCAGGTCGGTTGGCTCTACTACATACTCGCTGTAGGCGCTGACGATAACCTCACGCAGACTGCTCTTGCCAACATGAGGGGTAACGAACTCGCTGAGTTCCTGGGCGCACAGGGCCACCGGCGCCTGGGTGTCTTCAATCAGGTAGGCCAACTCGGCGGTGCGATTCATTGGGTTTACCGGCACCACCACGGCATTGGCGCGCAGGATGGCGAAGTAGCCGATGATGTATTGCGGGCTGTTCTGCATATACAGCAGTACGCGGTCGCCCGCCTGAACACCGGCCTGCTGCAGGTAACCGGCCAGACGCTCGGTTTCATCCTGCAACTGACGATAGCTGATGTCGCTGCCGTAGTAGTGGATGGCCGGATGGTCCGGGTAGCGCAGCGCAGAGACGGTGATGTTGTGGTACAGGTTGGTTGCCGGTAGTTCCAGCTCGCGGGGTACCTGATCCGGCCATACTGCAAAATGACGGTCAAACATGCATCCAGTCTCCTGTTGTTGTCTGCCGATGCGCTGGCTCGCCAGACTGTTGTAGTGAGTATTCCGACAGCATAGGGCAGGTGAGCGTGTTGATGAATCAAACTGCCTTGCCGTGTTGGCAGCCAATAAACAGCGCTTAGTGTGCGTGCCGCTCGCGTGGCTGGATCGGGTATCATTGCAAGTTGGGGTAAACGTCGTCGCGGAGGGCTGCGCACATGACACAGAATCAGGTAATCATCTTCGATACCACGCTGCGTGACGGGGAGCAGAGCCCCGGCGCGTCCATGACCAAGGACGAGAAGCTGCGTATTGCTCGCGCGCTGGAAAAGCTACGTGTAGACGTCATCGAGGCAGGCTTTGCGATTGCCAGCCCGGGTGACTTCGAGGCGGTCAAGCTGATTGCCGACACTATTCAGGATAGTGTCGTCTGCAGCCTGTCGCGCGCGGTGGATGCGGACATCGACCGTGCCGCCGAAGCGCTGGCCGGCGCCAACGCCGGGCGTATTCATACCTTTATCGCCACCAGCCCTATTCATATGCAGCACAAGTTGCGTCTGCCGCCGGATCAGGTGGTTGAGCAAGCAGTGCGGGCGGTCAAGCGGGCCCGTAATCTGTGCGCGGATGTGGAGTTCTCCTGCGAGGATGCGGGCCGCTCAGAGATCGATTTTCTGTGCCGCATCATTGAGGCGGCGATCGATGCCGGTGCGCGCACCATCAACATCCCTGACACCGTGGGCTACGCCATTCCCCATCAGTTTGCCGACACTATCGGTCAGATCATCCAGCGCGTGCCGAATGCCGACCAAGCGATTTTCTCGGTGCATTGTCACAACGACCTCGGGCTGGCGGTCGCCAACTCGCTGGCGGCGGTGACCGCCGGTGCGCGGCAGGTCGAGTGCACCATCAACGGCCTGGGCGAGCGAGCAGGCAACGCAGCGCTCGAAGAGATCGTGATGGCCATCAAAACCCGCAAGGATCTGCTGGGTGTGCATACCGGTATCGAGACTGAAAATATTCTGGCTGCCTCGCGACTGGTATCCGGCATTACCGGTTTTCCGGTCCAGCCAAACAAGGCCATTGTTGGCGCCAATGCCTTTGCCCATGAGTCGGGTATCCATCAGGACGGCGTGCTCAAGCACCGCGAAACCTACGAGATTATGAGCGCGCAGTCGGTCGGCTGGCACACCAACAAGCTTTCGTTGGGCAAGCTGTCCGGCCGTAATGCCTTTCGCTCGCGCCTTGAAGAGCTGGGCATCGAGCTGTCCGGTGAGGCGCTTAACGCAGCCTTTGCGCGTTTCAAGCAACTGGCTGACCGCAAGCACGAGATCTTCGACGAAGACCTGCAGGCGCTGGTGACCGATACCCTGACTGAGGTGGAGGAGCACATCCGCCTGGTCCATCTGGAGGTGACCTCTTGCATGGGTGAGGTGCCGGTGGCCTCGGTGCAGCTGAATGTCGACGGCAAGGAGCAGAGCGCGCGGGCCGAAGGGTCCGGGCCGGTTGATGCCACCTTCAAGGCGATTGAGCAGCTGATTGGTTCGGCCGCCAGCCTGCAGCTGTACTCGGTCAATGCCATCACCCAGGGCACCGACTCGCAGGGCGAGGTGACAGTACGCCTAGAAAAGGCCGGGCGTATCGTTAACGGTAATGGTGCGGACACCGATATCGTCGTCGCCTCTGCCAAGGCGTATATCAACGCGCTTAACCTGATGCGCGAGGGTGCTTATCGCGCGCACCCGCAGGCGGCGGGGGTCTGATGTACGAGGCAACCCGTCTCGCCTATCTTGAGGCGCTTGGGGTCACCAACTGGATACCGCGTGAGCCGCTGAGCGGCGTGCCGGTGCGCCCGCCTGCGTTGCTGCTGCCCGAGGCAGAGCCGCAGGCGCCGCAACCGGCCAAGCCCCAGGCGGTGCCGGCTGACTCGCCAAGCGCTGCCCCGCGCATTGAGATACCTCGCCCCGGCAAGCCCAGCGTCGCTGCGCCGGTCGCCGCCCCCGAGCCGGCTGCGGAGCCTGCGCCTCAGCCCACAGGCCCGGCCGCCGAGCCGGTTGCGCCTTTCTACCTGCAACTCTGGCAGGCTGGCCCGTGCCTGCTGCTGATCGAAGTGCCGGAGCCTGGTCTGGAAAGCGCGATGCCGGGGTTCATCCTGCTGCAGGATATTCTGCGCGCCGTACAGTTACCGAATCGCCCGGCGCTACTCGGTGACTTCCGCTGGCCGCTGAACCGTAACCCACAGCTCGACCGTAGCGCCGGCGCCGCCAGTCTTGGCTTGCAGGCATTCATGCGTGGGCGCGTCGAAGGGCTCGAACTGGTGTCACTCGGCTGCTTCGGCTCTGCCACCACCTTGCTGGTCGATGCTGACCTGGCCCAGGCCGATACCTTGCTGGGCTGCGAGGAGGCGTTTGATGACCTGCCGCCAGCCTGGTTTGCCCCTGATCTTGAGTCCCTGTTGCGGCAACCTGCGCGCAAGGCCGAGCTCTGGGCGTTGTTGCGCCGTGTGCGCGCTCGCTGGCAGGGAACGCAATGAGTGAATTGAGTTTTCGCCGCATGCAGGAGTCGGATCTGGATGCGGTGCTGGCGGTCGAGTTTGCCGCCTTCAGCCATCCCTGGACCCGTGGCATCTTCCTCGACTGCATCCAGTCTGGCCACGAGTGCTGGCTGGCGTTCAGTGGCCGCCAGCAGGTTGGCCACGGCGTGCTATCAGCTGCCGCAGGCGAGTCGCATCTGCTGAATCTGACCGTCAAGCCCGAGAGCCAGGGCAACGGTTATGGCTATGCGTTGCTCGACCACCTGATGGCGCAGGCGCGCCTGCGTGATGCGGAGGAAGCGTTTCTGGAAGTGCGAGCCTCCAATCAGACCGCTGCGCGCTTGTACGAGCGTTATGGCTTCAACGAGATTGGCCGGCGCCGCAATTATTACCCGGCCGTTGGCGGGCGCGAAGACGCGCTGGTGATGGCCTGCTCGCTGATTGACTGAGCGCAGGTACACGGGAGACCTCATGTTTTTTGCCACACGCCATGGCGCTATCTGCGGCCTGGTTATCGGCGCCCTGGCCTGGGCTGGCAACGCCCTGGTGGCGCGTGCCAGTGCCGGCCTGTTGCCGCCGGTAGGGTTGTCATTCTGGCGCTGGCTGACGGCTCTGGTCTTGATACTGCCGTTCACGCTGCCCAGCCTGATACGCCACCGCCATGTGCTCGCCGCGCACTGGCCGCGTATTGCACTGCTTGCCGCGCTGAGTATCGCCTCCTACAACACCCTGATGTACCAGGCCGCGCAAAGTACCACCGCTATCAATATCACGCTGGTCAACACCGGGCTGCCGGTCGCCGCGTTTATCTGGTCCATCCTGTTGCTGCGGCAATGGCCCACGCGACTCACCTTGGCCGGCACGCTGTTGTCCTTCAGTGGGCTACTTTTGATTCTTGGGCGCGGTGAGCCGACCCAGGTATTTGTTCAAGGAATGAATAAAGGTGATTTGATCATGGTACTGGCGGTGCTGACTTGGGGGCTTTATTCGGTGCTGCTGCAGCGCTGGCCGGTGCCGCTCCCGGGTTTCACATTGCTCGCGGCCATGTTGCTGTTTGGTGTGCCTATCCTGTTGCCTGTCTACCTGTGGGAAGTGTCGCAGGGCGCTAGCATGCCGCTGTCCGCCAGCTCGGTGGGCGCGGTGCTGTACACCGCGGTAATGGCGTCGCTGGTTGCCTATTCGGCCTGGAACAATGGAGTACGGATACTTGGGCCGGGAACAGCTTCCTTGTTCAGCTACCTGATGCCGGTATTTACGTCGCTGTTCGGTGTGCTGCTACTCGGGGAGCATTTGCATGGTTACCACCTGCTTGGCGGAAGCCTGACTTTTGCCGGCCTGTTGCTCGCCACCTGGCAGGGGCGGCAGGCATGAAGCGTCTTTGCGTGATTGCCGGAGACGGCATAGGCCCCGAGGTTGTGCCCGTCGCGGTGGATGCCCTCCAGCGTCTGCTGCCGGGGTTGCGCACCTGCGAAGCTGACGCGGGTTGGGGCTGCTTTGAGCGCACGGGCACATCGGTGCCGCAGGCGACGCTGGACCTCATGAAGAGCTGCGGCGCCGGCATCTTTGGCGCCGTGTCTTCGCCTTCCCACGCGGTTGCCGGTTACCGTAGCGCCATTCTGACCCTGCGTCAGGCGCTCGCCCTGAACTGCAACCTGCGCCCGGTACGTAGTTGGCCGGTTATCTCACCGCAGCCGAATATCGACATGCTCATCCTGCGGGAAAACAGCGAAGGGCTGTATGTCGGGCGCGAGCGCATGGACGGAGAAGGCTGCGCCCTGGCCGAGCGCCAGATTACTCGCCGGGCCAGTGAGCAGTTGGCGCAGCGCACGGCAGAGGTCGCAGCTTTGCGCAACGCCCGGCGCATTACTCTGGTACACAAAGCCAATGTGCTGCCGCTGACCTGCGGCCTGTTTCGCGACAGCGCCCGGCAGGTGCTGGCTCAGGCGGGTTGGGATGCGTGCGTTGACGAGCGCCTGGTGGATGTCGCCGCCCTGCAATTGGTCGCCTCGCCGGAGCAGTTTGATCTGATTGCCACCACCAACCTGTTTGGTGACATTCTCTCGGACCTGGCCTGCCACTGGTCCGGTGGCCTGGGCACCGCACCGTCGCTCAACTGGGGCGAAGGCATCGCACTGGCTGAACCCGTGCACGGCAGCGCCCCCGACATCGCCGGCACCGGCCGCGCCAACCCGCTGGCTGCACTGCTCAGTGCCGCTCTGCTGCTCCGTTACCACTGGCAGCTGCCAGCGCTGGCGGACCAGCTGGAAGCTGCAGTAAGTGGCTTTCTGGAGGACGCAGGCACCGTCGATTTTGGCGACCGCACAACCCGAACCATTGCCGATGGCGTGTTGGCGCGGCTTCGCTGACGCTGGCGACTAGCTAGCGGGCTGCCGTGGGCATATTGTGGGCATACGCGGAAATAAAAAAAGGCCTAGCCGAAGCTAAGCCTTTGAAAAGGTTGGTGGCTACACCGGGACTTGAACCTGGGACACCAGCATTATGAAGGGGTTGAGGTATTCCACATTAAACCTCGTATCTTGCTGTTTTATAAAGGCTTACTCTTGCTTCGCCTCGCTATTCCTTAAAGCTCACCTTTCTATAGTCTGCATTCAGGGCTATTATAAGTGCACTTTTAATGGTGCCTTTAAGGGTGCTTTGTGAGGTGCTTAATGGCTTTTCAAATTCTAGCGGAGGTTGCCGCGTCCGTTACTGATCTGAAGCGGGATCCAATGGGTACCCTGCGTGAGGGCCACGGCAAGCCCGTCGTCATTCTCAACCGTAATGAACCTGCCTTCTACGCTGTACCGGCCAAGCTCTATGAAGCCATGCTGGAGCAGTTGGATGACATAAAGCTGGAAGAACTGGTGCGTTCTCGCATGGGTGAACCAACCGTTGCTGTTGATATCGACGACCTGATTGCAGACGCGGGCGGCGCGGGTGTCTGATTTCAGCCTTGAATTCAACCAAAAGGCTTTGAAGGAATGGCATAAGCTGGATGCCACCATTCGGCTGCAGTTTGCCCGCAAGCTGAAAGAGCGTATGCAGGCGCCGCATGTGGAAGCAGACAGACTGAGAAGCCTGCCGGACTGCTACAAGATCAAATTGCGGTCTGCCGGTTATCGTCTGGTCTATCAGGTGATCGACCAGCGTTTGGTCATCACTGTGATCGCTGTAGGCAAGCGGGAGCGGTCTGCGGTATACGGTGATGCAGAGAAGCGTCTTCGCTAGCGCTTCTGCCTGCCCCATGCCCGCATATGAATGAATAGCTTCACCGCCTTGTTTCGCCTGATTGCGTTATCCTCGATCTAACGATGTGTTGACACTCCCTCGTTATGCCTTGCTACTCCGTCAGTCGTTTGGGAGACAGGTCCATTTTTATCTACTTTACCTGAAGCCAAAGAAGCGTTAGCGTTACTGAGAAGTAATGGCTAACGGACAGCATGCATTAGGAGGTAGGGATGACCTTTTTTGGCGTACAGTCAAAGTGCTTGGTGTGCCCTTATTTTGGGGCGTTTGATACGGGCATTAAGCTCTTCCTTCCTGCAGTCAGTCGTATCTTCTGCGATTTTCTTGCGATTCTCTATTCTTTATTTCCTCAATATTTATGTTCGAAGCTCCCCTCTAGGGTCGAACTTTGGAGGGCTTGTGTCTGAAAAATATACTGCGGTGAATGGCTTCATTGTTGTTGATGAGGATTGGGGTTGTGCGTTTGAGCAACTAAGTGCGTCTCCTGAGTTTCCGGAAATAAAGCTATGTCATGTCTCTGTGTCAGACGTAAGAAAAATGGCAGGAAAGCTCTCCCAGCAGGTGCTTGATACTTCATGGATGACAGGTTTGGATTACGGAGCGCAGCAGGCTTATGAGTACACTGTAAATGAAACAGCGGGCATGCTTTCCCAAGTTTTTAAGCAGGCTAATCCGGATGACCCTGTGTCTGCCGAATTTGGCGAGATGATGGTGTCTATGGGGGCTGGACGTGGATTGAATCAAATTTATAACCATATCCAGTTGCCTATTTCAGAGCTATGGAAATTTCAAATTAAAGGGAATGAAGGTTTCGACTTTCATACAGTATGCCCTAGTGAATTATTGAATTTTGGTGAGGCGAAATATTCAGGATCTAAAAATCCTCATGGTTTGGCGATGTCTCAGATTAAGGATTTTTTGGATCAGGAAAAGTACATTAGAGATTATATTCATCTGTTGCACATCGCTCCGGAAGGAAATAGTGTTGATAATTTGACTCAAAGGGTATTTGGGGTCGTAGCTGCATTCTCTATTAATTCAGATAATTATGCCTCAATTCTAGAGAATGCACTGAAAACAGCAGTGGGGCTTTTTAATGACTCACAGGCGTCCGCTGTTTATGTTGTAGGGGTTAGCTGTGAAGACAATTGAGATATCAGCCAGTAATTCTCCGTTCTCTGATCTGATGGGTATATTGGAGGAGCTTCATGAGACGGGGCCTGTCTCGTCTGATATATTAGAAACTCTAGGAATGTATAAGTTTTATCATCCAGAAACCTTTCGGCGTTTAGAGTCTAGGATAATTTCGGCACTGGGGCTTTTCTACAAGGTGCGCGATCCGTCTGATCTTTACTCATTCATTCTTGGCGCTATCGGCAGAGATCATCAGTATAAGTACGGCGCCCTGCTTACGCCAGTTCAAGCAAGCGTCCGGCGCGCAGTAGAGAACATGAAGTTTGTTTCCATCTCGGCGCCTACTAGTGCGGGTAAATCTTATTCGATTCGCGATTTTATCGCTGAGCAAACTGGCGATGCGGTCGTTGTTGTGCCTTCTAGGGCGTTAATTGCAGAGTATGTCGCCGTGATGAAAGAAAAATTTTCAGGCGACAAAACAGTAATGATTTCTGCTTTCGTTGATAACGTTTTTACTAGCAGGCATCCTAGGCGCATATTTGTCTTAACACCTGAACGAGCTCGGGATTTATTTTCTGCCGACTTGAGTTTGGATATACGGGTATTCTTCTTCGATGAGGCACAGATATCCGAGGAACCCGAAAGAGGTGTTATTTTCGACGTGCTAGTGCGAAGGGTTAAGGTTGGGTTTCCAGAAGCAAAGCTGATTTTTGCTCATCCTTTTGTATGTGCTGATACGGTATTCACCTGACAGTTGACCACTGTCAGGGGTGGTGGTCATACGGCCTCGAACCGGGTTATGAAACGGGTACCCCTACCTGTCCATAACCTGGAGAAGCACGCATGACCACCGAGGAGAAAATAGCACGACGTAAGCTCAGCCTGCTGGACTTGGCGCAAGAGCTACGCAACGTCAGCAAGGCCTGCAAGGTGATGGGATACAGCCGCCAGCAGTTCTACGAGATCCGCAGGAATTACCAGACCTACGGGTCATCTGGCCTGCTGGATAAGCTGCCGGGCTGCAAAGGTGCGCATCCTAACCGGGTGTCGCCCGAGATTGAGCAAGCCATTCTGGACTACAGCTTACAACGCCCTACCCATGGCCCACTGCGGGTATCACAAGAACTGGCCCTGCGCGGCATCACAGTTAGCTCAGGCGGCGTTCGAGGCGTCTGGAGCAGGCATGACTTGCTGTCCAAGCATGACCGTTTGTTGCGACTGGAACGAGAGCAGAAGGATCGTGCCCTGGAGCTCAGCGATGAGCAGATTCGCCTGCTGGAACGCTTTAGCCCTGAGTTCCGGGAGCGGCAGATTGAGGTGCATCACACCGGCGAACTGGTTGCGATAGACACGTTCTTTGTCGGCACGCTCAAAGGCGTCGGCAAGGTGTATCTGCAAACTGTTATCGACTGCTTCAGCCGTTTTGCTTTTGGCAGGCTGTACACGAGCAAGATGCCGGTCACTGCGGTTCATGTCTTGAATAACGATGTGCTGCCGTTTTTCGAGCAGCACGCCGTGAGGGTAGAAACCGTGCTGTCGGATAACGGCCGCGAATACTGCGGCAGGCCGGATAACCATCCCTTCGAACTGTTCCTTCAGCTCGAAGGGATCGAGCACCGAACCACGCGTGTTCGACGTCCGCAGAGCAATGGATTTGTGGAGCGACTACACCGCACGCTGCTGGATGAGCACTTCCGCGTGGCAGGGCGTACGACGTGGTATGAGAGCGTTGAACAGATGCAGGAGGACTTCGATAAGTACCTGCACCACTACAACTACGAGCGGCCCCACCAGGGTCGGATGATGAACGGGAGAACGCCAAGCCAAGCGTTCATCGAAGGTATTGTTGAGCAGCCAGAACCGGCCACGGAGGACGCTGTTTAACTCAGCCCCGGAACGGGGCCGGTGTCAGGTGAATACTTGATCTGTACATTTTGTAGAAAATCCCGAAGCTCAACTTAAGAAGCATAGTATTCAAGAAGACGATGCATACGCAAGAGCTTACACTTATGGAACTGTAGGTAAGATCTGTGTTTTTCATCATAAACTTAGCGGTAAAGATTATGTGTTTTCCCCTTATGTTGTTGGTGGGCACACAGTAAGAAAGTCCAAGGAGTTAGTTGGTGGGTTTGAGAAGTTCGCTTTCGAGTCAGGTCTTTCCATATTGATGTATGTCTCTAAGGCCTCAATATATAACGGAAAGTTTTTAGATGATTTGATGTGGTTTATTGATGGTTTGGATGAGGTGGAAGATCAGCATGCTTTAGATATAATCGATGAAGTCGAGCATCTGGTTGGTGCAGACGAGGAAGGCCATAATTCTTTAATGGTCGGCCTTCTCCGTAAAGGTGTTGTCATTCATCATGGCTCTGTCCCGCTTGAAGTAAGGTTTCTTGTCGAAGATTTTATTCGTGGTGGTTTTGCTAGGATTTGCTTTGCAACTAGTACGCTTGCTCAAGGCGTTAATATGCCGTTTGATATCGTTTGGTTGGAAAATATGAGATTCCAGGGCGAAGGCGATGGTGAGCGTTCGCTTTCATTTAAAAACCTTATAGGAAGGGCGGGTCGCCTTTCTTCTGAAGAGAAGTTTGATTATGGATTTGTTTATACCAAAAATCCGAAGTTGTTTTCAAGGCGAATAAATGATGTTTATTTTTTGAAGGAGATGTCGCTTGTAGATTCTCCTGAGGATTGTCCTCCTGATTCTCGTGAGCTGGTTGACTCGATTCGCGATGGTACCTTTAATGATGAGCTGCATATTCCTCAAAGTAAGGCTGATCGGCTGCGTGATAATAGTGTCATAAAGGCGGCATTTGATATCTTGGAAATTTTTTATGCAAATGGCGGTGATGTTCGTTCTAATATTAGGGGTGAACATAACCGTGATCGACGGGAGGCCGTGAAATATAATCTCAGGTTGATATTTGAAGCGTCGATTGGTCGTCCGCTTCTGTATGGTGAGCAGGCTGTATTTGATAATGCGATTAGTATATTTTTGCAGCTTATTCAGGGTGCTTCGTTTCGTGAAAATGTTGGTTTAAGGTATAGCAGGATAACTAAGCGTGATGAGGGGCGGGCCGGATTTGCTCAATTTACTCAAGGTGCAAGCAAGCTTCCGAATAGTAAGCTAGAAAATAGATTTTCTCTTTTTGACCAAGTGCTTGCGCGCAATGTGAGTTACGATGCAGTTGTATATGATACTTATGACTACCTGGATCAGGTTATCTCTTTTTCACTTTCTGATGTTTTTATAGCTGCATTTAAGATATACCAACAGGTGTCGGGCGATGCTCGTGCGCAGAAGGTGATAGAACTCCTTCGATTCGGTACAAATGACTCGATGAATATGCTTCTTATACGCTATGGTTTTTCCTCTGAGCAGATTGCCGAAATTACGCCTTATATTCGCTATGTTAACGAGAGCGATATTGTGTTCAAGGAGACTGTCGCGGAAGCGCCGTTATATATAAAGAAAATTGTTGAGTGGTATTTGCCGTGATGTTCCGTTTGTGAATTTTGAGAAGGGCGTCTAGGCGTCCTTTCTTCTCTGCTCCGTTGCAAGAGCCTGCAGAGCAGCGTTTCATCTGTTCACTGTTTATTTCGTCTTGCGGTTTCGCGTTCGTGCAGAGACTGGATGTATGAGTCTAGATCTTTCTGTTTAGCGTCTTCCTGTTCGTACGCTGCGGTTTTGTTAGCCTGTTCCGATCTAACTTCTGCGCTTTTTTCCTCTGTCCATGACTTCATACCGTTCACGCTAGCTAACACGGTCACGATCCCGGCCGCGCCCATCGCTACCTTCCATATTATTCGCTCTAGCTCGTTCATCCTGCCGTCTCTTCCTTGAGCTTTGCCCTACTTCAACTTTTCCTTGTCTTTGCGTGAAAACCAGCGCTGTCCGGCTTTTCGTGTGATCGCTATCCCGCGCTTTGATTGGTCAAGTTTCGGTTGGCCTCGTCGTATTCCGGGCTTGTCTGGCCGCAGTCTGGTGCAACTTCGCCTGTGATCAGCCAGAGGGCGTATTGGGGAAAGAGTTGCGCCACCGCTTCTATTTCTGCGTCGGTAAGGCGCGCTTTGCCGTTACGGACGTTCCCCCAACGGTAGCGGTCAATTCCCGTCTTCTTTTCGAACCAAACGCTAGTCCTTTCGCTGTTGAAAAGACTTATAAGGCGCTCTTTTATCATAACGAAATATTATACTAAGTATATTGTACTTAGTAATTCCTGTGCCATAATTGGTTCAACGTAGTAAATATTACTAAGTCGGTTTCTCGATCAATTATAGGTGGTTTCCATGGAACAGTCAGGCGTATTGGGGTTGAAGGTAGATGGCGAGGTTACCGTGGAGGTAATTCGCAATGTCCCGTTCTGCACTCACGAAGCTCTGGCCCAAATGGTCGGCGTCTCCGATGACACCGCTCGGGGCTGGGTTGAGATGGGCACCATCCCGACCGCCAAGATTGGCCGCCGCCGTGTGGTGAACCTCGCTCGCATCATGTCTGACCTGTCCCGTGGCAAAACAATTTTTTGCTCCGGCGATTACAGCGACGAGTGAGGGCAGGGCGATGAACAGCCTCCAGCGCTACAAACCCAAGCACGAACCCGGTTGCGATTGCTCCGTTTGCTGGACCCACCAGTTCTGCAACGAAATGCATGCCCGCAACGATGCCCGGCAAAAGCGTTGCCATGAAATCCTGAACAACCCGTTTCAGGCCCGCTTCCCGCGGACCTGGAGCAACTGCTCCTTGAGCGTGGCGCCCCGGGTAACGGTCGTTTATTCAGCTCCTGCCGGTCAGCGTTCCGCAGCGTCTATGAGAGGGCAGGGCTATACACTTCCGGCCAACTGACGCACATTCTCCGGCACGCCTTCGCTAGTCACGACATGATGCAGGGCGGGAACATTCTGGCGCTGCAGCGGATTCTTGGTCATGGGGATATCAAGATGACCATGCGCTACTCGCACCTGTCGCCGGGTCACTTTGCCAGTGTGCTGACGCATTCGTCATTGGCGTTGATTGGCGGTGGTGACCAGTCGAGTGGGCTATGAGAATATTTGCTATAATTTCACGGTCCCGAAAGAGGTGTGCTCGATGACCAAACCGTCACTGAAAGCCAAAAAAGCCTACGCAGCAAAAAGCCGCCAGTCCAACTATGTGGCTAGCCTGCGCCTTGAAGGCTTTGCCGTTTCTCGTTCGGATGCAGATCGCAAACTGCCTACCCGAGAGGCTGCGCTTAACCAGCTTCGTGCAAGCCAGGCTTGATGGTCGATAAATACGGCACAGGCCAAGACCCTTACTGTTACCCAGGCTCTACTGTTCTTCGCAACAATTTCGACCTTCATGACGATGAAGCGTTGGAAGGCGCTGAACGCACGATGTCAGAAATCGCTGCCAGCGAAATAGAGTTTGACCTTCCCCCCTACGATCTAGCGTATCTCCGAGAAATTCACCGCAAGCTATTCCGTCAGACGTATGACTGGGCGGGCAAGCTTCGGAGTATCGCCATTTCGAAAGGAGACACGCATTTTTGTACTGCAAGCCGCATTGAACCTGAAGCCAACAAGCTATTTAGCCAGGCTGCCCAAGTGAATTGGTTCGAGGGGCTGGCCCGGCGTGAGTTGGTGCAGCAGGTTGCCGAGTTCTACGGTGATCTGAACATGCTTCACCCTTTCCGCGATGGCAATGGCAGGGCGCAGCGTATTTTGTTTGAGCACCTGATTATCAACGCCGGCTATGAAATCAGCTGGTGGGCGGTAGAGCCGGACGAATGGACCCGCGCAAACATCGCTGCGGTAGCGTGTGACTACCAACCCCTGATCGACATTTTTGAGCGCTGCATTGGTCAGAAGATCGCCTGATCAGCGGGACAAGATAGGGGCACTGAGGGGACACTACAGGAATAAAAAAAGGCCTAGCCGAAGCTAAGCCTTTGAAAAGGTTGGTGGCTACACCGGGACTTGAACCTGGGACACCAGCATTATGAATGCTGTGCTCTAACCAACTGAGCTATGTAGCCATCCGAGGCGCGCATTATTCATTTTGGCGGATACCTTGTCAAGCCTGTCGCGCGATTTTTTTAGCTGCCATTTCAATTGCTTAACCGGGCGCTACTGGCTATCGAGGTGCAGCGGGATGCTGATGCTGTCGGCGCCGCTACTGTCCTGTGTCGATACGTCGATCAGGTAGAGGCGCTGTGCGTCCAGGCCGCCGCGCTCTACCAGGTATGCCTTGATCTCTGCGGCGCGGGCTTGGGCCAGGCGTCGTAGCATCAGCGCGTTGCTGCTCCAGTTGTCCAGCACGGCTTGCTGCATCAGCGGGGCGCGCTTGTCGCTATCCAGCTCTGCCCATTCGGGCGGCGGCTGGCGTTTCAGGCGGCTGCGGTAGATGCCCTCAAGCAGCGCCGGCTTGTCGTCATCCTCCACTGTCAGCTCGCTCGGGTTGGCCGGTACCTTTGCGCCGCTGCGCTGCAGCGATTGGTACAGCAGCTGTTGATACTCTTCTTCCAGGCGGGCGGCGGCGAGTGGTGGACCGTCTTCCTTGATGGTGCTTCGTCCCTCAATTTCCAAGGTCAGGGAAGGGCGCTCCTGCAGAGCGGTGGCGAGGGTGTCGAGGGTGCCTTGCGCGCTGCCGTCCAGCGCTGTCTGGCCGGGGGCAAAGCTGATCTGGCTCAGGTCCTGGTCATCGCCTGAAACCAGTCCGGCGATAAATTTGAAGGGGGCCTGGGTGGCGCGCAGCAGCAGATTGCGTAGGGTCTGCCAGACGATCGGCATGACGCTGAATTCGGGATTGTCCAGGTTGCCGGACACGGGCAGCGATAAGTCGATGTTGCCCTTGGTGTCTTTGAGCAGCGCCACGGCCAGGCGCACGGGCAGGTCGACGGCGTCGGGGCTGTCGACTTTCTCGCCCAGTTGCAGGCCTTCGAGCAGCACCTTGTTTTCGGCATTCAGCTGGCCCTGCTCGATGCGGTAGCGCAGGTCGAGGTTGAGGCGTCCCTTGCGGATGCGGTAGCCGGCAAACTTGCCGGAGTAGGGCGTGAGGGTTGTTAACTCGACATTGCGAAAACGTGTGGCGATGTCGAGGCTGTTGAGCGGGTCAAAAGGTGTGAGTTCGCCTTTGATGGTTACCGGGGCGTAGCGATCCACGCGGCCTTCGATATCTACACTGGCGACCTGCTGCCGCTGGTTGTCGATGGTGCCGATGTTGCCATTAAGCTGGCCCAGGGCGGTGGCGAAGTTCGGCGTCAGGCTGAAGTCGGCGAAGTTGGCGGAGCCGTTGGTAATGCGGATGCCGCCAATGCGCAGGGCCATTGGTGGCTTGTTCGCCGCAGGAGCCTGTTGTGCTGCGCGATTCGGCTGTTTGACCAGCAGGTCGCTGAAGTTGGTGGTGAGGTTTTCGTTGATGATGAAGCGAACGTAGGGCTGTTGCAGGGTTATGCGCTCAATACCAAGGCTGGCGCCTTGGTAGTCGATACCGGCAACCTGAATGCTCTGCCACTTGAGCAGATCGCGTTTGCGTGCGGAGTCTACAACGTGCAGCTGGTTGACGTTGGCATCGCCGGTAACGCCGATATCAAGCGGTGATGCGCTGCGCAGTTGCAGGTTCAGATCGCTGTCGAGCAGGCCGCTGCGCAGTTGGATTTGAACCAGGGGCTCGACGTAGGAGCGGGCGAGTTGCAGGTTGATGTCGCGGGTTTTGATGGCGAACGTCGCTGCGATAGGTTGCAGGCTGACCTCGCCGCTGGCGCTTACGTGGCCGTCCCCGTTCACGCCAGTGTCTACGGTCAATGTGAAGGGGGCTGCCGCGGCGCTGTCAAAATTGTTTAGGGTGAGGTTGAACGGCGCCAGTTCCAGGTCGACATCTCTTTCAGGGAGGCGGTCCTGCAGGTGTAGGTGGTAGCCGATTAGCTCGGCGTTTGCCAGCTGCAGCTGCCAGGCTTTAGTGGGTTGCTCTGGTTGCTCTGGTTGCTCTGGTTGCTCTGGTTGCTCTGCACGCGCGTCGTTTTCGTCAATTGCCCTGCTTTCTGCATTACGCTCTGGCGGCTGCTGGGTGCTCGCACTAGCAGTCGTGCTCACGGCCGTCGGCTGGGTGGTGTTGGTTGGTGCAGGTATCAGGCTGAGGAGGTCGATCTGGCCATCCTCGGTGCGTGCTGCCCAGGCTTCCAGCCCTTCACTCTGCACGCTCCCCAGCCGGGCCAGGCGGTCGGTAAGGTCGAGTGAGCCGTCGCTGATATCCAGTGATGGGATGCGCAGCAGCGGGTTTTCACCGTTGTCGATAATCAGCTCGCGCAGCTTGAGGCCGGCATTGCTCAGGCGCACGTCGGTGCCGGCGGAAAGGTCGACATGATAGTCGGTGCTGGCACTGACAGCGCCGCTGCGCAGCAATAGCGGCAAGCGCTCTTGCACGTAAGGCCAGACGGTATTCAGCTCGGCGGCACGCAGGCTGACACGGCCGCTGGAGCGTAGCGGTATCAGGCTGAGCTCGCCTTGCCAATCCAGAGTCGCGCCATAGGGGCCAGTGGCGGCCAGTGTCATTGCACCACTGTTGTCGGGCAGGGTGCTCAGGTTCTGCAGTTCGACCGACAGGTCGTCATAGGCGAATTCGACTGGCTCCGACGGACGCAGGTCTTCGAAGTGGAAGCTGTTCTTGATCAGTGCGATGCGGTCGAGCAGCAGCGGGAAGGGTTGGGCGTTAGGGTCTTTCTCTTTGGGCTCAGACGGTGGCAGCTCGAATAGCTGCATGAGGTTCAGTTGGCCTTCTGCGTTGAAACGCGCGTCGACGTGGGCGCGTTCCAGTTCTATGTCGGAGAGGTGCAGCGCGCCACGCCAGAGGCTATCGATTTGCAGGTTCGCGTAGGCGCGACGAAATGCGACCTGTGGCTCGTCTTCTTCGCCAATGCGCAGGTTCCACAGCGTCAGCTCCATGCTGAACGGGTTGAATTCAACCCGTTCCAGTTTGGCAGGGACGGTTGCCAGTCGGCTCAGTTGTTGGTTGGCTACATGCAGAACGATGGCTGGCAGCAGCAGGGCGCCAATCAGGCTGTAGGCAAATGCGATGGTCAACACAGAGACCAGCAGGGACTTCTTCCTTAAATGCATGGAGATCTCGCAGCAGCTTGGAGCACCGGACAAGTATGGCACGGGAATCGCGCGGATGCGGCGCCCCAGGCTGGCGGCAAGCAGCAGACGTGAACGGGCGGGCTGGTCTGCCCCGGTAGCTTGATCTACAAGGGCAGCGTTCCCGCGATTGAGAGGCGTCGTCTACTGGACTTGTGCAGGTTGCGTGCTGTTGCCTGGTTGGGTGGTGTGCTCTCGAAACCACTCGATCGCCAGCTGTGCCAGGCGCTCGGGGCGTTCCAGTGGGATCCAGTGGCCGGTGTTTTCGATGCGCTGATAGGCCCAGCTGTTGTTGACGAAGTGCTCGGAGTCGAGCATCTGTTCTTCGGTCAGGTAGGCGTCGTTGCTGCTCCAGACGCCGAGGGTTGGGCATTGCACCGACCCCCATTCGCCAAAAACGGCGTTGCGCAGGTTCTCGCGATACCAGTTTAACGCCGCAGTCAGGCGTCCAGGGCGAGACATCAAGCGCAGGGTGTCATCGCCATGTTCGCTGTCGCCGAGCCAGCGCCGTAAGCCGCCAGCGCGCAACAGGTACCACTCGCAGAGGCCGCGGAGTTGGAAGCCGAGAACATACAGGCCCTTGCCGAGCTTTTGTTTTACGCCGGCGCGGCCGTAGCTTTTTGGGTGTCCGACTGAAACGGCGACCAACGCCTGTACCCGTTCCGGGTGCTGCAGGGCCAGGGCCCAGGCAATGGCCGAACCCCAGTCGTGGCCCATCAGGCAGACTGGCTGTCGGACTCCCAGTGCATCGAGGATTGCCGTTGCGTCGGCGACGATCTCATCAATGCGGTAGCTGGCGCTGTCTGCGGGCGCGTCGGTTTCACCGTAACCGCGCTGATCATAGGTGATGACGCGAAACCCGGCTGCCAGCAGCTGGGGCGTCATCGCCTGCCAGAGTTCCAGAGAGTCGGGGAAGCCGTGTAGCAGCAGTAGCGGAGTTCCTGCGCCTTGATCGAGCACGCGGAAGTTCAGGCCTCGTGTGTTGATCGTCTGGAAAGCGGGCTGGGTTGGTTGCTGGCTCATGTGTCCTGTCTCACCTTGCTTATTGTTATTGGAGGGCGCGTTGCTGGCCGATGCCTGGTGGCGCTTGCGAATGCCGGCTTATTCTTGAGCAATTGTGGGGGCTTGTGTCGTCATTTTCGGATGGAATAACTGCAATTACGGACACAGTATAGGCGGGAGGGCGAGAGGGGCCGAATGCTGGTGCGAGGGGAGTGTTCGGATGTCTACCCCGGCGGCGCCGGGGTAGACAGTACAGTAGCGCTGTTTAGACGTTAAGTAGGAAGTCTGTGTGTTAGGGTTAGGATATTCAGGGCTTATCTTGATTTCCATAAATTTTGTACCCGGTTTTATGGCTTTGTCCTTGGTTGGCCTATCTGAAAACGAGTAGGCTCAATCCTCATCGAAATCGCCGTGCTGCCTCGCTATCTCTCGCACCCTCTCGGTCATCTTGTTGAGGGCTTCTTGGCCCTTCTGGGTTTTCTTGCGACGTTTCTCTATCTGGACAATCATCCCTGATGCTGTTGTGTAGGTGATCGACTGCTGCTCCTGACTACTTGAAGAACCACTTGGGTCTAAGACCGGTGACCGAGCAGTGTCAGTCGCGAGTTTTGACTGCTCCGTGTTCGCTGGCTCTTCAGATGCTGGCGGTATAAAAGCTTGGCTTTCGTGCTGGCTGTTGGGTTGGATCATGGTCTTGACGCCTAGCTGCTCGGCAGTCTTTTGTAGATCACCACGCTCCCCTGCTAGCGGCTTTGGTCCGTTGCCCGCCCGAAGTTTCGCATAGGGATTTTTCATTAGCTGCTGCAAATACGCGCCTTCATCCACTCCCTTTGATGTTGCAAGCGCTGCCAGCATCTCTGCTGTCTCTGGGTCAAGTACAATTGAGCGAGCCCCCAAAGCCTTCATGGCGCGCCTTTTATTTTGCATGGCCCAAGCCTTCTTCATGCTCGCCAAGAGCTTCCCGTACTCTTCTTCAAACTCTGCGTTTTGGCCGAAGTCTGCCTCAATAGCCTCTCCGATGCTCAGCAACTCATCGAACCTGTAGTCCCCGTGCTTTGGTGCCCTAAAGTAGCTCTTGGCATTGTCGATGCGATTCTGCAAGTAGTTGACCGCCCATTGGTGTTGCTCTCGGTCTTTCGGGTCGAGCCAGGACAGTAGCGTATCGTTATTGGTGTTTTTGCGTCTCATTTTATCCTCAAGCATGCTCGCCACAGTTCCCTGTTCCTGCCTACTCGCCACAGTGGCGCCACTGTGGCAAGGCTAATAGAATTCCAAATTGACCCCTGTTTGGGGCCTTGGGGAGGGGTGCTGTGGTTTACCTAGAACGTTTCCTGCAGTCAGTTGATCCACAGCTGGGCGTTAACGAGCGATTCCTGCTTGCTGCCCTTATGTTCGCATTTGATGGGCGTTGGGGAGGAATCGTCGTCGCTGACGTAGCTGATCGTCTGGCGGTGTCGGCGAAAATGGTGCGCAACGGTTTCAGGCTTCTTTGCGACGCAGGCTGCCTCGTTGATGACGATAGAGTGACAACGTCGCCTGGCCGCCCGAAGCTCAGTTTTAGCTTGTCTGCCGATCTTAAGCAAGCTCGGACGGAGTTCAGCAGGGCAGAGGCATGGGGTAAGCAGCGTCAGGCTATCCTCGAGTGCCTTTGTGGTGCTGCCTTTAGCTATGATCCTAAAGGTGGTCCGGATCTGGGAACTAAAGTCGGGCATGGTCATCCGCCAACTCGCACCCGATCATCTAAGCTTCCAGTGCCTGCTCGACTCATTGCCAGCCTTATGGTCGATAGGTCTGATGAGTTGGGCTGTGTTCAGGGTATCAGCAAGGCCCGCCTGCGAGAGCTGACTGGGATCTCGGATTCTGGTGTGCGAAAGCACGTCAGGGAGCTGCACCAGCGAGGTGTCATTTTGGGAGCGGTGCCCGGGGTTTCGAGCAGGTTGCTTGCTGAGCACAAGGTGACCTCTGTCTACCTGCTCAACTTGCCAGATTGGCCATGTCTTGCCGGGCGATTTGCTGCGAGCTGTGTTTTCTTGGACGTAGAGCAGGCTGACTTCCACGGTGAGCTTTTGGAACAGCTGTCTTTCTTGCCACAGGTGTTGCGAAAGCAGGTGATGCAAGTGGCACTTGAAACACTGCTATTCAGGCTGCTTCAAGAAGCAGCCAAATTGGTCCCCTCGTGTCCGGAGAGTCTGAGTTCGGCTCAGACGTTTTATGACGACTGTGCTAGCTCGTCAGGGCTGAATGACAGAGTTGCCGCTCTCCTGCATCCTCAGTTGGCCGTTTATCAGGCTGTCTATGGCCATGGCATACCTGCGAACATTTTATCTCTGCTGTGTGGGAGGCTAGTCTGGTTTTGCATTGAGACGGCGATCAGAGTTCGTCGTATTCTCATCGACCGTGGGCTCAGAGTGGACGACCTTGATGAGCTCCAGATCTGGCCCCGGTTGAAGGGGAGCAAGGTGCACGTCTGTCGGTTGCTGTTCATTGCACCCGGTGAAGGCTGAGCTGTCTCTCGGTAGCACTTGGTTGAGGCTAGCCGTTCCAGAAGGTCATTTTTTACTACGTCGCCACATCCTCTGAGCTAACAGAGGAGACTGCTCATGAGGATCATTCGACTGCGTGACGTGATGAGCGCAACTGGCCTGGCACGGTCAACTATCTACAAGCACATCAGCGAGAACACTTTCCCCAAGCCAGTATCCATGGGCGACCGTTGCGTGGGGTGGATTGAGAGCGAGGTCCAGGACTGGATTCTGGAGCGTATTGAGGAGCGGGATCAGCAAGCCGGCGCGGCATAACAGGGGCACCACGGCGCAAGGTCGTGGTGCTCCTATGCCGACTTGCTCCCCTCGAGCGCTCATCCCTCATCAGCTAACTTGTCAGTGACTGTTCATCAGGTTTTGCTCCGCCCCACCGTGACTTTTCCCTCAGAAGTGCTTGCTACGCTGGGCATAGGCTGTCGGTCTGGATCGGGATCTATTTATATACCCTACAAACAGTATTCATCTGATAGTGGTAACTAGGCTATCCCATACACCTACAGAGCCATAGACAGGACATCAATACCCTACAGATCAACCAGGTATCAGAACTGCATTCAGGTTAAAAAATACTCACCTCACCAGTGGTATGTACCTCAACAGGAGACATACCATGCACGACTACATACCCACCATTTCCCAAGCAGAAGTCAGCTTCAAGATCGATCAGCTCGTAGACGATGCTCTACGCAGAGGTGAATCGGCCTACATCCCACAATCACGTCCAGACAGGCCATACCGCAAGACGATGCTAGGAGCGGATCTGGACTACCTCAGTCAGATGCTCGCTCTGTTCGATGGTCGTGTGGATTACGACTACAGCGAGAACCTGGAACTGTTCTACGACGCTTGCCAGGACATCAGGCTGGAGCATGTCGGTCGTTCCTATACCTGTCCTGATCCAGAGGCTAACGGTAGCTACCTGTCAGAGCCTGAGACCATGAACCTGCTGTTAGACCGTATCCGTGACCTGAGTAAGCGTGAGCGCTACCAACGCAGGTGTGCAGACCGTCGATACCAAGCCAAGCGGCAGGACGAAGAGCTACGAGAGTGGACCGACAAGGTGATGGAACGCTACGCCAGGACGTTGGTGCTGAGGCTGAACTTCTACTACCGGGAGTCCGCTAGGCTACGACTCACTGTCGAGCAGGTGTTTGCTGACATGAACGAGATGGTCAGGGCTCGCAGGACCAATCCCGCCTTTGACCATCTGGTGGGCTACATCCTTCGGGTAGAGCAGGGCGAGGATCAGGGTTTTCACATCCATGCGGCATTCTTCTTCAACGGATCAGAGCGTTTTCGTCAGTTTCACGTAGCTGAGCGTATCGGTGAGCTGTGGGAAGGGATTACTAACGGGCGAGGGTACTGGCATGACAGCGCTAGGGAGTGGGTAAAAAGGGGCGGTAACGATGAGCACCGAGGCACTGGCATGTTTCATCGCAGTGATGAGAAAGGACGCTACGCAGTCATGGAGCTGATGACCTACCTGGTTAAGGACAAAGGACAGCACCTCAGGATTAAGCCTGCTGGTGCCAGAGCGTATCGGACGGGATGCATACGCTAGCTGCCAGCTCCGACTGTCCATAGCTGATCAAGCCTAGTGGTGAATGCAGGGCTCACTAAGTGTGTACTATGTACAGTACCTGTCTGCGCTCTAAGAAAATCTCTAGTCTCCGTCTAGGGAAAAATGTTGAAAGCCGAATCAGGTAGCCTGATTCGGCGATTCCTCCATGGAGTCAAAAAGGGTGCTTCCAATATCGACAAATATGAGGCTAGGAGCACCCGTAGAATCGGATTCTAGTTGCTATTCAGAGATTGAAGCCGTGCCTGCAGTGCGTTTCGCGCTTGAGGTGAAGTGTTGCCTGGATTTGTAGATGGGAAATAGAGACAAAAGGCAGATGGCACCGGGTACTAAAGACGTTAGCATTACTATGGCCAACAGGGCACTGTTGGTTTGCCCCACCAGCTCTCCTGCACTGGACTCGACAAAGCCGCTGAGCTGCAGTCCAATACCGGCGAGCCCTGCCCCAAGACCTAGTCCGAGTTTCTGTCCGAGTACCCAGATGCCGGTAAAAGAGCCCTCCTCAGCTAGGCCCGAGCGTTGGCGTTCGGCCGCGACAATATCTGGCATGATGGCAAAGCAGAATAGTTGTTGGCCTGCATTGGCAATACCTAGGACGATAATGGCTAGCCAGAATCCCCAGAAACCGTCTTTTGCGAACCAGAATAGCGCCATTCCGAGCGCATAGAGGGTGGTGGCTAGGTAAAATCCGCGGTACTTGCCGCTCCAGCGGGCCAGCCGGGTCCAGAAGATGGTAGTAATTACAGTCAGGGTCATTACGCCGATAAAGATTTTGCTAACGGTTAGTTCCTCGTTACCCAGCCAGTACTTGTTGTAAAAGCTGATTAGTGAGGAATTTACGCTGACCGATACCATCTGGATAATGAAGCCCAACCAGAGCCAAGCGAACGCCGGCACTCGCAATGGCTGCAGCAGGCTGCCGCTGCTTTGCCGACTACGCTGGATTACTCGTCCGTTGCTGGTACCCAGCACCGTAGTGGTCATTGCGGCAAAGGACATGAGCCCGATTAGCAGGCCCATGGTGGCGAATGCTGGTCGTTCACCACCACCACTTTGAACTACCCAAGGTGCTAGTCCGCCGGCAAGCAGAAAGCCAACTGAAAGGAAAACGCTACGCCAGCCAGCTATTCTGGTCCGTGTTTTGCTGTCCTCAGTGACCTCGGCGAGCATGGTGATATAGGGCACTTCGAAGAGTGTATAGGCTGTAGTGGTGAGGGTGTAGAGAAGCAGTACCCAGATCAAAGCGCTGCGCCAGTGATTGAAATCAGGCGGGGAGAACAGGGCGATGAACCCAATTACGAACAGCACTGCGCCCACGGCCATGAATGGTCGGCGCCGCCCCCAGCGCGTATCTACTCGATCGGACCAGCGACCGATAAGAGGATCGGTGAAAAGCTCGATCAACTTCGGGAACAGCAGCGCCATTCCTGCAGCGCCGGGCGGAATGCTCAGCGCTTCTGTCATGAAATATAAAAGTAGAATCTGTGGGGCGATGACGAATATCGCCGTGCCGATACTGCCCACGCCATAGGCAAGTTCAAAACTCAGCCCTGGGGTGCGCTTAGTTTTGGGCATGGTGAAGCTCCTGTTCAGGATGCGCCGACTGCCGGGCATGGCGATCATGACCGAGTCTCACAAAGAAATGGGCGAAAACCGAGGTGGCCTGAGGATGCCACCCCAGCTGGTTTTACGCTGTGACCACTGTTAGGCCTGCGCCTTGGGGGCCACAGAACGGGTCTAGAAGCTTGAAGAAGGTATCTGGGTCGATTACCTGTTCTGGCGCGAAAACGCCGAACTCCTTGATGTTACCGTTCTGTAGCAGCGGAAGGAAAAGGGCGTGGGGAATACCGGTAATGGTCGCCATGCCACCGACAGGTCGGTGGTTGATATAGGCTCCGGCGGTGGCAGGTTGGCCATTGCGGTAGCCGGCGGCAAAGGCAAGCGCACCGGGTACATCCGCCCGGTCCTTTTCTGCTAGTCTGGCCTGACGAGCTTCGCGACCACCCTCTCCGGCCAGCAGTCGCGCGGCATCATCTACGCTCATGTGCGCCATCGCTACAGCACTGGCTACCTGGCGCAGGTCGCTGGCGATATCGTCGATGCCGAGCATGCCGTTGTAGCAGTTCTGCAACTGGGGAAAGCGACGTATCAGCGTGACAGCTTCCGGGTGGCCCAACGACCACACGTCGAGGTTACCGAGACCGGGAAATTCGATCGTCGAATGTTCCAGCGGGTCGGTATCAATGAACCGGCCTTGCCGCAGTACGCGAATCTTTTCGGATAGACAGTGCATCAAATGTACTGCGGCGGCATCCACATGGCCGGTGGCAGGTAGCGGGGTGAAGCCGTCATCGTCATTGATCGCGCCCGAGAGCTTCCAGGCAGAGACCAGCGTATCCACTTGATCCAGGGTCTGGGCGGCCTTGACGCACAGCAGATTGATGATGCCGGGGCTGGCTCCCAGGCCGATGACCGCCTTGACCTGGTTCTGGCGGGCCCGTTCGTGCAGGGCGAGCATGTCCAGGGTCGGCTGCCAGTCATCACAGATGTCGCAGTAGTGTTTGCCCTCGTCGATAGCAGCGCTGAGTACCGGCACGCCAAAGCGGAAAAACGGGCCGGCGGAATTGAGCACGACATCTACATCGCGCATGGCAGCGCGCAGCGCCTGATTGTCGGTGATGTCCAAGTGCAGGTTGCGAACTCGAGGATCTTCGAGTGAAGCGACAAAGCGTTCGGCCAGTTCACCATCAATACCCGCAACGATAACTTCACTGATAAAATCATAAGTCAGCGCGGTGCGCACAGTTGCGCGCCCCATGCTGCCGCTTCCACCTATAGCTAATACTTTCATGTTATTTCCTTTAGATGCTATGACCCGGCTGTTACCGAGTCGGTTACCTGTGGAGGGGAGTGATTTAGCGCACCCCTTCGTTCCTCAGAGCTGCAGGGGTGAAGTCGGAAAACCTTGCGGGTATGCCAAATTCGAAGCTGTTGCGCTCCTCGTTCTTCATACCCAAGGCCAAATAGCGTCCAGCATTCAGGTCATATATGACTTCCAGGGTGTAGGCTGGGGTCTTGACGTGGTAATACTGCTGCATGTGTCCCTCGGCAACGCGCCATAGTTGGCCGCGACCGTCGTAGTGGTCCACATGGGCGAGCTGCCAGGTATCCTCGTCGAAGTACATTTGGCGCTGGGCATAGATGTGGCGTGCTTCGGGCTTGACTGTGGCGACGACTTCCCATACGCGATGCAATTCGTAGCGTACGTTTTCCTGATTCAGATGCCCCGCATGTATGATGTCTTCATACTTAAGGCTGGGAGAGTCCAGTTGGTAGCTGTTGTAGGGAATATACAGTTCACGCTTACCCACCAGCTTCCAGTCATATCGGTCCGGCGCACCACCGAACATATCGAAGTTGTCGGTAGTGCGAAGGCCGTCTGCGGCAGTACCGGGGCCATCGTAATCGACTTGAGGGGCGCGACGTACGCGACGCTGGCCAGCGTTGTATAGCCAGGCCGAGCGAGGCTCTTTCAACTGATCCAATGTCTCGTAAACTAACAAAACGTTGCCGGCCAGTCGGGCTGGAGCGGTAACCTGCTGCTTGAAATACGAGATAATGTTGTCACCTTTGCCTTCTGGCAGATCAGGCAAGTCTTGGGGAGCCGCGACTGTCTCTTCAAAGCGAACTGGAATGAAGGTACCGTTGGTACTTGGCGTTGCCTGCGTGATGATTCGCCGCATATTGCCGCCACGATAGCGGGTGATATGGTTCCACAATACCTGTAGGCCATCCTGGGGGATCGGGAAAGCGTAATATCGGCTGTTCTGAAAGTTGCCTACAGCGTAACCGTTGTTCTCTGCTGTAGTCTCTAGGGCGCTTATTTTAATCCGGTTGTATATATCGTCTGGCAGAGCAGCGCTGCGCCGGCTTGGATAAATCGGCATTGTGAAAGTGGCCGGGTAACGATTGAACATAGCGATTTGTCCGGGCGTCAGCTTGTCACGATATTGCTCCAGGTTGGCAGCGGTGATTATGAATAATGGCTTGTCATCGGCGAAGGGGTTTTCCAGAAAACCCTTGGCATCGACTTGGCCGGCATTGGTTACCAGCCCGCCAGTCCATTCTGGGATGGTGCCCTCAGCATTGCCAGCACGCTCTGCACCGATAGGGGTCAGGTCTTTGCCCAAGCGCTCAGCTTGCTCGCTTGAAACTGCCGATAAAGCATGTGGGGACGCGGCAGCCAACAAGCTCACCGCGACGTAGGTGAAGATAGTCGTTTTCATGGTTATCTCTCGTCTGCGTACAGGAAATCAGAAGCTCACGCCGAGGCTCAGCGCAATAAAATCTCGATCAACTTCGGTGTTGTAACGCCCGCCGAAAAAGTTGGTGTAGTTGAGGCTGGCGCTGTACTTGTTTAGGTAGTTGGCGTCGAGCCCGAGGCTAATAGCTTTGGCCCCTTCGATGAAGTTGTCGTTGGGACCATAGCCGGATACGTCATGTGACCAGGCCAAGTTGGGTTCTAGGTTGATGCCGGCAATGACATCGCTGTACTCAAGGCTGGCGGCCAACTGGTAGCCCCAGGCGTTGGTTGTGGTATAGCCTTTTCTTCGAGTGTCACCGAATACAGTATCTCGGCCGTAGCGGAGCTGGCGTGTGCTTTCCAGGCCGGATGTATGGGTTAGCGCTGCCTCGCCTACCAGTACCATTTGTTCTGCGCCGAGGACCTGATCGAAGGTGTGGATTAGCGTAGATTGCACTTGGCTGACTTCTTTGCGCTTATAACCGCGGACCTGACCGCCGGGTTCAACCCCCAGATTGGATATGGCCGGATCTACTGGAGTCAGTAGACCTAGAGTCATATCCGCGGCGTTAAAGCTAACCGGCGCGTTGGGACGGTAACTGATCTCACCGCTCCACGCTGTGCCACTAGGCAGGGTAGTGGCGAAGCTAACACCGAATAGGCGTATATCCTCGGGATAATCCATGAAGTACCTTGCACTGCCTAACACAGTTGCTGCCGTCAGCCCTTCCAGTGTCGCCGGGTCGGTTACGCCCATACCTATCGCGCTGCCGATGATATCGTTGAGGCTTGCATAGGTGCTCAGTGGTGCGGCTTGGTATGCCAAAAAGGGGACGCGGCTATGGTAGTTCATGGCAAAAAAGCCGAACTCTGTACTGTCAGTTTGCAAACGGAGCGCAAGCCCCCACTGACCACCATCTCGGGCCTCGCGATCTTTGAGGCGGGGAATCAATACCCCTTCTGCACCACCCGGATACGCCTGACCATGGATTGCCGCGATGGGTGATAAAGCCATAAGGTCGCCATCAAGCACAGTGAAGTTATCTGCGCAACCTGGCGCGGCGACATCGGAGCTGAAGAAGGTGCCACAGTTGTCTAAAATGTAGGGCTCCCACTTCAATTGATAGAATGCCTCCAAGTTCACAGTGTTGCTCAACCGTTGCGAGGCAAAGACCATCGGCACTGGTACCAAACCCTCTTTTAGTTCAGCCCCTGGACGGCGCAAAGCAGCGACATCCCAAGGATTCACAGAGTTAATACCTCCGCCTATAAAGGTGCTTTCGCCCCAGCTGACTACCTGCTGGCCAAGCCGCAGGTGGCCTGGCATATTTCCTAGGTAATAGTTGTGATAGACGAACGCGTCTAACAGGTCATAACCTGAGGATTTGGCGGCTGGTGAGCGTCCTTGGTCGCTTATCTGCTTGAAGGTGCGCGACTCGTCTTTAAGCTCGAAGTCGTACCAGTATTTGCCGCGGAAAAAAGCCCCACTATCCTCGTATCGGAACTCAAGGTCGTGGACCCCTTTAAAGATTTTGGAGAAGGTTTCACCGCGCTTGAAGTTCATGCGGCCATCATCCCCGGTGGAAGATGCGCCATGACCGCCGTTGTTGGTGTCGATTAGTCTGCTGCTGGGCTTGCTGGTACTCCAGCTGGCACCAATCGATAGCTGTGAGTCCAGGCTACCTTGGACCTGACCTATATCGAAGTCCACCGCCTGGGCTGCGGTGGCAACACCAATCGCCGCCGTAAGCACACCCAAACGGGATACTGAGCGTAGATTATTGTTCATTGTCGTGAGCTCCATTCAAGCTGTTTAAGCAGAGTGATTGAAGCGCGTTGGAGAAGGGGTGATTAGTCCCCGAAAGAGCTCATTTGCGTACTAGTTCTTTAGGATTAATGCACTGTGCTATGGTGCTTTTCTTCTGTGTGGTCGCAGTCCCGCCAGGCGATGCCCTATGGAAGAGCGCTTTCAGCGGTAGCCGATCATCCCGGTAGGTTAGAACATTCGACTGTGCTTCTAGATGGGCCGTTTTGTACGGCATCAGACGTTTTATGGTAAGAATGTGTTCCGCCTTTGTTTGTGCTGGAACATTCTCGATATGGACTTTTCCGCGAACTTGCCCCCTCGGCTACCGCGCCCACACATTCCGCGCCCCCGCCTAAGCAGACCGATATTGCAGGCTCATGCTCGTGTATTGCTCTTCTGCGCACCGGCCGGTACCGGCAAAACGGTATTGCTGCTGGAATGTCTGCAGCAGTTGCCAACAGAGGCCACGGTGCACTGGGTGCCGCAGTTGGCTAGTCTGAGTGATCCAGAGACCTTGATGCAGCAGCTGGGGAGTGTCTTTGGGGTAGATGTGAGGTCATTTTCAAGCTTGGCTCGGCTGCTGAGTAATCAGGATGAAGCCGTGCACCTAGTGCTGGATGACTATTGTAGGAAACCCGTTGCTGGGGTGGATGACCTGCTAGTGCAGTTGATTCAAGCAAGTTCTCCGTCTATTACCTGGTGGGTGAGTTGCCGCCGCCCCTTGTCTGAAGTCTTCAGTCGTCTCGCCGTGCAGGGTGATGTATTCCAGACGGGTGGTTGGTCGACCATGGCGTTCACCTCTGTGGAGAGGCAGGCTTTGCTGGATTGTGGCGCTTTAGACTTGCCAAGCAGACAGCAACTGGCCATTGCCCGGCAGACCGAGGGTTGGTGCATTGCCGTACGGAGTTTTCTGACTGCGGACCGCGCGGACCTGCAACCGCACTGGCCGGCCTCGCTGCGGCAGTATCTTGAGAGTGAGCTGTTGGTACAGCTGAGCGATGAAGAGCGTGATTTGTGGTTGCTGCTGGCACAACTTGGTCGGTTTTGCGCGGCGTTAGTAGCTTACGTTACCGGGGGGCGTGAGTTTGATTGCGCGCTCCGGTTGCAGGGGCTGGTGGAGTTGGGTGCTTACATTGAACCTTTAGGTGAAAGCGGTTTTTGGTACTGCATGCATGAGCCAGTGCGCCAGATGGTCAATTGCTGGGCTGGTGTCCCGGCGTCAGGACACCAGCGTGCCAGCCAATGGTATGCAGGCCAGGGCCATTGGCAGCTAGCTGTGGAGCATGCGTTACATGCCGGCCGGGAGGCGGAGGCGCTCAGCATGGTGCAGTGGGTTTCTGATGAGCAGTCCATGAGCGGCGATAACGTTACTGTGCTTAGACGTCTGCAGGAGATGGTGCCCGAGGACATCCTGCCGAGCTCGCCGCGATTGGTGGCGCTGCTGGCCGGTGCTCAGATTTTCACTGGGCAGTTACGAGAAGCGGCTATGACCATGGAGCACTTTGCCAAGTTCATGCCCCAGCCTAGTGCCGAGCTGGAGGCCGCCATCGTCACCCAGTGGCAGGTGTTCTGTGGTTGGAGTCATCACCTCGAGGGGCGGCGCGAGCAAGCTCTTCCTCTGCTTGAACAGGGCTTGCAACAGACCGGGGAAGCCTTCTGGGAGCTGGGACTGACCTGCTACAGCGCTTTAACCCAGCAGGCTCTCTTGATTGCCGATCTGGAACTTGCGCAGCGCTTGAGCCGGACCGGCCTGCGCCAGGCCAGGCAGCGGAGAAGCGTGGTGCTGGAAGCCTATCTGGAGCTGGACCATGCGCAGCTGCTGGAGCACCGTGGTGCATTGCTTGAAGCCGAACGGGTGTTGCAGCAAGCATGTCTGCTGCTCAATGAGGATGATATCAATCAGAGTCCAGTGCTGGGCCGTATCCATCTGCGGCTGGGGCAGCTCATGTTGCGCCAGGGCAAGCTGGCTGCTGCGCACCGCTATTTCACCTGCGGCCTGCAGGAGACCCTGCGCTGGGGCGACCATCGCGCATTCTACGGGTATTGCGGTCTGGCTTTCATCGCCTTGGGGGCGCATAACGATGCCGCTGCTCTGGATTACTTACAGGATGCCGAGCGCTGCATGCAGCGCAATCATATTCCAGATGAGGTCTATCGCCCGTACCTGTCGTTTGCCAGCAGCATAGTTCGTTTGTATCAGGGGCGCTTCCAGCTTGCGCAAGAAGCGCTTGGCGAGTTGCTGCGCGACTACGCAGACCAGCCAAGCCTGACGCCACCACCGGCTTCATTCGAGATGCTCCAGCGCTGCCAGCTATACCAATCCATCGCGTGGATGCTGCTGGGGCAGTATCAGAAGGCTATTGCTCAGATACAGGATGTGCTGGCCTACGCGCTGCAGCGCGGCCTGATCACCCTCAGCGCGGAAAGCCAGGCGTTGTTGAAGCTGGCTCAATACGGGGCGGCCTGTCACATGCCGAGCCTGTCGCAGATAGAAGCTCTGTTCAAGCCTTGCCATGACCTGGGATTGTTTGGCATCTCCGATGAAATGTGCCGGCTGTTTCCTGAGTTGTTGGGTAGATATACCGAGCGTGGAATTGAAGCTCAGGAAGAGCTGCTGAGCGCACGCGAGGTGGAAGTGCTGAGGTTGGTGGCTGCCGGGTTGGCCAGCAAGCAGATCGCCGACCAGTTGTTTATTTCGTTGCATACGGTCAAGGCGCATTTGCAACGGATATACAAGAAGCTTGGTGTGGTTAGGCGCACACAGGCGATTGCCAAGGCAAAACTGCTTGGTATCTTCCTGGAGTAGGTCCATATAAAAGATACCTTTACTCTGGGAGCTTTGTACCGGTGCAGGGTTTGTTTGCGCTTAATTGCCAGTCGAGCCTGACTTGTTTTGCCCAGCTAGGTTTTCACCTTGCGTTCCATAGCTGATCAAGCCAGGTGGTGAATGCAGGGCTGAGTAGCTGGCGCTGCATTTACCATTCTGACTTGGTGGGAACATGTCCAGGGCGGATCGTACTTTTTCCCCGGCGTTGGTTGCTTTAATTGGACTGCACAGCCGCGGGCGATCAGGTGTCCGATCATGAATATCTTGCTGGTCTTGCACAGCCGAATGATAGATCCTAACTGGCACGAGCTGTAATGCCTGTCTGTGGTGTGAGAAGAAGCCTTCCTCAATGCCCTCGAAAGGTGCTGGTTCCGTGTAGGGCAGGGCGTCTGGCTTCTGAAGAGCTTATTAAAGAAAGAATTTGTATTTGATCGGCCTAGTACGGGTGTTTTGAGTAAGTCACTGACATGCCATCATAACGCCGCCGGTTCACTCAACAGTTAGTCACCAAGTTCAAATTTCAAGGAGATTCCTGCATGGGAGCTTGGTCGCACAACCCGTTCGGCAATGACACTGCTTGCGATTGGGCATATGGCCTTGATGAGCGGCGAGACTTTTCACTGATTACCGAAGCTATCCAAGCTGTTCTCGACAATGGCAGCGACTACCTTGACTCAGATCTAGCCAGTGAGGCTGTCGCCGCTGCGGAGATTCTTGCTAAGGCCCTTGGGCGCAGCACGCAGACTGATAGCAACTCCGAAGAGGTAGATGCCTGGATCAAATCCATCACTGCCAAACCCTCCCAAGACTTGCTGTCCAAGACCAATGGAGCGCTCGTGCGCTTCATGGGGCCTGACTCTGAACTGAGGGAGCTGTGGGAGGAGAGTGAGGATTTTGGGAGCTGGGAGTCATCAATCAAGGCGCTGCAGTCAGCTCTTGGTTTCTAATGATGCATTCAAGCCGAAGCTGCTTCGTGGCTCGACTTAGCTCAGGCGTTGGGCGAACCCCGTATGAGTTGTGAGTACGCCGGACTGATCAGAGACACCATGACTAAGGTTTCGCGCTGTGCAAGTCTTACAACACCGTCAAGCAGGCTGGTGCCCGCACCAGCCTGCTTGACGCTCTGAGGCTCATGACCAACATCCTGCTAGTATTGCAGTCGGGCGTGATCGCTCACTAACAGCGGTCTCACAGCAGGCCTAGGTTGTGCAGTAGCAAACTGTCTCATGAACGGAGGAATGATGACGCATGATATTGACGTAATTGGAGAGTTCGATCCCGACTCCTCTATTCTCTTCCTAGGCTCTGGATTCAGCCTCGGCGCAAGCAACATCGCGAATGGTACCCCGCCCAACGGCAGGGGGTTGCGGCACCACTTTATTGAGCAACTTAACCTGCCCAGAGATACGGACTACGACCTGCAAGTTCTCAGCGAGGAGTTTGCCGAGCATGACTCCGGTAAGCTTCGTGACGAGTTGTATAGGATTTTTCGGCTGACCGAGCTAACTGCTGGACAAACAGCTGTATTAAATGAGCCTTGGCGACGTATCTACTCTACTAATTACGATGATGCGGTCGAGTTGCACAGGTTAAAAAAGAAAGTGCCGCCGAATGCCTTCGATATCTCGGAGCCAGTTCCGAACAAGCTTCCTCACGGCGCAGTAGTGCATCTCCATGGAAGCATCCGACTGATTACAGCTGATAATGTGATGAAAAGCTTGGTTCTCGGCGAGGGATCCTACGTGAACCAGTATGTCGTGCGCTCACTCTGGTACAACCAATTTCAGCGCGATTTGGCTTTTGCAAGTACCCTATATATCGTCGGATACAGCCTTGCCGATTATCATATCGCTGGTCTTCTCATGGCCAACCCTAAACTTGCTGAGCGAACTATCTTCATACAAGGACCTACCGTCGACGAAACGTTCCTGAGACGCACTGCGCAGTATGGGCGCACTATGTTCATAGGCACCGACGGCTTCGCTGAGATTCTAGCGCGTACCCCACGCTCTGTTGCTCCTTCGTTGGATAATCTACGCTCTTTCCGCTCGTTGTCGCCTGTACGAGACAGAAAAGCAGTCGCTCGTCCGACCGCTACAGAGGTGTTTGATCTTCTAGTCTATGGCAATTTCGATCCTGCTCGTCTTGCTCGCTCGCAACCAAGTGAGGAGTACGCGATTGCTCGGTCGGATTCGGTGCGCACGGCGGCTGATGCTGTTGAGAGTAAGGCATCGCTCGTTGTCGATGGTCGCCTTGGTAATGGCAAGTCGATTTTCCTTCAATTACTTGCATTCGAGCTTTCGTCGAGAGGATGGACTTGTCTTCAGCTCCAACTCGGTCACCCGGACTTTCAGCGTGAGGTTGCGGCACTGGCTGGGGTCGATCGATTGGTCGTATTTGTCGACCAATACTCGGCTGCTCAAGATAGTTTACGTGGCCTCCGCGATGCGCTTCCACAGGCTAAGCTCGTGGTGGAAGTGCGGACGGGGACGTTCGAGGTTCGTTTCCACGAATTCATACAGCTTCTGCCTCAACCGTTTGATCGGATTAGCCTTAACGCCTTAACACGATCCGAAATAGCCTCATTTGGGCGGCTGTGCGAGAGTGCAGGGCTTCGTGCTCCTGATCCAGAGCATCGTGGCGACCTACGGGACCTTTTGCTTGATCTTTTCGACAATGCCGCAGTCCGCGACCGTGTGAAAGAGGCTCTAGCCCCTCTGTTTGAAAATAGGGCTACCCGGCGAATTTTGACTATGACGATGCTGATTGCCACCCATCAAGGCTCCGTCGGTGCATCATTCGTGAGAAGCGTAGTTGGTGAGGATCCATTTATGGCTCTCAAACCGCTAGAGGATCTATCGCATGAAATTTTCGAGACTTCGGCCGATGGCTTCAGAGCCCGATCATCTATCTTCTCCTCGTTTGTGATAGCTGCGTTCATTGGACCAGAGGAGATCGCCGAAGCTGTTGTCGAGGTGACGCTGGCCGCTGCACTGCGGCGAACTGAGCGACTCTATCGAGTTCTTATGTCGAACATGATTGCGTATTCGAGCTTGCGGAGAACCCTGCGCGGCAAGGGCGATCCGGATACCGTCATCTCCAGCATCTATGAACGTTTGCGATATGATGAGCGGGTGAATGGTGAGCCGCTCTTTTGGCTTCAGTATGCGATAGCGATGGCGGAAAAAACTCGGCTCGATGCGGCCGACGAGTTCATTGCTACGGCTTATAGAAAGGCCAGCGAGCTCCCCGGCTTTCAAACCTACCAAATTGATACCCAGGCTTTTCGTATAGCGCTGATGCGTGCGACGGAGCAGAGCTCGGGGCAGGCTATTTTCAACATTGATGCCATTATTCTTGGGTTTGAGCGGATCAATGCCATGCTCGGCGACGGGAGTCACCGGTTCTACGCTGTGAAAGTGCTTGAGCACGTTCAGCCGTTTGTGATGGCACGGCTTGGCGATTTGGTAAACGGCGAGCGAACCGCCTTGCAGTTCTGGCTTCTAAAGGTGGAAAAGTCTCTCTCTTCGCTGCCAGATGCCTTCAAGGCAGCAGCAGGTTCTGAGGCCATTCGTACGAGCGTCGAGGATGCCGCCAAGATGTTTATCGACCAGCGTTAATCGTTTTGTGGTCTGTAGATATCGAGCTTTTCTGCCGCCTTGCGCCGTGTGCTTCTTTCTCACCACCCTGGAAAAGCGGTGGGATTTAGAAGGGTAACGGTCTGCTCATGGCCATTTCTTGCGATAAAGCTGATGTGCCCTCCGGTGATAGGGAAGACTGTGCGGATTAGCTATTGCTTGGATAGTGGTTACTGGGATGGTTTGTGAGGGTCGTCCTAAAAAGAAAAGCACCCCAGCCAGGCCCGAAGGCCGCTGAGGTGCTTTTGCTCAGTAGACCCCGCTACACTGTAGCGTGGCTTGCACGTTGAACCTGATGAACTCCTCGCTCGGAGCGCCAGTGCGTTTTACGCGTTCCAGGTAGGACAGGTCATATTCCTGAATCACTTTGTCAAACACGCAGCTACATACCTCTTTACCTGCACCACCTTGAGCGCAGCCTGAGAGAAACTCCCCGCGCATCTTGTCTTCCGGGCTAGAGCAGCCAGCTGCCAGTGCGCTCAGCGCCAATACCGCCATCAGTTTATTTTTCACACGTGTTTACCTTTATATGCGGCTCAGCACCTGGGACATTCCCAGCGCGACGCCAATGAACAGACCAATGACCTGAGGGCCTGCAATCCAGAACAGCTTGATGAACACCAGGCTGCAGAATCCGCCAGACGTGAACACCGCAGACGGGCGCGCGAAGCGGCAGATGGCATCACCCAGCAGGGCGCCACCCCAACCCAGCAAGGTGCCGACTAACACTGCAAAGGCTTTAGCGAAGAATCCCGCACGCAGCACCATGCCGGAATTGTTGAAGGTCACCATGAAGATGGCCACGGCGAAGGCTGCCAGCGCCCAGCCTAGTACCTTCACTTGGACAGGAAGAGAGTCATCGATGTAGTCATCATCGTCGTCTCGCGGATCACGTTGGTCGAGATTGTTTTGCTCCATACAGCTAGCTCCTTGGGTGTTCGCATTGAGCATTATTGGATTTTTGGTTACCACGACGCCCGGCAGGTGTTCTCGGGGTGGTCGAGCGGTTTGATCACGTCGATGCCCGTGGTTGGCAGGCTGACGGTTTGGCCACGCTGACTGATCTGCAGCGTTTTTGCGGTACGCAGGTGCTCCCAGAAGGAGGGGAACAACTGGCCGCAGATGTTGCAGTAGGTGTCGAACGGGTTGGTGTACTCGGTGCCGTCGAGAATGACGTTGAATCCCGGATCTTTCTCCGAGCTGTACACCTGGCCATCGATAGTGGCGTAGGCCTGAACGTACTTACCGTCGTCGTCCGAGCAGGCGATCAGCAACTCATTTTGGTTGCCGTCGTTGATGGTGTACTCAGTCGTGCCCATAGCCCAACCTGAGGTCCACTCGGCAGCGCTGACACTGCTGATGCTCAGCACGCTGATCAATGCGGTGGCGCAAAGCGATTTCTTCATGGCGTCCTTTCCTGTGCTGTTTCGGGAGTCAATGGGTATAAATTGACGTCAAATCTACCTGTTGAGTTGATTCTCATCGCTGTAAGTCCTTCATGTCAATCGGTCGACGCCCAACTATTCGAGTCGAATAGGAGGGGTTATGGCTAAACCAGAGAACACAGTGGCTGCGAGCATTGGTCGCACAATCGCAGACATGCGCGCCAAGGCGGGCATGACGCAGGACGATGTTGCCGGCAAGCTGGAGATTGGCCCTGAGGCTGTCTCGCGGATGGAGCGGGGTGTGGCGATGCCGTCGATTGCTCGGTTATACGAACTGGCCGAGCTGTTTGGTTGTGAAGCGGTAGACCTGTTAACGGTCGGTAGCTCGCATGTGGACGATCAGGCTCGTCACCTCAAAACGATGCTGGAGCCGCTGGGGACCGAGGACCGAGAGTTGGTCATGCGGCTGGTTGAGCAACTGACCGAGCGTCTGCAGAAGTAGTGTTTTAGTCACCTCACTTAGACGGTGCAGGCGGTTCCTCGTCAGCCTCATCCATCAGCAGAAATCCGCAGTTCAGGCACAGGCTGTCGAAAGTACCCAGCCAGTGCTTTGCCGCGTTGTCTGCCAATGCAACGCCTTGCTCAACGCCTGTCTCAATGGTTGTTGCTGGCGCCTGGAGTAACGCAACCAACTCCCCCAGCTGACGCCAAGGGGCTGGCTCTTCAGGCTGCTCTTGCTGGCGCTCCACGTGCTGGCGTAACAGCGCATCCAACACCCCGGCCATCACAGCCAGGGTGCACAGGTTCTGCCGATGGACCAGTGTGGCGCTACGGCAGATGGTGCAGGTCTTCATCATGGGTGGATCTCCTTTTCGGCTTCGCTCAGATCAACCCACGCTCGGCAAAGCTCACCGCGGTGGCTCCACCAATCACCAGGTGATCGAGCAGGCGCACATCGATGGTTTGCAGGGCTGTGTTCAGGCGAGTGGTCAGGGTGCGGTCGGCCTGACTGGGCTCAGGCACACCGCTCGGATGGTTGTGGGCGAGGATCACAGCAGCGGCGTTGGCATTGAGTACGGCTTTGATCACCTCGCGGGGATAGACGCTGGCACTGTCGATGGTGCCGTAGAACAGCCGTTCAAAACGCAGCACACCGTGCTGGCTGTCCAAGAGGATGACGCCAAACACTTCGCGCTCCTCATTGGCTAACTGGGAGATGAGGTAATCGCGAACCAGGTTCGGATTGGTCAGGTAGTTACTGCGATAAAAGCGGGCTTCCAGTATGGACTGGGCCCAGCTCAGTACTTCGGTTTCGGACAGCTCGATGCCTGCCGTCGGCACGAGGGCCGACGACGATTTTGGGTTACTCATGATGGTCTCCTGATATAGGAAAACCCACCCGCTCAGGCGCTGGCGAGTGGATTCGCTTGTTGCAGGTTGTGGGTACGTTCGAGAATCAGGTCGTGCAGGGTCGGCTTACCGTTGCGGCTCCGACGGCTGCTGTACTGCGGCGTGGGCTTTTGCGTGGTGGTTGCTGGCGCTGACTCAGCCACCGATTGCTCTGGATAGAACTCCTCAAGGACCAGATGCGAGTCCTCTTCACTGTCTTCAAAGGCGCCATTGATGAGCCCCATACGTGCAGCGGCATCCAGTGCGTGCTGATCAAAGCCTGCATCGCGCCGTGACTGATCCAGCTGGTGTGCTTGGGCCAGAGCATCCTCAAGACTCAGCCCACTACGCAGGGTTAGATCCACGTAGTAGATAGGTGAGCCATGGCTTTGCCGGGTGGACTTACCCCGCAAGCGTAGCTCCAGTGGCAGGCACGCAAGTCGATCCCCAGACAATGCCTGCAGATAGCTCAACCGGGCCGATAGGGTGCGGATGCTGTTGTAGCCGGTAGTACGAAACACAAAGCTGCCCAGCGGATCGTCATCACCGATGGCGACGTTCAATCGGCCATAGGGCTTACAGTTACCACCGGGTGCCAAGGGGCAACCGTCAGGCGAAGGGCAGGGCAGCGATTGAATGCCTTCTGCCGTCGAGCGTTTGCACGACTCACCGTTACCGACACAGAGCGGTCGGCCACTGGTGCGGTCAAACAGACTGTATTCGGCGCGGAAGTTGAGCTCCGGATCGTTGAACAGCAAGCGCACCGGAATACTGCGGATCTTGCCGCCTTGCTCCTTGCGCAGCAGCTCATCCAGTGGATGGACCAGCCAGCCATCGCGGGTCTGGACCTGCGAGGTGATGGTGAACTGGTCGTCTTTCTCCGGCAGGCGTTTGCCGTTCTTCTCGACTACTTTACCGATGGAGATACGCCCGAGCACGGGCGGGGTGATTGCCAAGCCTTTGATCATGGGAATGCTCCTAGAGGAAACAAAAAGGCCGACGCCATAACGGCAGTCGGCCTGAAGGGGAGTGATGGGAGATAAAGCGACTCAACTGACCAGAAAGCGCCGGCTGCCGGGTTTGCTGATCTGGTACTGCGTCTTGAGCGCGGGGTGGTCCTTGAACAGCGCATCCAGGTCGAGACCGGTGCCGTCCTTGGATTTCTTCCAACTGATGCTGCCGCTGGCGAAGAGCGCTTTACTGGCTTCGCCCATGGCCTGCTGCAGCGACTGCTTGAGCTCGGCTTCGCGCTTGCCCAGATCACTCAGGGAAGAGCGCACCTGCTTGAGCTCATCGAACGCCTCCGACAGGGCTGTATTTGCTGAAAGATCCAGCTGCTCACCATCGTCAGCGGGGTAGAGCAGGCGCAGTGCCGCTTCTGCCGAGTCCGATCCATCTGCTGGTGGTGGAGTGTCGGTCTCAACGTAGTGCCAGAACTGACGCTCCAGGGCGATCAATTGCTCGATCAACGCCTCGTCACGCTCGATGCGGTAAACCTCCAGCTGCTGCCCACCGAGCAGCACAGCCACATCCGCCGCTTGCTTACCGGTGACAGCCAACTGATGCATGACCTGAACCTCGACGTACTTGGGGACGCCATCACGCCAGAGGCGGGCACCGTTCAGACCCGCCGTTTTGCATTCAAGGATCTGCACCTCACTACTGCCAACCACTTCCCGGTCGATATTGGCCAGCATCCAGGGCACGTCAGGGTGCCGCAGCACGGCATTCACCTTGCGCACCTTGTTGCCGGTGCGGCGCTGATATTGGGAAGCCACCACCGGCTCCAGCACCACGCCCCAGAACACCGGGGTGGTGTCGTCTTCGGGGTTGGGTTTAGCGAGTCCCACGTCACGGTTGGTTTTCTCCAGCCAGAGCTCCAGCTGGGATTTGTAGGGGTTGAGGCCGATAGCGGTTGCCGCATCCGAGCTGCCGATACCGCGTTTTCGCACGTCTAGCCAGTCGTTGCGAGTCAGGTCTTTGGTGCTGACCAAGCGCAGGAGGCCACGGTTAGCTTTGTTCGTGCCATTGGTAGGTGTGGTTTGATGCGTATTCATAAGCAAACTCCAGACGCACAAAAGCCCGACCAGCAGACACTGATCGGGCTCAGGCGAGTAAGTAGAAAGGGGAATTGAGGGAAACGGAAAACCCGTACGGGAAAATCAGGCGATCAGCTCCAGGGCGTGATCCAGAGCCTTTTGCTTCAGGGTGGCACCTTGACCAAACCAGGCTGAGTCCAGCCGGTGATCAATGCTGCGGGCGCGTTTCTCGTGATCGACGTACTCGGTCACCGCATTGAGCAAGCCCCACGCGGTGTCCTGTGCTGATACCAGTTGAGAGCCGCGTCCTTTGCCAGCGTATAGATCCTGCACTTTCTGCAGGGCGCGGTGCTGGGTGAGTTCGCGGCGATCCTCCACGTCCTGCTCGGTGTCGCAAATCACCCGCAGGAAGTAGCCAAGCGCTTCACCGGTGTTCACCTTTCGTTGAGACAGATGCTTCATCCGGTACATGAAGTCATCCCACTGCGCGACCGAGATGCCGAGCTGGCGTTTGACTGCCTTGGCGTTGAACTCGGTGTTGTGCGGCACCTTGATTGACTCGGAAGCGCCATTCACTGCGATGGCCAGGGTGTTGTTGCATACCACCCGTACCGTCGTTGGCGTGGCGACGGTCGACAGGGTGCCGTCGCAGGAGGTGGCCAGCAGCAGGTAGCCGTTGACCAGATCGTTACCCTTGAGTGCTGAGGCCTGCCCTGTACGCGCCAGTGCCCAGAACTTGCGGCCACCTTTGAGCACGCCCGCGGTTTCCAGCTCAAAGCCTGCGTACTCAGTCAGATCTCGGTAGAACTCCAGCACGTCGAACGGCTGCACCACCTTGTAGCGCTGTGAGACGACTGAGAGTGGGGCTTTGGTGTCCGAGCGATAGAGCACCTTTTGCTCCGGGAAGGTGTGAATGCTGCCCAAGTGCGCAGCGGAGTCCGACAGGAACCGTACCGGAGACTCTTCAATGTGCCAGTTCATCCCGGCTTCATGCTGCCAGACCTCCAGCGGCTGATTGCGGGACAGCTTGCTACCCAGGCCATGCCAGGGTGTGGTGCCAACGTAGGCCATGTTTTCAACTTGATGTGCCATGGAAACCTCCAAAACGGCATAGACCGCCCGAGCCACAGAGCCCAGGCGGTCAAAGACAATGAGAAAGGGACAAAGCGAGACAGGGAAATACAGAGAAAGCTGGAAGGGCGGGGATCAGAAGTGTGCGTTGCAGTCGAGGCAGCGGAAGCGGCAGAGCAGTTGCTCATCGAGCACCTGACCTAAGCGCAGTCCAGCAATGCAACCAGCAAAGGCGCCAGTGATAGCGCCAAGCACCGCGCCCGCACCAATGCCAGTAGGGCCACCAGATGCACCGACTTGCATGCCGATACGCAAACCAGCTGCAGCACCGGATGCAGAGCTGGCTGCAGCACCACTGAACGCACCGGCCACGGTGCCTACGGTGCCACCGATGCGCTTGCCGTAATGGCAGTACACCACGCGCTGTGAGCGACAGCGCGGACAGGATTTGGACATAGAGAATTCCTCACGAGACAGGCCAGTTGAGCGGACTGGCTGGGGTAGGCTCGTGGGAGTTATGTAGGGTTGAAGAAAATTCGAATGGATATCGCTTGTTTGAGGGGGTGATTCGCGCCAGCTTTCCGATGATGCGTACGCGCTGCAGAGCAATGCTGATGTTGTCAGGAGCGCAATCGATTGACTGGACCTGACACTCTATGTCGGCATTGGTGCCTGAATAAATAGATATGAGTCTAGTAAGTCCTTGACTTATATGCCTTAGGTCGCGAAATTTGAGTGAACTAATTGCCGATTGTGCGTCGGTTTGAAGCCGTACTCACTGCGCTTGCAGAGGGGGCCTTGCTTTGTTAGTTGGTTTAACGTGGCCTCCGTCGAGGTGGTTTGCCCGGAGGCTGGGTTACGGAAGGCTCTGCGAGGAGGCGTGATTGGGCTCTATCCCTAAAAGACGGCGCACAGGAAATGGCAATCGGATCAAATATACGAAGGGGTGAACTACATGTGGAGCTGGGACCAAGGACGGCTTGATTATTTTCAGTTCGATAATCTCAAGAAGCTCGCTAAGCTTGCCCTCAGCGGTGACCTTCGTCTTATGGATCGTGGCGAACTGGTTGCAGGGACGGGCCTGCCTTTCCTTCCCGACAACGAGAGATACAAGCCGTGGAGGAACTACGGCCGAGTTTTTCGTTCGGCTTTGCTCTGTGTTCCCGAAGAGGGAGGTGGCTCAAAAGCCACGAAGGTTGCAAAGGCTCTTGCTGCTGATGGCAGCACTACAGCAGACGAGTATTTTCATTATTTAAGCGAGTCTTATTCTGATCCATCCCCAGCGTTGCACAATTGGGATCACTCAGCATCTCTGCGGTACCCGCTGCTGTTCTCTTTAAAATACCTACTGGCTAGAGCTGCGATTGGCCTAACTGAAACGACGATTACTCAGATCATCGCAGCATATGCTTACTCTGGTTTTGTTGGTGACGAGGACCAGTCAAGCTTCATTGAGCTAATTAATGTAGATCATGACATGGGAGCCGTTGGTGAGCATCGGCAGGCGGCTGAAAGTATACGTGTTATCGCTCAGATATCTTATTTGTCGCTTGATCGCAGAGCTGTAACTGTCTCCCTTTCGAGAGAAGACGCCGGTAATATATTTCAGCAGCTTTCGCCTATCGGGGGTGAGCATCTTGAGAGTGCCGCAGAAGAGATACTGAGGATCACGGACCTTTTTCCTTCAGCTGTCGATGAGCTGGAGCTTGATTACGCGACTACGGCAGTAAGCGATGTTGAGGAAGCAGGGTTCTCCGTCGTCAGCTTCGCAGAGGGCGTCAAGACGAGAAAAACACACATCGTAATTGAGCGTAACAGCAAAATCCGGTCAGAGTTTTTTAAATTTTATCCTGTTTCGATCTGCGATTTCTGCTCGCTGGACACGGCTCATCGATATCCCTGGGTATCCCGGGTGCTAGATGTGCATCACCTTCTCCCGTTGTGCTCTGGTTCGAGAACGTCCAGAGATGGTACGATGCTCAATGATCTTGTGGCTGTGTGCCCCACTTGTCATCGGGCTGTCCACCGGTACTACGACTGCTGGCTGAAAGAGCAGGGACAAAAGGACTTCCTCGACGCTGAGCAGGCAAGGGCCGTCTACGAAAAAGCAAAGAAATTACTTACCACGGGTACCTGATGCAGATGCCAAAACCGGCCAAAATCGACGTCACTCATCCTTATGATGCTCAATCGGAGCTGATTGGAGCTGCAGATGAGCGAGAGGATATTCAGTCCGTCATGGCAAGCGTTGGAGCAACAATTGACGACCTGGTATATGCCAACAGCCGCTCGTTGCGCTGGACGGGGGATAAGCCTCCTGCATTGAGTTCTTTCCAACCCATAGCGAAAGGGGTTCCCATAGTCTCGTTTTTTACTGGCTGTGGAGGCATGGATCTTGGCTTCGAGGCGCTCGGGTTCGAGCATAAGGCGGCCTTTGAATTCAACGAGATTTTTTGCAAAACCTTGCGCGTCAATCGTCCGAAATGGAGCGTCTTTGGGCCTCCGTATCATAATGGTGATGTCTCTAAAACCGATGAAATCGTCGAGCAGCTTGCTCCTCTGATTGGCATGCCTTTTGACGGTGTCTTTGTCGGAGGGCCACCCTGTCAACCGTTCTCGATCGCAGCGAACCAACGCTTTTCAAAGTCTGGCGATAACTTTAAGCGAGTTGGCTTTGCGCACGAAAAGAACGGCAACTTGTTGTTCGACTTCGTAAAGCTAATCGCTCACTTCCGTCCAGCGGTTTTTGTCATCGAGAATGTTCCCGGGCTCCGTGATCTGGATGGAGGAAAGCAGCTGGGTGAGGCAATCAAAATTCTAGAGAAAGCGGGTTATTGTGTTGTTGAACCTGAGGTTTGGGATGCTGCGGATTACGGAGTGCCTCAGTATCGCCAGCGGATGTTTGTGGTTGGGGCTAGGGTCGGTGGTGAGTTTCAGATGCCGGAAAAAAGGGAGCATATCGGCGCCGGCAGTGTGCTTGCTGAGTTGCCGCCTGAGCACCTGGAAAATCATGAGACTCGTAAGCACTCTATTGCTTCGGTGTCACGATATCGCACCTTGGATTACGGGAAGCGTGATCAGCTTGGGAGAGTGGATCGCCTCACGCCAACCAAGCCTTCAAAGACTGTAATCGCGGGCGGTACAAACGGAGGTGGGCGCTCACATTTACACCCCGAGATACCGAGAACGTTAAGTGTTCGAGAGTGTGCGCGTTTGCAGACATTTCCAGATGACTACAGATTTGTCGGGCCGACGGCAAGGCAGTTTACGCAGGTTGGAAATGCGGTGCCTCCTCTACTTGCCGCGACGCTCGCGAAGCAAGTAGCTCTTGCTTATTTTTCTTAGGTAATCTGGCTTGGCGGCTATGCGCGGCATTCTATAGTGTCGCCTGCTGCTGTCTTTGTTGATGCATTGCAACACCCTTGTGCTCAAAGGCTTTTCTAACGAATTGCCACAACCTTTCCCTTGTCTCCTTCATTACAAGCAGCGACAGACAGGCTTCCTGTCGCTGCTTGCTCAATATGCCGGCTCCACCACTCCATCATTGGTCTGCGGCGCTCGACGTAGTCAGCCCTGTTGTAAGCGCTACGGACTTCGTTCTTGTCCACATGTGTCAGCGCGACTTCGATGAGCTCCGGATCAACCCCGTATTCATTGAGAACGGTGCTCGCAATAGAGCGCATGCCGTGGCTGACCAGGGATGCTGGGGGTTAGTGTTGCTAGATGGGCTGGTCGGCTTTGGAGTCCTTCCACAAGTCAAGCATATCTGCCCACTGCTGCATCATCTCTGCTCGATCGGCTAGATACTCCGCATGGTTGTAGGTGCGGCGAACCGTGTTCTGCTCGGTGTGCGCTAGTTGACGTTCGATCCAGTCTGCTGAGTAACCTAGTTCGTTCAGTCTGGTGCTTCCAGTAGTTCGAGTGGCGTGAGGGCTGTATTTGCCTCCCCAGCCAAGTACGTTGAGCATCTGGCGAAATGATGCGGAAACCATGGGTCGAGTGCGGACATCTCTGTGGGGGAAAAGATGTGCATATTTCCCTGTTATTGGTTGCAGTGCTTTTAGCATTGCTACTGCTTGCCTGGGCAGTGGCACGGTGTGGGGCTTACGCTTTTTCATACGCTCGGCCGGTATGCACCATAGGGCCTTCTCTAGGTCGAACTCAGACCACTCGGCTTCCACCGCTTCGTTTGGGCGGCATAGGGTCATCCACATCAGCATGAAGGCACAGAGGGTTTCGTGTCGCCCACCGTGGGAGTCGACATCTCGTAGGAGCTGGCCAATTTCTTCTGCAGACAATGGTCGCTTATGCTGGGTCTTATTTGCGGGCACTGCTTTGCGGACGGGGTATACAGGGTCGGAGTCGGCTCGAAGGGTGGCGATAGCGAGTTCGAAAACGCCAGACATGCTCCGTTTTGCCTCGGCGGCAACGGATGGCCCATTGTTTTGTGCCGCAGTTTTGAGTACTTCTAGAATGTGCGCGGGTTTGATGTCCTTGATTGGCAGTTCGCCAATTTTGGGAAACACGACTCGCTCAAGCATTTTGAGGCGTCTGGACTTGGTTATCTCCTCCCAATCCTTCAGTGACAGCCATTCGTGTGTAACGGCTTTGAAGGTTATGGCTCGCTCATGGTCACGTTTGATGCGCTCTTGCTGCCTGTAGTGAGCCGGGTTGATTCCTTGAGCCACTAGCGAGCGAGCTTTCATGCGTTCTTCACGGGCTTCTGAAAGGGTAAAGCTTCGTCCTTTTCGGCGTTCCTCCGCTTGCCCGTGTGTCTCGCCCTTGGGAGGCGTCACATAGCTGCCAATGGCGAACAGACTCTCCTTTCTGATTCCTTCTGAGTTCAGCTCGAAACGGTAGCGCCAGGCTTTAACTCCGTTTGGTTTGACTTCGAGGTAGAGGCCATTCCCGTCAGTAAGTTTGTAGGCTTTTTCCCTAGGTTTCGCAGTACGGCATTGGGTGTCAGTTAGTGCCATGGCTGATCCTTTCGTCATACCCGGTGATAAAAGAGGATGGGCTTAATCGTACCCGGTAGCGTACCCGGTTATGACATGGATCGTATAGTCTATTGGTGGACGCTATTGGAAAAGAAAAACCCCTTGATGCGGTATAAATCAAGGGGTTTTGTGTCCATTAGGATCCGATAGGATCTTAATGTCTGCTCAGACGTTGAAGCGGAAGTGCATCACATCGCCATCTTTGACGATGTACTCTTTGCCTTCCAGGCGCCACTTGCCGGCTTCCTTGGCACCGCTCTCGCCGTTGTACTGAATGAAGTCGTTGTAGGCGACCACTTCGGCGCGGATGAAGCCCTTCTCAAAGTCGGTGTGAATAACGGCAGCCGCTTGCGGCGCGGTGGCGCCGATCTTCACGGTCCAGGCGCGGACTTCCTTCACGCCAGCGGTGAAGTAGGTCTGCAGGCCCAGCAGCTCGTAACCGGCGCGGATCACGCGGTTCAGGCCAGGCTCTTCCATGCCCATGGTTTCGAGGAACATCTGCTTTTCCTCGTCGTCATCCAGTTCGGCGATTTCTGCTTCGATCTTGTTGCACACCGGCACCACCACGGCACCTTCTTCGGCGGCGATCTCACGCACCACGTCCAGGTGCGGGTTATCCTCAAAGCCTTCTTCGGAGACGTTGGCGATGTACATGACCGGCTTGTTGGTCAGCAGGTGGAAACCCTTGGCCAGCTGGCGCTCTTCCGGGCTGAGGTCTTTCAGCAGGGAGCGGGCGGGCTTGCCGTCTTCAAAGTGCGGGATCAGCTGTTCCAGCAGCGCCTTTTGCGCTACGGCTTCCTTGTCGCCACCCTTGGCGTTGCGGGCAACGCGCTGCAGCTGCTTCTCGCAGCTTTCCAGGTCGGCGAAAATCAGCTCCAGGTCGATGGTTTCGATATCGCGGCGCGGGTTGACGCTGTTGGAGACGTGAATCACGTTCTCGTCTTCAAAGCAGCGCACCACATGGGCAATGGCGTCGGTCTCGCGAATGTTGGCCAGGAACTTGTTGCCCAGGCCTTCACCTTTGGACGCGCCTTCCACCAGACCTGCGATGTCGACAAATTCCATGCTGGTCGGGATGACCTTCTCGGGCTTGACGATGGCGGCCAGGGCGTCCAGGCGGGCATCGGGCATGGGCACCACGCCGCTGTTGGGCTCGATGGTACAGAAGGGGAAGTTCTCGGCGCCAATGCCGGCCTTGGTCAGGGCATTGAACAGAGTGGATTTGCCGACGTTGGGCAGGCCGACGATGCCGCAGTTAAAACCCATGGTGTTGTCCTCTGCCGATGGTTCGGCGCAATGAGATTCAGGCCTTGAAGCTGTGCAGGCGTTGCATGACGGCGGTCCAGTTGCCTTCGATCATGCCGGGCAGTTCGCCAATGGCTTCGTCGATGCAGGCATCCAGTGCGTCCTGCTCGGCGCGGGGCGCTCGCCCCAACACAAAGCCGGTCACCTGCGAGCTGTGGCCGGGGTGGCCAATACCCAGGCGCAGGCGGTGAAATGCGTTGTTGTTACCCAGTTTGGCGATGATGTCGCGCAAACCGTTGTGCCCGCCGTGTCCGCCACCTTTCTTGCACTTGACCACGCCCGGCGGCAAATCCAGCTCGTCGTGGGCAATCAGAATTTCTTCGGGTGCAATGCGATAGAAGCTCGCCAGCGCGGCAACAGCCTGCCCGCTGCGGTTCATAAAGGTGGTGGGGATAATCAGGCGAACATCCTGACCGGCCACGCTGATGCGTGCAGTCAGGCCAAAAAACTTGCTCTCCGGTCGCAGGCTGGTGTTGTACCGTGCGGCCAGGCGCTCAACAAAAAGGGCGCCAGCGTTGTGGCGGGTCAGTTCGTATTCCGGACCGGGGTTTCCCAATCCTGCAATCAACTTGATTCCCTGCGTCACAACGGGCGCCCCTCTTCAGAAGTCGTACGGGAGATTACTCCGCGGACTCCTCGCCTTCGGCAGCCGGCGCGTCGTCAGCAGCGGCAACGCGAGCAGCGTGAACGTTGGCAACCGGCAGGTCGTGGTCAGCACCCTGAGCCAGAACCGGAATGCTAACGCCTTTCGGCAGTTTCAGATCAGACAGGTGAACGATCTGGTTCAGATCAACGCCAGCCATGTCGACTTCGATGAACTCCGGCAGGTCTTTCGGCAGGCAGTTCACTTCAACGTCGGTCATGGTGTGGGAGATCACGCCACCGCTCTTCTTGACGCCAACGCAGCTGTCTTCGTTGATGAAGTGCAGCGGAACGTGGACGGTAACTTCGTGGCCAGCAACAACGCGCAGGAAGTCAGCGTGCATGATGACCGGCTTGGCCGGGTGACGTTGCAGGGCTTTCAGCAGCACGTCTTCTTTCTTGCCGTCGATGGACAGCTTGATGACGTGGGAGTAGAAAGCTTCGTTTTCCAGCGCTTTTTTCAGTTCGCGAGCTGCCAGGGCGATGTTTTGCGGAGCCTTGTCGCCACCGTAAACGATTGCCGGGACCAGATCAGCGTTACGACGCAGGCGGCGGCTCGCACCTTTCCCCAGGTCGTTACGCGCATTCGCATTCAGAGAGAAGTCGACCATTGTAGTCTCCTTGCTAATTCACCCGGGCACTTGCGACCAGTGCGTCGAGCGAAGGGTTGTGCCCTTGTTGGGCGTAAACCAGCGCGGGTTCCTTAACGGAACATCGCGCTGATGGATTCTTCGTTGCTGATGCGGCGCATGGCTTCGGCCACAATCGGGGCCATATCCAGCTGGCGGATGCGCTCGCAGGCTTCAGCGGCCGGGCTCAGCGGAATGGTGTTGGTCACCACCAGCTCATCCAGCACGGAATTGGTAATGTTCTCGATCGCCTTGCCCGACAGGATCGGGTGTGTGCAGTAGGCATAGACCTGGGCGGCGCCGTGGTCTTTCAGGGCCTTGGCCGCGTGGCACAGGGTGCCGGCGGTATCGACCATGTCATCGACCAGTACACAGGTGCGGCCTTCAACGTCACCGATGATGTGCATCACTTCAGACTGGTTGGCCTTGGGGCGACGCTTGTCGATGATCGCCAGGTCAACGCCGAGGCTCTTGGCAACGGCACGGGCGCGAACTACGCCGCCGATGTCAGGCGAGACAATCATCAGGTTGTCGAAGCGTTGATCCTGAATGTCGTCAATCAGTACGGGCGAGCCGTAGATGTTGTCGACCGGGATATCAAAGAAGCCCTGGATCTGGTCAGCGTGCAGGTCAACGGTGAGCAGACGGTCAACACCAACGGTGTCGAGCATGTCGGCTACTACCTTGGCGCTGATGGCCACACGGGCCGAGCGCGGGCGACGGTCCTGACGGGCGTAGCCGAAGTAGGGCACCACTGCGGTAACGCGCGACGCGGAGGAGCGACGCAATGCATCGGCCATGACCACCAGTTCCATCAGGTTGTCGTTGGTCGGTGCGCAGGTGGGCTGAAGAATGAAGACGTCCTTGCCGCGTACATTTTCGTTCAGTTCAACGTTGACTTCACCGTCGCTGAACCGGCCGACGGTAGCGTCGCCGAGCGGAATGTGCAGTTGACGCACGACGCGCCGTGCCAGATCGGGGTTGGCGTTCCCCGTAAAAACCATCATCTTGGACACGCAGCATTACCTTTTTGGGTAGCGGTCTGGGCGGAAGATTCAGATCTGCGGGAATGCCGGGGGAGGCCTCAACCAGTCAGACATGAATCTGTTCTGTACGTGATTGCTGCCGGAGAGAAAAATGGCAGGGGCGGCTGGATTCGAACCAACGCATGGCAGGATCAAAACCTGCTGCCTTACCGCTTGGCGACGCCCCTGTATCTGTCCGGATGCACGGCTGCATCCGTCATGCTTGCTTTTGCAGTTCGCGGTGTAACGGTGAAACGTTACAACCTCTTGCTACAAAACTTCGCAGTGTGGCTGGCAACCGGGCGCGAACTTTATCAGCTTCGCGTTCGTTTGGGAAGGCCCCAAACAAGCAACTGCCAGTCCCGGTCATCTTAGCCTCACAATATTTGTTTAGCAAGATCAACGTGTTACGAATTTCAGGGTAACGCGTTGTGACAACCGGCAAGCAGTCATTCCGACCACCGACCTCACGGAAGGCCGCTAATGTAATGGGCGATGTATCGCGCGTCAACCTCTGGTCGGAAAAAATTTCTGCGGTGCTGACGTGACAGGCCGGCGCAACCACCAGAAACCAGGGTTCATCCAGCTCGACCGGGGTCAGTTTTTCGCCGACGCCTTCGGCCCAGGCGGCCTTGCCGTGCACGAATACCGGCACGTCGGCGCCCAGGCGGATGCCCAGCTCGGCCAGTTGCTCAAGGCTCAGGCCGGTTTGCCATAACTGGTTGAGACCCAGAAGCGTTGTGGCGGCATCGGAGCTGCCGCCGCCAATGCCGCCGCCCATGGGCAGAATCTTGTCCAGGCGAATGTCGGCGCCGAGCTGGCAGCCGCTGGCTTCGCGCAGCAGGCGCGCGGCGCGGATGATCAGGTTGTCCTCGGCGTTGACCCCGGCCAGCTCGGTCAGCAGGTTCAGCTGCCCGTCTTCTCTCGGGCTGAAGTGCAGGGTGTCGCCGTAGTCGAGAAATTGAAACAGAGTCTGCAGTTCGTGGTAGCCATTGGCACGGCGACCGGTGATGTGCAGGAACAGATTCAGTTTGGCGGGGGCGGGCAGGCTAAGTGTGGTGCTGTTCATTCGTTGAGGCCTGGTTTCCATTCGGTGACCACCAGGGTCAGCAGCAGGTCGTGACCGGAGATTTGCAGACGTTGCGGCAGCTGCACGCCGTTTACCTGCTGGTAGCGGCTGTATTCGACGGTCCAGCCGCTTTGGCTGAGACGGCCAAGGCGGCTGCTGCTGTCCAGTTGCAGGTTGCTGGGCGAATCCGGTGCCGGCAGGCCGCGTACCCACCAGAGCAGATGGTCGACCGGCAGGCGCCAGCCAATTTGCTCCTCTACCAGCTGTTCGGCGGAGTCGGCGGTGACGGGGGCGCGACCGGCGATCTCCAGTGTGGTCTGCTGGCGGTCGCCCTGGATGCGCGTGGCGCCGCGGCCGAGCGGGCCGGACAGGCGGATATCGTAATAGTGCTGACGCTGCAGCCAGAACAGGGTGCCGCTGCCGGACTCCTGCGGGCTGCGGATGCCCAGCTTGCCCTGCAAAATCCAGCTGTCGATGGGCTCGACGCTGCTGCGGTGGGTTTTCCAGGCGGCTTCGTCGCCGCCCAGTTCGAGGGTTTCGCGTTGATGCAGGCTGCTGCAGGCAGTCAGGGTCAGCAGCAGGCAGGCCAGTAGGGTGCGGTGCAGCAGGGGCATGGCTTATTCGGCTTCCAGGCGGTCGCGGGTGGCGGGGATCAATTGGCTGTCGGGGCTGTGTTCCAGCGCCTCGCGCCAGACCTTGCGGGCTTCGCGTTTCTTGCCCTGGCGCCAGAGCACCTCGCCCAGGTGGGCGGCGACTTCCTGGTCCGGGTAGGCGGCGTAGGCGTCGCGCAGCAGGGCTTCGGCACGGTCCAGGTCACCCAGGCGGTAGTAGACCCAGCCCAGGCTGTCCTGAATGGCGGGGTCGCTTGGGTCCAGTGCGGCGGCGCGCTTGATGAGGTCCAGCGCTTCGTCCAGGCGTTCGTTGCGGTCGGCCAGGGTGTAGCCCAGGGCGTTGAGTGCCATGGCGTTGTCCGGCTCGCGGGCGATGATGTCGCCCAGGTCTTCTTCCAGGCCGCGCGGATTACCGAGCATTTCATGCAGCATGGCGCGGCTATAAAGCAGGTTGCTGTCGTTGGGGTAGGCCTGCAGGGCGGCGTTGGCCTGCTGGATGGCCAGCTCCGGATGGGCCGGGAGCAGCGCTTCTATTTCTATCTGGAACAGGGCCAGGCCATGTTGCGGGTGCTGGTAGCGATCCTGTTGCAGTTGTGCTTGCAGGGCGGCTGGGCGCTCCTGTTCCAGTAGCAGGCGGGCTATCTGCACCCTTGAGGTGAGCAGTTCGGTGCCGTTGTCGATGCTCTGCCAGGTCAGCAGGGCGTCTTCAGGACGGTCTGCAGCCAGATAGGCGTTGCCCAGATGGTAGCGTGCGGTATTGTTGCCCGGCGCTAATTGCAGCGTGTTTTGCAGGTGGATGACGGCGTCGCTGGCGTGTCCGAGTTCCAGTTCGATCAGGCCGAGAGAGAGTTGCAGGTCGGGCTCGTCGGGGTTGTCGCGGGCGAGCTTCTCGTATTGTACTCGGGCTGCTTCAAAGTCGGCTTCGCTGACCAGAGTGCGGGCCAGCATGAGACGCAGGCGCGTGTCATCCGGAAATTTCTCCAGCCCGCGGTAAAGAATGTCGGCCGCCTCCTCGCTGTCATACTCGGCCACCAGGCGGCTGTGCAGCAGGATGGCGGGCGGTGCATCGTCGGTGCGCGGATGATCTTCCAGCAGCGCCAGTGCTTCAGTGCTGCGGCCGGCCTGCTGCAGTAGCAGGGCTCGGGCGAACACCAGTTGGGTGTTGTCCGGGAAGCGCTGGGTCATGCGCTCGAGGCTGTCGAGTAGCGCGTTGCGGGTGGTCGCATCGGTATCGGCCGCGGCCAGAGCAAGAAAGTCGAAATGGGTTTCACCATGCAGCTCCAGCGCACGCTGCATCATGTCCATGGCCTGCTCGTGGCGACCGGTGCGGGCTAGGTGAATGGCCGCTGAGCGCAGGGCTTCCGGGTCCTGCGGTGCGACCTCTACCCATAGGCGGGCCATCTCCAGAGCTGCGGGCTCGTTGCCCAGAAACTCTGCCACGCGCATAGCGCGTTCACTAATGCCGGCGTCGCGGGTGCTGCGGGCCTGGCGCAGGTAGTTGTCCAGAGCCAGATCAAAACGGTTGCGTTGCCCGGCGATCTCGGCGGTCAGCAACTCGTACAGGGTGTCCTGCTGGAAGCGGCCGTAGGTTACCGGGGTATCGGTTTCCGGTTCTTCGATGGCGGTTGGCGCGGTGCTGGGTGCGGCTGGTGCAGAAGGCTTGGACAGGCTGGTGCAGCCACCGAGCAGCAGTCCGGCGGTGAGCAGGGCGGGCAGGGTTGACGCGGAAAACACCTTCATAGGAAATCTCATGCGGAACGGTTGACCTGCCTTGCTGGCGCCGGCGGGCGCCTGACGGCAGGGCTCATCATGACACAGGCGTGCGGGCAAACCCAGCGGCTGGCAGAGGCCTGCGCGGCGATCTGTCGCCGGTGCCGAGCGTCGCTGCGGGCATCTGGCGATTGATTGGCTTGAACTAACATAGGACAATTGCACGTTTTTGGCAGCAGCTCCGTTCTCGCAATACGAGGCATCATGGGTTTCATTGCACTGGGCATCAATCATCGGACCGCAGGGGTTGAGGTACGCGAGCGCGTGGCCTTTTCGCCCGAGCAGCTGCCCGATGCCCTGCAGCGCCTGCGCGCCGAGGCTGGCGCTGACGAGGTCGCTATCCTTTCTACCTGCAACCGCACCGAGCTGTACTGCGCTCAGGATCGGCTCGACGCCGAGCGACTGGTTGATTGGGTGGCCCGCTTTCACGGTATGACCGCAGATGAGATTCGCCGTTCCAGCTATTTGCATCAGGACGCTGGCGCGGTGAACCATATGATGCGGGTTGCGGCCGGGCTGGATTCGCTGGTGCTGGGCGAGCCGCAGATTCTTGGGCAAATGAAGGACGCCTGGCAGACGGCGCGTACTGCCGGCACTCTCGGCCCCTATCTGGATCGACTTTTCCAGAGCACCTTCAGCATGGCCAAGCAGGTGCGTACCGATACGGCGATTGGTGAAAACCCGGTGTCGGTAGCCTTTGCGGCGGTGAGCCTGGCGCGTCAGATCTTTGCCGACCTGCGCCGCAGCACCGCGCTGCTGATCGGCGCTGGCGAAACCATTGGGCTGGTGGCCCGTCACCTGTTCGAGCAGGGCGTAGGCCGCATTATCGTTGCCAACCGCACCTTGCAGCGGGCTGAGTTGCTGAGCGAGCCGCTGGGTGGTCAGGCCATCGTATTGACGCAGATCCCCGACATTCTCGCCGAGTGCGACGTGATCATCAGTTCAACCGCCAGCCCGCTGCCGATTCTCGGCAAGGGGGCCGTGGAGCGGGCGCTGAAGCAGCGCCGGCACAAGCCGATGTTCATGGTCGATATTGCGGTGCCGCGGGACATTGAGCCGGAGGTGGGCGACCTGTCTGACGTCTATCTGTACACCGTCGACGATCTGCACGAGGTGATCGAGGAAAACCGGCGCTCGCGTCAGGGCGCGGCCGAGGCGGCTGAACGGCTGATTGAGCTGGGTACTGGCGAGTTCATGCAGCGCCTGCGTGGGTTGGCGGCAGTAGATGTGCTGCGCAGCTACCGGCAGAAGGCGGAGCAGACCCGTGACCTGGAGCTGCAGCGCGCTTTGCAAAAGTTGCAGCGCGGCGCGGATCCGGCGCAGGTGATGGCAGAAATGGCGCGCATGCTGACCAACAAGTTGCTGCACGACCCCAGCGTGCAGCTCAAACAGATGACGGCGCAGGGCCGGGTGGAAGCCCTGGCGCTGGCCCAGGAACTCTTTGCACTGGGCGACAGCGCACCGGGCAATAGCACCACCAAGGCACAAGGCGACTCATGAAAGCATCCCTGTTGAACCGGCTGGACGCCCTTGGCGAGCGTTTTGAAGAATTGGCAGCGCTACTCAGCGACGCCGAGGTGATCAGCGATCAGCCGCGTTTTCGCAGTTACTCCAAGGAGTACGCCGAGCTGGAAGGCACGGTTAAATGCTACGCCCAGTGGCGCCGGGTGCAGGACGACATTGAAGAGGCGCGCAGCCTGCTGAAAGACAGCGATCCCGACCTGCGCGAAATGGCTGAGGACGACCTGGCAACCAGCACGGCGCAACTGACCGAGCTGGAAGAAGAGCTGAACCGCCTGCTGTTGCCGAAAGACCCGAACGACGACCGCAACGTGTTTCTGGAAATTCGCGCAGGCACCGGCGGTGATGAAGCGGCGATCTTCTCCGGTGACCTGTTCCGCATGTACAGCCGCTACGCCGAGCGTCAGGGCTGGCGCGTCGAAGTGTTGTCGGAAAACCAGGGCGAGCACGGTGGTTATAAAGAAGTTATCGCCCGCGTCGAAGGGCAGTCGGTGTATGCCAAGCTCAAGTTTGAGTCCGGTGCGCACCGTGTACAGCGGGTGCCGGAGACCGAGTCGCAGGGGCGTATTCACACCTCCGCCTGCACCGTGGCCATCCTGCCGGAAATGGATGAGCAGGCCGAGATCGAGATCAATCCGGCTGACCTGCGCGTAGACACCTACCGCGCTTCCGGGGCTGGCGGCCAGCACGTCAACAAAACCGACTCGGCAATCCGCTTGACCCACCTGCCGACTGGCATCGTGGTCGAGTGCCAGGACGAGCGCTCGCAGCACAAGAACCGCGCCCGCGCCATGAGCCTGCTGCAGGCCAAGCTGGTGAATCAGCAGCGCGACGCGCAGGAGAAGGAGCTGTCCGACACCCGCCGTTCTCTGGTGGGCTCAGGGGACCGCTCCGAGCGTATCCGCACCTATAACTTTCCGCAGGGCCGGGTGACCGATCACCGCATCAACCTGACCCTCTACAGCCTGGATGAAGTGATTACCGGCAACCTCGATAACGTGATCGAGCCGCTGCTGCGTGAGTACCAGGCTGATCAGCTGGCAGCGCTGGAGTCGGCATGACGCCGACCCTGGCCGAGCTGCTGGCCAGCATTGAGCTGCCTGACTCGGATAGCGCGCGGCTCGACGCTGAGTTGCTGCTCTGCCATGTCATTGGCAAACCCCGTACCTACTTGCGTACCTGGCCTGAGCGTCGACCGGACGCCGACCAGCTGCGCCAGTTCGAGCAGCTCCTGAGCCAGCGCCGTAGCGGCGTGCCCGTCGCCTATCTGCTGGGCGAGCAAGGCTTCTGGAGTCTGCAATTGCAGGTTAGCCAGAGCACGCTGATTCCGCGTCCGGATACCGAACGGCTGGTCGAGGTGGCGCTGGAGCTGGGGCCGCAGGCGGCAGCCAGCGTGCTTGACCTGGGTACCGGCACAGGCGCCATCGCCCTGGCGTTGGCAGTTGAGCGCCCGTACTGGCAGCTCACCGGGGTGGACCGCGTTGCTGAGGCTGTGGTGCTAGCGCGTGGTAATGCCGAGCGTCTGCAGATTGGCAACGCCAGTTTTGTGTGCAGCGACTGGTTCAGTGCGCTGGCCGGGCAGCGCTTTGACCTGATTGTCTCCAACCCGCCTTACATTGCCGCAGATGACCCGCACCTGCAGCAGGGTGATGTACGCTTTGAGCCGGGCAGTGCACTGGTTAGCGGTGCTGACGGCCTGGATGATATTCGCGGCCTGGTGCAGCTGGCGCCTGATTACCTGCAACCGGGCGGCTGGCTGCTGTTTGAGCATGGCTGGCAGCAGGCCGATGACGTTGCGCTGCTGCTGGCTGAACGCGGATTTGAGCAGATTGAGAGCTGGCGCGATCTGGGCGGCCAGCAACGGGTGACCGGGGGGCTATGGCGTGGATGATCAACAGCTGTTGCGCTACAGTCGGCAGATTCTGCTGCCGCAAATTGACATCGAAGGTCAGCAGCGACTGCTGAACAGTCGCGTGCTGGTGGTCGGTGTGGGCGGGCTGGGCTCGCCGGTGGCCTTGTATCTGGCCGCTGCCGGGGTTGGCCAATTGCTGCTGGCGGACCCGGACCAGGTGGACTTGAGCAATCTGCAGCGGCAGGTCATTCATCACGCCGCGGATATCGGCCGGGACAAGGTAGCCTCGGCGGCCGAGCGGGTAGCGGCCATCAACCCGCAGGTCGAGTGCCGGCAGCTGCCCTCGGCGTTGGCTGGCGCTGCGTTGCAGCAGGCGGTGGGAGAGGTGGATCTGGTGCTCGACTGCTCCGACAATTTTGCCACCCGCCATGCGGTCAATGCCGCCTGTGTGCAGCTCGGCAAGCCTCTGGTGTCAGGGGCGGCGATCCGTCTGGAAGGGCAGCTCAGTGTGTTTGACCCGCGCCGTGAGGATAGCCCGTGCTACCAGTGCCTGTACGGTGAGGGTGATGAGCAGGCGCTGAGCTGCAGTGAGGCTGGCGTGGTTGGGCCGCTGGTTGGGCTGGTTGGCAGCTTGCAGGCGCTGGAGGCGCTTAAACTGCTGGTCGGCTTTGGTGAGCCGCTGGTTGGGCGTTTGCTGCTGATCGACGCGCTGGACTCCCGCTTCCGCGAGCTGCGCGTGCGTCGCGATCCGGCCTGCAACTGTTGCGGAGCCGCCGCGTGAGTGCGCCGATTGGGGTATTCGATTCCGGGGTTGGCGGGTTGTCGGTGTTGCGCGAGATTCGCCGCCTGCTGCCCGATGCGGACCTGCTCTACGTCGCCGACAGCGGTCACGTGCCCTATGGCGAGAAACCACCCGAGGCGATCCGCCTGCGCAGCCGGCGTATCGCCGAGTTTCTGATTGCCCAGGGTGCCCGTTCGCTGGTGCTGGCGTGCAACACCGCCACGGTGGCGGCGGTGAACGAGCTGCGCGGTACGTTCGATATGCCCATCATCGGTATGGAACCGGCCGTCAAGCCGGCTGCCTGTGCCACCCGCAACGGTCGGGTAGGCGTGCTAGCCACCACCGGCACACTGCAAAGCGCTACCTTCGCCGCTTTACTGGATCGCTTCGCACGCGATGTGCAGGTGCTATCGCAGCCCTGCCCGGGGCTGGTTGAGTGCGTGGAGCGTGGTGATCTGCAGGGGCCGCAGGTGCGGGCCTTATTGCAGCAATACCTGCAGCCGCTGCTGGCGGCCGATTGTGACACCCTGATCCTCGGCTGCACCCACTATCCTTTCCTCAAGCCCCTGCTTGGTCAGTTATTGCCAGCCGGTATTAAGGTTGTCGATACCGGTGAGGCGGTGGCCCGTCAGGTGCAGGTGCGACTGACCGACAGTGGCTTGCTGCGTGAGACTGGTGGCGCGACGGTCGGTTTCTGGAGCAGTGGTAGTCCGCAACAGATGCAGGCGGTGTTGCCAGCGCTCTGGGGCAGCCCCGGGGTGGTTGCCGCCCTGCCGGTTTGAGTCGGTGCGGTACAGGAAGACCTGTTGGGAGAACTTTGCGTTATTTCGCAGTCTATTCTGCGTGATTTGTCGATAAATAAGGAAGAAGACGCCATGAGACGTTCGTTGATAATCGGAAGTATGCTGTCGATTATGGCTTGTAGTTCATCCGTGTACGCTGTGGATGGCATTACCCTGGAAGGGGGTCACACCAACGAGTCGACCGACACCCTGCGCCTTGGTCTGCAGTTCGACTTTGGCCGCACCCTGTGGCAAAGCGATGGCGGTGGTGCCGTGCTGGGTGGTTACTGGGACGCCGGTTACACACACTGGAGTGGGCTGGACTCGGATAGCCTGAGCCTGACTCCGATGTTTACCCTGAGCTTCCCGGGCAACGGTGGTGTCACGCCGTTCCTGGAGGCGGGTATCGGGGCTGCAGTGTTCAGCGAGTCCGACCTGGATAATCGCCGTGACCTGGGCTCCAATTTCCAGTTTGAAGACCGCCTCGGGGCGGGCCTGCGCTTTACCTCGGGTGCTGAAGTCGGTCTGCGTTACTACCATTACTCCAACGCCGGTATCGAAGAGCCTAACCAGGGCGTCAACAAGGCGGCTGTTTACTACCGTCACCCCATCTGATGGGTATCAGGAAGCATCGCCTCGATGCTTCCTGGCCAGTTGCTGCATGCGGTACTGTTCACGGTAAAGGTGGGCGAACCCGTGCAGCACGGGCATCACCAGTGCCCAAATCCCGCCAAGCAACAACGCCGTGTTCATTTGGCCCAGCGGCAGGCTGACCTCCGCCAGGCGCGCGCCGGCCAGGTAACTCAGTGGCCCGCCAATCGCCCCCAACAGCGCTGCACGCCAGATTGGCTGGGCGGTCCAGCTCAGGCAGTGATTGAGGGTAGTCGCCAGCAGTGCCCACAGCAATACCAGCCAGAGCGGCACCAGGGTCTCTTGCCCGGCGAACTGCAGCACGCCCAGTTGCAGCAGGAATGAATCCAGCGCTGCCCCGGCCAGCATGACCGACACCACCAACTTGCCTTCGGCAGCCCAGCTGCTGGTCCAGAAAAAATGCACCAGCAGCGCCACCACGGGTACCGCCAGCCAGATGCTGGTGCCGCCTAGTACACAGGCTAACCAGCCAAGCTGAAAGAGTACGGCGTTGGCGATCAGTCGCCGATCAGGCATATCAGCCTCCCAAGTAGGTTGCTCCGGGGCGGGCATCGGGCTTGCTGAGCAGGATTTGAGCAGTGCCGATGCCACGTTCGCGAAAGCCCCCTTCGCAGTAGCAGAGGTAGAACTCCCACAGCCGGAAAAAGGCGTCATCATACCCGAGTTGTGCCAGCTCTCCACGGTAGCGCTGCAGGTTGTGGTACCAGTGACGCAGGGTGCGCGCGTAGTGCAGGCCGATATCTTCCAGATGCAACATGGCAAGGTCGGTGTGCTTACGGGTCAGTTCGCCAATGATGCTGACGGAGGGCAGGGAGCCGCCCGGGAAGATGTAGCGCTGAATGAAGTCCACGCTGCGGCGGGCCTGTTCATAGCGCTGGTCGCGAATGGTGATGGCCTGCAGCAGCATGAGGCCATCGGGCTTGAGCAGCGCGGCGCAGGCTTTGAAGTAGGTGGCAAAGTAGGCATGCCCGACGGCCTCGACCATTTCGATGGAGACCAGCTTGTCGTACTGACCTTCCAGCTCGCGGTAGTCCTTGAGCAGCAGGGTGATGCGATCCTGCAGGCCGGCCTGGGCGATGCGCTCCTCAGCCAGGCGGTATTGTTCCTGCGATAGCGTAGTTGTAGTCACCTTGCAGCCATAGTGTTGCGCCGCATAGATCGCCATGCTGCCCCAGCCGGTGCCAATCTCCAGCAGATGATCCTCGGCGCTCAGTTCCAGTTTGCGGCAGATGTGCTCCAGCTTGTTGAGCTGGGCTGCGTGCAGATCATCGCTGCCGGGTGCAAAGAGTGCCGCCGAGTACATCATGCTGGGATCAAGCAGACGCTCGAACAGGTCGTTGCCCAGATCATAGTGAGCGCTGATATTGCGCCGTGAGCCGCTGAGACTGTTGCGGTTGAGCCGGTGCAGCCATTGCAGGGCGGGTTGTCCGAGCCGTGCCAGGCCGGTCTCCATGGCGTCCAGCACATCAAGATTGCGCACAAACAGGCGGGTCACGGCGGTCAGGTCTGGGGTGCTCCACATGCCCTGAAAGTAGGCCTCGCCGGCACCGACGCTGCCGTTGCAGGCAATTTGCCCCCAGGCGGCCGGATCATGCAGGCGGATCTCGGCGTGCAGGCCGTCGTGATCGGGCTGACCAAAGTCCAGGCTTTCTTCCTCAAGATGCAGGCGCAAGGTACCGCGCTGCAGCAGGCGTAGCCGTGCCATCACGGCCTGACGGCACAGCTTCTGCAGCCAGCCCTCACGGTCTTGCGCCGTGCTGCAGGTCAGTTCAGGTCTGCTCGGTTTCATGTCCGGACTCCTTGCGCGGATGCGCCGCCACCGATTGTGCGGCGGGTGCATGGTCAAACAACGGTATACCTTTGAGCAGCAGGCGCAGGGCCTGCCAGTAGATGCCACTGACGGTGCGTAGCACCATGAAGGGAAAGCGCAGCGTCTCGCGCCGCAGCAGCGCAGGGCTGAGCGGCTGGCGTTGCAACCCCATGCTGGCGTCGAACAGGCGCTGGCCGTCCTGATGGTGTTCTATGCGCACCTGCAGGCGCCTGGCCGGCACGCTGAAGTGCATGTGGTACTCGGCTTCGCGGGGTAAAAAGGGGGAGACGTGAAAGCGCTTGGTCAGGTTGAAATGCTGACGCTGCTGCTCGGGGTCTGCTTCCAGCAAATAGCTGAAGCGCTCTCCCCAGGGGGTATTGGTGACTTCGCAGATGATGGCGCGCAGCTGACCGTTGAGGTCATGGCAGTAAAAGAATGAGACCGGGTTGAACAGCATGCCAAAGCTGCGAATCTGCGTGAGCAGCCGCACTGGGCCGTCTAATGTCAGCCCCAACTGCTCACGCACCAGGCGCTGGGCGCAGGCCTTCAGGTCCTCCTGCGGCCGGCGTTCAGCCCGCAGGTAGTCGCGCTCGGCAAAGCGCATGGGTGACCACCAGCGGCCGCTCCAGAGCGCACTCAGACCGAATACCTTGGACTGCTCGTCGAGATCGAGCAGCAGCAGGGTGATCCGGTAGCGGAACTGATGCCCGCGCGGCAGGTGCCGGCGATGCTGCAGTTGGCCGCTGTAGAGCGCGCTGGCGAGGCTCATCAGAGGCTCTCTCCAAAGTGCGCTGCAACGCGCAGGGCGCTGATGACGCCGTCCTCATGAAAGCCATTGGCCCACCAGGCGCCACAGAAGAAGGTGTGCTGTTCACCCAGCAATGACTGCCATTGTTGCTGGGCGGCACTGGCTGCCTGGCTGAACTGCGGATGGGCATAGTTGAAGCGCGCAAGAATGCGTGCCGGATCAATTTGTTCGGTCTGGTTGAGGCTGACGCAGAAGGTTTCCGGCGCTTCAATGCCCTGCAGGATATTCATGTTGTAGGTCAAGGCGGCCGGCTGTTCGGTGGAGGCACCGAGGCGGTAGTTCCAGCTCGCCCAGGCCCGTTTGTGGCGTGGCAGCAGGCGGGTGTCGGTGTGCAGCACCACGTCGTTGTCGGCATAGCGAATGGCACCCAGAATCGCCTGCTCAGCTTCGCTGGGCTGCTCCAGCAAATGCAGGGCCTGGTCGCTGTGGCACGCGAGTATCACGCGGTCAAAGCGCTCCTCGCCCTGACGGCTGAGAATGCTGACGCCCTGTTCGTCGCGGCGAATGCGCTGAACTGGACAGTTCAGCCGGATGCCCTTGGCGAAGCCGGCGCTGAGCGCCGGGACGTAGCTGCGTGAGCCGCCCTCGATGACCCGCCACTGAGGCCGATTGCTGATCGACAGCAGGCCGTGGTTGTGGAAAAAGCGAATAAAGAAGGCCAGCGGAAAGTCCAGCATGTCGCGCAGCGACATCGACCAGATTGCTGAGCCCATCGGAACGATGTAGTGGTCGATAAAACGGCGGCTGTAGCCGCGCTGGTGCAGGTACTGGCCCAAGGTTTTGTGGCTGCCTGCCTCGGGCTTTTCCAGGTCGGTCAGCGCTTCACGGTTAAAACGCAGTATGTCGGCCAGCATGCGCAGAAAACCGGGCGAGATCAGGTTGCGACGCTGGGCGAACAGGGTGTTGAGGTTGTTGCCGTTGTACTCCAGCCCGCTGCGTGGGTCGCTGACTGAAAAACTCATTTCGGTTGGCTTGGAAGCCACGCCCAGTTGGTCAAGCAAACGAATGAAGTTGGGGTAGGTCCAGTCGTTGAAGACAATGAACCCGGTGTCGATGGCGTAGCGCTGCTGCGCTACGTCGACATCGACCGTGTGGGTATGGCCACCAATCCAGTCGTTGGCTTCAAATAGGGTGATGTCGTGGCGACGCGACAGCAGATGCGCCGCCACCAGGCCGGCTATACCGCTGCCGACAACGGCAATGCGCATCAGTTGATCTCCTGCTCAGTTGTGGCCTCTGGCTTGCGGCGGCGCCGCGTCAGCGTTATGCGCAGCCAGGCGGGGAGCGCTGCGATCAGGCGCAGCATGGCGATAAAGCGGCCGGGGAAACTGATCTCCCGTTGCCCGCGTTCCAGGCCGCGCAGGGTGCGTCGGGCCGCCTCCTTGGCGCTTAGGCGCATGGGCATGGCGAAGTCGTTGTTGGCGGTGAGCGGCGTGTCGACAAAGCCGGGGCTGACCAGGCTGACTGCCACGCCCTCATTGGCCAGGTCCAGCTCCAGTGACTGCACTAGGTAGCGCAGAGCCGCCTTGGAGGCGCCGTACGCTTCGGCGCGCGGCAATGGCAGGTAGGTAACGCTGCTACCCACTACCGCCAGGCGCGGTTCGTGGCCACGGCGCAGCAGGGGCAGGGCGGTCTCAATGCAATTGGCGGTACCCAGAACATTCACCCGCATGACCCGCTCCATCAGGCTGGCGGAAAAGCGTGGCAGCTCCATGTACTCGCAGGTGCCCGCATTGAGAATAGCCCAGTCCAGGCCGCCCCAGGTGGCGTCCAGCCGTTCGCCGGCCTCGCGCACGGCGTGAATGTCGGTCAGATCGGCGGTGATGACCAGGATCTGCTCAGGGTAGCGCTTGGCCAGGGCCCGCAGCGGCTCACGGCGTCGCGCGGTGAGAGCGATCCGGTGGCCCTGTTCGGCCAGTTGCTCGGCCAAAGCAAGGCCAATGCCGCTGGACGCGCCGGTAAGCCAGATTCTGCGTTGATGGTTCATGTCAGTCGTCTCTTGAGTAAGCGTATGAGGCTGCCGAGCAGGGGGATGTGCTCGTACAGCAGTGCGCCCGCGTCGTAATGGTCTCGATGTCGAAAGACCTTGCCGTTGCGGAACCACACCTGGCTTACGCCCGGTACGCTGACTTCGCGTCCGCCGGCCAGTCGGGGGTGGCGGTAGTACAGGGTCCAGCACAGCAGCGCTTGCTCATCATCGATTGCCGAGCATTGGCTGAAGTCGAAGCGCACGCTGCTGAGATTGCTGTAGAGATTGGCGCAGTAGTCTGTCAGCGCCGTTAGCCCTCGCAGCTCGTGCAGCGGGTCGGTGAAGTGCACGTCAGGCTGGTACAGCTCGCCCAGGCGCGCAAGGTTGTCGCGGTCCAGGCTGGCAAAGCCGTGGGCAAAGGCGTCGATCTGCTGCTGGCTGATCATGCGGTTTCTCCTGCCTGGCGGAAGGCGTCGATAGCGCGTTGCCGGCTGCTGCGGAGATCGACGATGGGGGCAGGGTAAGTATGGTCGCGGGAAAGCAGATCTTCCTGCGGCGGCAGGTGGATGTCGCGCGCGGCCAGCTCTGCCAGCTCCGGTAACCACTGGCGGATAAAGCTGCCATCGGGATCGCATTTCTGTGACTGGCTGACCGGGTTGAATACCCGGAAGTAGGGCGCGGCGTCGGTGCCGGTGGAGGCACTCCACTGCCAGCCGCCGTTGTTGGCGGCCAGGTCGCCGTCGATCAGGTGTTGCATGAACCAGCGCTCGCCTTCGCGCCAGTCGATCAGCAGGTTCTTGGTCAGGAACATCGCGCTGACCATGCGCAAGCGGTTGTGCATCCAGCCGGTTTCGAGCAGCTGACGCATGGCCGCGTCCACCAGCGGGATGCCGGTGCGACCTTGCTGCCAGGCGGCGAGGCCGTCGGCGTCTGTGCGCCACTGCACCACTTCGGTTTCCGGGCGGAAGGCGCGATGGCGCGATACCCGCGGGTAGCAGACCAGGATGTGTTTGTAGAACTCGCGCCAGAGTAGTTCGTTGATCCAGCTGACCGCGCCCCGGTTGCCGCCGTCAAACTCACCCCGGTTGACGCGCAGCGCCGCGTGCAGGCACTGACGGGGTGACAGCACGCCGGCGGCGAGGTAGGCAGACAGGCGGCTGGTGACATCCAGGTCAGGGCGGTCGCGGTCCTCGGCGTACTCTTCCAGTAGCTCGGCGCAGAAATGTTCGAGGCGCTCAAGGGCTGCCTGTTCGCCGGCAGGCCACAGCGCTTGCTGATCCTCGGAGGGGCATTCGAAGGCGTCGAAGCCTGCCGCTGGCGGGTCGCTGTCCAATGGCAAGGCGGTTTGGCGTTCGGGTGCCGGCAGGCAGTCAGGTAGCTGGCGATGCAGCGCCTTGTAGGCCTGCTTGCGGAACTGACTGTATACCTTGTACATGGTACCGCTCTGTGTCGTCAGGCTGCCCGGCGCAAACAACAGCTGATCGGTGTAGCGCTGGCAGCTGAGGCCGGCGTCAGCAAAGACCGCGGCTGTGGCGTCGTCGCGAGACTGTTCGTGCAGGCCGTATTCGTCGTTGAAGTGAAGGCTGCCGACCTCCAGTTCCTGGGCAAGCTTGAGAAGCTGGCTGGGGCAGTCGGCCCAGCTGTCGGCGTGCAGCACGCGCAGGGGGATGTTGCGCTCAGTCAGCTGTGCTTGCAGGGCGATCAGGTTGCGCCGCCAGAAGTCGATCTTGATGGGGGCATCGTCGTGCGCGCGCCAGTCGTTGGGCGTGACCACGTATACCGCGACTACCGGGCCCTGCTGGCTGGCGTGCCAGAGCGCGTGATTGTCGTGCAGGCGCAGGTCGGTGCGCAGCCAGCACAGTTGCATAGGCTGGCTCATGAGCGGGCTCCGCTGGGCTGGGTGCAGCGTTGAAAGTCGGTCATGGTCAGATCGCATTCCGCAGGCTGAGCTCGGGTGGGTGTGGCTGCAGGTAGGCCTGCTGCTGCAGATACGGGTCCGGATGGCGCAGCAGGTGGTGCTGCAGCAGGGTGATGGGCACTACCAACGGCACCACGCCTTCGCGGTAGCGCGCGATCAACTGTTGCAGTTCGGCTTTTTCCGGCGCGGCCAGCACGCGTTTGAAGTGCCCGGCCACATGCTGCAGCACGTTGCTGTGGCTGCGGCGGCTGGCGGGCTGGCGCAGGGCCTGCATCAATTCGCTGAAATACTGCTCGGCGGTGCGGGCGAGCGCGTCGCCCTTGCCTGGCTTGGCCAGCAGTTGACCCAAGGTGCGGTAGCGCGGAGATTGGTGCGCCATCAGCAGATACTTGTGGCGCGCGTGGAAGGCCAGCAGGCGGCTGGCGCTCAGGCCATTGCGCTTGAGGGCTTGCCAGTCGGCGTAGACGACCACCCGATTGACGAAGTTTTCACGCAGCACGGGGTCGTGCAGGCGGCCTTCTTCCTCGACCGGCAGCAGCGGATGGCGTTGCATCAGGCGCGCGGCGAACACGCCGCTGCCAGTGGCTGGAGCTGGTTGGCCTTGGCGGTTGTACACCTTGACCCGCTCCATGCCGCAGCTGGGTGATTTCTGCATCAGGATAAAGCCGCACAGCTCATCGCTGCGGTCGCTGACGGCATCAGCGTAGTCGCTAAGGGCCTGAGTGTGGTCCTGGTCAAGGTTGTCGCTGCTTACCGCGCGCGGTGCCTGCGGATCGTCGATCAGGCGGATGACCTTGCGCGGTGTCCCGAGGCCGATAGCGACTTCGGGGCAGACCGGGCGCAGGTCAAAGAGGGCGCCGAGCTGCTCGGTGCACAGGCGCGAGTGCTTGTGTCCAGCGTTGAAGCGCACCGGGTCGCCTACCAGGCATTGGCTGATGCCGACCGGGATACGTGCAGTAATGGCAGTGCGCATGGCTTATCTCCTGTACAGCTTGGATTGCTCTTGTACAAGGATAAGCATGAATTCACTATTTTTGTATAAGTTTTTGCGCCGTCCGTCTGCCAATCGCCTCCATTGGTATAATTTTTACGGCCTTTATTGGGCTGCTCAGCTTCTGCCGAGCAGCACTTGGGCCGCTTCTCGACCGCTCAACCATGCGCCTTCCAGCCGCCCAGCCTGACACCAGTCGCCGCACACGTAGAGGTCCAGCTCGGGCGCAGCAAGTGCGCCCCATTGCTGATGGTCGGCTGGGCGCGCGTACAGCCAGCGGTGGGCGTGCGTGAAGTGCACCTCGGGTAGCTCGGTTTGCAGCGCGTCTGCCAGTGCCGCCAGCAGCTGTGCCGCTACCTCCTGTGGTGGTGTGTCCAGGTTTGCCGCCGCCCAGGCCGGTGTGGATTGCAATACCCAGTTGGCGGCACTGTCACGGCCAGGCTTGCTGTGGTTGGCACAGACCCAGTCCAGCGGGCCGCAACGTACGAAGGCGGCGTCCAGCGCCAGAGTCAGTGGTTCTGCAAAGCCCACGCAGACTGCCCAGCCCGGTTCCATCTGTGCCTGTGCCGCTGCGTTGGCCAGGGCCGGCGCAGCGCTGAGCAGCGGCACTGCCTGGGGCGCTGGCGTCGCGACGATCACCTGCTGGTAGGGGCCGTGGTGATCGGCTTCGCTATCAATCAATAACCAGCCGTCCTCGCTGCGCTGCAACTCGACGATGCGGGTGGCGCTGTGCAGCGGAATGTCAGCAATCAGGTTGCGACTCAGCGCGGTCATGCGAGGGGCCCCGACATAGCGCTGCTGGTCGTCTTCGGATGCGCGTAGCCCTTGCTCGTCAATGCGATACAGACGAGGCTGCCAGCGCGCTACCCAGCCGCGTGCCTGCCAATCTTCTACTGCCGCACGAAAAGCGCTGTGACGGGCGGTGAAGTACTGGGTGCCGATGTCAAACTCGCCTTGTTCGGTGCGTTTGCTACTCATACGGCCACCGGTTCCCCGGCTTTTGTCGAACAACTCGACAGCAAGGCCAGCCTCTTGCAATTGCAGGGCGGCGCTGATGCCAGCCATGCCGGCGCCAATTACGGCTACGCTCATAGTGTGATCTCGTTCTGTTCAGGGTCGCTGTAGGGGGCCGTTGTACCCCGGCAGGACAGGAAAAGCTATACATAGGGTGGCGGTCTGTATAAAAATTTGCGTGTCGTCAGCGTTGCCGGTGTCTCGCATGTTGTTCATTTGGCAGTTTGGCGTGCCCGTGCTTGCCCGAGGAGCTGCCAGGTCATAGTGTGGCGGCTAGCAGCGTTGATGACAGGGAGTCTTTATGAACGTATTACTGACCGGCGGTACCGGTCTGATCGGGCGGCAGCTGTGCCGCCAACTGACTGCGGCCGGACATCAGGTAACTGTCTGGAGCCGGCGTCCGGGTGAGGTTGCAACATTGTGTGGCGCGCAGGTGCGCGGCATCGCCAGCCTTGAACAGTTGGATGATGATGCGCTGGATGCGGTGATCAATCTGGCGGGCGCGCCCGTCGCGGACCGGCGCTGGAGTGACGAGCGCAAGGCTGTGCTATGGCAGAGCCGGGTGACCCTGACCGAGCAATTGGTGCAGTGGCTTGGCCAGCGTGCCCAACGCCCTGACGTGCTGGTCAGTGCGTCGGCGGTGGGCTGGTATGGCGACGGTGGCGATACACCGCTGACCGAGTCCAGCCCGGCGAAGGCAGAATACACGCACACGCTTTGTGATGCCTGGGAGGCGGCGGCGCGTCGAGCAGCGTCCTACGGTATTCGCGTATGTGTGCTGCGTCTGGGGCTGGTATTGGCTCCGGACGGCGGTTTTTTGGCTCGCATGCGGGTGCCTTTCAGTTTGGGGCTGGGCGGGCCGCTGGGGGCTGGCAAGCAGTACATGTCTTGGGTGCATCATAGCGATGTCGAGGCGTTGCTGCTGTGGCTGATGGAAACCGCCGATTGTCGGGGTGTTTACAACGGTACGGCGCCGGCGCCGGTCACCAACTCGGAATTCAGTGCGGCACTGGGCAAGGCGCTGGGCCGCCCGGCAGTGCTACCAGCGCCGTCGCCGGTATTGAAGTTGGCGTTGGGGGAAATGGCTCGGCTGTTGCTGACCGGTCAGCGCGCGCTGCCTGCCAAGGCTGAGCAACAGGGGTTTGTATTTCGCTACCCGCAGCTGGACGCCGCCTTGGCGCAGGTGCTGCAAAAGCGGGAGTAATGGTGATCAATTTGCTGGAGTCTGTAGATGTCTGAACGTGGGGTTTTGCTGGTCAATCTGGGCTCGCCCAAGAGTACTCAGGTGGCCGATGTGCGACGCTATCTGAATCAGTTCCTGATGGATCCCTATGTAGTAGACCTGCCCTGGCCGGCGCGTCGGCTGCTGGTCAGCCTGATATTGCTTACGCGCCCCAAGGCGTCGGCGCATGCCTATGCCTCAATCTGGTGGGAGGATGGCTCGCCCTTGTTGGTGATTAGCCGCCGGGTGCAACAGGCCTTGCAGCAACAGCTGGAGATGCCGGTGGAGCTGGCAATGCGCTACGGCGAACCCTCCATTGAACGGGGGCTGCTGGCGCTGGCGGCGCAGCCTGGGGTGCGTGAGGTGCTGTTTATGCCGCAGTACCCGCAGCATGCTGACAGCACCATCACTACCTCGGTGCAGGAGGCGCAGCGGGTCATCCAGCAGCATGGTCTGGATCTTCGCTTGACCGTCGTGCCGGCATTTTATGACCGCCCCGACTATCTCGCAGCGCTGGCCGACACCATGCGACCCTATCTGGCGCAGGGCTTTGATCACCTGCTGTTGAGCTACCACGGCTTGCCCGAGCGACACCTGCGCAAGGCCGATCCGACCGGCTCGCATTGTCTGGCATCCGCCGATTGCTGTGAGCGCCCCTCGGCGGCCCACGCCATCTGTTATCGTGCGCACTGCAGTTATGTCAGCCGTGAGCTGGCTGCCCGTCTGGAGTTGGCGCCAGAGCAATGCTCGATGGCATTCCAGTCTCGACTGGGGCGCGACAAGTGGATTGAGCCCTACACGGAAAACCGTATCGACGAGCTGGCAGCTCAGGGCGTCAAGCGGCTGCTGGTCGCCTGCCCGGCCTTTGTGGCTGACTGCATCGAGACGCTGGAGGAGATTGGTGACCGCGCACGCGAGCAGTTTGTCGCCGCAGGCGGGGAAGAACTGGTGCTGATCCCCTGCCTGAACGATGACCCGCAATGGGTCAAGGTGCTTGCCGACTGGGCGCGGAACACGCCCACTCAGGCCTGAGCTCGGCGCGGCTCAGCCGCGTTTGATCCAGTGCGACAGGGCGATGTGCAGCCCCAAGGCGACCAGTACGCCACCCATCATTCGATCAAACCAGTGCCCCATGCGGTGGAAGCCGCGACGCACTGCGTCGCGGCTGAACAGTAGGGCTACCAGGCAGAACCAGGCGCCCGTCGCTACGGCCAGATACACGCCGTAGCCTGCCTGCACCAGCAGCGGAGTGTCGTGACTGATTACCACGGTGAACAGCGAGAGAAAGAACAGCGTTGCCTTGGGGTTGAGGCCGTTGGTGATAAAGCCCTGACGAAACGCCTGCGCGGTGCTCATGCTGCGCTGCTTGCTGACCTGCTGGGCAGCCGAGACGGGCTGGGCGCGCAGGGCGCGAAAACCGATGTAAATTAGGTAGGCCCCAGCCAACAGCTTGAGCAGATTGAACAGCCAGATCGACTGCGACACAATCAGGCCAATGCCCAGCAGCGAGTAGGTTACGTGCAGGAAAATGGCGCTGCCAACACCGGCTGCGGTGTACAGGCCGGCGCGGTGCCCGGCGCTGACGCTATTGCGAATTACCACGGCAAAATCCGGTCCTGGGCTGATTACGGCGAGCAGGTGGACCAGTGCCACCAGCGCAAATTCATTCCAATACATTGCAGGGCCTCCTATGGGCGGGCGATTATACTGCGCCGTCTCCCTGCAATACAGGTACAGCCAGCATGCAAGAAGGTCTCTCCACCGTTTTCCTCGATCGTGCCAGCCTCGACCAGGGCGACCTGGATCTGAGTGCGCTGGAAGGCACAGCGAGTGTCTTCACCAGTTATCCGCGCACGGCTGCCCGCGAGGTCGGCGAGCGGCTGCAGGGGCAGCAGGTGGTGATCACTAACAAGGTGGTGATTGACCGCGCACTGATGCAGGCCAACCCGCAGCTTAAGCTGATTCTTATTGCTGCGACCGGTACCAACAATGTCGACCTGCAGGCGGCGCGTGAGCAGGGCATCGTGGTGTGCAACTGTCAGGCCTACGGTACCCCGGCGGTGGCGCAGCACACCTTGATGCTGATGCTGGTGCTGATTACCCGATTTGAGTCCTACCGTGAGGCGGTGCGCGGCGGCGCCTGGCAACGCAGCGAGCAATTCTGCCTGCTGGACTACCCCATTGGCGAGTTGTCTGGCCGCACCCTGGGTATTCTTGGCTACGGCGAGCTGGGGCAGGCGGTGGGGCGGCTGGCTGAGGCCTTTGGCATGCGCGTGCTGGTGGGCGCCTTGCCCGGGCGTGAGCGGGAAGGGCGCCCGGCGCTGGAGCGCCTGCTGCCAGAGGTCGATGTACTCAGCCTGCACTGCCCGTTGACCGAGTCAACCCGCGACCTTATCGGGGCGCCTGAACTGGCGCTGATGAAGCCGGGCAGTCTGGTGATCAATGCCGGGCGCGGTGGGCTGGTCAATGAGGTCGCGCTGGCGGCGGCGCTGCGCTCCGGACACTTGGGCGGCGCGGCCTGTGATGTGCTGACGGTCGAGCCGCCGGTCGATGGCAATCCGCTACTCGACGCGGATTTGCCGAACCTGGTGATTACGCCGCACAGTGCCTGGGGCAGTCGCGAAGCGCGCCAGCGTATTGTTGGGCAACTGCGTGACAACTTGCTCGGCTTTGTCGCTGGCCGGGCTCCGCGCCAAGTCGGCATCTGATAACTCCCTCACACCGCTGTCGCCGCCCTCACCCATAAGGGTGGTGGTGGTCTGGGAGCCTCCTTTTACGGTGAACGGCGTCATCGGATGACGTTCGCCGGGTACCTGCAGTCCGGCTGATCCGCCACGGAATCAGGGCCTGCAGGTGTTGCTGCGCAGGTCCACTGGCACAGGACCTGCCTCATGCTGGCCAATCACTCGTCCGCCTGCGGCCCGCCGGCCCAGCGCGGCTTTTCGCTGCTCGAAGTGCTGGTGGCACTGCTGCTGACCACGCTGGGTGTATTCGGTGCCATCGGCTTGCAGCTCAACGCCCTGCGCTTCAGCGCCGATAGCGCGCACCGCGCCCAGGCGCTGCTGATTACCAATGACCTGCTTGAACGCATGCGTGCCAATCGCGGTGCCTTGCCGCTGTATGCCATGACGGTCACCGGGGACTGCCCTGAGCAGACCGCAGAAAACCTGCCCTTGCTGCAACAGGATCGCGCTGACTTTGCCAGCGCCGTGACCTGTCAGTTGCCCGACGGTGAGGCGCGAGTAACGGTAGAGCAGGGTGTGGCACGTGTGTTGCTGCGTTGGTCGCAGGCACGCATCAGTGAGCAGGGCCCTGCCCGCCTGCAGCTTGATGTGCATATCGGAGAGCAGCCGTGAGCTGCCGGCTTAGCGGCTTCGGCCTGGTCGAACTGCTGGTATCCATGGCGCTCGGGCTGCTGCTGACCATGGCCTTGATGCAGACCTTGTTGGGCAGCCGCGACAGTCTGGTACTACTGCGCCACGGTAATCAGTTGCAGGAGGATGCGCGCTATCTGATGGGGCGTTTGGCCAGTGACCTGCGTGCGGCCGGCAGTGAAGGCTGCCTCGATCTGCAGCTCAGTTCGGGGTTGGCGCTGCCAGCGCCGCTGGCGCAGCCGATCAGCTATCAAGATGGTGTGCTGCAGATTGTTACCGCCTTGCCGGTCTGGATTCAGGTCAACGCGCCCGCAGGCTATCGCCCCGGCAGCTTTGGCGCTCGCTGGCTGGTAGCTGGCAATTGCCGTGACCGGGTGACCATCGCGCAGGATGAGCTGCAGTTGCTGCCCGGTGACTGGCTGCTGGCGCTACGTCAGCTGGAATACCGCCAGCAGGGCGACCGGGTGCAGGTGCGCCTCAATGGCAGCGGCAACTTTGAAACGCTGATTGAGCAGGTGGTGGATTTTCGCGTGCAGTTTGCCCTGGCAGCAGACGCCGATTCGCCCGATGCCAGCGGCCGCTACCAGCCAACGCTTACGCCTGGGGAGCAACCCCGGCTGCGCAGTGTGCGAGTAAGTCTGGCGCTCAGTGACAACCCGAGCAGCCCGCAGGCCGGGCGCCTGCTAACCCAGCACTTCACGCAGGTTACCCGCCTGCGCAACCGACCTGACCAATAAGGGAGTGATATGAGCAGGCAACCTTCGTTCCGGCCGCAGCAGGGCGCCGCCCTGCTGATCAGCCTGGTGTTTTTGCTGCTGATGGTGGTGGGCGCACATGCGGCTGTACGCGGCGCTACCCATCAGCAGCGCCAGGTTGCCAATCTGGCCCAGCGCCAACTCGGTTTTCAAGCTGCCGAAAGCGCATTGCGCACGCTGGAGGCTCAGATTCGGGCGCAGGAGCTGGGCCTGCCCGGCCAAGCCTGCAGCGGGGCTGACTGCAATCTGGCCGATACTGGCTGGCAAAGCCTTGCCTCTGCCGAAACCGGGGTGGCGGTGGCCTATCGAGTTGACTGGCTGGGCAGCAGTGCGATACCGGCCCAGCTGCAACACAGCGGTGAGTCGCAGGTGTATCGACTTAGCGTGCGCAGTGAAACCGGGCGTCGTCGCACCGAGCTGGAGGCTGTGTATGCACTGGCCTATCAGTAAGCTGGCAACCTTGCTATTGGGTGCCGTGCCTACTGCTGCACTGGCCTTTCAGCCGATCAGCGGCCCGGTGAGTACGCGTAGCGCCGCCCCGGCCAATGTGATCCTGCTGCTGGATAACTCCTCCAGCATGGTGTTGAACAGCACAGGCGGACGCACTCGTTTGGCGGTTATGCAAGAAGCCGCCAGTCAACTGCTGCACCAGCACCGCGACCTGCGATTTGGCCTGTTTGCCTTTAACCCGGCCTCGGGAACGGGCGCGCAGCGTGACACGGCCGGTGGACGCCTGCTGGTGCCCGTTGACGGGATTGGGCATGACGCAGCCGGCCTGCAGCACCTGCAACAGCTCGAGCAGGCCATTGCCAACCTGAGCCCCGCAGCGGGTAACGACCCGGACCAGTACACCTGGACGCCGCTGGCCGAAACCCACTATGAGATCAGCCGCTACCTGCGCGGCATGTCTTCCTTCTACGACCCCGCGATACCGCGCTACCAGAGCCCTTTGCAGTGGCGCTGCCAGGCCAGTGCCGCGGTTGTGCTGACCGATGGGCTGCCAACTCACGACAGTGTCTTCCCCGTCTCGGCGCAGCAGGAGCCGGCTGGCCAGAACCCGCACTTGCCGGGCAATTGGCACCTGCCGGACTGGGACGGCGACGCCAGCAACGATACGACTGGCGCAAGCCTGCAGGACCCGGGTAGCACCTTTTATCTGGATGATATGGCGGCCTTTGCCCGGGCGCTCGATTTGCGTCACGGCGGCGTGGATGCGGCCGGACAGAGCTGGGACGACCCGGCCTATCCAGCGCAAAGCCTGCGTACCTACACCCTTGGCTTTGCTATTGATGACCCGCGTTTGCGCGCGGCTGCGCAGGCTGGCGGTGGCCGCTACCTGAGCGTTGCCGACGCCGGCGGGCTGTCCGCCGCGCTGGGGCACATTGTGGGGGAGGTTGGCGCGCACAGCGGCTTTGTTTCGGCAGTGACGCTGGATGGCCAGACCCTGAGCGCTGGTCGCTTGCGTGTACGCTCGCAATACCATGCCCGCGACTGGAGCGGTGCGCTCGAGCTGCTGGCGCTGGACAGAAGTGGGGCAGAACAGGGCGTGATCTGGCGTAGCGACAGCCAGTTTGTACCCGGCGGGCTGCGCGGCCGATACCAGAGCTGGCGTCAGGCTGACGCGTTACAGCCAGCAGGCCCGGTGACCTTGCGCGGCGCGGGGTTTGGCGCCCTGGCGCCCGCCCAGCAACAGCAGCTACAGGCGATAGCTGCGGGGCTTGGCTTGCCCGGCGCTAGCGCCGGGCAACAGTTGCTCGACTGGGCGCGCGGTGTACCTATTCCGGGGCTGCGCGCACGCACCCGGCTGCTGGGCGACAGCGTGCGCAGCGCGCCCAGGCTTCTGATCGCCGGAGCGCCCCTGTTGGCCAGTGAGGAGGCAGACTATCAGGCCTATCTGCAGCAGCGCAGCGCTACGGGTGACCTCTTGCTGGTAGGGGCCAATGACGGCTTGCTGCACCTGTTCGAGGCGGGCGGTCTGCACCGCTACGCCTATTTACCTGCGGCCCTGCAAGGCAACCTGCAACACTGGGCCGCTCCGTCCTACGGGGCTGGTTACGGGCATTACTCTGGAGTGGATGGTCAGGTAGCGCTGGCCGATGTGCGCCTGTCGGCAGGCTGGAGCACGCTGGCAGCGGCCGGGTTGGGTGCCGGCGGCAAAGGGCTGTTTGCTGTCCGGCTATTTGACCAGCGCGATGCAGGTAACGCCCTTGGCGCACTTTGGGAGGTGGAAGCAACGCTGCCGGGCTGGCAGGCGCTTGGCCATGTATATGCCGCCCCGCAGGTGTTCAACAAGGCTGGGCGTGCGTTGCTGATCACCGGCAACGGCTACGGTAGCGCTGCGGGCCTGGCCAGTTTGCTGGTGCTGGATGCGGAAACTGGCGAACTGCTCAGGCAATTTGACCTGCCTTCCAGGGCGGGCACGCCCGAGGGCAACGGTTTGTCTGCCGTGACCCTGCAACGTGATACCAATGAAAACGTCGTGGCAGCGTACGCCGGTGACCTGCACGGGCAGCTGTGGGGCTTTGATCTGAGCGCAGACGACCCGCAGCACTGGCAGGTGATCAACCGCAGCGCGCCGCTGTTTGCTGCTCCGCCGGGCCAGCCGCTGACGGCCGCCCCGCTGCTCCACCTAAGCACGCCGGCCAAGGCGCCACTGCTGCTGTTTGGCAGTGGCCGCCTGTTGGCCCAAGGCGATGCGCAAAGCCGGGAGCAGCAGGCATTCTATGCGCTGCGCCTGGCGCCCTCGGGGCGAACGTTGAGCGTGGCCGATTTGGCGCAGCGCAGGCTGCAGCAGGGCGACACGGTCAGTAGCCGAAAAGTGGACGGTACTGCGCTGGACTGGCGGCAGCAGGCGGGCTGGTATGTGCCGTTGCCGGTGCATTCGGTCAGTGCCGAGCGGGTGGTCGATGCGGCCACGGTCGTGGGTAGCCGGGTGTTGTTCAGTACGTTGATCCCGCGCCGCAGCGCCGCAGACCCCTGTCGCCACCAGAGCAGTGGCTGGCTGGTGTCGCTGGCGCTGGATACCGGTCTGGCGCCGCCCTTCGCCAGCCTGGATGGCAACGCCGATCTGCAGGTCAATGAGGCAGACATTGGTGTGGTCGGTATCGAGCTGGATATCGGCCTGCCCGGTCTGCCGCAGGTACTGCGCGCGGAGGCAGACCCGGAGGTGGCGCTGCCCGGCTGTGAGACTGAGCACTACCTGCTGCAGGGCAGTGAAGGCAGCGCGCTGCTGGCCGGCGGCGGGCGCTGCGTGTTTGCGCGGATTCACTGGCGGCAATTGCTATGAGGCGCGCGTGCGGCTTTACCCTGCTGGAGCTAGTGGTGGTGGTGGCGATCATTGGCCTGCTTGCGGCCATTGCCTACCCCGGCTACCAGGAGCATGTACGCAAGGGCCAGCGAGCTGAGGTCAGCGGTCTGCTGCTGGATAATGCCCAGCGTTTTGAACACCACTATGCCAGCGCTGGCAGCTATGACGAGGGCACTGTCGAGGGGCTGTGGCAGCAGAGTCCGGCGCAGGGGGCTGCGGTTTTTCAGCTGAGTGCGGAGCGTTATGAGCAGCGCTTTGTGCTGCGTGCTCAGGCGGTGCCTGGTGGCTTGATGGCTGGTGATGTCTGCGCTGAGCTGACGCTCAATCAGCTGGGGCAGCGCACGCCGGCCGACGCGCGCTGCTGGCGGCGCTGACCCGCAGGGTGCGGGATCAGCGCCTGTCGTGCGTTACTGATGCGGCAGAGCGTTCTCGTCCTCGCCCTTGGGCAGCAGCAGGTTAAGCACAATGGCGACCACGCCGCACAGGCTGATGCCCTGCAGGCTGAAGCTGTCATTGCCGATAACCATGCCGCCGATGCCAAATACCAGGGTGACAGAGACGATGCACAGGTTGCGGGCCTGCGCCAGATCAACCTGATTGCGTACCAGGGTGTTCAGGCCAACAACGGCGATCGAGCCGAACAGCAGGCAAAGAATGCCGCCCATGACCGGCACCGGCATTCCCAACAGCACCGCGCCAAACTTGTCGACAAAGGCCAGGCCGATGGCAAACACAGCTGCCCAGATCATCACATTGGGGTTGAAGTTGCGGGTCAGCATGACCGCGCCGGTGACTTCCGAGTAGGTGGTGTTGGGCGGGCCGCCGAGAAAGGCTGCCGCCGAGGTGGCGATGCCGTCACCCAGTAGGGTGTTCTGCAGGCCTGGTTTTTCCAGGTAGTTCTTGCCGGTGACGCCGCCAATGGCCAGCACGTCGCCAATGTGTTCGATGGCCGGCGCAATGGCGACCGGAATCATGAACAGGATGGCCGCCATATGAAACTCCGGCGCAACAAAAGCCGGCACCGCTAGCCAGGGCGATTCAGCAACCTGGCTGAAGTCGACCACACCCAGCAGCCAGGACAGCACATAACCCACCAGTACGCCGGCCAGAATCGGCACCAGGCGGAACAGCCCCTTGGCAAAGACCGCGACCACAATGGTGGTGGCCAGCGAGGCCGCTGCAATAAGGATCGCCGTGTTGTAATCCACCAGTTGCTGGTTGCCGTCACCTGACTTGCCCATTGCCATGTTGACGGCGGTGGAAGCCAGCCCCAGGCCAATGACCATGATGACCGGACCCACCACCACCGGTGGCAGCAGTCGCTGGATAAAGCCCGGTCCACGCCAGCGAATGATCAGGCTAAGCAGGATATACATCACCCCAGCAGCGACCAGGCCACCCAGCGTGGCCGGCAGGCCCCAGGTTTGGTTGCTGTGCATGATGGGAGCAATAAAGGCGAAGCTTGAGGCCAGGAAAATTGGCATCTGGCGATGGGTGGTGAACTGGAACAGCAGGGTGCCTATACCTGCGGTGAACAACGCCACGCTCGGGTTCATGCCGGTAATCAGCGGCATCAACACCAGCGCGCCAAAGGCGACAAACAGCATCTGTGAGCCGGCTAGCGCGGTGCGCCAGCCGTGAGTCTGTACGCCCTCCATCAGACGATATCCTTCTGCTTGGTGCCGAAGATCTTGTCACCGGCGTCACCTAGGCCCGGAATGATGTAGCCCTGTTCGTTCAGGCGCTGATCAACCGAGGCGGTGTAGATCTGTACATCGGGGTGGGCATCGTTGACCCGCTTGATGCCCTCGGGCGCGGCTACCAGAACCAGCGCGCGAATCTCGCGGGCGCCGGCCTTTTTCAGCATGTCGATGGTGGCAATCATGGAGCCGCCGGTGGCCAGCATCGGGTCGATGATCAGTGCCATGCGCTGGTTCAGCTCGCCGACCAGCTTTTCCAGGTATGTGTCTGCCTCCAGGGTTTCCTCGTTGCGCGCCAGGCCGATCACGCTGACCTTGGCGCTGGGGACCAGGCTGAGGACGCCATCGAGCATGCCCAGACCGGCACGCAGGATGGGCACCACGGTAACCTTCTTGCCGCTGAGTTTCTCGACCTGCACATCGCCGCACCAGCCCTTGATGGTATGGGCTTCAACCGCCATGTCCTGCGTCGCTTCATAGGTCAGCAGGGCGGCAACTTCCTGGGCCAGTTCGCGAAAGTTCTTGGTGCTGATGTCATCACGGCGCATCAGGCCTAGCTTGTGTCGGATCAGGGGGTGGCGGATTTCTTTGACGTTCATCGGAAAGTTACTCTGTTGCGAGAAGGGCGCGGCAATTATGGCACAGCCGGGCCCGGGTCAACATGCCGCAGGGGCGCACGCTCCGGCAGGCAGCTGCACGCATGGGCACTCGCAGAGGCCGTGTGAAATTGTTCAGTGCTTCCTATACTTGTGCTTTCGCGACGACATGGGTATTTTTCGCCCCTTTTTTCCGGCACCAGCGGAGGTCAGTCATGGCGGTAGAGCTGCAGCATATTAAAGAAGTGATGGCGGAGGCGGACTGTCTCTTCACCGAGGCAGACGTCGAGGCAGCGCTGCAGCGCATGGCCGATGACATCAACACCCGGTTGAGTGACAGCAACCCGATTGTCTACAGCGTAATGAACGGCGGCCTGATCATCAGTGGCAAGTTGCTGCCCAAACTGCCCTTTCCAATGGAAGTGGGTTACCTGCACGCCACGCGCTATCGCAACAAGCTGTCTGGCGGCGAGCTGTTCTGGAAGGCGCGCGCCGAGCACTCGCTGGCGGGCCGCAGCGTGCTGATCATCGATGACATTCTGGACGAGGGCCATACCCTGGCCGCGATCGTCGAGTATTGCCGTGATGCGGGCGCCGAGCATGTCTACACCGCCGTACTGCTGGACAAGCAGCATGATCGCAAGGCCTATCCGGGCATGCGCGCCGACTTTACCGGCCTGGATGTCGAAGACCGCTATATCTTCGGTTACGGCCTCGATTACAAGGGCTACTGGCGTAACGCCGCTGGTATCTTTGCTCTCAAGGGCCACTAAGCGATGCGCGCCTGGCTGCTGGGTGCGGGCTTGAGTCTGCTGGCGCCGCTGCTGGCGGCCCAGGTCAGCCTGCCGCACGACGAGTACCTGCCGGCTGACCCCTTTGGCCAGCGGCAGGACAAGCCCGAGCAGGTGCTGTTTGAAGTGCAGCGCTACAGCCTGACCGTGGGCAGCGAGCTGCGCCCCGGCGGGCGCCCCAACCAGGCCGAAGCGGCTGTCTGGCTGCTGCTGGAAGGGCGTTCGTTGTTGCCGGGTAGTCCGGTTGAGCGGGCGCGACTGCACTTTGTTGCGGGCGACGCCGGCCTGCGCGCTGCGCGGCTGGAGGATGGCGCCAACACGCTGGTTATCACTTACCCTCTGAGCCTGCTGTCGGTCATCCGTCAGCAACTGGAGGCGCCCGGTGCCGATTATGTGCAGGGGCGCTTTTACGGCAATGGGCTGATTTGGGCTGACGTGCATTCGGCAACCCAGCCTGGCGGCCGCTGAGCTGGTGAGCTGTGCGGCGGATGGTTACAATGCCCGCCCTGAGCCAGTGAGGAAGCATCATGCGTAAAGACAAAGAAAAGGTGATCGGCGAGCCGATGACCGACGAGCAGGTCGCGGTATTTCTCAACGCGCGTCCTTATAACAGTGACGAGTCAGCCGACTATCACCTGCTGGTACGCGCCTACCGTGGCCTGCGTATCGAGGATTTTGAGCGTTTTCTGGTGATGTTCAAGGCCGAAGGCTTTGATCTGAATGCCGCCAACGGTGAAGGTCGCACCTTTGCCGAGACCGTACGTGAACACGCGCAGGGCGAAGAGTACGTTGCTGTGCTGGAAGCAGCCGGCGCCCGTTGAGGGTAGTTTGCCGCCGGCTCAGGCCGGCAGCAGGCGCCACTGGTTGCGGCGTGCGGTGCGGATAACGCGGGCGCTTGCCGGCAACGGCTTGCCGATCCAGCGCGGCTCCATCTCACACACCTCTACCCAGTGTCCCTGACGCGGAGCGTCCTTGAGTTCCCACAGGGCGAGACACAGCCCTTGGGGGCTGAGCTGTGCGTAGCAGCGGCGACGCTTGAACAGAGCGTTGAGCATGGCGGAAGACTCCTCAGTCATTCTGGCCGCCAGCTTGGCCTATCTGCATTGCAGGATGATGACAGTGCAGGCCTCTGTCAGCGGCCTCGGAACCGGAGTATGCTGCGCCTGTCCAAACCGGCAGCAATCCGGTGACAAACTGATTTTTCCGATAGATGGCAGGAGTAAGCTACTTATGCTCAAGCGTTCAGGCATGGTGTTGCTGGCGGCGCTGACGGCGGCCCTGGTGGGTTGCGCGCACAGCCCGCAGCAACTGACAGTACAACCGCAGATCAACAAGCCGCTCAACCCGGTTGCCCAGCAACAGCCGGTGACCGTGCAGGTGCAGGACACGCGCCAGAGCAAGATTCTGGGCACCCGTGGCGGTATCTATCCCGACTCCAGCAATATCACCATCAGCGACAGCGCTTTGCCGGCGGTACGTCAGCAGGTTGAGAGCGCTCTGCGCCAGCTGGGCTTTAACGTGGTGCCGCAGGGTACGCCGAATGCCAATAGCCTGACCCTGAATTTGTCTGACCTAAGTTATCAGTCGCCCAAGAGTTCGGTTTATGTCACCCAGGCCGATATCAGCGCGACCTTTGTGGCCGAGGCGCGCAACATGAACAAGAACTACCAGGGTCGTTACAGCTCCTCGCTGCAGCAGCGCTTTGGCTACGCACCGAACCAGCAGACTAATACTCAGCTGGTGAGCGATGTCATGAGTGATGCTCTGACCCGCGTGTTCCAGGATCCGGCGGTCATTCAGATCCTCCAGCAGTAAGGTCTTGGCAATAAAAAAACCGGCGCGTGCGCCGGTTTTTTTGTGTCTGACAGCTGGTGGCGTCAGGTGGTGGGAGGCTGCAGCATTTCATCGTGTTCTGCCATATTCCACGGCAGCACGCCTGGTGAAATATGCAGGAAGTGCAGGTACTTCTCGAAGTGGTCGAGAATATCGCCGATCATTTCCTGCTCGTCGTAGCCATACACATCGTAGGTCTGGCCGCCGCGTCGCAGGAACACCTCAGCCCGGTAGTAATGTTGCTGCTCGTTGTTGTCGGTACGGCGCATTTCCGGATAGGCAAAATCTGGGCGCAGGTATTCGCGCAGGCGCACCTCGTAAATGAAGTCGAGCTGATCCGGCTTGTGGATTTCCAGGTACACCCGGCCATTCTCCGGGTCGCGCTCGGCCTTGGTTGGCCAACCCTGTTCCACCAGTGCATCGCTCAGGCGCTGCATGGCGGGCATGGCGGTCTGGTTGATAAAACCTTCCACCGCCGCACGATCGGGGAAGTTGACGATACCGGCCAGGCGCTTCTTCCAGTTGGTTGCCAGGCTGTTGTCGCTGTAGCGACTGACCTGCATCTGGTGCAGCAGGCTGACATCGCGGTGGCCTTCGATCACCAGCGCGCGCCACATGCCGAGCATGGCAATGATCATGATGATGGCAAAGGGCAGGGCGGTGACGATGGTCATGGTCTGCAGGGCGCTGAGGCCGCCGGCAATCAGTAGTACCGCCGCCACTAGACCCTCCAGAATGGCCCAGAACGCGCGTTGCCAGACCGGTGTCTGCATCACGCCGCCGGATGCCAGGGAGTCGATTACCAGCGAGCCAGAGTCAGAGGAGGTGACGAAGAAGGTGACGATCAGCACCACCGTGATGAAGGACACGATGGCGGTCAGTGGCAAGCGCTCGAACAGTTTGAACAGGGCGATGGCCTTGTCTGCCTGCACTTCGCTGATCAAGGTGGTGTAACCTTCGTTCATGATCAGATGCAGGGCCGTGTCACCAAACACCGAGAACCACAGGAAGGTAAACATGGTTGGCACCAGCATCACGCCAAAGACGAACTGGCGAATGGTGCGCCCACGGCTGATCTTGGCGATAAACAGCCCGACAAAGGGCGCCCAGGCGATGGTCCAGCCGAAGATGAACAGGGTCCAGTTGCCGATCCAGTCGCTATGGGTGTAAGCCTGCAGGTTGAAGGTGCGCTCGACAATGTTGTTCAGATAACTGCCGGTATTCTGCAAAAAGGCCTCGAGGATAAAGATCGACGGGCCAACCAGAAACACGAACAGCATCAGCGACACCGCCAGCACCATGTTGAGGATGGAGAGATTCTTGACCCCCTTGTCGAGGCCGGCGACTACCGAGAATAAGGCCAGTCCGGTCACCACAATGATGGCGATGACCTGCACGTTGCTGGCCACCGGAATGCTGGGCCAGAGGTAGTTCAGGCCCGCATTGATCTGCGCAACCGACAGGCCCAGGGTGGTGGCGATGCCGAACAGGGTACCGAGAATGGCGACCACGTCTACGGTGTGCCCGATGGGGCCATGAATGCGCTCTCCGATCAGCGGGTAGAGGGCCGATCGCATCGACAGCGGCAGGCCGTGGCGAAAGGCAAAGTAGGCCAGTACCAGGCCGACCAACCCATAGATGGCCCAGATATGAAAGCCCCAGTGGAAGAAGGCGATCTGCATCGCCTGCTTGGCCGCGTCCAGCGTCTCCGGGGCGCCCGCGGGCGGGCTGGCAAAGTGGGTGACCGGCTCGGCTACGCCAAAGAACAGCAGGGCGATGCCGTAGCCGGCGGAGAACAGCATGGCAAACCAGGCCGGGAAGCTGTACTGCGGCTCGGCGTGGTCCGGCCCGAGGCGGATGTTGCCCCAGCTGCTGCAGGCGACCAGCACCACGAACAGCAGAAAGCTGGCGACCGCCAGCATGTAGAACCAGCCAAAGGTGTCGGTGATATAGGCCAGCGTACTGGAAAACAGTGAGCCAGCCAGCTCGGGGTTGCTGATGGTGCCGATGACCAGTAGCAGGGTCACAATCACGGCAGGGGCAAACACGGGAACCAGTACGGTTGATTGCCAGCCACGCTTGGCGTCAGTCATGCAGATCTCCTTGTCCTGCGTATGCCGGTCGGGTCGCCGGCTTTAAGGGCGAGCAGCACCAGGCTGGCAGGCGGGCGGGAGCGCGCCGATGTCCGCTTTGTTTCTGCTCGTTACCTGTAAAAGGATAGCCGGTCGGGGCAAAGGTTCCGCTTATTCGCTCTGCTGGTCCGGGTCCAGCACCTCGATACGCACCCGCGCACTGCCAGCGCGAATCATGCCCAGCAGCTCGGCGGCGCTCTGTGAAACGTCGATGATCCGGTGGCCAACAAAGGGGCCACGGTCGTTGATGCGCAGAACAACCGAGCGGTTGTTGTACAGGTTGGTCACCTCAACCAGAGTGCCGAAGGGCAGCTGCGGATGCGCTGCGGTGAGGTCGGTTTCATCGTAAGGCTCGCCGCTGGCGGTGCGTCGGCCGTGCAGGCGGGAGGAGTAGTAGGAGGCTTTGCCGGTCTGAGTCCAGCCGGGATCGCCCAGCGAGAGATCATCTGCCGTGGCGCTGCTGGCCAGCAGGGTAGCAAGGACGATCAGCAGGGCGCGAAGCATGGGGAGAGTCCCGGGTGGCGGCGGCGAGATCTGAGACCACGCCGCCGCCCGCCGGTTCAGCCTTCCAGCTTCTTGCGCAGCAGTTCGTTGACCTGCTGCGGGTTGGCCTTGCCCTTGGAGGCCTTCATGGCCTGACCGACGAAGAAGCCGAACATCTTGCCGCGCTTGGCTTCGTCGCTGGCGCGGTACTGCTCCAGTTGCTCGGCGTTGGCGGCCAGCACCTCATCCAGCATGGCTTCGATGGCGCCGCTGTCGGTGACCTGCTTCAGCCCCTTGGCTTCGATGATGGCATCGGCAGAGTCGCCTTCGCCGGCGGCCAGTGCCTCGAACACCATCTTGGCGATCTTGCCGCTGATGGTGTTGTCCTTGATGCGCAGGATCATGCCGCCCAGCTGATCGGCGCTGACCGGCGACTGCTCGATCTCCAGGCCTTGCTTGTTGAGCAGGCTGGACAGCTCGCCCATCACCCAGTTGGCGGCCAGCTTGGCGTCACCACAGGTTTTCTGCACCTGTTCGAAGTAGTCAGCCAGTTCGCGGCTGGCGCTCAAGACGCTGGCGTCGTAGGTCGACAGGCCAAACTGGCTTTCGAAGCGCTCGCGCTTCTGTTGCGGCAGCTCCGGCAGTTCGCCACGAACCTCTTCAATAAAGCTCGGCTCCAGTACCACGGGTAGCAGGTCCGGGCAGGGGAAGTAGCGGTAGTCGTTGGCTTCTTCCTTGCTGCGCATGGAGCGGGTTTCGTCCTTGTTCGGATCGTACAGGCGGGTTTCCTGTACCACCTTGCCGCCGTCTTCGATCAGCTCGATCTGGCGCTGGACTTCGGTGTTGATCGCCTTTTCGATAAAGCGGAAGGAGTTTACGTTCTTGATCTCGCAGCGGGTACCGAACTCGCTTTGACCCTTGGGGCGGACCGAGACGTTGCAGTCGCAGCGCAGCGAGCCTTCGGCCATGTTGCCGTCGCAGATGCCCAGATAACGCACCAACGAGTGAATGGTCTTGGCGTAGGCGACCGCTTCCTTGGCACTGCGCATGTCCGGCTCGGAGACGATCTCCAGCAGCGGGGTGCCGGCGCGGTTGAGGTCGATGCCGCTCATGCCGTGGAAGTCTTCGTGCAGACTTTTGCCGGCGTCTTCTTCCAGATGCGCACGGGTCACGCCGACGCGCTTGACGGTGCCGTCTTCCAGGGTGATGTCCAGGTGGCCCTTACCGACGATCGGGTGATCCATCTGGCTGGTCTGGTAGCCCTTGGGCAGGTCCGGGTAGAAGTAGTTCTTGCGCGCGAAAACGTTGGTCATGCCAATCTCGGCGTCGATCGCCAGACCGAACTTGACCGCGTTACGCACGGCGCCGGCGTTGAGCACCGGCAGGGTGCCCGGCATGCCCAGATCAACCAGGCTGGCCTGGGTGTTGGCTTCGGCGCCGAAGGTGGTGGCGCTGCCGGAGAAGATCTTCGAGGCGGTGGTGAGCTGGGCGTGGATTTCCAGCCCGATGACGATTTCCCATTGCATTGCTGTCAATCCTCTCAGTAGCCGGCCGGAGCGCGCTGGTGCCAGTCGGTAACCTGCTGGTACTGGTGCGCGATGTTGAGCAGACGGGCTTCGCTGAAGTAGGGCCCCAGCAGTTGCATGCCCAGCGGCAGACCGTTGGCAAACCCGGCAGGCAGGGCAACGCCCGGAACGCCGGCCAGGTTGGCGGTAATGGTGTAGATGTCGGTCAGGTAGAGGCTGACCGGGTCGTCGATCTTCTCGCCGATCTTGAACGCCGGGGTCGGCGAGGTCGGGCAGAGAATGACGTCGACCTGCTCGTAGGCGGCCATGAAGTCGTTCTTGATCAGGCGGCGAATCTTCTGCGCCTGCAGATAGTAGGCGTCGTAGTAGCCAGCGGACAGCGCGTAGGCGCCAACCATGATGCGGCGTTTCACTTCGGCGCCAAAGCCTTCGGCGCGTGAGCGCTTGTACAGGTCGCTCAGGTCGGCCGGGTTCTCGCAGCGATAGCCAAAGCGCACACCGTCAAAGCGTGACAGGTTGGAGGAGGCTTCAGCTGGTGCGATGACGTAGTAGGCCGGGATCGCCAGCTCGGCATTTGGCAGGCTGATTTCCTTGACCTCGGCACCGAGCGCCTGGAACTGCTTGACGGCAGCGCTGATGGCATCAGCCGTGGCAGCATCCAGACCGGCGGAGAAGTACTCCTTCGGCAGGCCGATGCGCAGGCCCTTGAGCGAGTCATTCAGGCCGGCGCTGTAATCCGGTACCGGTTGGTCGACACTGGTGGAGTCCTTGGCATCAAAGCCAGCCATGACCTGCATCATCAGCGCGCAGTCTTCGGCGCTGCGGGCCATCGGGCCGCCCTGATCCAGGCTGGATGCGTAGGCGACCATGCCCCAGCGCGAAACGCGGCCGTAGGTCGGCTTCAGGCCAGTCAGGGCGGTGAAGCCAGCCGGTTGACGGATCGAGCCGCCAGTGTCGGTACCGGTGGCGGCGGCGCACAGGCGCGCGGCAACGGCCGAGGCGGAGCCGCCAGAGGAGCCGCCGGGTACCCGGTCGGTATCCCACGGGTTGCGGGTCGGGCCATAGAAGCTGGACTCGGTGGACGAGCCCATGGCGAACTCATCAAGGTTGGTCTTGCCGAGGCTGACCGCGCCGGCATCCAGAAAGCGCTGGGTAACGGTGGACTCGTACGGCGAGATGAAGTTGTCGAGCATCTTCGAGCCGCAGCTGGTGCGCTGGCCCTGGGTGCAGAACAGGTCCTTGTGCGCCAGCGGGATGCCGGTCAGGGCGGTGGCGTTGCCGGCGGCAATGCGCGCATCGGCGGCCTTGGCTTGCTCCAGTGCGGACTCGGCGGTAACGGTGATATAGCTGTTGAGGCTGCCATCAAGCTGCTCGATGCGCTTGAGGTAGTGCTGGGTCAGCTCGACGCTCGACAGCGCCTTGCTCTGCAGGGCCTGGGACAGTTCGGCCAGCGTTTTTTCGTGCATGGGAGTAGTCTCTTGTCGGCGCGGCAGGATTATTCGATGACCTTGGGAACCAGGTACAGACCTTCTTCGGTGGCCGGTGCGATGGCCTGGTAGGCGTCGCGCTGGTTGCTTTCGGTGACTTCGTCGGCGCGCAGGCGCTGGGTGGTTTCCAGCGGGTGGGCGAGCGGTGTGACGTTGCTGGTGTCCACCGCCTGCATCTTGTCGATCAGGTCCAGAATGCCGGACAGTTTGGCGGTAGTAGCGGGGATTTCATCCTCGCTGATGGCGATACGGGCCAGATGCGCGATCTTTTCCACATCGGTGCGGTCCAGGGACATGTGTAAAGCTCCATGTAGCCGGAAGAATTCCGGTTGGCTGCTGGCGACAGGCGCCGTTGGGTGGTTCGCCACGGGAAATGCGGGCAAAGGCGGGAATTTACCACAGCGCGCCTTGCCCAAAAACCCCGCCATTGTTAGAGTTGCGACACTTCCGGAGGTACCGATCAGCTACCTGTTTGCCCTGTTTTCTAAAGGCCTTTTGCCGCTATCCATCCCTGCGGCAATGCAGCGGGCAGGTGGCTTATCAGTGCTTTCTTTATATTTTTACCATTAACCCACGCGTCCTCGGGGTCTAGTCAACGCATGTTCAAAAAAATTCGTGGCATGTTTTCCAGTGATCTGTCCATCGACCTGGGCACTGCCAACACCCTCATTTACGTCCGCGATCGTGGCATTGTGCTGGACGAACCGTCGGTGGTTGCCATTCGCACCACCGCCGGCAATCAGAAAAGTGTTGTTGCCGTTGGTACTGATGCCAAACGCATGCTGGGACGCACGCCCGGCAACATCCAGGCCATTCGTCCGATGAAAGACGGCGTTATCGCCGACTTCAGTGTCTGCGAAAAGATGCTGCAATACTTCATCAACAAGGTGCACGAGAACAGCTTTATCCAGCCGAGCCCGCGTGTGCTGATCTGCGTACCGTGCAAGTCTACCCAGGTTGAGCGTCGGGCGATCCGTGAGTCAGCCCTGGGTGCTGGCGCCCGCGAGGTGTACCTGATCGAAGAGCCAATGGCTGCCGCCATCGGTGCCGGCCTGCCGGTTGAAGAGGCGCGCGGCTCCATGGTCGTGGATATCGGTGGTGGTACTACCGAGATCGCGCTGATCTCCCTTAACGGCGTGGTGTACGCTGAATCCGTCCGGGTTGGTGGTGACCGTTTTGATGAAGCCATCGTGACCTATGTACGCCGTAACTACGGCAGCCTGATCGGCGAATCCACCGCCGAGCGCATCAAGCAGGAAATCGGCGTCGCCTTCCCTGGTGGCGAAACCCTGGAAGTCGATGTTCGTGGGCGCAATCTGGCTGAGGGTGTGCCGCGCAGCTTTACCCTCAACTCCAACGAGGTGCTTGAAGCGCTGCAGGAGTCGCTGGCAACCATCGTACAGGCAGTCAAGAGCGCGTTGGAGCAATCTCCGCCGGAACTGGCTTCCGATATCGCCGAGCGTGGCCTGATTCTGACCGGCGGTGGTGCGCTGCTGCGTGATTTGGACAAGCTGCTAACCCAGGAAACCGGCCTGCCGGTAATTGTTGCCGAGGAGCCGCTGACCTGCGTTGCTCGCGGCGGTGGCCGTGCGCTGGAAATGATGGACCAGCACACCATGGATCTGCTGTCGACCGAGTGAGTCGGCTGCCGGCCCGCTGCTGCGCGGCGGGCCGTTGACCGCAACACGCCAGTGGCTGCGAGGAACCTGCCATCAAACCGCTATTTATCAAGGGGCCGTCGCTCGGTGTCCGCCTGATTGTGCTCACGGTGTTGTCCATCGTGCTCATGGTGGTCGACGCCCGTTTTGACGCCCTCAAGCCCCTGCGCCATCAGCTCGGTCTGCTGGTGGCGCCGTTGTATTCGGCTGCTGAAATGCCGGTGCGGGCCTGGCAGTCGGTCTCCGAACTGACCACCAGTCGGGCCGAGCTGATTGCTGATAATGAGCGGCTGCGCGCCGAAGCGCTGCTAACCCAGCGCAAACTGCAAAAACTCGCCACCCTGACCGAACAGAACGTGCGCCTGCGCGAGCTGCTCAACTCCTCTTCGCTGGTGGACGAGCGGGTGCTGGTGGCTGAGCTTATCGGTGTGGACCCCAACCCCTTTACCCAACGCATCCTGCTCGACAAGGGCGAGGCCGATGGCGTGTTTCTGGGCCAGCCAGTGCTGGATGCCAGCGGGCTGATGGGGCAGGTTGTCGAGGTGCTGCCGCATAGCGCTCGGGTGCTGCTGGTGACTGATGCATCCCACAGCCTGCCGGTGCAGATCAACCGTAATGGCCTGCGCGCCATTGCCAGCGGTACGGGTCGCAACGAGTGGCTGGAGCTGCGCTACGTGGGCGACACCGCCGACGTGCGCGAGGGCGACATTGTGGTCAGCTCAGGTCTTGGCCAGCGCTTCCCAGCCGGTTACCCGGTCGGTCGGGTGCAGGCGGTGACGCGGCACCCTGCTCAGTCCTTTGCCGAGGTGCGGGTCACGCCGTCGGCGCAGCTCAGTCGCAGCCGTTATCTGCTGTTGGTATTCAGCCCGGAAAGCGGTTATGGCGATGTGTTGCCGGCGCTGGAGCTGGGTGGCGAAGCGGCACCGAGTGCTGACGGGGCGGTACGAACTCCCGCTGCCGATAGCGAGGGCCAGCCGGCCGGGGAGGCAGCCAATGCAGACTAGTCTGGCGATCATCCTGAGTATTGTGGTGGCGCTGCTGCTCAGCGTCATGCCGCTGCCCGAGCCGGTCAGCCTGGCCCGCCCGATGTGGCTGGCGCTGGTGCTCTCGTGCTGGGTCATGGCGCTGCCGCACCGGGTCGGCCTGCTGACCGCCTGGCTGGCAGGCCTGCTGTCGGACGTCTTGTTCGGCCAGCTGTTTGGACAAAACGCGCTGGTGATGACGCTGGTGGTCTGGATGGTGCTGCTGCTGTATCAACGCATTCGCCGCTTCCCACTGTGGCAGCAGAGCCTGGTAATGCTGCCGGTCTTTGGGATTGCGCAGATGGTTGCACTCTGGCTCAACAGTCTGAGCGGCAACCGGCCGCCGACCTTACTGTTCTTGTTGCCTGCGGTAGTCAGTGCGGTGCTCTGGCCCTGGGTCTTCTCGTTGCTGCGCGGCGTACGTCGGCGTTTCCATGTCAATTGAACTGCTGCTGGCCTCGGCCTCGCCACGCCGGCGCGAGCTGCTGGCGCAGATTGGTGTGCCCTGCACCCAGCGCCCCAGCGAGGTTGATGAGCGGGTATTGCCGGGCGAGACGCCCGAGGCCTACGTCGAGCGGGTGACCCGTGATAAGGCGCTGGCCGCGGTTGCTTCCAGCCCGGGGCGGGTGGTGCTGGCGGCGGACACCGCGGTGGTGCATCGCGGCCAGATTCTCGGCAAGCCGCATGACCGGGCTCATGCGCTGGAGATGCTGGGCAAGCTGTCTGCGGACGAGCATTGGGTGATGACCGCAGTGGCGGTCGCCCGGGACGAACGTATCGCGCTGCAGCGGGTCGATACCCGGGTCTGCTTCCGCCCCCTGAGTGCGCAGGAGCTGGCGGATTACTGGGATACCGGCGAGCCGGCAGACAAGGCTGGCGCCTATGGTATTCAGGGTCTGGGCGCGGTCTTTGTTGATCGTATCGAAGGTAGCTACAGCGCGGTGGTCGGGTTACCGCTGCGCGAGACCGCCAGTTTGCTTGAGGGCTTTGGCATTTCCTGCTGGCAACGGCCCTGACGCGGCTGTTCCGGGCCTCCAATCACCGGTATTGTGGTGACAGACAAGAAGCGAGAGAGCCCATGAGCGAAGAAATTCTCATCAATATCACGCCGATGGAAACCCGCGTTGCGCTGGTCGAGAACGGCGTGCTGCAGGAAGTGCACGTCGAGCGTACCCAGCGCCGTGGCATCGTCGGCAATATCTACAAGGGCAAGGTGGTGCGTGTACTTCCGGGTATGCAGGCGGCCTTTGTCGATATCGGGCTGGAACGGGCGGCCTTTATTCACGCCTCCGAAATCTCCCAGCGCGAGGGCCAGGCAGTAGAGCCGATCAGCGCCCTGGTGCACGAAGGCAAGGCGCTGGTGGTGCAGGTCACCAAGGACCCGATTGGCACCAAGGGCGCGCGCCTGACGACGCACCTGTCGGTCCCTTCACGCTATCTGGTGTACATGCCGCGCACGCCGCATGTGGGCATCTCGCTGAAAATCGAAGACGAAGCCGAGCGCGAGCGTCTGAAACAGGTTGTTGCTGACTGCCAGGAAAGTGAAGACATTGAGGAGGCTGGCGGTTATATCCTGCGCACCGCCGCCGAAGGCGCCAGGCCGGAGGATATTCTGGTCGACATTCGCTACGTGCGCCGTCTGTGGCAGCAGATCGCCCAGCAGATGGGCACCGCGCCGGCGCCCTCGGTGATCTACGAAGACCTGCCGCTGGCCCTGCGTACCCTGCGCGATCTGGCCAACCCCAGGCTGGAGAAGGTGCGTATCGACTCGCGTGAAACCTTTCAGAAGGTCGAACAGTTTGTGCACGAGCTGATGCCGGGGGTCGAGGAGCTGCTGGAGCACTACCCGGGTGAGCGGCCGATCTTTGATCTCTACAGCGTCGAAGACGAGATTCAGAAGGCCATGGACCGGCGTGTGATGCTCAAGTCTGGCGGCCACTTGGTGATCGACCAGACCGAAGCGATGACCACCATTGACGTCAATACCGGCGCCTTTGTCGGCCACCGCAACCTCGAAGAGACCATCTTCAAGACCAACCTCGAAGCGGCGACCGCAATTGCCCGCCAGCTGCGCCTGCGTAACCTTGGCGGCATCATCATCATCGACTTTATCGACATGGAAGATGAGGAGCACCAGCGCCAGGTGCAGCGCACGCTGGAAAAGCAGCTGGAACGCGATCACGCCAAGACCAATATCATCGGCATCACCGAGCTGGGCCTGGTGCAGATGACCCGCAAGCGCACCCGCGAGAGTCTTGAGCAGGTGCTGTGCGAGCCTTGTCCGAGCTGTCATGGTCGTGGCATTCAGAAAACGCCGGAGACGGTGTGCTACGAAATCTTCCGCGAAATCCTGCGCGAGGCACGTGCCTATCAGGCTGGCTCCTACACGGTGCTGGCGTCGCAGGCGGTGATTGATCGCCTGCTGGACGAAGAGTCTGGCAACGTTGCTGATCTGGAGTTGTTTATCGAGCGACCGATCAAGTTCCAGGTGGAAACCATGTACACCCAGGAACAGTACGATGTGGTGCTGATGTGATGGCAGGCTGATTCCGGTGCTCAGGCAACGTTGGCTACTCCGCGCGCTCAATGGGCTGATCCTGCTGCTGGTCGGCTGGCTGCTGGCTGCGGCTGCCTACGTAAGCCTCGGCCGTATGCTGGTGCCGACGGTCGAGAACTACCAGCAGGAGCTGGTTGCCAAGGTTGAGGAGCTGGCCGGGCGGCACATTGAACTGCGCTCCCTGCAGGGGCAGATGCAGGGCGCGCAGCCGGTCCTGACGCTGCGCGGGCTGCGTGTGCATGAAAGCCTGCAGCCTGACAGTGAGGTGCTGTTCGACCTGGATGATGTCACCGCGCGACTGGATGTCTGGCGCAGCCTGTGGCTGCGACGTCCGGTCATGGATGCGCTGCAGATTCGCGGGCTGGCGCTTTCCTTGAGCGAGGACGAGCAGGGCCAGTGGCATCTGCAGGGGGTGGGTGAACGCACCCGCCGTCTGGGCGCGCTGGAGCAGGCCGTCAACACCTTGCGGGAGCAACGGCGGATCACACTGCTGGATACGCGCATCGAGGTCAGCCCGTATGGCGAGCCACGTTGGCAGTTTGAACACGGCGACATGACGCTGCTCAACGGGGATGGCTGGCACCGCCTGGACGGCCACCTCAGCCTCCCGGCTGGCGAGCGCCTGCGCTGGCAGGTCAGTGCCTTGATGCCGGGTGAGCGGTTGTCAGACGCTTCACTCGGGTTCTTTGTCGAGCTGCCTGCCAGTGACTGGAGTCGCTGGCTGCCTCATGACTGGCTGGAGCGCTCGCACTTGCGTGAGCTGACCGCCGGCGGCCGGTTCTGGGGTAGCTGGCAGGACGGGCGCCTGCAGCGCCTGCAAGGCACTCTTATTGCCCCGCAGATTCGGTTGCATAGCGGCGAACGTGAGCCGGTGCTGCATGACCTGTTCAGCCGGTTTGAATATCTGGACGCCAGCGACGGTCGTCAGCTGCATGTGCAGGACCTGAGCCTGCACATGGGCGAAAACGTCTGGCCCACCACCAATTTGCTGGTACGCCAGGACGAGCAGCCGGGGCAATGGTTCCTGGCGCTGGACCGGCTACGGCTGGACCGACTGCGCGAATGGGTTGAGGTGCTGGCGCCGGATCAGCCGGTCGCCGAGTTGCTTGCCGAACTGGCGCCTGAAGGTACTGTGCGGCAGTTGCAGGTCGGCGGCATCGATACGTCCGGGCAGCTCGATAGCGTGCATCTGGCGGCGCGGTTGGATGCGGTGGGCGTGGCGGCGTTTCGCAATGCGCCTGCTGTCAGTGGTATTAGCGGCACCGTGCACGGCACGCCAGCGCAGGGTGAGCTGCGCATCGATGCCGGCCCCTGGAGTATGCAGTTGCCCAACCTGTTTCCTGAACGCTGGCAGTATCGTCGAGCACAAGGCCTGCTCAACTGGCGCTGGTCTCGCGAACAGGGTTTGCACCTTGACTCACCCGGCCTGTCGGTCAGTGGTGATGATGGGCAGGCCGACGCACTTTTGGCTCTGCACCTGCCGCCAAGCGGGCAGACACCGACGATGGATTTGCGCGTGGCGCTGCACGATAGCCGGGCGCCGGTCCACCGCGCTTACCTGCCGGTACGTTCGCAAGGCTTCAGCCCGGCGCTGGCAACCTGGATGGCCGCCAGCGGCATTCAGGGGCAGGTGCCGCTGGCAATCTTCGAATACCGCGGGTCGCTGCTCAAGGGGGCCAGTGCTGAGGAGCGCGACATTGGGCTGTTCGCCCGCCTGCGTCAGGGGGAGCTGGTGTTCCAGAGCGGCTGGCCGCCACTGACGGAGGTGGACGCCGAGCTGTTGTTGCGAGGTGGTCTGCTGGACATTCGGGCCAGTCGTGCGCGGCTGCTTGACGCCCAGGCTGACGGCGCCCGCGTCTATGGTCAACTGATGAACCAGGCTGGGCCACTGCAGCTGCATGTAGAGTCTGCCTTCAGGGGCTCAGTGAGTGATGCACTCAAGCTGATGCAGGACAGCCCCCTGGCTGGTCTCACCGGCAACCCGCTGGCGGGCTGGAGCGGTGAGGGGCAAGTGGACGGCGAGCTGGCGCTGGCGATTCCGCTGCGGCGTAGTGGAGAGTCTCCCGCGCAGCTGCAGGCCGACATCGACTTTCAACTCAACGGCGCGCGCGTTGATATTCCGCAGTTGCAGGCGCCGCTGGAGCAGTTGCGCGGGCGCTTCAACTTCACCCGTGGCACCGGACTGCGCGCCGATGACGTGTCCGCGCGCTTTCTGGGGGCTGCGGTGGAGGGTAGCCTGACGCCCCGCGGTGAGCGCGCTCAGCGGCTAGCGCTGAGTGGTCAGCACAGTGTCGAGCAGCTGTCGGCCTGGCCGCTGCTCAAGGCGCTGCCGGCCGGCTTGGCCAGTGGTTCGCTGCGCTGGCAGGCGCAGGTGGATATCGCCGCCGGTCAGCAGCAGCTGCAATTGCGCAGCGACCTTGCAGGTCTGGCGCTGACGTTGCCGGCACCGTTTGGCAAGACCGCTGAAGACACCCGCGCCACGCAGCTTGACCTGCAACTCGGCGCGGGTCGGCAGCGCTGGCACCTGCAGACCGCCGATGGGCTTGATGCCCGGTTGCGTACCGGCGGCGAGCTGGCCGGTGACATCCGCTATGCCAGTGGCGCCGCGCAGACGCCAACGCAACCGGGGCTGGCTGTACAGGCCCGGGTGCCGACCCTCGACTGGAATACCTGGCGCAGCTGGCTTGATCAGTTGTCTGCCGCTGCACAAACCGGCGCGGGCTCGGCCGCCAAGTCCGGACTGGTTGATACGCCCTTGCGCGAGCTTGAGGTGCGGGCTGCGCACTTCAGCGGTTTTGGTCTCAGCCTGGATGATGCCTGGGCCAGGGTGCGGCAGGGCCAGCAGCAATGGTTGATAGATATCGAGCAGGCTGAGGTTGCCGGCCAGGTCCGGGTGCCCCGGGGGCGCGGCGATCCGCTGACGCTGGACCTGCAGCGCTTGAATCTGCCGCGCTCGGAGGCCAGTCGCAACCGGCCGCCGCTGGGGCAGGCGGCTGCGAGCGCACCAAGTGAGCCGCAAGATCCGCTCGCCGACTTCCGTCCGTCCTCGCTGCCGGCGCTGGACGTCAGCATTGATCAGCTGTCCTGGGGCGAGCAGCCGGTGGGTGCGGTGAGCTTCATGCTGCGCCCTGACGCCACCGGAGCTCAGCTGCCGGAACTGAATGTGGATCTGCGCGGCTTGCGGCTGACGGGCAGCATGGACTGGCGCGAGCAGCCAGCCCACTCGGTATTTGAGGGCAGCCTGCAAGCCGACGATATCGGCCAGGTGCTTACCAATTGGGAATACGCACCAACCATCACCAGCGACAGCTTCGTCACCAATGCCGCCTTGAACTGGCCAGGCTCGCCGGCTGCGTTTTCGCTGCGCAGCTCCTCCGGAACCCTGGGTATCGCGGCCCGCGATGGCATGCTGCAAAGCGGTGAGGGCAGTGCGGAGGCGCTGCGGGTGTTTGGTCTGCTCAACTTTAATGCGCTGACACGGCGCTTGCGGCTGGACTTCTCTGACCTGTTCAGCAAAGGCACGGCTTACGACAGCCTGGACGCCGGTCTTTATGTCGAGAACGGCGTCCTGCACAGCGAGCAGCCGGTTGTGCTCGATGGCCCCGGAGTGAAGATGCAGATGGAAGGCAAGCTCAACCTGCGTTCCAACCAGGTTGATATGGGGCTGCTGGTGACGCTGCCGGTGACCAACAACCTGCCGCTGGCTGCGATCATTGCCGGGGCGCCCCAGATCGGCGGCGTGCTGTTTCTGGCAGACAAGCTTCTCGGTGACAAAGTCGCGCGGTTTGCCTCGGTGAAGTACCGTGTCAGCGGCGACTGGCAGAAACCCGACGTTGACTTTGATCGCGCCTTTGATGACAAGGCGGCACTCGAGGAGGACTGAGATGGCAACGGTTGCGGCGCTGCAAATGACCAGCGGCCCAGAGGTGGCTGACAACCTGCACACGGCTGCACGGCTGATTGCCGAGGCAGCCGAACAGGGGGCAGAGCTGGTCCTGTTGCCTGAGTGTTTTGGCGCTTTTGGTGCCGCGTCGTTGACCGCGATTGCTGCGGCTGAGTGGGGAGTGCAGCGGCCGATGCGGCGCTTTTTGGCCGAGCAGGCGCGTCAGCATGGTATCTGGCTGGTCGGCGGCAGCCTGCCCTTGCCTGTCTCTGCAGGTGGCAAGCCGATGGCGTGCCAGCTGGTGGTGGATGAGCACGGTCACGAGGTGGCGCGGTACGACAAGCTGCACCTGTTTGACGTGGATGTCGCCGACAATCACGGCAGTTACCGAGAGTCTCGCGACTACGACTTTGGCGACCGGGTGGTCTGCATCGACAGCCCGGTCGGGCGGCTGGGGCTGAGTATCTGTTACGATGTGCGCTTTCCCGAACTGTATCAGGCGCTGCGTGCAGACGGCGCTGAGGTGATTGTGGTGCCGGCGGCCTTTACCGCGGTTACTGGCGCAGCGCACTGGGAAGTACTGCTGCGGGCGCGCGCCATTGAGACCCAGTGCTGGGTGTTGGCTGCCAACCAGGTGGGTGAACATCCGAGCGGGCGTCAGACCTATGGTCATAGCTGCCTGATCGACCCCTGGGGTGTCGTCCAGCAGTGCCTGCCCGCAGGCGAGGGCGTGCTGACTGGCGCGCTGGTGCCAGAGCAGTTGCAGGGCGTGCGTGCGCGCATGCCGATAACCCGACATCGTCGTTTCGCCCTGGCGGCCCAGCCGTTGCCGCCAGGCAAGGAGTCAACCGAACATGAGTGACATCGTTACCCGCGCCGAGCAGGCGCTGTTGCAGCCCGCCGAGCTGAGTGCTGATGCGGTGGCGGGTGTGCTCGGCACCCTGGTGCAGGCACCCGGTGTCGACGCTGCCGATCTGTATTTTCAACATCAGATCAGCGAGTCCTGGGTGCTGGAAGATGGCATCGTCAAGGATGGCAGCTTTCACGTCGATCAGGGGGTCGGTGTGCGCGCCCTGTCCGGTGAGAAAACCGGCTTCGCCTACAGCAACGACATTCGTCTTGCCGCGCTGAGTCAGGCGGCTGGCGCGGCGCGCTCCATCGCTCGCGCTGGACAGGCAGGCAGCGTGCAGGCCTGGCAGCGGCCAACGCCGCCCGCGCTTTACGCTGCGGATAACCCGCTGGATGTGATGCCGCAGGCTGACAAGGTTGCTTTTCTGCAGCGCCTCGATGCCTATACCCGCAGCCTTGATCCGCGCATTAGTCAGGTCACCGTAAGCCTGGCGGGTGTGCATGATACCGTCATGGTCGCGGCGAGTGACGGCACCTGGGCCGGTGACATCCGTCCGCTGGTGCGTATGAACGTCAGCGTCATCATGGAGCAGAACGGGCGCCGCGAGCGCGGCAGCAGTGGCGGCGGCGGCCGGACTGATTACCTGTATTTTGAGGCCGAGGAGCGCGCTTTGGGCTATGCCCGCGAGGCCGTGCGTCAGGCCTCGGTCAATCTGGAGGCGATTGCCGCGCCTGCCGGCAGCATGCCGGTGGTGATGGGGCCGGGCTGGTCCGGCGTGCTGCTGCACGAGGCGGTTGGTCATGGCCTTGAGGGCGACTTTAACCGCAAGGGCAGCTCGGCCTACAGCGGCCGGGTTGGCGAGAAGGTCGCTTCCAGTCTCTGTACCATTGTTGACGACGGCACCCTGCCGGGCCGTCGCGGCTCGCTCAGCGTGGATGACGAAGGCGTGCCCAGTCACTGCACCACGCTGATCGAGAACGGTGTGCTCAAGGGGTATATGCAGGACAAGCTGAATGCGCGCCTGATGGGCGTGCCGGCTACCGGCAATGGTCGCCGTGAGTCTTATGCTCACCTGCCGATGCCGCGCATGACCAACACCTACATGTTGGCCGGCGAGAGCGACCCGGACGAGATTGTCCGCTCGGTGAAAAAGGGCATCTACTGCGCCAACCTGGGCGGTGGGCAGGTCGACATCACCAGCGGCAAGTTTGTCTTCTCCACCAGTGAGGCCTACCTGATCGAAGACGGCAAGATCACCGCCCCGGTCAAGGGCGCCACCCTGATTGGCAACGGCCCCGAAGTCATGAACCGCGTCTCTATGGTTGGCCACGACCTGAAGCTCGATACCGGCGTCGGCGTTTGCGGCAAAGATGGCCAATCAGTCCCGGTCGGGGTAGGGCAGCCGACACTGAAGATTGATCAGATTACGGTGGGCGGCACCGGCTGATGCCCGGCGCGGCGAGCCGCGCGGCTGGAGGCTGGAAGCAGTCCGAGTTGGTACGGACGTTGGTTTTTTGCATATGATCCGCAAACCCTGCTTGACCCGCTTTGCGAGGACCTCATCCTGATTAAGCCTTCAGCCTTCAGCCTTCAGCCTTCAGCCTTCAGCCTTCAGCCTTCAGCCTTCAGCCTCCAGCCGCTTTTACCTCCCCTCAAACCGCCCAGCCAGCCGATTCTTGCGCACCTGATCAACCGGGAACACCTTGCCGCTCATGGCGACGTAGACGCCGTGGGGCAGGCAGTTGAGGGCGCCGATGGCCAGGCCGAGGTTGAAGCTGGCGTCGGTATCGCGAAAGCGTGCTGGCTGCATCGCGCCGGTGAGTACGATAACCTTGTCCTCGATGTCGGCCAGCGCCGCGCCGGTTACCGTCATGGTATCGGTACCGTGGGTAATCAGAACGTGTTCATAGGGGCAGGCAGCGACCCTGGCATGAATCAGGTCGCGGTCGGTGTCGGTTAGCTCCAGGCTGTCTTTGCGGGTCAGCGACTCGATTTGATACTCAAACCCGACACGCGCTTGCTGCAGGATGTCTGCCGCCATGGGCTCGCCGATCTGGAACTCGCTGAGCGCGTCAAAGTAGACTTTGTCGATAGTACCGCCAGTGCTGAAAATCTGAATGAACATCCTGTATTCCTTTGCGCCGAGACTGTCTGCGTATGTCTGTTGAAGAGTCTACCCTGTCTGCTGTTGAGCGTATCTGGTGGGTTTACATGGTGCGTGCTGAGAATGGTCATTTGTATACCGGCATCAGCGTGGACCCTGAGCGGCGCTTTCTGCAGCATCAGACCGGTAAGGGCGCACGCTTTTTCAATCGTAGTCCGGCGGCGGCGCTGGTCTGGCGTCGCAGCTGCCTCGATCATGGTGACGCCTTGCGGCAGGAGAGGGCGATCAAGGCGCTGACGCGTAAAGCCAAGGAGTGCCTGATAAATCAGCCCGATGGCGACGTATCAGTCCGCCCGAAGGGCTAGCCAGCCTCCATCTGGGCGGTCTACAGTGGCAGTCCATTTTGCCGGAGAGCTGTCATGACCGATCTGATTCTGCACCACTATCCGCAATCCCCGTTCGCCGAGAAGGCGCGCCTGATGCTCGGCTTCAAGGGCCTGTCCTGGCATTCGGTCATGATCCCGCCGGTGATGCCCAAGCCGGATCTGACCGCGCTGACCGGTGGCTACCGCCGGACGCCGGTGCTGCAGGTGGGAGCTGACATTTACTGCGACACTGCGCTGATTGCCCGCCGCCTGGAGCAGGAAAAGTCTGCGCCGGCACTGTTCCCGGAGGGGCAGGAAGCAGCTGCGGCCAGTCTGGCGCAGTTTGCCGATCAGGTGCTCTTTCAGCACGCGGTTGCCATCAACTTCCAGCCCAAGGGGCTGGCTGAGCGTTTTGCCGGTATGCCAGAGCAGGTAATCAAGGGCTTTGTTGCCGATCGTCAGAAGCTGTTCAGTGGCGGCACAGCGAGCCGCCTGGAAGCCGATGTGGCGCTCGGCCAGTGGCCTGCCTTGCTGTCGCGGCTGGAAACCCAGCTTGAGCGTGACGGCGACTTTCTGCTGGGTGGTCAGCCCTGCATTGCAGATTTTGCCCACTATCACGCGCTCTGGTTTGTTGCCTCCAACCGTGCGGTGGCCGATGCGCTGGAACCTTATGTGGCGGTGCGCGCCTGGATGGGCCGCATGCGCGGCATTGGCCACGGCTCTCACACCGATCTTAGCGCCGAGGCGGCCATCGACATCGCACGCCAGGCCAGCCCGGCGCCTTTGCCAGCTGACGCCATCAGCAGCCCGGCGGGCTTGTCTGTCGGTCAGGCGGTTGCTGTCAGCGCGGTTGACTACGGCACTGACGACGTTGCAGGCACGCTGGTCTACGAGGGGGCTGAGGAGATTATCATCGCCCGCGAAGACGAGCGGGCGGGGCTGCTGCACGTGCACTTCCCGCGGTTTGGCTTCCGCGTACGCGCAGCCTGAAGCGCAGCGGCGCGTCAGGGGCGATGTCCGGCCACTGACGCGTCTTGCAACAGAGTATTTGTCTCTGGCCCTCTCGCCAGTGCCATAGCTGCGCGCTACTCTGCTCAGGCGGTCAGCTCGACCGTTTCTCCTTCAGGACTCTCTGCCATGTTTGACTGGATTTTCCTGCCCGAAGCCTGGGTGGCGCTGGCGACCTTGCTGGCGCTAGAAATTGTGCTTGGTATCGACAACATCATCTTCATCTCCATCCTGGTCAGCCGTTTGCCTCCCGAGCAGCGAGAGCTGGTGCGGCGTCTGGGTATCGGTTTTGCGATGGTCACCCGATTGGCGCTGCTGTTTTCGCTGGCGTGGATTATCGGCCTGGTCGAGCCCTGGTTCAGTGTGTTGGGGCAGGCTATTTCCGGCCGCGACCTGGTGCTGATCCTCGGCGGACTGTTTTTGCTGGGCAAGGCGACCCACGAGATTCATGCCAGCCTGGAGGCGCCGGTTGAAGCTGAAGCCTCTCTGGCGGCGACGGCGCGCAATGGTATGGTCAGCGTGGTGGTGCAGATCGCTATTTTGGATATCGTCTTCTCGCTGGATTCGGTCATCACCGCCGTTGGTCTGGTAGACCATCTGGCGGTCATGGTGATCGCGATTCTCGGCGCGGTGGCGGTGATGCTGTTTGCCGCCAAGCCGATCGGCGACTTTGTCGATCGTCACCCGACCATCAAGATGCTGGCGCTGTCGTTTCTCATGATGATCGGCTTGACGTTGATGGCTGAAGGCTTCGATGTGCATGTGCCCAAGGGCTACATCTACTTTGCCATGGCGTTCTCGGTAGTAGTGGAACTGCTCAATATTCGGGTGCGGCGCAACAGCGCCTCGCAGGAAAACTGAGGTTCAGGCGTTCATCCGGCGATAACCGGGCAGGGCTTCAATGCGCCTTAGCCAGGCACACAGGGCGGGATAGCCCTGCAGCTCGAAGCCACCGTCGCCGGCAACATGGGTGTAGGCGTAGAGCGCGATGTCGGCCAGGCTGGGCCGCTCGCCCACGAGGTAGGGCGTCTTTGACAGCTGAGTTTCCATGACCTTCAACGCCTTGTGTCCGCCGATCTGTTTGCTTTCATAGTCGGCCCGGCGAGCCTCGGGTAGTCCGAGGTAACGCGCGATAAAGCGCGCGACTGCAATGTAGGGTTCGTGGCTGTACTGCTCGAAAAATAGCCACTGCAGCATGCTGGCGCGCTCAAAGGCGTCGGCTGGAATCAGGGCGCTGCCCTCTGCCAGATACAGCAGGATGGCATTGGACTCCGCCAGGCAGCGGCCATCGTCGAGCTCCAGTAGCGGCACCTTGGCATTGAGGTTGCGGGCAAGGAATTCGGGCGTGTGTGTGTCGCCCTGCAGGATGTCGACAGGCTGCCACGCATAATCGATGCCCAGCAGGGCGCAGAGCAGCTGGATTTTGTAGCAATTGCCGGAGCGTTCATCGCCATGGATTTTCATGTGCAGGGTTCTCAAGGTTGTTGCATTAAGGGCGTCAGGTAGCAACGGCCGGTTTCGTATGGCCGTTGATCTAGTGTAGGGTCGTACGACAGGTGCGGCGCGGCGTCAACGGCGCGGCTGAGCGGTGGCTGATTCGGCAGGCAGGCGGAGTGTGAGTGGACAACATCATCGCGGTGGAAAACCTGACCAAAACCTACGCCAGCGGCTTTCAGGCACTGAAAGGCGTCAGCCTGCACATTCGGCGCGGCGAGATTTTTGCGCTGCTTGGGCCTAACGGTGCCGGCAAGACCACACTGATCAGTATCGTTTGCGGGCTGGTCAATCCCAGTAGTGGGCAGGTACTGGTCGATGGCTTTGATAATCGTCGGCAGTATCGACAGGCGCGCCAGCGGATCGGCCTGGTGCCGCAGGAGCTGACCAACAATATGTTCGACAGTGTCTGGTCAACGGTGCGTCTCAGCCGGGGGTTGTTCGGTAAGCCCAGTGATGACGCCCTGCTGGAGCAGATACTGCGCGAGCTGTCGCTCTGGGATAAGCGCGATGAGCGCATTATGGACCTGTCCGGCGGCATGAAACGTCGAGTGCTGATTGCCAAGGCGTTGGCCCACGAGCCTGAAGTACTGTTTCTGGATGAGCCCACTGCCGGCGTGGACGTGGCGTTGCGCAGGGACATGTGGAACATGGTGCGACGTCTGCAGCAACGCGGCGTGACCATCATTCTGACAACGCATTACATCGAAGAGGCCGAAGAAATGGCCGATCGCATCGGGGTGATTCGTCAGGGCGAGCTGATCCTTACCGAGGACAAGGATAGCCTGATGCGCCAGCTCGGCACCCGGCAGTTGACGCTCCAGCTGCAACAGCCGCTGCAAGCTGTGCCATCTGCGTTGAGCCATTACCCATTGAGCTTGGCAGAGCAGGGCTTTGCGCTGATCTATACTTTCGATGCGCAGGCAGAGCAAAGCGGTATTGCCGAGCTATTGCGCAGCCTGGACCAGCTGGGGCTCGAAGTGCGTGATCTGCACTCGAGTCAGAGCTCGCTGGAGGATATTTTTGTGGGGCTTGTGCACAATCGAGAAAAGGCCGAGCAGCCAGCGGCAGCGGGGCAGAGTGCATGAATCTGTATGGGGTTAAGGCTATCTATCTTGCCGAGATGGCGCGTATGCTGCGCACGCGGCTGCAGAGTATTGCCTCGCCGGTCATTTCCACGTCGCTGTATTTTATTGTTTTTGGGGCCGCCATTGGCACACGCATGACGGAAGTGGATGGGGTGAGCTACGGCGCCTTTATCATTCCCGGGCTTATCATGCTGATGCTCCTTAATGAGAGCATTTCCAACGCCTCGTTCGGTATTTACATGCCGCGTTTCACCGGCACCATCTACGAGGTGCTGTCGGCGCCGGTATCACCCTTTGAGATTGTGGTCGGGTACGTTGGAGCAGCTGCCACCAAGGCGGTATTGCTCGGGCTGCTGGTGCTGCTGACTGCGCGGATCTTTGTGGATTATGAGATTCAACATCCTGTCTGGATGCTGGGCTTTCTCTTGCTGACAGCCATCACCTTCAGTCTGTTCGGGTTCATCATCGGTATCTGGGCTGACGGCTTTGAGAAGCTGCAGATCATTCCCTTGATGATTGTCACGCCGCTGGCTTTTCTGGGTGGCAGCTTCTATTCCATCACCATGCTGCCGCCATTCTGGCAGACGGTGACCTTGTTCAACCCCGTGGTATACCTGATCAGCGGCTTTCGCTGGAGCTTCTACGGCGCTGCCGATGTGCATATTGGTGTAAGTGTGGTGATGACGCTGGTGTTTCTCGCGCTGTGTCTGCTCGTGATCTGGTGGATCTTTCGTACGGGCTTTCGTATTAAATCCTGATAAAAAGTAATGTCATTATATTGACTTTTTGAATAGTTATATTGAGAATGTGCCAGCGCTTTGGTATGGTGCCATTGTGATATCAGTCGATCGCTGTGTGCGGCCTAGACCGCTTCCGTTGTCTCGACCAGGCTGACTCCCGAACTAACACATCAACGTCAGGTTAGGAGACAATTTGGTGCTGCTGTTGTCGCGTTGTCTGGTTCGTGGCCTGGCGCTGCGTTGTTTGTTGGCGGTGTCTATGCTGACGCTATTTGCTGCGGGCGCTGCCGCTCAAGTCAAGCCCGAGTCGGTAGCGTTCTGGTACGCCGCTGAGCCTCCCCTGCCTGAATTAGCCCAGTACGACTGGGTGGTGCTGGAGCCCGGCCATACGACAGCCGAGCAGGTCGCTTTCCTGCGCGCCCAAGGTGCAGTGCCCTATGCCTACCTGTCGGTGGGTGAACTCTCCCCTGAAGATGAAGCCCTGCCAGACGCCGCGCAGCTATCGAGTGGCGAACGCAATCGCGAGTGGCAAAGCGATATTGCTGATCTGGCCAGCCCCCAGTGGCAGCAGCGGCTGCTCGATCGTGCGGCGGCGCTGCAGGGCGTCGGTTATCGCGGTCTCTTTCTGGATACCCTGGACAGCTTCATGCGCCTGCCCGAGAGCCGCCGTGCGGAGCAGCAACAGGGGCTGGTTGCGTTTCTGCAACGCTTGCACGCTGACTACCCGCAGCTGCAACTGTTTTTTAATCGTGGCTTTGAAGTGTTGCCGCAGCTGGATTTTGCTCCTGCCGCTGTAGCGGTGGAGTCATTGGAAGCCAGTTGGGATCAGGCGCAGGGGCGCTATCGCCGCGTGTCGGAAGATGATCGTGCTTGGCTCGATGACCAGCTTCAGCCTCTGTTGGCGGGCGGGATTCCGGTGGTAGCCATTGAGTATTTGCCGCCCGAGCAGCGCGAGCAGGCGCGCGACCTGAGTCGACGGCTGCAGCAAGAGGGTTTTGTACCGGTGGTAACCACACCGGACCTGGATTCACTCGGAGTGGGTACGCTGGAGATTGTTCCGCGCCGCATCGCCCTGCTGTTTGATCCACGTGAAGGCGAGTTGACGCGTACCCAGGGCCATGTGTTTTTGGGCGGCCTGCTGGAGTACCTGGGCTATCGCGTGGATTACTTCCCGGTCGATGGGCATTTACCCCAACACCGCTTCGACGAGCTGTACGCCGGCGTCGTGGTGTGGATGACCAGTGGTGCGCCTTCACGGGCCAGCGATTTCCGGCGTTTCCTGCAGGCGCGGCTGAACGAGGGCACGCGCATTGCCTTCTTTGGCGGCATGCCGCTGGATGACGCCCGTCTGCTGACGCGACTGGGGCTGCGTCGCCTGTCCTATGACCCGGACAACGTCAGCCTCAGCCGAGTGGATGGTGCGTTGCTCGGCAACTTTGAAGCCCCTCTGCGCCTGCGCTCACGTGATTTGCTGGCAATGACTGCCAATGAAGACATACTGCGCCCGGCGCTGCAGCTACTGGATCACCAGCAAAACCTGCTCACACCGGTGGCCGTTGGCGACTGGGGCGGCTATGCGCTGGCACCTTATCTGTTTCAGGAGTCGGCTGCCGGGCGGCGCTGGATACTTGATCCTTTCAGCTTTTTGCAGCAAAGCCTGCAGCTGCAGCCCTTGCCGGCCCTAGATACCACGACCGAAAACGGTCGTCGCATCGCCACGGTGCATATTGACGGCGACGGTTTTGCCTCCCGAGCAGAAATACCCGGCACGCCCTACTCCGGCGAGGTGGTGCTGCGCGACTTTATCCGGGCCAACAACTATCTGACCTCGGTGTCGGTGGTGGAAGGCGAGGTCGGGCCCAAGGGCATGTACCCCTACCTGAGTCAGCGCCTGGAGCCCATCGCCCGCCGCATTTTCGCCGAGCCCAAGGTGGAGCCAGCCACCCATACGTTCAGTCATCCCTTTTTCTGGGAGCCTGAGAAGGCCAGCCAGCGCGAGGGGTTCAACCCGGTGTACGGGCTGCACATGAACGTCCCCAATTACCCAAAGATGGACCTGCAGCGGGAAATTATTGGGTCACGGGACTATATTCAGCAGTCGCTATTGCCGGCGGGCAAGCAGGTTCGCCTGATTTTCTGGTCTGGAGAGGCGTTGCCCAGCCCAGAGGCGATCCAGATGGCCTATGACGCGGGCATGGCCAATGTTAATGGCGCTGAAACCTACATTACCCGCGCCAACCCATCGCTGACCGGGCTGCACCCGCTGTTGCGCCCGACCCGCGGTGGCCTGCAGATTTATGCGCCAATCATCAATGAAAACCTCTATACCAACCTGTGGACCGGGCCTTTCTACGGGTTTGAGCGTGTGCTTGATACCTTTGAGCTGACCGACTCCCCGCGCCGTCTGCGTGGCCTGCACCTGTACTACCATTTCTATTCCGGTACCAAGCAGGCATCGATCAAAGCCATGGCAGATGTCTACGCAGCCATGGACCGGCAAGAACCGATCTCGCTGTGGATGGGCGATTACCTGCGTCGCGTGCGCGGACTTTACGAGGGTAGTCTGGCGCGTCGCAGCGATGGCCGCTGGCAGTTGCGTGCATTGCAGGGGCTGCGCACGGTGCGACTTGATCCGCAGCTGGGCTGGCCCGACTTGCTGCACTCTGACGGGGTCGCTGGTGTGCGGGATTTGCCACAGGGGCGTTATGTCCACTTGAGCAGCGACCGCGCGGTGCTGGCGCTGCGGCCTGACCGTGATGGGGCGCCAGCTCTGGAGTACGCCAACGTGCCCGTCGAGCAATGGCAATACCAGCACGCGCGTGAGGTAACGGTGTCCATGGCCGGAGCCTTTGCGCTGCGCTTTGCTGTGCGGTATGCCGGTAGCTGCAGCCTGTCGGTCGACGGGCGTCGCTATCAGGGGCAGCGCCGCGCTGGTCTGCTGGAGTTTGCACTTGAGCAAAGGGAGGTGAGCGATGCAGTACTCACCTGCCGCTGAGTCCACTCCATTATTCCGGCCCTGGGCCCTTGGCCTGGCGGTTTTGCTGGTTGCCGTGGTGCTGGTGCTGACCTATCAAAACAAAAGCGCCTTTATGCCGCAGGGTGAGACCGACGCGGTGTCCGTCGGCTACGCCGAATTGCTGCTCACGGCTGAGCCCGAGAACATCGAGTTGCGTGCCGAGCTCCTGGAAATGCTCATTGAGCGCGGCGAGTTTTCCCGCGCACTCCGGCATCTGAGCGATTGGCAGGGCGGCGACGAGCAACTTCGTCGTTTTTACAACCTGGTGCTCGATGGCCGCATGGCAACAGTGCGCCGTGATGAACAGTCTATTGCAGACGCACGTCAGCGACTGACCGCGTTTGATCCGGCCGGGCTGACTTCGGCGCAACAGACCCAGTTGGCGGAGCTGGCGTTGGCGCTCGGCATGCCAGGCCGGGCTGCGGATTTGCATCTGGCACTGGCCCAGGAGGCCGAGGGGCCTGACCGGCAGACGCACCAGCTGGCAGCTGCGCGCTGGTACCTGGCGGCCGAGCGGCCGGCTGAGGCATCAGCGATCTACCAGCAGCTGGCGGAGTCGGCGCGCACAGTCGAGGGTCGCCGGCAGTTCGCCAAGCTGGCCTACGACGGCTTGTTGGCCGCAGACCAGGCCGAGTCAGCCAGCCTCTATGCGGTACAGCTGCTCGACAGCGGCAGTCTTAGCAGTCTGGGTGATGACTGGTGGCTGCCGAGCGTGCAGATCGCGCAGGGAGCCAGACGCTACGATCTGGCGATCCGTCTGGCTGAACACTGGTATGCACAGGAGCCCGATAGCATCGCGGCACTGCAGGCGCGCTTTGACTTGGCGTTGTCTGCCGGCGATACGGCAACGGCCTGGGAGGTAGGACAGACGTTGGTAAAACAGGCACCGCCCAATGCCGCGCTGTTGCGGCAAATGGCTCTGCTTGGCCAGTGGCGGGGCAAGCCTGAGGCGGCGCTGGATTACTGGATTGCCTATCTGGATCTGGCCGAGGACGCTGCGGCACGCAGTCAGGCCTGGCGCCTGGCGTTCCAGCTGTTCGACTACAACCGCGGCGTGCAGTTGCTGAGCAGCATGGCCGCTTCCCGACGCCTCACAGATGAAGAGTTGGACGCGCTGATCTACGCCCACGAGCAACGCGGCACGCCGGCCATGGCGGAGAACTGGCTACGCAGCTACCTGCAGCGTGCCGCAGGTCAGCGCCTGGCCTGGACGCGGCTCATGCAAAACTTGCAGAACCGTCAGTTGTTGCAGCGTGAGGCCGACACATGGCCGCAGTTCGCCGGCCGGCATCAGCTTACTATCAGTGAACGTATGAGCTGGGCTGAGGTGTTGTGGAATCTCTACCAACCCGAGCAAGCCTGGCAAGTACTGGATGTCGCGCCACTGGACCAGCTCAGCCCGGATTACTGGCGTTTGCGCGCAGCACTGGCCTGGGAGCTGGAGCAAGACGATGAGGTGCAGGCCAGCTACGAGGCTCTTCTGGCTCAGGGAGCGGTGCTCTTGCAGAGCGAACAGGCGCAGTTGATCGACATGTACCGCCTGCAGAATCCGGAGCTGGCGCTGCGCATGCTGACGGCCAACTGGCGGCGCACTGGCGATAGCCGCTATCTGGTCAATGCATTGCAACTGGCTGAGGAGCAGCAGGATTGGCCGCTGTTGGCTGCACTGGTGGCCGAGGCTGAGCAGACATCGAGCACGGCCGGTCTGCTGCCGGTACTGCTGGCGCGCGGTCTACTGGCAGAGCGCGCAGGGCGATTTGCAGAAGCTGAGCAACTTTATCTGCATGGGCTTTCCCGACAGCCGCGCAGCAGCCTGCTGCGCGCGCGATTGCTCTGGCTGCTTGTTGACAGGGTAGATCGCAGCAAGCTGGAGCGGGCTCTGCGGCAATGGGAAGGTGAGGCCCGGTCGGTGCCCGTCATGTGGCTGCCGATGGGGGCTGCCAACCAGATACTCTCGCGCAGCACCCAGGCGCTGCAGTGGTTCAACCGTCACCTGCGCGATAACCCACAGGACACCCTGGCCCTGGCGGCCTACGCCGATGCGCTGGAAGCCAGTGGCCGGGAGGCTACCGCATTGCAACTGCGTAGTCGCTTGCTGACCCGTCTGCGCTTTGCAGAAAGCGAGCGTGCTCCTTATACCGAGCGCCAGACCTGGGCGCGACTGATGACTGCCGGCGGTTCACCGCGCCAGGCGCTGGCCGGACTACAGCGCTGGCAGGACGGCTCGGTCGGCGCACTGCAGCTATGGTATGCCGCTCAGCTGGCTCGATTGGACAGCATCAATCAGGAAGCGCAGAAGGATGCCTGGTTGGCCTGGGGCCGCGCACGCGGCCTGCGGGAAGAGGGTTATCAGCGTATTCAGGAAGCGCTGCGTACCAATCGGCGTGAGGCTCTGGCGGCGTTGCTGGTCAATCCGCAGGTTGATGATGCCCATCGGGTTGCCGTGCTGGAGCGCCTTGGGGATGACAATCAGGCCATGGCCCAAGCGTTGTCCTCACTGGGAGAAGAACAGCCACTGGCGGTGCGTCGGCAGTTGTGGCGGCAATCTGTCGCCTTCCTCGAGCGCTACCCGCAAGGGGTTCGCGTTGGCTGGGGACAAGAGGATTTTGGCGGGCTGAAGACCCGGGGGCCGCAGCTCAGTATTGCCCGTTTTATTGGCGAGAACTGGTACCTGCGCGCCGATGGTGGCCGGGCCGAGTATGACTCTCAGCTGCTCGACAGCAGTGTGCTGGGCGCTGAGCGTAACCTGCTGCTGCGTGCTGAGCGCCAGTTGTCGAACGGCGATCTGTCACTAGAGCTGGATCACAGCGGCCGACAGGATGACAACCGTACCGGTGTCGGCATCGCGCGGCGCTGGAGCGAAGGGGGCAACGAAATCGAAGTGGGCGCGGACCTGCAGCGTGAAAGTCGTGAGACCGGTCTGATGCGTGCACTGGGCGAGGAAAGCGCGCTCTGGGTGCGCGCCAGCCACGCTTTTAGCGCGCGTGATCAACTGAGCTGGCAGGTGTCACAACGACAGTTTGAGAGTCGTTCGGGTATCGATATCGGCTCTGGCCAGCAGGTGAATCTGGAGTTTAGTCAGATTCAGTTTTTTGAGGGCCCCACCTGGATTCTTCGCACGGGTGTCGAGTGGCAGCGTAACAGCCTCAGTGGCGAGTCGCTGGACTCGCTGCTGGTGGCCAATGGTGGTGCCGTGCGGCAAAACGATGTGACCGTTGACCAACTGCTGCCCGAGCGTGTGGGCCGGGTCTACATTGGCAGTCAGTTGCGCCGGGGGATGCCAGGGCTGATCAACCGCAATCGCGGCCAATACACCTGGTTGCTGGATGCCTCTACCGGTTGGGACTGGGAAGAACAAAGCATGAATTTCGCCCTCAATGCCGGTATCGGCATTGAGGTGTTTGGCGACGATGAACTGTCGTTTACCGCCGGCTACCAATCAGAGCCGATCGGTGGTGATGGTGAAGCAGGCGGTACCGCAACGATTTCCTACAGCAGCCGCTTTGGCCGCTGAAGGCACAACAAAGGAGCACAACATGCGCATTCTCAAGGGTATGACACTGGCGGCGACCCTGCTGGCCGTCTCCGCCTGCAGCACCTTCTCGGGGAACGATGGCCCGAGTTTTCCGGCGTCAGCCAACTGGGGGTTGTTACCGATGGTCAACTATTCGCAGACCCCGCAGGCCGGCGAGCGCAGCGAGCAGATTCTGCTTAGCGTACTGTCGGAAGAGGGCATCCAGCCGCGCATCTATCCGCATGTCGAGGATCAGGACTTGCTGGTACTGGATGATCACAAGCGCTACGAGCAGGCGCTGCAGTGGGCTCAGGGGCAGGGCTTTGATTATCTGGTCAGCGGCAGTGTCGAAGAGTGGCAGTACAAGAATGGCCTGGACGGCGAGCCGGCCGTAGGCTTGAGCCTGCGGGTGCTGGATGCGCGCACCGGACAGGTGCTGTGGAGCAACAGTGGTGCCCGTGCCGGCTGGTCGCGCGAAAGCCTCGCCGGCTCGGCGCAGAAGGTGCTCAATACTCTGATCGGTGACCTGCGGATCGACTAATGTTCAAGAACTCGGTGCACAAGGATTATCGCCTGGCGCCCGGCAACAACCGTCGCTGGTCCTGGGTGGAAACGCCGCTGCTTACGGCTCTTGTGCTGGGCGTATGCTATTGGCTGCACCCGGCGGACCCGCTGTTTCTGCACGGTTTCCCGTGGCCGATTCTGGCGCCACTGCTGTTGGCGGTGCGTTACGGTTTTTTGCAGGGCGCGTGCAGTGCGGCGCTGCTGGTGCTGGTCGCCTATGTTTTGCACCGCCTCGGCTTGGCGGGTTATGTCGAACTGCCAGGCTCCTTTATCGTCGGCGTGCTGGTCTCCAGCATGGTGGTTGGCGAGTTTCGAGACCTCTGGGGCCGTCGCCTGGAGCGCCTGCAAACGGCCAACGAGTACCGCCAGTACCGGCTTGACGAGTTTACCCGCGCCTATCATGTGCTGCGCAGCTCCCATGAGCGGCTGGAGCAGCGTGTTGCTGGCAGCGATACCAGTCTGCGCAGCACCTTGTTGCTGCTTCGGCGTCAGCTGCAGGAGCAGCCGCAGGGTGACGCACTTGAGCAGATGGCACCCGCGTTGCTGGGGGTACTGGCGCAATATGGCTCTTTCAATGCCGCAGCCCTTTATGCCGTGCGCGAGGGTGAGTTGTTGTTGCAGCGGCCGCTGGCAGAGATTGGCGAAGCGGTCGAGCTGAGCGCGGATGATCTGCTGCTGACGCTGTGTCTGCAGCGTGGTGACGTCGTCAGCGTACGCGACAGCTTTCTGGAAACTGGCCGAGAGGAACAGGTATCAGCATTACAGGCTTGCATCCCCCTGCTGTCGGTTGAGGGCGAAGTGCTGGCCGTGGTCGCGGTGCATAGCATGCCCTTCTTCGCATTCAATGAACGCACCTTTACCTTGTTGGCGCTGTTGGGTGGGCACATGGCAGATCTGCTGGAAACGCCCCGCCAGCTGTTGCGTCCGGATGACGCGGAGGCGCGCCGCTTTTCTGTGCAACTGCGCCGCGCGTTGCGCGATGCAAACGAGCACGATCTGCCTAGCAGTCTGATGTTTCTGAAGTTGCCGGATGATAGCGTCGCCTTGCAAAAGCTGTTGATTGAAAGCCAGCGAGGTCTCGACCTGCAGTTGGTCTTGTCGAGCGCCAATGGGGGAGAGGGCGTGCTGGTGCTGATGCCTTTGACTGATCAGGACGGCAGCCTCGGATATAGCCAGCGCTTGAATCTTATGGTGCAAGAGCGCTTTGATAACGCATCCAGCCTCCAGGCGCTGGGGGTTGGCATTCACTATTACGAGATCCGCCAGAACCAACCGGACAGCGCCTTGGCCGAGTTTTTATATCAGGAGTGTGGGCTGAATGACCAGCAAGTGGCTATTTAGCGGCGCCCTGGCCTTTGAGCTGGGTAGCTGGGGTGGGCTGCTGAGCAACCCCTCAATTATCGAGGGGGTGTATCTGTATGTGGTTCCCCATGCCGTCGCCTCTGTGATGTTGACCGCGGCACTTTGGCTGGTGCTGCCCAAGCGCTATCGGTTTCCCTTGCCCTGGTCACCATTGCTGCTGTTCAGTCTGATTTTCTTTATCCCGGTGGCTGGTGCCGTTGGTGTCATGCTGGGGGTGTTCCCCGGGCTTTATCTGCCGCGACGCGAGGTTGAGCAGGGGTGGCAACTGACGCGCATGCCGAGCTTGCCCTATCGGGCCGTACACGAGTGGCACTCGCCGCTGTTTAACGATGGTGGCCTGCAGGACGTGCTGCAACTGGCTGGCGACTCTGAACGCCGGCTGTCTGCCTTGCTGGCGACCCGAGCGATGCCTGGCAACGACGCGGTTCCAGTACTCAAACTGGCGCTGCGTGATCCGGAAGACGATGTGCGCTTGCTTGCTTACTCGATGCTCGATCAGCGCGAAAACCACATTAATCAGCATATCGAACGCCTGCTTGAGCGGCAGGCTAACACCCCGTCAGCGGCTACGCGCGCGGCTCTGGCTGGTTGGTACTGGGAGCTGGCCTACCTTGGTCTGGCGCAGGGTGGCGTGCTGCAGCACGTGCTGCAGCAGGCGCTGGAACACGCGGATGCTGCGCTGCGCTCTGAGCCTTCCGGTGATCTGGCGGTGCTGGCAGGGCGTATTCAGATCGCACGTGGCCAGGCTGTCGAGGCCAGGCGCTTTCTGGAGCAGGCGGCCGATCTTGGGGTGGGCGCGAGCCGCCTGGCGCCCCTGCAGGCCGAGGTTGCATTTCTTGAGCATCGCTACAGTGAGGTCGTCAACCAGTTGCGACGTATCAGCCCGGCCAGGCGCGCCAAGCCACCGCTGGCAGCGACCGTAGGATATTGGCTATGAGTGCTCCACAGGCGGATATCTGTCTGCTGCTTGAAGGTACCTGGCCCTATGTACGGGGGGGCGTATCCAGCTGGGTGCACCAGATGTTGCTGGGGCTGCCGGATGTGCGCTTTAGCGTGGTGTTTATCGGTGGCGAACGCGATGGCTACCCACAGCGTCACTACCTGATACCTCCCAACGTGGTGCATCTGGAGGAGATTTTTGTGTCGGATGCCTGGCGCTATCCTGCTCGCCCAGACGACACGCCACCGACTGGAGATCGGGATGCTCTGGAAAGCCTGTATCGCTACTTCCAGCATCCGGACATGCCAACTCCGGAGCACGGCCAGGAGCTATTGCGGCAGTTGGTTGCCGGTCGTATCACCAGCGCCCAGTTGCTGCGCAGCGAGGCCAGTTGGCAAGTATTGAGTCAGGGCTATCTGGAGCATTGCAGCGATCCGTCGTTTATCGACTATTTCTGGACCCTGCGTACCATGCAGACGCCGCTGGTCATGCTGACCGAGTTGCTGGGCAGGCTGCCGCGCGCGCGCGCGGTGCACGCGGTGTCAACCGGGTACGCCGGTTTGCTCGGGGCGTTGTTGAAGGGCTACTGGCAATGTCCATTCATCCTTACCGAGCATGGCATCTATACCAAGGAGCGCAGGATCGATCTGGCTCAGGCTGCTTGGGTGTCGGGTAAAAGCGAGAATTCAGAGGTGAGTGGTCTGGCCGCTACCAGTGGTTATATCCGTACCTTGTGGATTCGCTACTTCGAGCGTGCGGGACTGTTGGCTTATCAGAATGCTGACCCGATCATTTCTTTGTACGAAGGCAATCGCGCGCGGCAGATTCGTGATGGTGCCCCCCCGGCGTTAACGCAGGTCATTCCCAACGGTATTGCCTTGAGTGAGTGGCAGCAGGTCCGCGCCCATCGACCGGAGGGCATCGCGCCGGTTGCTGGCTTGATCGGCCGTGTCGTGCCGATCAAGGATGTGAAAACCTTCCTGCGTGCAGTGCGCTCAGTGGTCAACGAGATACCTGACTTTGAGGCCTGGATTGTCGGCCCCGAAGATGAGGATCCCGCCTACGCGCACGAATGTCATAGCCTGGTCAGTAGCCTGGGCTTGTCTGCCCAGGTGCGCTTTTTGGGGTTCTGCAACATTCGCGAGATCATGCCGCAATTGGGTGTAGCGGTGTTGACCTCCATCAGTGAGGCTCAGCCGTTGGTCATCCTCGAGGCCTGGTGTGCCGGTACACCGGTAGTGAGCACCGATGTTGGCTCCTGTCGCGAATTGATCGAAGGGGTTGGTGACGAAGACCGGGCGTTGGGCGTAGCCGGTGAAGTCGTGCCGATTGCCGACCCGTTGGCCACGGCCAGAGCAATCCAGCGACTGCTGCAGAACCCCGACCGCTGGCATGCTGCGCAGCAGGCTGGCGAGCAACGGGTGCAGCGGCGCTACAGTGATGATTTGATGTTTGCGCGTTATTGGCGGCTGTACCGTGCCGCGATGGGAGAGGGTTAGAGCAGATGGCCGGTATCGGATTTGAACTGCGGCGCATTCTCGCCAAGGATAGCTACAGTGCCACGCTGCGAGCCTATCTGTATGCCGGGTTGATCAGCTCGGGCCCTTGGGTGTTGTCGATTATCAGCGTGATGCTGATCGGCGTCATGAGTATCGGGTTTGTGGTGCCAGATGTTCTGGTACGCCAGTTTCTGGTCAGTGTTACCTACCTGATGGCGACCTCGCTGATTGTGACCGGCGGTTTGCAACTGTTCTTTACGCGCTTTGTTTCCGACCGATTGTTCGAGCAGCGCATGGACGCCATTACGCCTAATCTGCTCGGTATCTTGCTGATGGTCACGCTGTTTTCCGGCTTGCTGGGGACCTTGGTGCTGGTTGTCCTGTTTGATCAACCCTTTGTCTACCGGGTGCTGATGCTGGCCAACTTTGTGACCTTGTGCAATCTCTGGCTGGTGATCGTGTTTCTGTCCGGCATGAAAGCCTACAACCGTATTCTGGTAGTGATGTTGCTGGGGTACGCCGGGATGATTTTGACTGCGTTCTTTCTGCGCAACGCGGGCATGGAGGGACTGCTGCTGGCGCTGTTGATCGGGCATGCACTGCTGTTGTTCATCTTCCTGTTTGATGTGTTGCGCCAGTATCCGTCTGAGCGTCTGGTCGCGTTTGAGTTCTTGCAGCGGCGCAAGGTGTTCATCAGCCTGTTGGTGACCGGCTTTTGCTACAACCTAGGCATCTGGATCGACAAATTCCTGTTCTGGAGCAACGAGGCGACGTCCGAGCAGGTGATTGGTCCGCTGCGTGCGTCGTTAATCTACGATTTGCCTATCTTCCTCGCCTATTTGTCGATCATTCCCGGTATGGCGGTGTTCCTGGTGCGTATCGAGACCGATTTTGCCGAATGGTATGAGCGCCTGTTCCGCGCAGTGCGCGAGGGTGAGACGCTGCAGCATATCCGTCAGCTGAAGAATGAAATGACGCTGTCGATTCGCCAGGGGCTGCAGGAAATCTGCAAGGTGCAGGGGCTGACCGTGCTATTGCTGTTTCTCGGCGCGCCCATGCTGCTGGAGCAGTTGGGGATATCACAGCACTACCTGCCGCTGTTCTATGTGGATCTGGTGGGGGTCAGCGTGCAGGTGGTGTTTATGGCGCTGCTCAACGTGTTCTTCTATCTCGACAAGCGCCGAGTAGCACTGGAGTTGTGTGTACTGTTTGTATTGCTCAATGCGCTGCTTACCTTGGCCACTCTGTACCTGGGCCCAACCTTCTTTGGCTACGGCTTCACCGTTTCGCTGATTATGTGTGTGCTGATGGGAGTGTTTCGCCTCAATCAGACATTGCAGAAGCTGGAGTACAGCACCTTTATGCTGGAGCACTGAGGCACTGCCTCAGTGCCGCTCTCAGCGCCGCTTGTTACGCAGCTGCTGTACCAGCCCCTTGGGCGGGTGGCGAATAACCAGCGCGTCTTCAGTCTCGTCGTATTCCACCCGCTCGCCAAGCAGGTGTGACTCAAAGCTGATGGACAGTCCGTCAGCCTTGCCGTAGTAGCGCATAAAATTGCTGATCGCGCGCTTGTCCGCCGGCATTTCCGGGTTAAGACCGTAATCCTTGTTGCGGATGTAGTCGTAGAAGGCGCGCGGATGCTCCTCGTCGATCACGCCAGACAGCTCCTCCAATGCAACCTGCTCGCCAGCCTTGCTCTGGCTGTTGACGTAGCTGCTCATGGCCTTGGCTTTGTCTTTCACCAGCTCTGGCTCAAGTGAGGCTTCACCGACATAGTCGCTGAAGGCCTGCAGCAGGGTGTTGGTTTCTTCCTCTGGATTGGCACCTTCCACACAGCCGATAAAGTCGCGGAAGTAGTCTGATACCCGCTTGCCGCTGCGCCCGCGGATAAAGGAGATGTAGTTCTTGGCGCTGGCGTTCTGTTTCCACTCAGTCAGATTGATGCGTGCGGCCATGTTCAGGCTGGACAGATCCAGATGACGAGCGGCCGCCACATCCAGTTCATCGGTCACGGTCACGCCTTCGGTGTGGTGCAGCAGCGCGATGACCAGAAACGCGGTCATGCCCTGGCGATAGCGGATGAACAGCACATGCCCGCCGAGTGCCAGGTTGGAGCCTTCCATCAGCGTTTTCAGGTGTTCAGTGGCCTGACTGGAGAAGTGGACGAAGTCCAGCTCCTGGTCTATCAGTTGTTGCAGCCAGCCGCTGAACGGATAGGCGCCGCTTTCGTTGTGGAAGTAGCCCCAGGCTTTGTTCGGCTTGCTGTTGTAGGCCTCAATCAGACCGGCCAGCAGTTGCTCCAGCGCGGCCGAGCTGGCCAGCTCGGCATCGCGCAGGGTCAGGCTGGCCGGCTGGCCATCGGGCTTCTTGTGAATCTGATGAACAATGCTGTTGTCGATGGGCATGACGGGCTCTCGGCAGACAGCGCCGCCGCAGGGCGGCGCTGACAGGGTTTAGAGACTGGCGATGTGGCTGCGTTGCTCGCTCAGCTGGGCCAGGGCTTTCTCGGCCTCGGCCAGTTTGGCGCGCTCCTTGTCGATGACGGCGGCGGGCGCCTTGTCGACAAAGCCCGGGTTGGACAGCTTGCCACCTACGCGTTTGACCTCGCCTTCCAGGCGGCCGATTTCCTTGTCCAGACGCGCCAGCTCGGCGGTCTTGTCGATCAGGCCGGCCATGGGTACCAGCACTTCCAGCTCACCGACCAGCGCGGTAGCAGCCAGGGGCGCTTCTTCGTCGTCGCCGAGGACGCGGATCGACTCCAGCTTGGCCAGTTTCTTCAGGAAGGTTTCGTTGTCGCCCAGACGACGCAGGTCTTCGGCGGTGGTCTTGCGCAGCAGTACGTCGAGTGCCTTGCCCGGTGCTACGTTCATTTCGCCGCGGATGTTACGCACGCCGAGAATCAGCGCCTTGAGCCACTCGATGTCGCCTTCGGCGGCGCTATCGATGCGGTCTTCGGCGGCCACGGGCCAGGGTTGCAGCATGATGGTGTCACCCTGCTTGCCGGCCATGGGCGCGATACGCTGCCAGATTTCTTCGGTGATGAAGGGCATGAACGGGTGTGCCAGACGCAGCGCGGTTTCCAGTACCCGCACCAGGGTGCGACGGGTGCCGCGCTGGCGCTCGGCCGGCGCGCTTTCGTCCCATAGCACCGGCTTGGATAGCTCCAGATACCAGTCGCAGTACTGGTTCCAGATGAACTCGTAGAGCGCGTTGGACGCCAGGTCGAAGCGGAACTGGTCGAGCTGACGGGTCACTTCGGCTTCGGTACGCTGCAGCTGGGAGATGATCCAGCGGTCAGCCAACGTCAGCTCTACGGCCTCACCGTTAACGCCGGTGTCCTTGTCTTCGCACTGCATCATCACGTAACGCGCGGCGTTCCAGATCTTGTTGCAGAAGTTGCGATAGCCTTCGACGCGGCCCATGTCGAACTTGATGTCGCGGCCGGTGGAGGCCAGCGAGCAGTTGGTGAAGCGCAGCGCGTCGGTACCGTAGGCGGCGATGCCATCGGGGAATTCGGCGCGGGTCTGCTTCTCGATCTTGGCGGCCAGCTTGGGCTGCATCATGCCGCTGGTGCGTTTGCTGACCAGCGATTCGAGGTCGATGCCGTCGATGATGTCCAGCGGGTCGAGCACGTTGCCCTTGGACTTGGACATCTTCTGACCCTGGCCATCGCGCACCAGACCGTGCACGTAGACGGTTTTGAACGGGATCTGCGCGCTGCCGTCGTCATGCTTCATCAGGTGCATGGTCAGCATGATCATGCGGGCCACCCAGAAGAAGATGATGTCGAAGCCGGTCACCAGTACGTCGGTCGGGTGGAAGGTCTTCAGCGCTTCGGTCTGTTCCGGCCAGCCGAGGGTGGAGAAGGTCCACAGGCCCGAGCTGAACCAGGTATCCAGTACGTCTTCATCTTGGCGCAGCACGCCCAGACCGCAGGCGATGGCAGCATTTTTGAGTTCGTCCAGGGTCGGCAGCTCTGCTTCCGCTTCACGGTCGTTGGCTTCCAGCGCCTTGCGATAGGCTTCCTCTTCATCGCGGCCAACGTAGACGTTGCCGGCTTCGTCGTACCAGGCCGGAATGCGGTGACCCCACCACAGCTGACGGGAAATACACCAATCCTGAATGTCGCGCATCCAGCTGAAGTACATATTCTCGTACTGCTTGGGTACGAACTGGATGCGACCGTCTTCGACCGCAGCAATGGCGGGCTCGGCCAGCGGCTTGGTGGAGACATACCACTGGTCGGTCAGCCAGGGCTCGATGACCACGCCGGAGCGGTCGCCCTTGGGCACCTTGAGGGCGTGCGGCTCAATCTTCTCAAGCAGGCCAAGGGCGTCGAAGTCTTCGACGATCTGCTTGCGCGCGTCGAAGCGGTCCATGCCGGCGTAGGCGCCCGGCAGAGCGGCGTCGATCTCGTTGTTGACGCTACCGTCGATATTGAACACCTGAGCGCGCGCCAGTACGGCGGCGTCCTTGTCCAGCACGTTGATCAGCGGCAGGCTGTGGCGCTTGCCGACTTCATAGTCGTTGAAGTCGTGGGCCGGGGTCATTTTCACGCAACCGGTACCGAACTCTGGATCGCAGTAGTCGTCAGCGATGATCGGGATGCGGCGGCCAACCAGCGGCAGCTCGACGAACTTGCCGATCAGCGCCTGATAACGCTCATCTTCCGGGTTCACGGCCACCGCGCTGTCGCCCAGCATGGTTTCCGGACGGGTGGTGGCAACGATCAGGTAGGTCTTGCCGTCGGCGGTGGTAGCACCGTCGGCCAGCGGGTAGCGCAGGTTCCACAGCGAGCCCTGCTCGTCGTGGTTTTCTACTTCCAGATCGGAGATGGCGGTGTGCAGCTTCGGATCCCAGTTGACCAGGCGCTTGCCGCGGTAGATCAGACCGTCTTCGTGCAGGCGCACGAAGGCCTCTTTTACCGCCTCGGACAGGCCGTCATCCATGGTGAAGCGCTCGCGGCTCCAGTCAACGGAGCTGCCCAGACGGCGAATCTGGCGGGTAATGTTGCCGCCGGACTCTTCCTTCCATTCCCAGACCTTCTCCAGAAACGCGTCGCGGCCCAGGTCGTGGCGGTTGATGCCCTGAGCAGCCAGCTGGCGCTCGACCACCATCTGCGTGGCGATACCGGCGTGGTCGGTACCCGGTTGCCACAGGGTGTTACGGCCCTGCATGCGGCGGAAGCGAATCAGCGCGTCCATGATGGCGTTGTTGAAGCCGTGGCCCATGTGCAGGCTGCCGGTGACGTTCGGCGGCGGCAGGGCAATGGTATAGGACTCGCCCGAGCCCTGGGGGGCAAAGTAGTTGTTCTGCTCCCAGGTTTGGTACCAGGAAGTTTCGATGGCGTGGGGCTGGTAGGTCTTGTCCATGGGTGTCTTGGCTATCCGGCTATTCAGGAATGGCAAGCGCTGGGGACGCGGCAGGCGTCGGGCGCGCAGGAAAAGCCGCCATTATAGCGGGGTCGGGCAAACAAGGCCCAGCCCGTCGGGCGTGCGAGGCGAGGAATAATTGCCGACGGCCGGCTGATCAGTGCCTCCTGCAGGCTATTTCAGCTGTTCGCGCACCAGTTGCTGCAACTTGCCCTGCATGCGCTTGCGCAGCTCGTCTTCGATGGTCGGCATCAGGTCGTCGATCACCTCTTGCAGCAGCAGCTGTGCTTCGGCCTGCAGGCGGGCTTCCAGGCGCGCTTCACGCGGCGAGCTGGGCACTGCGGTCAGCGGGCTCTGCTGCGCCATGATCTGGTCCAGCTGCATGCGCTCTTCGGCCAGCTTGGCCAGCGAGGCGTAGGGCAGAAAGGGGTTGGGTGACTTGCTCGCCATGCCACTGGTAAGCGGGGGGGCAGGGCGGTCGATAGCGCTCAGGGGCGGCTCGTCAGGGTTAAGAATGACGTCCTGCAGCAGGGGAATGTCGAGCTGGCCGTCGTCGCCAACCTCCGGCTCGGGGTGCTCATCAAGCAGGGTGCGGATGGACTCCAGGTCTTCCAGCAGTCGTGAGGGCTCCGAGGGGTCGCGCTGCTTCATGGGTCATCCCGCTGTCCGTATTTGATGGGAGTGTAGAGGATAGCCGCGCTCGCGGTAAAAACGGAAGCGCTCACGCGCCGGCAGACGCACGGTATCGTGCTCGACAACAATTTCGGCTAGCCGCTGAAAGCGGCTGAAGAAGCCTGGGGTCTGTTCAGACAGGTTGATCAGCAGGTCATCGTGACTGCCCGGCTGGTCTCCATTACCGCAACTCACCGCTTCCTCCGGCCCTTCGCCCAGAATGACGTGGGGCACAAAGGCGTCGCGGCGGAACGACCACAGGAGTGCGTCCAGCTCCTGGCACATTTGCTCGGAGGCACAATGCAGGTATACGCGGTGGCCCTTCTGCCAGGCCTTGTGCGCCAGCCGGCAGGCATACGCCAGCCGCGTCTGCGGTTGGTCGCTGGAGAGCAGGTAGAAATCGATGCGGGTCATAGGCGCTCGCTGTGCTCGCTGGGCTGAAAGCTTGAGGCTGGAAGCTGGAAGATTTCGACCTGTGCAGGTTGTTTAGAGCGACGCATTCCTGCGACTTCCAGCCTTCAGCTTCTAGCTTTAAGCCGCTTTCTCAGGCGCTAGCCTGAGAAAGCAGATATTGCATCAACAGCGGAACCGGGCGGCCGGTGGCGCCTTTGTCCTTGCCGCCGCTGACCCAGGCGGTGCCGGCGATGTCCAGGTGCGCCCAGGGGTAGGCCTTGGCGTAGCGCGACAGGAAGCAGCCAGCGGTGATGGTACCGGCCTTGGGGCCGCCGATGTTGGCCATGTCAGCGAAGGGGCTGTCGAGCTGCTCCTGATACTCCTCGAACAGCGGCAGTTGCCAGGCGCGATCGCCCGCCTGGGTGCTGGCGTCGAGCAGTTGGCCAATCAGCTCCTCGTTGTTGCCCATCAGGCCGGAGGCATTGCTGCCCAGGGCGACGATGCAGGCGCCGGTGAGGGTGGCGATGTCGACCACGCTGGCCGGTTTGAAGCGTTCGGCGTAGGTCAGCGCGTCGCACAATACCAGTCGGCCTTCGGCGTCGGTGTTGAGAATTTCGATGGTCTGTCCGGACATGCTGGTAACAATGTCGCCAGGGCGGGTCGCGGTGCCGCTGGGCATGTTCTCGGCCGAAGCAATCAGGCCCACCAGGTTGATCGGCAGCTGCAGGCTGACCGCCGCCTTGAGAACACCGAATACGGTGGCCGCGCCACACATGTCGTACTTCATTTCGTCCATGGTGGCCGCCGGCTTGATGCTGATGCCGCCGGTGTCAAAGGTGATGCCCTTGCCGACCAGGACGTGCGGCTTGTCTTTTGCCTTGCCGCCGTTGTAGCTGATGCGGATCAGCTTGGCCGGTTCGACACTGCCGGCGCTGACGGCCAGCAGGGCGCCCATGCCGAGTGCCTTCATGGCCTTTTCGTCGAGCACCTCGACGTCCAGCTCCTTGTGGGTCTTGGCCAGCGCCTTGGCCTGGTTGGCCAGGTAGGTGGGGGTGCAGACATTGCCCGGCAGGTTGCCCAGATCGCGGGTCAGGGCCATACCGTCGCTAATGGCATTGCCCTCGCTGATGGCGCGCTTGAGTGCAGCGGCATCGGCTTTGTCGGCGCTCCACAGGGCGATTTTTTTCAGTTTGGGCTTATCGGCCTTTTTGCTCTTGAACTGATCAAAGGTATAGAGCAGGTCACGGCAGGCCTCGACCAGCAAGCGTGTCTGGCTGGCAATATCTCGGTTCTTTACCGAGCCCGTCAGCGCAAATACGGCGTCGCCAGCCGGGCCGGCCTTGATCGCGCTCAGCGCCTGTTGCGCCAGTTTGCGCCAGGCGCGGTCGCTCAGGGGCTCGTCCTTGCCGCTGCCAAGCAGCAGAACACGCTGCGCGGCGATGCCGGGCAGGGCAAACAGAGTCAGGCTGCTACCGCTCTTGCCGCTGAGGTCGCCGTTCTTCAGTGCAGTGCTCAATTGGCCGCCGCAGGCCTTGTCCAGCTCGGCGGCCGGACCGTTCAGGGTCTTGCCTTCGCTGACGGTGACGACCAGCCAGCCGCATTTGATGGTTTCCAGTGCGCCGTGCTTAACGTTGAACTCCATGGTGCTCCCCAAGACAAATCGAGATGATTGACTGATAATACGGGCAAATTCCCGCGGGTGTCTGTCTGCCAGCATTCTGGCCTATTCGCGCCGGCCCTTAAAGACCCCGGAGCCAAGGACCTGATTCGTGATTGTTTTTCGTTATCTCAGCCGCGAAGTGTTGTGGACGCTGGCCGCCGTTAGTGGCGTGCTGCTGCTGATCATCATGAGTGGCCGCTTTATCAAGTATCTGGCGCAGGCCGCAGCCGGCCAGCTGGATGCCTCCGTGCTATTTATCATCATGGCCTACCGCCTGCCGGGTTTTATGGTGCTGATTCTGCCCTTGGGGCTGTTTCTCGGTATCTTGCTGGCTTACGGACGCCTGTATCTGGATAGTGAAATGACGGTGCTGTCGGCAACGGGCATGAGCGATCGCAGGTTGATTGCCTATACCCAGGGGCCGGCGCTGCTGATTGCCCTGCTGGTAGCGCTGTTGAGCTTCTGGGTAGCGCCCGGTGGCGTGTTGAAAACCCAGCTGCTGCTGAACCAGCAGGACGCCCTGACCGAGTTTGACACGCTGGCCGCCGGGCGCTTTCAGGCGTTGGGCAGTGGTCAGCGGGTAACCTACGCCGGTGGCCTATCGGAAGACCGCACCGAGTTGCAGGACGTGTTTATCACCGAGCGCCGTGGTGACGGTGAAGACGCTGTGCTGGGGGTGCTGGTGGCCGAATCAGGCACCCAGGAGATGAACCCGGACGGCAGCCGGTATCTGGTGCTGAACCAGGGGTTCCGTTATGAGGGGCAGCCTGGGTCGGCCGATTTTCGTACCATTTCTTATGACACCTACGGGGTGCTGCTGCCCAAACCTGAAGTGCAAACTGAAGTGAGCGACCGTGAGGCGATGCCGACCCGGCAGCTGCTGCGCGAGCAGGGGCTGGATGAGCGCGCCGAGCTGCAGTGGCGCATCGCGATTCCGCTGCTGGTGCCGATTGTCGCCTTCTTTGCCGTGCCCTTGGCGCGGGTCAATCCGCGGCAAGGACGTTTTCTCAAGTTGCTGCCGGCGATTCTGCTGTATATGTCCTATCTGGCGCTGCTGATCAGCGCGCGCGGCTGGATCGAGTCGGGCAAGCTGCCGCCAGCGCTGGGTCTGTGGTGGGTGCACGGGTTGTTTCTGCTGATCGGGGTTGTGCTTAACCGCGAGGCGCTGTTTGGTGCGCGCCAGGCGCAGGGAGGTCAGCATGCGGCGTCTTGATCGACATATCGGCAGTGCGGTGTTGCTGGGCATTCTCGCCGTTCTGGCGGTGATTCTCGGGTTGGACCTGCTGTTCTCCTATATCAACGAGCTGGATGATGTCGAGGGTGGCTACGGCCCTTTGCAGGCGCTGGTCTACACCTTGCTGTCGCTGCCTGGGCGGGTGCACGAGCTACTGCCACTGGCGGCACTGGTCGGCTGTTTGGTGGGGCTAGGCACGCTGGCCAGCAACTCCGAGCTGACCATCATGCGCGCCTCTGGCGTATCCATCACACGCATTACCCTGGCCGTCATGAAGCCATTGTTATTGCTGATGCTGTTGGGCGTTGGCATTGGCGAATACATTGCGCCCTACACCGCCAACCTGGCGGAAAGCCGCAAGGCGATTGCCGAGGGCAGTGATGAGGCGTTGAAGTCGAAGGGCTTGTGGCACCGTGAGGGTAATGACTTTCTGCATATCAACGCGGTGCAGCCCAACGGTGTGCTCTACGGTATTACCCGCTATCGCTTTGATGATCAGCGTCGCCTGCTGGAGGCCAGCTTTGCCAGCCGCGCTGCGGTGCAGCAAGACGACTGGCTGATGGAAGACGTGCGCTCGACCCACTTTGCCGATACCGGCGAAAGCTCGGTGACCGTCAATCTGCAGGAACGCTGGGATGTGCACCTGTCCCCCGAGCTGCTGCAGGTTGTGTTGCTGGAGGCCGACGCGTTGCCGTTGACCGGTATCTGGCGCTATCAAACATATCTGGCCGAGCAGGGCCTGAATAACCAGAGCTACTGGCTGGCTTTCTGGAAGAAGCTGTTCCAGCCGCTGGCGACGGCGGTGCTGGTGTTTGTGGCGGTGTCCTTTATCTTTGGCCCGCTGCGCTCGGTCACCATGGGCCAGCGACTGTTTACCGGGGTGCTGGTCGGCTTTGTGTTCCAGATTGTTCAGGATCTGCTGGGTCCGTCCAGCCTGGTATTCGGTTTTTCGCCGCTGATCGCGGTCTTGCTGCCTATCGTGCTATTGCTGGTGCTGGGGGCCTGGTTGATGCGGCGCGCTGGCTGATGCGGCTTTTTGCCAGCATTTTTCGGGTATAGGGGGTGACCCGCCGTTCCCGCTAGGGCATGCTTGCCGGGCTGACGTTCGACAGGAAAGCAGGATCGCTCCGTCCGATGCTCAAGGAAACCCCGCCGTTTAGCGTGCTCTCTGCCGGTCTGGCTATCGCGCTACTATTATTTTTTCTGGCACTGCATGTGGCTTCTGGCCAGCCGTGGCTGGGATTCACTGCTGTGCCCTCGTCAGAGGGTGTGCGCATTACCCGGGTCGACAGTGACGGGCCGGTTGCTGGTCAGCTGCAAGATGGTGAGGTGCTGCTGGCTCTGCGTAGCAGTGCCGGCACGCTGGCGCTGGAAAGCTGGGATGCGGTAGCTGAGCCCGACGACGCACGCGAATTCGCCGTTTATAACCGTTTCTTCGCGCGTCACGCCCAGCTATGGGAGATCCTGCATGGCCACGGAGTGCAGTTGCGGGTGCAGCCAATTGCTGTCGACAGCGGTCCGCCCGCTGCAGCCCGCTGGGTCAGCGTGCAGCCGGAGGCCGCGCGCGGACTGACCCAGCTGCCGATGCTGTTCTGGTATCAGGTGGTTTGTGGCCTGGCGATCCTGTTGATGGGCGTGGCTGCCTGGGCCTTTGTGCAGACCGAGCGCGGCCCGTTGCTCTACGCCCTGGCGGGGTTGGCCATTGCTGTGGCGATTATCGCCAGCGCGGTCTACACCACGCGCGAACTCACGTTGGCGCCGGAGTGGTTCCTGTTGCTCTCGCGGGCCAACCAGGCGGGGGCCATGCTGTTTGCCGGCACCGGCACCGCCCTGTTTTGGTATTACCCGCTGCGGCTGGGCCGCTTTCCCTTTGAACACTTCATGTTGCCGGTGGTGTTGGCCACGCTGGCTGCGAACTGGCTGCAGTGGTGGCCGAACCTGGATTTTGCCGCACGTTATCCGCTGCTGGCGTGGTTTGCCGTGGATATCCTGTTTGCCTGCATTCAATGGCGCTGTACGCGCTATGAGCCGGTAGCGCGGGCGCGCCTGAAATGGCTGTTGGCCGCCTGGTTTGCTGGCGCCTTCGGGTACTTGCTGCTGGTGATTTTTCCGCAGGTTGTGGGGCACGCCTCGGTCGCGCATCAGACCCATGCTTGGGCCTTTTTCGTTCTGACGTATCTAGGCATTGCCCTGGGCATCGTGCGTTATCGACTGTTTGATCTGGATCGCTGGATCCTGCTGGCCTGGTTCTGGTTTGCTTTTGGTGTGCTGTTTATCGTGCTGGACGCGTTTTTGATCCTGTTGCTGGATCTGGAAACCAGTATGGGGCTGCTGATTTCCCTGGCGGTGGTTGGCTGGGTGTACTTGCCGATTCGCCAGGCCTTTCTGCTCTGGCTTTCGCCTGACAACCCGCGGGGGGCGCTGCATCAGCGGCTGCCGCACATTCTGCAGCAGGCATTCGAGTACCAGCGGCCCATCGCGGCGCAGTGGCGTAATGCGCTACAGGAGATTTACGACCCGCTGCGGATCGAGGCGAGTGCTGAAACCGTCAGCCAGCCGCAGATTCGCGACAACGGCCTGCGTCTTGCCGTACCGGCTGTCGCCGATGGCGCGGCGCAGGTCCTCAGTTACGCCAACGGCGGACGTCGCCTGTTTGACCGCAAGGATCTGGTGTTCTGCCAGCAGGCGCTGACGTTGTTCAGCTATGCCCAGCAGTATCACCACTCCTACCAGACCGGGGTGATCAGTGAGCGACAGCGGGTAGCGCGCGATCTGCATGATGATGTCGGTGCGCGACTGCTGTCGGTGGTTTACCGCGCGCAGGGCAGCGACGAGCTGCAGCAGCTGGCACGTGACTGTCTGCGCGAGTTGCGGGAAGTCATTCAGGGGCTGCAAAAGGGGGGGGTGCAGCTGCAGCAAAGTTACGCGCGCTGGCAGGCAGAGGCCCGAGAGCGCTGCCGCCTGTTCGGGCTGGAGCTGGATATGCAGCTGGACCCGGATGCGCGTACCTGGCAGTTGAGCCCGCGCATCGAGCGCAATTTGTCACGCATCCTGCGTGAGGCGTTTTCCAATACGTTCAAACATGCGCAGGCGTCGGGCGTGCAGGTGCGGTTGACGTTGGCCGACGAGTGCGTGGTGCTTGAATACCAGGATGATGGAGAGGGGTTGTTGGCGGATCGGCTGGAGGGGGATGGTGCTGGCTTGAGCGGCATGCGACAACGCTGCGAGGAGTTGGGAGGGGAGATCGTCTGGTGGACCCCGCTGCAAGGTGGGTTGGCCATACGCTGTGAGATTCCGTTGGGAGGCGGACAGCAGACATGAAGCACATACTTATTCTGGAAGACCTGAAGGACGCCCAGCACTGGCTGGCGGCAGCTACGCAGCGTGCCTGGCCTGAGGCAGAGATTGTCTTCTGCGCCACCTTGAGAAGCGCGTGCAAGGCGCTGGACGAAGGTGCCCCGCAGCTGTGTCTTGTTGACCTGCAGTTGCCCGACGGCTCCGGTGTGGACTTTATTCGCCAATGTCGTCAGCAGCATCCCGATGCGCAACTGGTAGTGGCCACCATGTATGACGATGATCTGCACCTGTTTCCTGCCTTGCAGGCCGGTGCCAATGGCTATCTGCTGAAGGAGGACCCGCAGGAACAGATTGCCAGTGCGCTGTTGGGTATCGTCAAGGGGGTGCCGCCGCTGTCACCGCAGATTGCCCAGCGCATGCTGGGTTACTTTCAGCAGGTGCCTCTGGAAGTGGCTGAGGAGGCGCGTAAGCGCGACCTGCCGGAGGCCGACAGCGCAGGGCTGTTGAGCGCCCGTGAGCAGGAGTTTCTGCTGGTAATTGGAAATGGCTACAAGACCGCGGAAGCAGCAGAGATGCTGGGTGTCAGCTATCATACGGCGGCCAAACACATTAAGAATATCTATGCCAAGTTGGGTATCAGCAGCCGCGCGCAGGCGGTGCAGGAAGCGATTCGACTTGGCCTGATCAACTAGCCCAAAGCAGAACGCCCGGCAGGAGCCGGGCGTTCTGGGTCTTGCGGGGGGACGATTACTCGTCGCAGTTGGTGCACACCCCGATCATCATGCCGCTGAAATCGCCACCGTCGGAGTTCTCGCCGCTGGCGCTGAGCACGATCAGGCGCTCGCCTTCCTGGACGTAACCGTCGGCGGTGAACGTCAGTTGGCCACCATCGTTGTTGTCTTGCACCGCTTGCAGCTGCAGTGCGCCCTCGTCGAAGTCCGTATCGAACGCCAGGTTCAACTGCTCGTTGACGCTGGAGTCGGTAAAGCCGGACTCGGTCACCTGCTGCCAGTGCCAGGCGGCGCTCATTTCGGCGTTGCCCTCGGCATCAAAGCGCAGGCTGCCAGCGTTCAGGCGGGTTGGCTCGACCAGGCCTGTTTCGGCGTACATGCCGATCGCCATCAGGCGGTATTGGCGGTTCGCCAGGTTGTTGGTGCTGGCGGGTTTAACGGCCAGCAGCATTTGGCGGAAGTGCTGTTCGCCATCGTTTTCTTCGATCGCACCATCGAGCACCTCGGTGCCTTCAACGCTCAGCAGTAGCGTGCGGCCATCCGGTGAGGCATATCCTTCCAGCTCGCCATCGAGCACCAGCTTACCGTCGCTGGCCACGCTGAGCGGGAAGCTACCACTTTCGCCGACATTCGGGTCATCCCAGTCCCAGCCTTCATCGCCCTGGCAGGCCTGATAGGTGAAGCGATTGAACTGGTAGGTCACTGTGTGGGGATAAATCTCGAGGTTGCGGCGACCCTGCTCGCAGTAGCTGCCCTGTGCGCCATCGATATCGAGCAGGTTGTTGTACACGTAGATGTCCAGGTCGCTGGCACCGGCTTCAAACAGCAGCTCGATAACGCCGTACTTGCCGTCTACCGTGGGCATCTGGCTGGCGCGGCGCAGCATCACGTCGAGGCTTTGGTTGAGTACCTGCAGCTGCGGGGTGTTGGCGTCGTCGCGAACCTCACGGGTGTAAAACTGGGAGCCAACCATCACATCCAGAGGGGAGTTGGCCGGGCCAGCGGCGGTGAAGCGCATGGCGCTGCTGTACTCGCGGTCGGTACAGGCGGCGGTTTGTGTTTCGCAGTCGGTTACGTCACCGCTGTCTTTTTCGTAGTCTTCCAGCGCTTCGTCTTCGGCAAACAGGATGCCGCGAGCATCGGCGCTGAAGCTGCCGCTGTCGTCTTCATCGTCGATCCATGCCTGGGACGATGCGCTGCTGTAAGCACCCAAGCCCACCACGATTTCCATTTCCATGGCGCTGTCAGCGGGTACGTTGAATGTGCCTGCCTCGCCGGTGATATCCAGCTCGATCGCGCTGCTGCGGTTGCCGCCGAGATGGATGCCCGCGCCGCGGTCAGCGTAACCGCCAACCGCCATGCTTTCACTGTAGTAGCCGCCGGACGCCTGATCTGCGGCGCTGCTGTCGAGGGCAGGGGCGGCCTTGTCGTCCAGCTGCTGCTCGATAGTCGCCGACAGCTTGGCGCCGACCTGTTCGAGCAGTTGTTCGGTACTGGAGCTGCTGTTGATGGCTTGCTCCAGCTCTGCTTGCACCGCCGGGTCGTTGGCCATCTCCAGAACGGTTTCAATGATCTGGTCGACCTCTTCCAGCGTCAGCTCATCGAATTGTGCGGTGCGACTGGCGATCTGCTGAGTGACGAAGGTGGTCAACGGGTTGGCGAACAGGTCGTCGCGGGTAGTCGGCGTGGTGTAGCTGACGCCGCTGGGCAGGGGCACTTCGATATAGCTGTTGATACGCGAGCTGAAGGGGAGCTCAAGTATGTAGCCGTCACCTGCGCCATCGGCTTCGGCGGTGAACTCGTCGGCGCCGAGTTCGACCAGGCTACCGTCGGCCTCGATGGTGATGACACGGAAGGTGGAGGGGTCCAGGTCGTCAAAGGTGTCCGCGAGCGCCGGGGTGATGAGGAAATCGACAATCGCTTGGGCGATTCGCTCTTGGGCTGACAGGTTGATCGCCGTCACGGTGGTAGGCGTACCCACGGTAAGGGTGTAGCGCGTGGTTGTGGTGGTACCGCCACCGGTATTTCCGTCGCTACCGCCGCCTCCGCCGCCGCCGAGGCAGCCGGTTAGGGTCAAGGTCGAGGAGATGGCGAGGGCCAGTGGCCACTTTTTCAGGTTGTGCATGCAGAGAGTCCCTTAATGTACGTGATGGCACCGGCACTGTAGGGGGCTTTTGCTGCGTAGGTCGTACCTAAAATAAGGTATTTGCGGTGGGCGTACCCAGTTTTGGGTACGTGACCGGTTGTTGCCTTGTCAGTCTTTGAACGTGCCTTTGGGCAGGGTGATCAGCTGGGTGCCCGAGGCGATATCGTGCCAGCAGCGGGCTTGTCTGTCCCACAGCTGCCACAGGAAACCCAGGCCCAGACACAGCCAGGAGGCTTGTGCTACGGCCAGACGGATCAGTGCCTGACGCGAGGTAATGGAGCGGCCGTCGGGTTGTTGCAGGCGGATACGCCAGGCCTGCATGCCCAGGGTTTGGCCTTTCTTGGTCCAGAACCAGGTGTAGAAAGCCAGCGTGACCAGCAGCACGATCAGCGTCAGTACGGGGTCGCCGATATAGGCGCCTTGCTCTGCCTGCTGATGGGCCGCTGGCTCGCCGCTGATCAGGATGTGACTGCCCAGGTAGAGCAGGGTGGTCACCATCAGCGCTGCCAGCAGCAGAAACAGATCGTAGCCGGCCGAAAACAGGCGGCGGAAGATGCCGGTAGCCGGATAGTCACCGACCGGTTGCAGCTGCTTGACGGCCATCTGCTCAGCCCTGGCGGCGGGTAAGTGCGGTGCCCTGAAAGGATACCTCGCCGAGCCCCCCTGCCATCAGCGCGCGGATGTTGGCGTGGTCACTCCCCTGCGGGTTGTTCACTACGGCCTGGTAGTGTTCGGCAAAGCACTGCAGCGCCTGGGCGTCGCTCAGCCCCAGGTCCAGCGCCATTGCCAGTACCTTGCACGAGCCCTGGTTCTGCTCGGCGCTGTTGTGCACCGGGCCGTTATCAAAGGCCGTGGGCTGATGCTGGTAGTGGGCGTCAATAAACGCCAGGGTGTCGGCAAACAGATGCTGCGGGTTGCCCAGGCGGGCGATGAACTGCTCGGCGGTCATGCTTTGTCCTGTTTCTGCGCCTTGTCGAAGGCGGCTTGTTGTTCGGCTGTTGCCTCGGTCTGGTACTTCGCCTTCCACTCGGCGTAGGGCATGCCGTAGACCGCTTCGCGTGCCTCGTCCATGCTCAGTTCGATATCCATGTCATCGGCCGCTGCCTTGTACCATTTGGATAGGCAGTTCCGGCAGAAGCCGGCCAGGGTCATCAGCTCAATGTTCTGCACATCCTTGCGGTTGCGCAGGTGGCTGACCAGATTGCGGAAGGCGGCGGCTTCCAGTTCAAGACGCTCCTGCTTGGTCATGTATGGCTCCACGTTGGTCGGCTGGCTCAGGCGCGCGCGGGGCGCGCCCGTTCTGAGCGCAAGCATAAAACCCTGCCGGTCAATGTCAACGCCGGGCTAGTCGCGCTGGGCGCTAAGGGTAATAGAGACCGACTCGGCAAAGCGCAGGGCGTGTGGCTTGTCGACCTCCAGCTCGGCATAACGCACCTGATGGTGCTGCATGACGATGTCCAGCAGCTCCTGGGTCAAGCGCTCCAGCAGGGCAAAGCGGTTGCCTTCCACATGCGCAATCAGCGCCTTGGTGATGGTGCGGTAGTTGAGCGCCTGCTCAATCTGGTTGCCGCTTACTGCGTCGGCGGCGGGATAGAGGATAACAGCGTTGATCAGAATATCCTGCTGGTTGAGGATTTCCTCTTCCTTGATGCCGATATAGGTCCGCAGGCGCAGGTTTTTGATGCGGATGCGCGCCAAGCCAGGCGTCAGTTGCTGCATGTCACTTGCCTCGGCTGATTAGCTGGAGGAATTCCTGGCGGGTGTTGAACGATTCGCGGAAGTCTCCCAGCATGACTGAGCTCATCATTTCCGAGTTTTGCTTCTCCACGCCGCGCATCATCATGCACATGTGTTTGGCCTCGACCACCACCGCCACACCGCGGGCGTTGGTCACTTGCTGCACGGCTTCGGCAATTTGCCGCGTCAGGTTTTCCTGAATCTGCAGACGGCGGGCGAACATGTCGACAATACGCGCCACCTTTGACAGGCCGATCACCTTGCCAGTCGGAATATAGGCGACATGCGCCTTGCCGATGAACGGCAGCAGGTGGTGCTCGCACAGCGAGTAGAGCTCAATGTCGCGCACGATCACCATTTCGTCGTTGTCCGACTCAAACAGGGCGCCGTTGACGATCTCATCCAGCGACTGGGTGTAACCACGGCAGAGAAACTGCATGGCCTTGGCCGCGCGCTTGGGCGTGCCCTTGAGGCCCTCACGCTCGGGCTGCTCGCCCAGGTTGCTGAGGATGTCGTGATAGTTACTGGTCAGTTTTTCCAGGCTCATGGCATTGTCTCGTTGGCTTACTTGAGGTGCCGGCCGCCGTTCAATGGCAGGCAGCTTCCGGTGATATAGGGGTTGTCCATCAGGTAGCGAATGGACTGATAGACGACTTGCGGGCCGGGCTCCATGCCCAGCGCCGACTTGTCGAGTGCGCGAGCGCGGTAGGCGGCGTCGTCCTCGGGGTTGAACATGATCAGCGCCGGAGCGATGGCGTTGACCTTGATGTGTGGCGCCAGCTGCGCGGCAAAGGAACGTGACAGCGCCTCAAGGCCAGCCTTGCTGGCGCAGTAGCCAATGTGTTTGGCGCTGCCCTTGCGGGTGACATCGTCGCTCAGGTGGATGATGTCGGCTGGCTCACCCGCCGGAAACAGGTCGCTACACTGCTGGTTGATCAGGTAAGGCGCCTGCATATGCACCATAAACATCTGTTGCAATGCGTCGGCGCCGCCGCTGTCATCCAGCCAGAGCGAGGCATTGTGAATGATGGCGCGCAGCGCTGGCGCGCGGCTTTTCAGGTCGCGAATGAACTGCTCGATACCCTCGACGGTTGAAAAATCCGCCAGCATTGGTTCAATGCCAGGGGCGAGCGGCTGTTGTTGCCAGGCTTGGCGCACGTGTCGACAGGTAATCAGGACCTGGAAGCCATCGGCGGCCAGGCGCTCGGCACAGTACAAACCGACGCGCTGTGCACCCCCGGTGATGACGATGGTGCGCTCGCGCCGCTCGCTGTGCTCTGTGCCCTGCTTGACTGCCTGCATGCTGTGTTTCGTTGAAATGCCGTTGGCTGGAGTTGAAAAGGCGCAATGTTAGCACGCCGCACCTGAGTTGCTGTCGTCACTAATGTATAACATTGCTGTACACTGTACAGGTTTTTAGTTTTGGCTGCGGCCTGCTACGGATCCTGATCATGAACCTAACCCCTGAGGCGGCGCGTCAGACGCTGTACCCAATTCGCGAGGTGGCGCGCCTGACAGGCGTGAATCCCATAACCCTGCGCGCCTGGGAGCGTCGTTACGGCCTGCTGGTACCCCACCGCACGGATGGCGGACATCGGTTGTATTCGTTGCAGGATATTGAGCGTGTACGCAGCGTTACCCAGTGGATCGCGCGCGGGGTGCCGGTCAGCAAGGTCGCGGGCATCCTGGATCGCGGCGATGTCGACACGCCCGAGATGGTGCTTGATGACGAGGCTTTCTCGCGCTATGACTTCTGGCTGCAACGCCTGGATCAGGCTCTGCTGCAAGGTGATCCGCTACTGCTGGAGCGGCTGTACACCCAGCTGATGACGGAAGTGCCCCTGGTTACCGCACTGGTCTCGATTGTGCGCCCCTTGCAGCGGCGGCAGAGCGTCTCGTCTGCCTCGGCGGCGCTGCTTGACAGCTTTCTGCGCGCCCGCCTGGCTCAGCGAGCAGGACACCTGGAGCCCGGGCAGGACACCGTGCTGCTGATCAACTTGCAGGGGCGTGAGGCCGAGTTGGGTTTGCTGATGGTCGCCGTCTTGCTGCGCGAAGTCGGCGTTAATCTGCTGGTGCTTGGAGAGGCCCCTGATTTGGGCACGTTGCTGCCACTGGTTGAGAACAGCGCCGCGGCCGCGCTAGTGTTGTTCAGTGAGCAGTCGCTGGAGCGCCGGCTGTTGACCCAGTCGCTGCCGCGCTTGAATCAGGGCGTGGCCTGCCCGGTCGCCATGGCGGGCAGTTGCTGCGCACTGCAGGAAGGCGAGTTCGCCGAGCTGGGTGTATCTCGACTTGGCGAGGCCGGCCAGGCCCTGATGGACCGCGCCCGTCAGATGCTGACGGGTCGCTTCGACGCCTGAAGCCCTCTTTGACTACTCCGCTGGCCGGGCATTACGCAGGGCGGCCAATTCGTCTTCCAGAGCCAGCGCCCGCTGGCGCGCTTCGACCTCAGCGGTAACGTCTTTCTGAATGCCGATAAAATAAGTCAGCTGGTCTGCCTCGTTCAGGACCGGGGTGACCGATAGCTCGTTCCAGAACAGGCTGCCGTCCTTGCGGTAGTTGCGCAGGGTTACGCGGCAGGGCTGGCGCTGTTTGATGGCATCGCGCAGCTGCTGTACGGCGTCCTGATCGCGGTCGTCGGCCTGCAGAAAGCGGCAGTCCTGGTAGAGGATTTCCTCTGCCGTGTAGCCGGTCAGCGACTCGAACGCGGGGTTCACGTAAATCAGGATGTTGTCGTCGCCTTCCTGTTCGGCGACCACGATGCCATCGTTGGAGGCATTGACGACGAGTTGCAGTAGCTTGGCGTTGATCATTCGGCACCCGCGCAATGGATTTTGGCCACATTCTATAGTAGCGCCGCCCACTGTCCAGCAATCAGGCGGCCTTGTGCGCTGCATTGCGGCATAATGGCCGGCCAGTTCAATGACAGTTGGGGGGTAGCATGCATCTGGTAATCATCAGCGGGTCGGTATTTGGTACAGCGGACCTGGTTGCCGACGAGGCGCAAACGCTGTGTCAGGCGGCGGGGTTGCAGGTGTCGCGCTTGCGCCCGTTGGAACTCGACGGCCTCCTGGCGCTGGCGCCAGAGGCGTTGCTGGTGTGCTGCTCGACCACCGGTATGGGGGAGCTACCCGACGCTCTGGCGCCGCTGTTTCACAGCATGCGCGACCGTTTTCCACTGTTTACTGGCGTGCCTTTTGGGGTGATCGCGCTGGGAGATTCCGCATACGGCGATACCTTCTGCCAGGGCGGCGAGCAGATGCGTGAGTTGCTGCTGGAGCTGCAGGGGCGTGAGGCGCAGCCCATGCTGCGGCTCGATGCCAGCGAGACCGTGACGCCAGACACCGACGCCGAGCCCTGGCTGCAGGACTTTATTGCTGCCCTGCGCGGCTAATCGCGCGGCAGCGGGGCGCCGCTGGCCAGTTGGGTCAGGGCGTCCTCATCCAGCAGTAGAATCTGCCCGTACTGAATCTGCAGCCAGCCCAACGCTTCGAGCTGCTTGAGCAGCTTGTTGATACTCTGCCGGGAGCTGTTGAGCATTTGTCCGAGGGACTCCTGTGATAGTTGCACACAGGGCCGGCGGCCATCGTCGTCGGTTTGGCCATAGTTGTGCGCGTGCATCAGCAGGCGTTTGGCCAAACGCGAAGACAGGGGCAGCAGGGCGCTGTCTTCAAGCATGACAAAGGAGATGCGAATGCGCCGGCACAGCAGGCGCATGAACAGCGGGTATAACTCGGGGCGGCGCTCAAGCATTTGCTGAAAGCCGGTGCGCGGAATCATCAGCAGCTCGGTGGGCCCGCTGGCGACGGTGTCGTGGGAGCGCGGCAGCCCGTCAAACAGGGATATTTCGCCAAACCAGCTGCCGGGGCTGAGGATCGCCAGCACCGCTTCGCGTCCGTCCTGGCCGATGTTGCTGATACGTGCGCTGCCGCTGATGACGCCGTACAGGCCATCGGGCTGATCGTCCTTGGCGTAGACAAACTCACCATCATGTAAAGAGCGCACGCGCGCCAGGGCCAGCATCTCTTCGAGCACATCCTGTGGCAATTCGCCGAACCAGCGGTTCTTCTGCAGCAGTTTGGCCAGCATTGGGTTGTTGCCCATCTCGGACACTGTAATTTGTTTGACAGTCCGCTTTGCCGTCACGGTCTAGACTCCCCTTATACTGAACGCTCCACAGTATGACGCAGTGCAGTGGAGATGTCCTGTAGCGTCAGCGGCCCCAACGGGCCAATTACATTATTCCAACAATAGAGGGTTACCCCATGAACGCTGTACATTCTCTGCCTGAAGTTAGCCTGAAGAACAAGGTCAGCGCCGAAGAGTGGCAAGTGCGTGTCGAGCTGGCCGCAGCCTACCGCCTGATTGCCATGTACGGCTGGGACGATCTGGTCTTCACCCACATCTCCGCCAAGATTCCGGGTACCGAGCACTTCCTGATCAACCCTTACGGTTTGATGTTCGAAGAAGTGACCGCGTCCAGTCTGGTCAAGATCGACCTGCAGGGCAACAAGGTTGAAGAGTCCCCGTACAACGTCAACCCGGCCGGTTTCACCATCCACAGCGCGATCCATGAAGTACGCCACGATGCCAACTGCGTACTGCACACGCACACCGCTGCCGGTATCGCTGTCTCCATCCAGAAAGAAGGCATTCTGCCGATTTCCCAGCAGTCGATCTTCGTTCTGAGCAGCCTGGCCTATCACCACTACGAAGGTGTTGCGCTGAACGAGGAAGAGAAGCCGCGTCTGCAGGCTGATCTGGGTAGCGCCAACTATCTGATGCTGCATAACCACGGCCTGCTGACCTGCGGCAAATCGGTTGCTGATGCGTTCCTGAACATGTACATCATGCAGCGCTGCTGTGAAATCCAGGTACGCGCGCAGGCGCAGAACGCCGAGCTGATTCCGGTTGCCCAATCCGTTCTGGACGGTGCAGCAGCCAGCACCAAGAAAGCCACCAACGGCGCGGGTGCCAACATCGCCTGGCCGGCACTGCTGCGCAAGTTGGATCGCGTCAATCCGGGCTACGACGCCTGAGGCGTGGGCACATCCGGCATTCCCCTGGACGACTGGCTCGCCCAGGGGCGGGTGTTCAGCTATCGCGGGCACCAGATTCGCTGGTGGGAAGCAGGGGCGGGTGAGCCGCTTCTGCTGATCCACGGTTTTCCATCCGGCTCGTGGGATTGGCATTACCTCTGGGAGGCTCTGGCCGGGCGTTACCGCGTGATCGCGCTGGACATGATCGGTTTTGCCTTCTCCGACAAGCCCAGGCAATACCCCTATGACTTGCTGGATCAGGCTGATCTGCAGCAGGCGTTGATGACTCATTTGCAGGTGGCCGAGTATCACGTGCTGGCACACGACTATGGCGACAGCGTGGCGCAAGAGCTACTGGCCAGACACCAGCAGGGGAAGGCGTTTCTGCGCTCTATGTGCTTCCTGAATGGCGGCCTGTTTCCAGAAACCCATCACCCGGTGTTATTGCAGAAACTGCTGATGAGCCCGATCGGCTCGCTGATTGGCAGGCGCTACAGTCGTGAACGGATGGCGCGTACCTTCGGCAATATCTTCGGCCCGCAGACCCAGCCGGATGAGCGCGAGCTGGATGCCTTCTGGCGGATGATCGAGTTCAATCAGGGGCAACGGATCATGCATCTGCTGATTCGTTACATGGCTGACCGCCGGGTACACCGTGACCGCTGGGTTGCGGCCATGCAGCAAACACGCTTGCCCATGCGGGTGATTGATGGTGCGGTGGACCCGGTGTCCGGAGCCCATATGGTGGAGCGCTACCGTCAATTGATTCCCAACCCAGACACGGTGTTGCTGCCGCACATCGGGCACTACCCACAGGTAGAGGCGCCGGATCAGGTGTTGGAGCACTACCTGGCGTTCCGGCAGCGGTTGGTCGAGCAAGCGGCAGAAGCAGCCCCGGCGTAAGCCGGGGCGCTATTTCTGCTCCTCGCGCAGGAACACCAGCTGATTCTCGCTGCTGGTTGCTGCGTCAAAGCGGTAGCCGTCCAGGTTAAAGTCCTTGAGCCCCTCCGGATCCTGCAACTGCTCCTTGATCACATAGCGCGCCATCAGGCCCCGCGCCTTCTTGGCGTAGAAACTGATGATCTTGTACTGACCGTTTTTCTGATCCTTAAACACGGTATCAATCACACGGGCGTTTAGCGCCTTGGGTTTTACCGCGCCGAAATACTCCTGCGAGGCGAGGTTGAGCAGCACCTGGTCGCCCTGGGCTGCCAGGTCCTCATTCAGCCACTGACTGATGCGCTCGCCCCAGAAGGTGTACAGATCCTTGCCGCGAGGGTTGGCCAGCTTGGTGCCCATTTCCAGGCGGTAAGGCTGCATCAAATCCAGCGGGCGCAACAGCCCGTACAGGCCTGACAGCATGCGCAGGTGCTGCTGGGCAAAGGCAAAGTCATGGCTGCTGAAGTCTTCGGCATTGAGTCCGGTGTACACATCACCTTTAAATGCCAGCAGCGCCTGCTTGGCGTTTTGCGGTGTGCTCTCGCGCTCCCAGCTGCCGTAGCGCGCGACATTGAGGCTGGCCAGTTTGTCCGACAGCGACATCAGTTTGGCGATCTCCTGCGGCGACTTTTCACGCAGCACCTCGATCAGCTCGGCGCTGTGCTCGATAAAGCGCGGCTGGGTGCTTTTTTCAGTCACCGGCGGGGTGTCGTAATCAAGGGTCTTGGCGGGGGAAATCACCATCAGCATGGGCATACTCCTGTCGGCATCAAGCACGCATTATGACGGAAAGCGACGGCGGCAGGGGTAATGGGTTGGATAGAGAGCGGCTATTGGGCAAAGCTGGCGCTTTGGGCTGGAGGCTTGAAGCTGAAAGCTTGAAGCAGTCCGAGGTGTGTCAGGTATTGGGTGTTTGCTCATGCGCTGCAGATCCGGCTTGACGAAAATTCCGCAGGCCTCGATCTGATGACGCTTCCAGCTTCCAGCTTCCAGCTTCCAGCTTCCAGCTTCCAGCTTCCAGCTTCCAGCCCGCCCCGGCCGGTGGCCGGGGCGTTCCGGTTATAGGTGCGTTTCTGCGTATTCAGCCAGTGCCGAGCGGGGTACGCCCTGCAGGTGGATGTGTACGCCGTGGGGAAAGTCTTTGAAGCATTCGGTCAGATAGGTCAGGCCTGAGCTGGTGGCGTTGAGGTAAGGGGTGTCGATCTGCGCGAGGTTGCCCAGGCAGATCACCTTTGAGCCGTTGCCGGCGCGGGTGATGATGGTTTTGATCTGGTGCGGGGTCAGGTTCTGGCTTTCATCGATCAGGATGAAGCTTTGCTGGAAGCTGCGGCCGCGGATGTAGTTCAGGGATTTGAATTGCAGCGGTACGCGGTCGAGGATGTACTCCACGCTGCCGTGGGTACTCTCGTCATCCATGTGCAGGGCTTCAAGGTTGTCGGTGATCGCGCCGAGCCAGGGCTCCATCTTCTCCTTCTCGGTGCCGGGCAGAAAGCCGATGTCTTCGTCCAGCCCCTGGGTGCTGCGGGTGGCGATGATGCGGCGGTAGGTCTTGGTAACCATGGTCTGCTCGATGGCGGCGGCCAGCGCCAGAATGGTTTTGCCCGAGCCGGCGGCGCCGGTCAGGTTGACCAGGTGGATGTCCGGGTCCATCAGCGCGTACATGGCCAGGGCCTGGAAGATGTCGCGCGGGCGTAGCCCCCAACACTCCTGATGCAGCATGGGTTCCTGATGCAGGTCGCGGATGGTCAGCTTGCCGCCTTCGATACCCTTGACCCAGCCGATAAAGCCCTGGTCATCGATGATGAAGTCGTTGATGTGCAGGGCTGGCAGGTTGTCGATCAGCTGTACCTCGTGCACGGTCTGGCCGGTCAGCTGGCGGGTTTCGACCTTGGCTACACGCTCCCAGAACGAGCCTTCGATTTCATGGTAACCACGGGCCAGCAGGGAAATATCGTCCAGCAACTGGTCGGTGTGGTAGTCCTCGGCGTCGATGCCGCAGGCGCGCGCCTTCAGACGCATGTTGATGTCCTTGGACACCAGCACGATGCGGCCGTCGGGGTAGCGTGACTGCAGTTGGCAAAGCTGGTTGATGATCTTGTTGTCGTTGAGGTCGTTGGGTAGGCAGTGGGCGGGAATGGGAGCCTTGTCCATGAGGATGGCGAGGGTGCCGTTGGGGCCAAGCTTGCCACGCTCGATGGGGACGCCTTGTTCTACCTGGTCAGGTGGTGCGTCACCGAGGGTCTTGTCGATCAGCCGGATGGCCTGGCGACAGTCTGCTGCGGTGCTGGATTTGCCGGATTTGAGCTTGTCGAGTTCTTCCAGAACGGTCATCGGGATGATGACATGGTGCTCTTCGAAGTTGAGCAGGGCGTTGGGGTCGTGAATCAGGACGTTGGTATCAAGAACGTAGAAGGTGTGCTCGGTCGGTCCGCACGCTTCCATATGCTGTACCTCGCAGTGCCGGTGACGCGACTGTATCAGGCAGCATTGGCTGCGCCTGGCAGTCCACTTGACCGGCTCGCAGCACCGTCGGGTATCAAGGGATCACCCTGCAGTGTGGGCCGGTTGTTCGACGTATAACGTAAAGCGAATGACCTTCACAAGCGCGAAAAACGCATGCGATAAAAAAAGCCTGAAACTGACCAAAGGGGCTGGGCAGGGGGTAAAAGGGCGCGATATAGTCATTGGCCCGGCGACTGAAAAGTCGCCGTTTTTTTTGCCCGAATGGTCAGGTTTTCTGGCTGGCAGCACTTACGCTGTGCGTAGGGACGCGACATGTCGCGTCCGCAAAAGGGGGGGCATGCGGACACAGCATGCTGTGTCCCTACGGCTGGGTCAGTGACGCCCTTGCGGGCGGCCACCGCCGCGGCGGCTGTTGCTGCCAGCGGAGCGGCGGCGGGCGGCCGCGGCCGCCGCAGCCTGTTCGGCCTCGTTGGCGTCGGTAGCGGCCTTTTCTTCGGCGCTTTGCTGGCGCTTGGGCACCGGCTTGAGGAAACGCTCCTCCGGCGGGATGCACTCCAGCTTGCTGCCCAGCAGCTCCTCAATCGGCGGTACCTGGAAGGCGTCGTCTTCACCCGCCAGGCTGATGGACGTGCCCTTGGCGCCGGCGCGGCCGGTGCGGCCGATACGGTGTACGTAGTCTTCCGGGTCCTCCGGCAGGGTGTAGTTCACCACGTGGCTGATGCCGTCGATATGGATGCCGCGCCCTGCCACATCGGTGGCGACCAACACCTGCAGCTTGCCGCTCTTGAAGTTTTCCAGGGTGCGCACGCGCTTTTGCTGGGGCACGTCGCCGGACAGCTGCGCGGCGTTGATGCCGTCGCGCATCAGGCGTTCCTGCACGCGGCGCACTTCGTCCTTGCGGTTGGCAAACACCATCACGCGGTCCAGCTCCAGCTGGGTAACCAGGTTGTAGAGCACCTTGTACTTGTCGGCGCCGCTGACGGCGTAGACCTTCTGGGTCACGTTCTCGGAGGCCGGGCGCTCGGGCTCGATCTCGACCACGGCGGGGGTCTCTGTCCACTGGCGCGCCAGGTTCATGACGTCGTCGCTGAAGGTGGCGGAGAACAGTAGCGTCTGGCGGTCGCCCTTACGCGGGGTCTGGCGGATGATCTGACGCACCTGCGGGATAAAGCCCATGTCGAGCATGCGGTCGGCTTCATCCAGCACCAGCACTTCCAGCAGGTCGAGGTGCACCTCGCCACGGTTGCAGAAGTCCAGCAGGCGGCCCGGGGTGGCGACCAGGATGTCGCAGTAGCGCTGTTCGAGCTGCTTGAGCTGCTTGTCCAGGTCCATGCCGCCGACAAAGGTCATGACGTTCAGCGGGCAGTGTTTGGTGAGGCCTTCGGCGTCGCTGGCGATCTGCATCACCAGCTCACGCGTGGGTGCGATGATCAGCGCGCGCGGTTCACCCATGAAACGCTCATCCGGCGGCGGTGTTTCCAGCAGCTGGGTGATGGTCGAGACCAGGAAGGCGGCCGTCTTGCCGGTGCCGGTCTGGGCGCGGCCGATGGCGTCGTGCCCGCGCAGGGTGCTGCCCAGCACCGCTGCCTGAATCGGCGTGCAGTAGCTGAAGCCCTGATCCTGAATGGCGCGCATCAGGCTGTCTGGCAGCGGAAAGTCGTGAAAGCGGCTCTTGCCTTCGGCCGGTGGCACCTGAAAATCGTTGATGTTCCACGGCTTGGCTGGCGCCGGCTTGGGTTTGGCCGGTCGCTGACGTTCGGACTGACGCGCTTTGCGAGCGTGAGAAGGTGCATGGCCAGGTTTTGCCTTGTCGCTGGCGGGGGCCTGACGGGGTGTCTGCTCGACCGGCTTCTGGGCCGGTTCTTCTGTTTTGCTGATCAGCTTTTTCAGTGCTTTGAGCACAGGCGTGTCTCGACTACATGGAAATTGAAGATCAGGCAGTGTAATGCAAGGCCGTGCGATAGCGAAGCCTTGCGGTTGTTTTTTGAACAGCAGGGTGGCGGTTCAGAGACTCAGTTGCTTGACCAGCCATTGCCGAATATCGGCAATCTCCGGCATGCAGACCTCGTGCGCCATGGGGTACTCGTGCCAGCTGGTCTGGTGGCCGGCGGCCTGCATCAGGTCATGTGCTTCGCGGCCCATGGCCAGCGGCAGTACCTCGTCAAAGCGGCCGTGGGCATGGAACAGCGCCAGCGGGTGCTCTAGCGGGTGACGTTGCAGCAACTGGTCGAGGTCTGGCCCGTAGGTGGACAGGGCCATGACGCCGGCCAGCGGCAGCTGGCTGCTGATTGCGGTGCATAGCACCACCGCACCGCCCTGGGAGAAGCCGGCCAGCACGATGTTCTCCAGCGCGATGCCCTGGGCGCATTGCTCATCAATCAACTGGCGCACCAGGGCGACGGACTCATCCAGCTGCGCCTGGTTGATGGCGCGCGCGGGTGAAACGCCGAGGATGTCGTACCAGCTCGGCATGGGGAAACCGCCGTTGATGGTGACCGGGCGGGTCGGCGCCTGCGGAAAGATAAAGCGAATGCCGTGGGTGTCCGGCAGCTGGAGTGCCTCGACCACCGGGACAAAGTCGTAGCAGTCGGCGCCCAGTCCGTGCAACCAGATGACGGCGCGGCTGGCAGGGCTGGCGGGTTCAATGATGTGCGGCGACATGGCGGCTCCCTAGTCGATGGTCAAAGTGCTCGGCGGTCAAAACGGCCAGTCTAACCGCTGCGCCTACTCCAGTACCATGCAATCACCGCCAGGGTACTGCCCAAGGTGAGCCAGGAGAGCACGTCCAGCAGGCCGTCGCCGATCAGTGCGGCCACCAGGCCGATGATGCTGAGCAGCGCCAGCAACAGGGGCGCGCGGAAAATCTGCCACAGGGTTTTGCGGGTTCGGCTCATGGCTGCGCGTCCTCGGTCAGTCCGCCACTGTTGACCTCGTCGACTCGCCGCGCCGTGCTGGCACGCCGGCCCAGCCACAGGTACAGCCCGGAAATCAGCACCGCAATAGTAATGATATCCAGCAGCGCCCAAATGACTTTCAGCGGCATGCCGCCGTAATCGCCAAAGTGCAGCGGCTGCGACAGCAGCAGCGTCTGCACATACCAGGGCAGGGCCTCGGGCTCCAGTGCCTGGCCGCTGCCGGCGTCAATCAGCACCGGTTGCAGCAGGCGGGCGGTCAATGGCGTGTCGCCGCGAAAGAACACGCCGTAGTGGTGCTGGCTGCTGAACCGGGTGCCGGGCCAGGCAATCAGGCTCAGGTGCATGCCTTCAACGCGGCCGTTGGCGGTATCCAGTGCTTGCTGAACCGAGCCCATCTGGGTGGGTGGCGGCTGATCGGCGTAGTCGGCGGTCATGGCGGCCAGCTGACCCTGTTGCCAGAGGCCGACCACAATCGGGCTGAGGGTGTTGATAACGCCGGTCAGGCCGACCACCAGTGCCCAGACCAGGGTGACCACACCGAGCAGGTTGTGCAGGTCGAGCCATTTCAGTCGTTTGCTGCGTTGCCGGCGCACGGTGCCAAAGTCCAGCTTGCGCATAAAGGGCGTGTACAGCACCACACCAGAGATAATCGCCACTACGAACAGCAGGCCCATAAAACCAAGAAACAGCATGCCGGGCAGGCCGGCGAACATATCCACATGCAGCTTGAACATGATGTACAGAAAGCCGCCGGGCGGGCCCGGCTCGTCCAGTACGGCGCCGGTACGTGAGTCCAGAGTGATTAAGCGGCTGTCGTCCGGGGCGGCGTCCAGGCTGGCGGCCATGGAGACGAAAGTCTGATGCGGGTGATCTTCCTCGTCCCAGAACATAAAGCGAATAACATCGCCGGGGCGGGCGCTGAGCGCGCGTTCGCCCAGCACATCAAGGCTGGCCATAGGGGTGTCGGCTGGCATGACCGGGGCCTCGACCCCATCTTCCAGCACATGTTCAAGTTCATGATGGAAGATCAGCGGCAGGCCGGTAATACACAGCATCAGCAGGAAGAGGGTGCAGACCAGGCTGGTCCACTTGTGAATCAGAAACCAGAGTTTGACGTTCATGAGGGGCGCGTCGGCGTCCTTTGCAAATGAAAATTCGTCGTATTCTGTTTCAGCGTGCTGGCGAGCGCAACCGCTGCCCGCAGGGGGCAGCGGCGGTTGGTGGGTTCAGCGCGGAGACAGGTCGTCGGCGCCGCTGGAGCCGTCACCCTGATCGCCTGGAGTGATCGGGTCTTGCGCGGCAGGCGGGTGTGGTGTTTCGGCCGTGGCGTTGGCACTGTCCTTTTCGTCAATGCGGTAGCTCTGCACCAGCTTTTCCAGCCCTTTGCTGGTGCGCAGGTTGACGTCCAGCTGACGGAAGGCGATTTCGATGTCGTTTTCCTTGAACAGACGGTCAATCTCGCGGTTGATTTCGTCGATGGCCATATTGCGGTCGGCCAGCTCCTTGACGTGAATGCGCAGCTCGTGGTCCAGCGTGCTTTCGGCGAAATTGAGGAAAAACACCAGCGGCTCCGGATCCTTGAGGACGCGAGGGTTGTTCTGCGCGATCTGCAGCAGCAGCTTGCGCACCATGCTGACATCCGAGCCGTAGGCCACGCCCACCTTGATAATTACGCGGGTGATGGTGTCCTGCAGTGACCAGTTGATGATTTGCTCGGTGACGAAGTTCTTGTTCGGTACGATGATTTCCTTGCGGTCAAAATCGGTGATGGTGGTGGCACGAATGCGGATGCGATTGATGGTGCCCGACAGCGGCCCGATGGTGACCACGTCGCCAATACGCACCGGTCGTTCGAACAGAATGATCAGGCCAGAAATAAAGTTGGCAAAGATTTCCTGTAAGCCAAAACCCAGACCCACACCCAGCGCCGCGACCAGCCATTGCAACTTGTCCCAGCTGACGCCGAGGGTCGACAGCGACGACACCAGGCCAAAGCCGATGATGACATAGCTGAGCAGGGTGGTGATGGCATAGCTGCTGCCCTGGCGTAGCTCAAGGCGCGAGAGCACGAGTATTTCCAGCAGGCCCGGCAGGTTGCGTGCCAGGGTGATGGTCAGCACCACGGTGACCAGTGCGCCGAGGATGTCACCGACGCTGATCGGCACAGCTTCACCCGCATTCAGACCGGTGCCCTCGTAGTGCCACAGCGTGACCGACTCCAGGTAGGAGGTCGCGCTGATCAGGTCGGCCCAGGTGAAGTACAAGCCGATGGTGAAGATAATCACCAGCGTCAGCTTGGCCAGGCGCAGTGACTGCTGGTTGATCTGTTGCAGGTTCATCTCCGGAATCTCAACCGCCACCTCGGTGTCGCTTTGGGCCTCGCGGGTTTGCGCCGCCTGCCGTTTGCTCACCGCGCGCTGGTAGGCCAGACGGCGCCCGGCAACGTTGAGGTTGCGTACCACGGTGCCTTCCAGCAGCATCCACAGCACGATCAGGTAGAGGCTGTCGATAAAGCGCTCTGCCAGTTTGACCGCCGTGTAGTGGTAGCCCCAGGCGGTCAGGCCCGCCAGCGCCAAGGGGCTGAGGATCAGCAGCGCACTGGCCAGGTAATGCAGAATGCGTGAGCTGTACAGCGGTTCGCTGCGCAGCATGAAGCGGCCAAGCAGAAAAGCCAGGACAAACATGCCAAGCAGCATGCCGGTGCGCCCGGCTGCATCGGTGCCGACGTACTCGGGGAGTGAACCGTGCAGCCCCAGCACCAGAACCAGTGGCAGCAGCACCCAGGCCAGGTTGCGCACCAGTTTGCGCAGGCGTTGTACCAGCGATTCATCCCAGTGGAAGTGGCGCGTTGCAATGCCTCGTGGGTCGAACACCCGATACATCAGGTGCAGCGCGAACCAGGCCAGTGACAGTTTGATCAGCGCGGTGCCAACGGCGGGCATGCTCTGCTGGGTATCCAGCAGGATCAGCAGGCCAACAGACAGCAGCAGCAAGGGGATGTCGGCTACCCGAATGGCGGTCAGCAGCAAGGCCAGCGGCGTGTGCCAGCTGCTGTCTCGGCGGAAGTGTCCTACCTCGTCGTGCAGGGTGTCGATACGCTGCAACAGCTTGGGGCGCCGCCAGAGATGCAGGCCGAGAGCGAGCAGCACCAGCACGCTGGCGATCCAATGCCGCGTGATAGCGTCCACCAGATGCCGCGCCTGCTGGGGCAGGTTCATCTCGTCGATCTGTGCGGCGACCTGGTTCGGCAGGTCGGTCAGCCAGCTGCGATCGATTGGCCGACTGCTGGCGACCCAGAACAATTGGTCATCGATGGTGCGCTTCAGGTCGCTGCTGAGCTGCTGCAGCTGGCGCTGGTTGATCTGCAGGGTAATGGCCAGGTTGATCAGGGTGTTGATATTGCCGTTGAGCTGTTCGACCAGGTTGATGCGGGCGCTGACCATTTGTTCCAGCGCCGGGCGCAGATTGTCGCGCTGCGCTGCAGGGATTTTCAGCAGTAGGTCATTGAGGTAAGCGTCTGGATTGTCCAGGCTTTGTGCCAGTTGGTTCAGTTCAAACTGATGCAGTCGCAGATCGGCAATCTGGTCGGCCAGGTTCTTGTCGGTTTCGACCTTGGGCAACTGGCTCTTCTGCTGATGCAGGATGCGCGATAGCAGCAGGCTGCCCTCGAGCACCTCAATCTGTTGCTCCAGCGCCTTGTCGATCTGGGTTAGCTGCTCGGTTTGTTGTTGGGTTTCGATATTGTCCAGTGTCAGCACGCCAATTTGTCGAGTGGCGTTCAGCAGCTCTTCGCTCAACTGGCGATTGATGCTGCTTTGGGCCTGTAGCACCTTGTTCTGGCTCTGCCCTTCGAGCAGGGTGGCGTCGCTGACTGTCTGCTCTGACTCGTCTTGGCGCTTGCCGTTGACGACACTCTGCAGAACGCGAATTTCTTCTTCTATGCGCTTGATCTGCAAGGTCAGCAGGTTCTTTTGTTGGGTGGCCAGGTCTTGCAGTACGCCGTTACCGGCCAGGCGCTGGCGCATCAGCTCGCTGTTGGCTTGCAGGTAGTCCAATTCGGCCTGCAACTGCTCGATGCGCGCGCGGGTTAGCTGGCTCGGCGTCAGGCGCTGCTGGTTGCGTAGCTGGTCGTTCAGTTGCTGACTGCGGGTCTGGTTTTCGGTCACGCTGGCCTGCGTCCGCTCTGGGCGGGTTTGCGCGGCGATCAGTTGACCATTGACGGTGGTCAGTTCGTTTTGCCAGGTAAACATCTGCGCCACTTGCTCTCGCAGGCGCGTCTCCAGGCTGCTTAGCGACTGCTGTTCCAGCTGGCTGCGGTTGCCGCCGCTGTCAGCCTTGGACAGGCTGTTGAGTTGCGCGCGCACACTCTGGGTCTGGCGGGGCGCACTGGCCAGCGTCTCTTGCAGCTGCTGCTGTTCATCCAGGGTCTGCCGGGTTTGCCGCAGAAACGTCAGGGTGCTCTGATACGCTTCCGTCAACTCGCGTTTTTCGGCCTCGGGCAGGCTGCTGTTGCTGACGCTGTCGATGTTGGCAGTGAGCGCCTCGATGCGTTGATCGAGTTCGTCTGCGGAGGTGTTCTGCTGGGCCAGTGCCCACGATGAGAAGAATAGCCAGCACAGCAGCAAGGGAAGACGCAGCATGACGGGGTTCCTGAATTGGCCTGAGCGCAAGGTTAGCCCTCCTGTTGTGGATTGGGAAGCTGACCGCTGTGCAGGGATAGGGTTCCGCAAAAGCAACAGGCCACCGAGTGGTGGCCTGTTGAGATGCTGCCTGCGGCTGTGGAGTCACCAGCCGCTATGGTGCTTTAGAACCAGCTGTCCTGCATGTCGAAACAGGTCAGGTCGCGGTTTTCCAGCACGTTCAGGTCGTGGTGGCAGGACGGCACTTCCCAGCGCAGGAAGTAGCGGGCGGCCTGCAGTTTGCCCTGGTAGAACGCCTTGTCGGCCTCGTTGCCGGCAGCCAGACCCTGCTGCACCTTGATAGCCTGCTCCAGCCAGCGCCAGCCGATTACCATGTGGCCGAAGGCTTTCAGGTACAGCGCGGAGTTGGCGAGCGCCTGATTGACCTTGCCCTGACCCATGTCACCCAGCAGTGCCAGGGTGACGCTGCCGATGTGCGCGTGCAGTTTTTCCAGCGGCTCGCGCAGCTCGTTCAGCTCGCTGTACTCGGCAGCGTGTTTGCAGCAGCTTTGAATAATCCCCGACAGCTGCTTGAGCGCGGCGCCGCCATTCATGGTGACCTTGCGCGCCAGCAGGTCGAGCGACTGGATGCCGTTGGTGCCCTCGTGGATCGGGTTCAGGCGGTTGTCGCGGTAGAACTGCTCAACCGGGTACTCACGGGTGTAGCCGTGGCCGCCGAGGATCTGGATTGCCAGCTCGTTGGCTTTCAGGCAGTAGTCTGACGGCCAGGCCTTGACGATCGGTGTCAGCAGATCAAGCAGCTGCAGCGCGTTCTTGCGCTCGTCTTCGGTGTCCAGTGTCTCGGTGTCGTCGAACAGGCGAGAGGCGTACAGCCCCAGGTCAAACGCGCCTTCAACGTAGGCTTTCTGCGCCAGCAGCATGCGCTTGACGTCGGCGTGCTCGATGATCGAGACCTGCCCGGTGGTCGGGTCCTTGCCATCGGGCAGGCGGCCCTGCGGACGCTCGCGGGCGTAGTTCAGCGAGTACAGGTAGCCGGCGTAGCCGAGCATCACCGCGCCCATGCCAACACCGATGCGCGCTTCGTTCATCATCTGGAACATGTAGGACAGCCCATGGTGCGGCTTGCCGACCAGATAGCCGACGCAGTTGTCCTGGTCGCCGAAGTTCAGCGCGGTAGAGGTGGTGCCGCGCCAGCCCATCTTGTGGAACAGGCCGGCCAGGGTCACGTCGTTGCGCTCGCCGAGGGAGCCGTCGTCGTTGACCAGGAACTTGGGCACGATGAACAGCGAGATGCCTTTGACCCCGGGCGGTGCGTCGGGCAGCTTGGCCAGCACCATGTGCACGATGTTCTCCGACAGCGGATGGTCGCCCGCGGAGATGAAAATTTTGTTGCCCTTGAGACGGTAGCTGCCGTCAGCGGCCGGTTCGGCCTTGGTGCGAATGTCGGACAGCGAGGAGCCCGCATGCGGCTCGGTCAGCGCCATGGTGCCGAAGAAGCGGCCGTCGATCATCGGTTGCAGATAGCGCTCTTTCTGCTCCTCGGTGCCGAAGCTCTCGATCAGGTTGGCGGCGCCCATGGTCAGCATGGCGTAGGACGAGGTGGCGGCGTTGGCCGACTGGAAGTGTGCAAAGCAGGCTTGCGACAGCAGGTTTGGCATCTGCATGCCGCCCTGCTCGAAGGTGCGGGTGGCGTTCAGAAAGCCGGCTTCAAGGAAGGCGTCGACCGCCGGCTTGACCTCCGGGATCAGCTCCGCAGCGCCGTTGACGTACTGGGGCTCGTGCTCATCGTTCTTGCGGTTGTGCGGTGCGAACAGCTTTTCCGCAATGGTGCGAGCGGTGCCGATGGCCGCGTCGAAGGTCTCGCGGTTGTGATCGGCAAAACGTGGGCGTTGGGTGAGCGCTTCGGCGTCCAGCACCTCGTACAGTTCAAACGCCAGGTTACGTTGGTCAATCAGCAGTTCGGACATGTAGGTCACCTCAGAATTGGTCGCGGGGCAGTGTATTGGCTCGCTCGGTGCCAGGGAATCGCCATTGATTGGCTTGATGCCATGCGATCAGAACAGTCGAAGCGCCGGCTCATCCAGCGCCGCGCGCTGCTCACGCAGGGTCAGTATCTGATCGGCCCAGTAGCGCTCCTGGGCAAACCAGGGGAAGTGCATCGGAAAGGCAGGGTCATCCCAGCGACGCGCCAGCCAGGCGCTGTAATGCACCAGACGCAGGCTGCGCAGCGGCTCGATCAGCGCCAGTTCGGCCGGGTTGAAGTCGTGAAACTCGTTGTAACCGTCGACCAGTTCGGCCAGTTGCGCCTGGCGCTGATTGCGTTCACCCGAGAGCATCATCCACAGATCCTGCACTGCCGGACCCATGCGGCAGTCGTCCAGATCGACCATATACAGACTGTCATCGCGCCACAGCAGGTTACCCACGTGCAGGTCGCCGTGCAGGCGGATCTGTTTGGCCGGGTGGGCGTCGAGTCGCTGTTTGACGACCTGCAGCAGGTCTTCGGCGACCGAGAAGTAGGCCGGCTGCAGGCTGGCAGGTACCACCTCGCTGGCGCGCAGAAAATCCAGGCTATCGCGGCCAAAGCTCTGCCAATCGAGGGTTGGGCGGTGGGCAAACGGGTGCATGGCGCCGACGGCGTGTAATCGGCCGAGCAGGCGCCCCAGCATCAGCAGGTGGTCGGGATCGTCCAGCTCCGGCGCGTGCCCGCCAAAGCGGCGGAACAGGCTGAAGCGAAAGCCGGCGTGCTCGAATAGCGTTTTGCCGTCGATCTGCTGGGGGGCAATCACCGGAATATCGCGTTCGGCCAGCTCCAGGCTGAAGGTGTGCTCCTCGATGATCGACTCATCGCTCCAGCGCCCGGGGCGGTAGAACTTGGCGATCAAGGGCTGAGCGTCTTCGATGCCAACCTGAAAGACCCGATTCTCGTAGCTATTGAGCGTCAGAATGCGAGCGTCTGACAGATAGCCCAGCGACTCTACGGCGTCCAGCACAGTGTCGGGGGTGAGGGCGGCAAAGGGATGGCTGGACATGGTGCGGCTCGCGTTGGCTATTGAGCCGACAAGGGTAGCAGGAGCGGGGCGCCCGGCGTAGCGCCGATCAGGGTGTGCGTGCCACACACCAGACCTGTACCGAGGCCGCGCCCGCGGCCAGCAGGGTACGGCTGGCCTCGTTCAGGGTGGCGCCGGTGGTCATCACGTCATCAATCAGCGCCAGATGCTGGCCTTCGAGCTGCTCGGGTCTGGGGCAAGCGAATGCGCCGCGCAGGTTGCGCCGTCGTGCTGCCGCATCCAGCCCTTCCTGGGCGGCAGTGTGACGTAGGCGCTGCAACAGGTCGGCGCGGCAGGGCAGCTGCAGCGCGCTGGCAAGATCGCGCGCCAGTTCAAAGGCTTGGTTGTAGCCGCGCTGCGCCTGCCGCCGCGGGTGCATGGGAACCGGCAACAGCAAATCAGGTATCAGCGCCTGTGGCTCTGCCAGCTGCTGTTGCAGGTGCTCTGCCAGCAATTGCGCCAGCAGACGCCCGTAACGGTTGTGGCTGTGGTATTTGAACGCGGGAATCAGTGCATCCAGGGGGAAGCGGTAGAGCAAGGGTGTCACGGCGCGGCAGAAGGCTGGCGGACTGTTCAGGCAACGCCCGCACTGGCTGCTGCTGTGCGGTAGCGGCAGGGCGCAACGCTCGCAGCAGCCCTGTTGCCACGGCAGATCGGTCAGACAGGCGTGGCAGATGCCGTCATGCTGCGCCTCGGTAGTTGACAGGCACAGCAGGCAAGGTTGCGATAGGTTGTTTTTTATCCATTTGTAAACTTGCGTGTTTTTCAATGGTTGACAGCCTCCGTGCTGCCGTTATGATTCCCTGCAGAGTTGAGGTCCGTTGACGTTTCGTTCACCCGCCTGCCGGAGGCTATTTTTCAGCCAAGCGGGTGAACGAAACGTCAACAGACCCTAGGACCGCCACGCGGTTTTCAGACAGATAACAGGGACAATACCCATGATCGTTTCCGTGACCCGCCACGATTGGACCCCGGCCGAGGTGCTGGCGCTGTTCAAACTGCCGTTCAACGACCTGCTGTTTCAGGCCCAGAGCGTGCATCGCCAGTACTTCGACCCTAACCGTGTGCAGGTCTCGACCCTGCTGTCCATCAAGACCGGTGCCTGCCCGGAGGACTGCAAGTACTGTCCGCAATCGGGTCATTACAACACCGGCCTGGACAAAGAAAAACTGATGGAAGTCGAAAAGGTGCTCAAGGCCGCAGCTGACGCCAAAGCCATCGGCTCCACTCGTTTTTGCATGGGGGCCGCCTGGAAGCATCCCTCCGCCAAGGACATGCCCTATGTGCTGAAGATGGTCGAGGGCGTCAAGGCGCTTGGCCTGGAAACCTGCATGACCCTGGGCAAGTTGACCCAGGAGCAGACGGAGGCGCTGGCGCACGCTGGTCTGGATTACTACAACCACAACCTGGATACCTCGCCCGAGTTCTACGGCAACATCATTACCACCCGCACCTACAGCGAGCGTCTGCAGACGCTGGCCTACGTGCGCGACGCCGGTATGAAAATCTGCTCCGGTGGCATCCTCGGTATGGGTGAGTCCGTTGAGGACCGCGCCGGCCTGCTGATTCAGCTGGCTAACCTGCCTGAGCACCCGGAAAGCGTGCCGATCAACATGCTGGTGAAAGTCGAAGGTACGCCGCTGGCAAACGAGGACGATGTCGACCCCTTCGACTTTATCCGCATGCTGGCGGTGGCGCGCATCATGATGCCGCAATCCCATGTGCGCCTGTCCGCTGGCCGCGAGCAGATGAATGAGCAGATGCAGGCCCTGGCCTTCCTGGCCGGCGCCAACTCGATCTTCTACGGCGAGAAACTGCTGACCACTGGCAACCCGCAGGCGGACAAGGACATGCGCCTGTTCGCCCGCCTCGGCATCCAACCCGAAGCCCGCGAAGAACACGCCGATGAAGTGCACCAGGCGGCTATCGAACAGGCGCTGATTGAGCAGCGCGACAACCAGTTGTTTGTGAACGCAGCGGTTTAAAGATAGGGCGGCTGGAGGCTGGAGGCTGGAGGCTGGAGGCTGGAAGGTCTGGTTGGGTGTGGGGGCTGACTGCTCTCTATGCCCTGGAGCGCTGCTGAGGTGGTGCACACTCTGACTCAAGCTTCAAGCTTCCAGCTTCCAGCTTCCAGCCTTTAGCCTCCAGCCTCCAGCGGCTTTATAGATCAGATCATGTCCTTCAATCTTTCCTCCCGTCTGGCCGAGCGCCGTGCTGCGCATCTGTACCGTCAGCGTCCATTGCTGCAAACGCCGCAGGGCACCGAGGTGCTGGTGGATGGTGAGCGGTTGCTGAGCTTTTGCAGCAATGACTACCTTGGCCTGGCCAACGACCCGCGCGTCAACGCCGCCTTTGTCGAGGGTGTACAGCGCTGGGGCACTGGCGGTGGTGCGTCGCACCTGGTTACCGGTCACAGCGGCGCTCACCATGCGCTGGAAGAAGCGTTGGCCGAGTTCACTGGCCGGCCTCGGACCCTGCTGCTGTCCAGCGGCTACATGGCCAACATGGGTGCGGTGACCGCGCTGGTGGGGCAGGGCGATACGGTCCTGCAGGACCGGCTCAATCACGCGTCGCTGCTCGATGCTGGGCTGCTTTGCGGTGCGCGCTTCTCGCGCTATCTGCACAAGGATGCGGCCAGCCTGCGTAGTCGATTGGGTAAAGCGCAGGGTAATACGCTGGTCGTGACTGACGGTGTGTTCAGCATGGATGGCGACCTGGCGGATCTACCGGCTGTATGCGCCGAGGCGGCCGGAGCAGGGGCCTGGGTGATGGTGGATGACGCCCACGGTTTTGGCTGCCTGGGCGAGCAGGGAGGCGGCATCGTTGAGCACTATGGCCTGTCCATGGAGCAGGTGCCGGTGCTGGTGGGGACTCTCGGCAAGGCCTTTGGCACGGCAGGGGCCTTTGTCGCCGGCAGCGACGAGCTGATCGAAACCCTGATCCAGTTTGCCCGTCCCTACATCTATACCACCAGCCAGCCGCCTGCCGTTGCCCATGCCACGCTCACCAGCCTGCGTCTGCTGCGTGAAGAGCGCTGGCGCCGGGAGCACCTGGCTGCACTGGTACGCCGCTTTCGCACAGGCGTCGATGCGCTGGGGCTGGAGCTGATGGACAGCCCAACGCCGATCCAGCCGATTGTGGTCGGCAGCAGTGAGCGTGCCCTGGCACTCTCGGCTGCGCTGCGTCAACGCGGCATACTGGTCACCGCGATTCGCCCGCCCACGGTACCCAAGGGGACCGCGCGCTTGCGGGTGACGCTGAGCGCCATCCATACCGAACAACAGGTTGACCGTTTGCTTGAGGCACTGGGGCAGGCGCAACAGGAGCTGATTCATGAGTAATTTCACCCTGCTGTCTGGCTGGGCGCTGGCGGCGAGCAATCTGCTGCCATTGCAGCAGGCCCTGCAGGAGCGCTTGCCCGCGCTGAACGTCAAGGTGGCAGAGCTGCCGCCAGATTTGCAGATGTCCACGCTGGAGCCGAACCTCAGTGCCCTGGCCGAGGCCTTGCCGGCGGGCTGGCTGGGTGGCTGGTCGTTGGGTGGTGTGCTGGCGGTGCAGCTGCAACGACGCTTTCCCGAGCGGTTTCCAGGCGTAGTGACCATCGCCAGCAACGCCTGTTTCTCAGCGCGGGAGGGCTGGCCGGAGGCGATGGCGCCGGACACCTTCAAGGGCTTTATCAGCGACGCCCGCGAACAGCCCGAGCGCGCACTCAAGCGCTTTGCTCTGCTGGTTACCCAGGGCGCCGAGCGAGCGCGTGAATTGAGCCGCCAGCTGGTCTGGAGTGATCTGGACCCGCTACAGCTGCTTAATCATCTTGCGTTGCTCGGCGTGCTGGACAACCGCGTTGCCTTGCAACGCTGCCAGCAGCCGGTGCTGCACTGCCTGGCCGGGGCCGATGCGCTGGTGCCTGCTGGCGCTGCGCAGGCGCTGGCGCAGCTTAACGAGCAGGGCGAGGTGCGTGTGTTGCCGCAGGCCAGTCACGCGCTGCCGCTGGAGGGGCCGATCTGGCTGGCCGGTGAGATCGGCGACTGGCTGGAGCGGCAATGAGCGCAGCGGCCATCGACAAGCGTGCGGTTGCAGCGTCCTTCAGCCGTGCCGCCAGCACCTATGATCAGGTGGCTGAGCTGCAGCGACAGGTGGGTAGCAATCTGTTGGCGCGCCTTCCCGGCAGTCTGCAGCCGCGCGAACTGGTCGATCTTGGTTGCGGGACGGGCTACTTCACCCGCGCATTGAGTAAACGCTTTGGTCGGGCGGTGCTAGGGCTGGATATTGCCGAAGGCATGCTGCGCTATGCGCGCGCCCAGGGGCCGGAGCACGCGGCCTGGATTGCGGCTGACGCAGAGGCGCTGCCACTGCGTGGTGACTCCCAACACCTGCTGTTTTCCAGTCTGGCGTTGCAGTGGTGCCCCGATCTTGGGCGCGCCCTGAGCGACGCCAGGCGAGTGCTGGTGCCTGGCGGTGTAATGGCCTTTAACACGCTGGTCGAGGGTACGCTTGGCGAGCTGCGTGATGCCTGGGAGCAGGTGGACGGCTATGTGCACGTCAACCGCTTTATGCCCCTGGCTCAGCTCCAGAGCCTGTTGTCGGAGGCCGGATTTGCGCGTTGGCACTGTGAGGTAGAGACCCATGTGCTGCACTACCCGCAGCTCAGTGCCCTGACCCATGAGCTCAAGGCGCTTGGCGCCCATAACCTCAACGCCGGACGGCCTGGCGGCTTGACCGGGCGCGCTCGGCTGAGAGCGCTGACCGCAGCCTATGAAACCCACCGCCAGAGCGCTGGCTTGCCAGCGACCTACCAGGTTGCCCAGATTATTCTGCACAAGTAGGACATTCCTCATGAGCAAGCACTACTTTGTTACCGGCACTGATACCGAAATTGGCAAAACCACCATCGCTGCTGGCCTGCTGCACGCCGCCCGTCTGCGTGGCCTGACAACCGCAGGCGTCAAACCGGTTGCTGCCGGATGCGAGCGCACGCCCGAGGGGCTGCGCAATGAGGATGCGCTGGCCCTGCAGGCTGAATGCAACCCGCCGCTGGCCTACGAGCTGATTAACCCGGTAACGCTCGAGGCCGCCATCGCACCGCATATTGCCGCGCGTGAAGCAAATGTGCCGCTCAGCGCGCAGGCACTGGCCGGCGCCTGTCGTCAGGTGTTTGACGGGCGGGCAGATCTGACATTGGTCGAGGGCGCTGGCGGTTGGTGTGTACCGCTCAATGATGAAGAGCTGCTTAGCGATGTGGCGATTGCGCTCAAGCTCCCCGTGGTGCTGGTTGTCGGCATGCGCCTGGGCTGCATAAATCATGCACTGCTCAGCTGCCGGGCTATCGCCGCGGACGGGCTGCACCTGGCTGGCTGGGTCGCCAATCATGTGGATGCGGACATGAGCCGCCAAGCTGAAAACCTGGCGACGCTAAAAGCCTTGATCAAAGCGCCTTGTTTGGGAGTGGTGCCGCGCCTGGAAAGCGCTGATGCAGCCGCAGTGGCGGCCCATTTGCAGGTGACGCCGCTGGTCTGACGCGACCGGCGGTGTTGGGGCAAAGGGCCATTTGTGCTTGAATGGCGGAACATCTGTTTTAAGAGGTGGTGTGATGCCTACCCTTGATCTCATTTCGTCCGGCCTGACCTCGGTACGCCAAGGCCAGAACCGTATCAACGCTGCAGCCTCTGATATCGCCAGCGCCGGGTTGCCTGCCGATCCGGCAGCCACTGCCGGGCAACCGGCTCAGCCGGCTACCGGTCAGGCGGCAGCGTCCACTGCAGTGGAAACCAACCGCCCGGTGAATCTGGTTGATAGCCTGGTTGAGCTGCAGCAAGGTCGTCAGCAAGCCGAGGTCGGCGCGTCGGTAATCGACACTGCCGATGAGGTGCTGGGCACCCTGCTGGACGTCACCGCCTGAGCCAGCCTCAGGCCGTTTCCCATGCTCAGCGTCGGCAGTAGTCTATCCTCCGTCTACCAACCCTCGGCGCTGACCACCTTCACCACGCGTAGCATCTCGGTCAACGAAACCCTCCCTGCAAGCGAGTCTGCCACGCGCTTCCCTCCTGTCGACGAATCAGACGCTACCGCCGCGCCCGGCACTGATGGCGAGCAGGCGGCGGTTGCCGCTGAGCAGAGCAAGCGCGAGCAGTTAAGCAAGGCAGAAGCCGAGCTGGCGCTGGCCGAACAGCAGGAAATGTCCGAGTTGGCTGCTCGCGATCGTGAAGTACGTGCGCACGAGCAGGCGCATGTAGCGGTTGGTGGACAATACGCCGGCACAGCCAGCTACAGCTATGAGCGCGGCCCGGACGGGCGCCAATATGCGGTCGCCGGAGAGGTGCCGATTTCTACATCGCCGGTGTCGGGCGATCCGCAGGCGACTATCGATAAGATGGAACAGGTGCGCCGCGCCGCGCTGGCGCCGGCCGAGCCCTCCTCGGCAGACCGTGCGATTGCCGCCCAAGCTGCGCAATTGATTGCCCAGGCGCGGGCCGAACTGGCCACCGCCGAGGCGGATGACAGCGTAGCTACAGCGGCGCCATCGCAGGCCTCCGAAACGCAAGAACAGAGCGAGGCCGAGGCGACTGGCGAGCCCGCTGCCACGCCGGTTGCCGACCTGGCACTGTATCGCTCCATCGCCGCCGAGCCGGGCGGTCCGTCACTCCAAGCCTCTGCCTGAGCGCTAGGGAAGCGCTGATCAATTCCACACGCCCTCTGCGAGTGCTCAAGCGTGTAGATGCAAGACGCGGTGTGCAGCCAATAGTGGTTCTATTGGCAAGCAGCGCAACGCAGCAGATGCATGCTTGAGCGCCCGCCCTTCGGGGCGTTCGGGCTGGGCCGCACTCTGCGTTGTGATTTCTCGACAGGTCTCGACATGCCTTCGAAACCACGCCTTGATTGCGGCCCAGCCTGAACACCAGAGGGCATGCGGAATTAATCAGTGCTTCCATGGCTGCTACCCTCAATTTCAATGATGACATGGCATTCATGCTGGGGTTGACAACGCCTTGGCGTAAACGTATGTTTCAAACGTCTGTTTGAATTGGCTGCGGCGCAGCCACCAAAACGCAGCCTCGGCTGCCCGTGCATACTGATACAACACTTGAGGTCCAGTACCATGCCCGATTACAAGGCTCCCCTGCGTGACATTCGCTTCGTCCGCGATGAACTTCTGGGTTATGAAGAACACTATCAGAGCCTGCCCGGCTGCGAAGAAGCCACGCCGGATATGGTCAACGCCATTCTGGAAGAAGGCGCCAAATTCTGTGAGCAGGTGATTGCTCCGCTGAATCGCGTGGGTGACACCGAAGGCTGCACCTGGAGCCCGGAAGGCGTTAAAACGCCGGCTGGCTTCAAGGAAGCCTACCAGCAGTACGTTGAAGGCGGCTGGCCGAGCCTGGCGCATGACGTCAACCACGGCGGTCAGGGCCTGCCCGAGTCGCTGGGTCTGGCGATCAGCGAAATGGTCGGTCAGGCCAACTGGTCCTGGGGCATGTACCCCGGCCTGTCCCACGGCGCCATGAACACCCTGGACGCCCACGGCACTGACGAGCAGAAACACACCTACCTGACCAAGCTGGTTTCCGGTCAGTGGACCGGCACCATGTGCCTGACCGAGCCCCATTGCGGTACCGATCTGGGCATGCTGCGTACCAAGGCAGAGCCACAGGCTGACGGCAGTTACAAGATTTCCGGCACCAAGATTTTCATCTCCTCCGGTGAGCACGACATGGCCGAGAACATCGTCCACATCGTTCTGGCCCGTCTGCCCGACGCACCGGCCGGCACCAAGGGTATCTCCCTGTTCATCGTGCCCAAGTTCCTGCCGGACACCAACGGTGACGTGGGCGAGCGCAACGGTGTTGCCTGTGGCTCGCTGGAGCACAAGATGGGTATCCACGGTAACGCGACTTGCGTGATGAACTTTGACGCTGCCACCGGCTACCTGATCGGCCCGGCGAACAAGGGTCTGAACTGCATGTTCACCTTTATGAACACTGCACGTCTGGGTACTGCGCTGCAGGGTCTGGCACACGCTGAAGTTGGCTTCCAGGGTGGTATCACTTACGCCCGCGAGCGTCTGCAGATGCGCGCCCTGACTGGCCCGAAAGCGCCGGAAAAGGCAGCTGACCCGATCATCGTGCACCCGGACGTACGTCGCATGCTGCTGACCATGAAGGCCTTCGCTGAAGGTAACCGCGCGATGGTTTACTTCACCGCCAAGCAGGTGGATATCGTCAAGAACAGCCAGGACGCCGAGCAGAAGAAGCAAGCTGATGCCATGCTGGCGTTCCTGACGCCGATTGCCAAAGCGTTCATGACTGAAGTTGGTTTTGAAGCAGCCAACCACGGCGTACAGATCTACGGCGGCCACGGCTTTATCGCTGAATGGGGCATGGAGCAGAACGTTCGTGATGCTCGTATCTCCATGCTGTACGAAGGCACCACCGGCATTCAGGCGCTGGACCTGCTGGGTCGCAAGATTCTGATGACCCAGGGTGAGGCGCTCAAGGGCTTCACCAAGATCGTGCACAAGTTCTGCCAGGCCAACGAAGGTAACGAGGCCATTGGCGAGTTTGTTGCTCCGCTGGCCGCGCTGAACAAGGAATGGGGCGATCTGACCATGAAGGTCGGCATGGCTGCCATGAAAGACCGTGAAATGGTTGGTGCCGCGTCTGTGGATTACCTGATGTACAGCGGCTACGCCTGCCTGGCCTACTTCTGGGCTGACATGGCCCGTGTTGCAGCGGAGAAACTGGCTGCCGGCACCAGCGAAGAAGGCTTCTACAAGGCCAAGCTGCAGACTGCGCGCTTCTACTTCCAGCGCATCCTGCCGCGCACCCGTGCCCACGTCGACTCCATGCTCTCCGGTGCCGACAACCTGATGGACATGGATGTAGAGAACTTCGCACTGGGTTACTGATCCAGCACTGCGTTGTTCTAATTGAAAAAGCCGCCCCGGTGACGGGGCGGCTTTTTTGTGTCTGCTCGCTCGCCTTTGTGGTGGTGTGTGCCAAGGTAGAAAAGGGGCTTACTCCACCTACAGGGGAGGGCCGCGCTGCAGGGTGGTCATCGCGCAGCGTTGGCCACCGGAACCTGATGTGTGTTGTACACGTCGAGGCTCAATAAAAGGACGCGTTGTTCAGGCGTCGCGCGCCAGGCGCAGTCCGCTGAATTGCCACTGTGCAGCCGGGGGAAAGAAGTTGCGGTACGAGGGTCTGCTATGGCCCGCCGGTGTAGCACAGGAGCTGCCGCGCAGCACCATCTGGTTGATCATGAATTTGCCGTTGTATTCGCCCACGGCGCCCGCGGCCGGCTGGTAACCGGGGTAGGGCAAATAGGCGCTGTTGGTCCATTGCCAAACCTCGCCGAACAGCCCTGGCAGCGCCGGCTCGGTTCGCGCTGCATGTTCCCATTCGGCCTCGGTTGGCAGTCGTGCGCCGGCCCAGCGGGCATAGGCGTCGGCTTCATACAGGCTGACGTGGGACACCGGCGCATCGAGCCTCAGTGCTTGCAGGCCCGCCAGGGTGAAGGCCTGCCAGCCGTGGTCCGGTCCGCGTTGCCAGTACAGGGGCGCTTGCGACTGGTGCTGGCATACCCAGTCCCAGCCGTCGGACAACCACAGCTCGGGGCGCTGATAGCCGCCGTCTTCGATAAAGTCCACAAAGTCGCGGTTGCTGACATTGCGCTCGCCAAGCAGGAAGGGATCCAGCCACACCTTGTGGCAAGGGCCTTCATTGTCATAGCTGAAGTGCTGGTCGGATGCGCCGATCATGCATAGACCGCCCTGGAACTTCCGATAGGCACCGGGCTGACTGGCGTCGGCGGCAGATGTGTGTTCAGGAGCGTCGGCGCACCAGGCCGGACGTAGCGGGTTACAGAAAAAGTGGTGTTTCAGGTCGGTCAGCATCAGCTCCTGGTGCTGCTGTTCGTGCTGCAAACCAAGGGTCACCAGTGCGGCGAGAGAGGTGCTTGGCTGGCAGTCCGCCAGCGTGCGGTGCATGTGTTGATCCACCTGCCTGCGGTAGTACAACACTTCATCGAGAGTGGGCCGTGACAGCAGGCCGCGCTCGGCTCGCAAGTGTCGCTCGCCAATACCCACGTAATAGGAGTTGAACAATACCTTGTAGCTGGGATCAATTACGCCGGGCGGGTCGGGCAAGGAGGCGAGCACAAAGGTCTCGAAGAACCAGGTGGTATGCGCCAAGTGCCACTTAAGCGGACTGGCGTCGGGCATGGACTGTAGCTGGCAGTCTTCGGCGCTGAGCCCGCGAACCAGCTCCAGCGAATGCGCACGAATCCGGGCGTAGTCCAGCTGCAGGTGGTTGGCGGCTCCCTGGCCGGCTGGACGGTTCATACCGGCTCCGCCAGAAAGACCCCGAACCAGTCTTGCGGGTCGGTCCAGTACTGGTTGCAACGCAGGCCGCTGGCGGCGAGGAGGGCGCGAAACTCATCCAGACTGTATTTGTGGGAGTACTCCGTCACTATGTGTTCACCGGCGCCAAAGTAGCGGCGGGTGTGGCGAGCCAGACGAACGCTATGACGCTCGCGAGCTACCAGTCGCATCTCGATGCGCCTATGGGCTTCATCGAAATGGGCCTGATGGCGAAACAGCTCGGGCTGGAATTCCGCACCAAGCTCTCGATTGACCACGTTGAGCACGTTCAGGTTAAACGCCGCGGTGACACCGCTGGCGTCGTCGTAGGCGGCCTCCAGAATGGCGCGTGGCTTGAGCAGGTCGGCACCAATCAGCAGCCGTCCGCGTTCTCCGCAATGGGTGCTTATGCGTTTGAGAAAGTGCATGGCCTGGCGGGGCTCGAAGTTGCCAATTGAGGAGCCGGGGTAGAAGAACACCGGCGCCTCCTCGGGCCGTTCGGCCAGCAGATCATGTAGCTCAAGGTGTTGGGTGAAGTCGCAGACCAAACCGATGCACTCAAGGTTTGGATTGGCCCGGGCGACAGCCGCCATTGAGTTGTGTAGAAACTCCCCTGCGATGTCGACGCCAATTACGCGCGCCGGGCGCACGGCGCCCAACCACTGCAGCGTCTTGCTGCAATCGCCGCAGCCCAGGTCGACCCATTGCGGGTTGTTTGGCAGCTGAGCGGCGATGGCCTCACGGTAGTCCGTGAAGATCTGCGCCTCGGTACGGGTGGGGTAGTACTCGTCGAGGCGGCAGATGTCGGTGAACAGCGTGCAGCCCCGGTCATCGTAGAGGTACTTTGGATCGATGTGGGCAGTTGGCTGCAGCAGCCCCTGCAGAAGTTGCTGATGTTGGTCCTGGGCTGGCAGGCGCGGGGTTGTCTCGAGTCTAGGCAGATCAAAGGCAAGGCTCACAAAGCATCCTCCTCTGCAGGTTAAAGTTAAAACCTAGCAGCGGGTTGCGCGATGCGCCAAGATGATCCCGGTAGATGTCCCGGGACTGTGATCCCGTGCCGAGCTGGCTCAGAGCCCCTTGGCGTCGTCAGCCAGCACGCGGATAGCCTTGAACAGCTTGCGCGCAGCCGCTGGCGGCTTGTTTTGCTCGGCCTCGCGGTTGGCCTGGCGCACCAGCTGGCGCAGGTGCTGGCGATCGGCGTTGGGGTAGGCGAGCATAAACAGTTCCAGCTCATCGGCGCGACCTGTCAGCAGGCGATCACGCCAGCGCTCAATCTGATGAAAGTGCTGGTTGTGCGCCTGACTGCCGCTGTCGAGCAGGTCTACGTACTGCTGAATGCGCTCTACGTCCTGGTCGCGCATCAGTTTGCCGACAAAGCTCATGTGGCGCTTGAGGGCGCCTCGGGCTGTGTGGCGATGGGCTTCGGCCAGCGCCAGGCGCAGCTTGTCGGTCAGCTCCAGCTTGGCCAGCTGGTCGGGCTTGAGTGCGATCAGACGCTTGCCCAGATCCTGCAGGGCGTCCATTTCCCGCTTGATCTGGGTTTTGCTTTTGCCCTCTTCTTCGGGCTCCAGCGCGTCGTCTTCGTGAAATTCGGTCATGGTGTTCCTGTCGGCGGTGCCGTACAGCAGTGTTTCGGGCCGCACATGATACTCCTTTGTGGTGCGGCGAGACCAATGCGTGGTGGTATCCGCTGGCAACCTCGCTACAATGGCCGTCTGCTTTGGAGGTGACATGAGCGCGAATACAACCAGCGTAGCCGAAAGTCCGCAGGCGCTGCGCGAGATGCTGGAACAGCGGGTGGCCTTTATCGTCGAGCAGGCTCGGCGCCAGGGGGCGACGGCCAGCGAAGTCGGCGTCAGCCAAAATACGGGCCTGTCGGTGAGTGTGCGCAACCGCGAGGTCGAGACGGTCGAGTTCAACCGTGATCAAGGGTTTGCGATCACCCTCTACGCTGGTCAGCGCAAGGGTAGTGTCAGCACCTCCGATACCTCTGACGAGGCCATCATCAAGGCGGTAGAGACGGCGCTGGTGATTGCCCGCCACGCCAGTGAGGACCCGTGCGCCGGGTTGGCAGACGCCGAGCTGATGGCGACCGATTTGCCCGATCTTGATCTGTTCCACCCTTGGCAGTTGAGCGCTGAAGACGCTATTGAGCGAGCACTGTTGTTGGAGGCTGCGGCGCTGGATGTTGACCCGCGGCTGGTCAGTGACAGCGCCCAGATCAGTACTCAGCAGGGCTGCCGCGTGTACGGCAACAGCCATGGTTTTATTGGCAGCGCCTTGAGCAGCCGGCATAGCAGCGCTGCGGTACTGATTGCTTCCTCCGAGCAGGGAATGCAGCGTGATTACTGGTACGCCGTGGACCGCGTGCCCGAGCGCTTGGCCAGTGAAGAGTCGGTTGGCCGCAAGGCGGCGCAGCGCACGCTGGCGCGCTTGCAGCCGCGCTCGGTGAAAACGGCCAAGGTGCCGGTGCTGTTCGCCGCTGATCAGGCGGCGGGCCTGGTTGGCCATCTGTTTGGTGCCATCTCTGGTGGCGCCGTTTACCGCGAGTCCACCTTCCTGCTGGATGCGATGGGGCAGCCGGTTTTCCCCGAGTGGATGCGCATGCACGAGACGCCCTATCTGCGTCAGGGCTTGGGTAGCTCAGCCTTTGACGGCGATGGACTGCAGACCCGCGAGCAGGCGTTTATCGACCAAGGCCGGTTGAGCAGTTGGCTGCTCAGCACCTACTCAGGCCGCAAGCTGGGCTTGCCCAGCACCGCTAACGCCGGTGGTGTGCATAACCTGCAGGTCAGCAGCAATGCGGGCGATCTGAATGCGCTGCTCAAGGAAATGGGCACCGGCCTGCTGGTAACCGAGCTGATGGGGCAGGGCGTCAATGGCGTGACCGGGGACTACTCGCGGGGCGCCGGTGGCTTTTGGGTTGAGAACGGTGAAATCCAGTACCCGGTCAGCGAAGTCACTATCGCCGGCAACCTGCGCGACATGTACAGCAACCTGCGCTGTGTCGGTTCCGACGTTGAGCGTCGTGGTAACTATCTGACGGGGAGTTGGTTGGTGGATGGGATGACAGTAGGGGGCAGCTAGCGGCGAAAGCCGCTAGGGCTGGAGGCTTGAAGCTGGAAGCTTGAAGCAGTCCGAGTTGCCGCGGGTATTGGTGTTTAGTTTTGGGGCTGAAAGCTGCAGGCTTGAAGCGGTCTGAGTCGCTGCGAGTATTGGTTCTTCGTTTATGTTCCGTTGACATGTTTTGCCTCGGACTCACCCTGTCCAGCCTCCAGCCTCCAGCCTCCAGCCTCCAGCCTCCAGCCTCCAGCCTGTTTTACTCCCCTTCCCCAAAGTAGTCGTTGATCAGCTCCAGCAGGGCGGCCATGGCGTCGTCGGCCTGGTCGCCTTCGCAACTGATGCACACTTCGGTACCTTTGCTGGCGGCGAGCATCATGACTTGCATGATGCTTTTGCCGTCGACCTGGTTCTCTTCATCCAGGCCGATGCCCACCTTGCAGCCGTATTGATTGGCGACGCCGACAAACTTGGCGGCGGCGCGGGCGTGCAGGCCCAGCTTGTTGATGATGAGAACGCGGGTGTTGGACATCAGGGCAGGTCGCGATGGCGGATGAGCAGGTTGGGTGTGGTGCGACCGAGTGCTTCGACCAAGCGCTCGGCAATGTAGACGGAGCGGTGGTGGCCGCCGGTGCAGCCGATGGCAATGGTCATGTAGCTGCGCTCGCTGGCGGCATAGCGCGGCAGCCATTTTCGCAGGTAGTACACGATGTCCTGAAACATCTCTTCAACCTCAGGCTGCGCTGCCAGGTAGTCGCAGACTGGCTGATCGCGGCCGGAATAAGCGCGCAGATCGGGTATCCAGTAGGGGTTGGGCAGGCAGCGCACGTCGAACATCAGGTCGGCATCGGTGGGTACGCCCCGTTTAAAGCCGAAGGACTGAATCAGTACCGAGGGCTGGCTGCCGTGGCTGCCAAGCAGTCGCTGCTTGAGCTGATCGCGTAGCTGATAGAGGTTCAGGTGGCTGGTGTCGACCTTGAGGGTTGCGAGGTCGATGATCGGCTCAAGAATCTTCAGTTCCTGGGCCAGGGCCTCGCCGAGTGACAGCTGGTCATCGGTCAGCGGGTGCTTGCGACGCGTCTCGGAGAAGCGTTTGATCAATACCTCGTCGCGCGCCGCCAGAAACAGGATGTCGCACTGCACGCCGGCTTCGCGTACTTCCTTTAGCAAGGCCGGAAAACGGGCGAGGTCGTTGGGCAGGTTGCGGGCATCAATGCTGATAGCGACTTCAGGCAGGGTGAAGTCGTTCATGCTGGCTTGGCGAGCTAGCTCGGGCAGCAAGCCGGCAGGGAGATTGTCGATGCAGTAAAAGCCGTTATCTTCCAGCAGGTGCAGGGCGGTACTTTTGCCCGAGCCGGAGCGGCCGCTGACGACAATCAAGCGCATGGTCAGCCTCCGTCGCTGTCGTTGACCATGACGTTGAACAGTGCCTCGGCGTCGGGTGCGGCGCGCAGGGCGTCGCGCAGCTCTGCCTTGTCGAGCTTGCCGGCCAGCATCTTGAGGATCTGCAGGTGCTGTTCAGTCGCTTCCTGAGGCACCAGTAGCACGAAGATCAGGTCTACCGGCTGGCCATCAAGGGCGTCAAAATCAATTTTGCCGTCTAGCTGCAGCAGTGCGCCAATGGCCTGGTGGCAGTCTTCAATACGGCAATGGGGAATCGCGATGCCGTTGCCGAAGCCGGTGGAGCCGAGCTTCTCGCGGGCGATCAGGTTTTCGTAGATAGCGTCTGGATCCAGGTTTGTGTGCTGGGCAACCAGTTTGCCGATCAGCTCCAGCACACGTTTTTTGGACCCGCCCTGAACGCCGGAGAAGGTGCGTTCAGGGGTCAGGATGTGGTCAATTTGCATGTTGGCGCGGAGTTATCGGACGTTGGCGCCTTGCTGGCGGTCTATGTGCTTTTCCTTGTGCTTGATCAGTTGGCGATCAAGCTTGTCGGTCAGCATGTCGATGGCTGCATACATATCGGTGTGCTCGGCCAGAGCAACCACCTCGCCACCGGCGATGTGCAGGGTGGCTTCGGCCTTCTGCCGCAGCTTCTCGACCTCAAGGGTGACTTGTACGTTGGTGATTTTGTCGAAATGCCGCTCCAGACGGGCCATTTTCTCAGTGACGTAATCGCGCAGTGCGTCAGTGATGTCGAGTTGGTGACCGCTAATGTTCAGTTGCATACGGCGTCTCCTGATTGGCTTGTTGTTGCAGGGTGATCGTCCGCCACCCGGTGGTGCCACTGCATGATCCCTGAACTGGATCCTTGCCCTGACCAATGACGGTCAGTGGGCGCTAGACCAGTCTCTTGCGTTCGCTCGATGGCGCGATATTGAGCGACTCGCGATACTTTGCGATGGTCCGGCGGGCAACTTCGATGCCCTGCTCCTCCAGTAAACCAGCGATCTTGCTATCGCTCAATGGTTTCTTTGGGTTTTCTGCTGCCACCAGCTTCTTGATCAGTGCGCGGATCGCGGTGGATGAGAATTCACCCCCTTCGCTGGTCCCGACGTGACTGGAAAAGAAGTACTTGAGCTCAAAAATACCCCGCGGGGTATGCATGTACTTTTGCGTGGTTACCCGCGAGATGGTCGACTCGTGCATGCCCACCGCTTCGGCGATGTCGTGCAGTACCAGCGGCTTCATGGCTTCTTCGCCATGCTCAAGAAAGCCCCGTTGATGTTCGACGATTTGGGTGGCCACCTTCATCAGTGTTTCGTTGCGGCTTTGCAGGCTCTTGATGAACCAGCGGGCCTCCTGCAGGTTGTTGCGCAGGTAGGTGTTGTCTTCGCTGGAGTCGGCGCGGCGGACCATGGAGGCGTAGTGCCCATTGACCCGTACCTTGGGTACGGCGTCCTGATTCAGCTCGACCACCCAGCGGTGGCTATCGCGGCGCACGATGACGTCGGGAATCACGTATTCGGCTTCGCCTGAGGCGATTTCCGAGCCGGGGCGCGGGTTCAGTGTCTGGATCAGGCCGATGGCGTCGCGCAACTGGTCTTCCTTCAGCTTGCTGCGGCGCATCAACTGTGTGAAGTCGCGGTTGCCGAGCAGCTCCAGGTGGTCGCGGACGACGCGGGTGGCCTGTTCCAGCATGGGGGTGTCGTCCGGCAACTGGCGAATCTGCAGCAGCAGGCATTCGCGCAGGTCACGGGCGCCTACGCCGACCGGTTCGAATTGCTGGATGCGGTGCAGCACCATCTCGACTTCGTCCAGCTCGGCTTCAAGCTCTGCGGGTAGCGAGGCGAGGATGTCTTCCAGCGATTCTTCGAGGTAGCCGTCGGCGTTGATGCCGTCGATCAGGGCGGTGGCAATCTGGTAGTCCGTCTCGGACATTGGCAGCAGGTTGAGCTGCCATTCGAGATGACTTTGCAGGGTTTCGCCGGTACCGGTGCGCGAGGTGTAGTCCCAGTCTTCGTCATCCTGGCTGGGCAGGGAGCTGGCGGAGGTCTGGTAAACGTCTTCCCATTGGGTGTCGACCGGCAGTTCACTGGGGATGGCTTCGTTCCAGTTGCCTTCCTGGTCGCCCTGGGTGTGCTGGTCGATGGAGTCCATGGAGACCGGTTCAGGCAGGGTGACCGCTGGCGCATCATCGTCGCCACCTTCCTGGCTGGCGTTGCTGCTGTAATCGTCGTCACCCTCGTCGGCCATCTCTAGCATGGGGTTGGCTTCCAGCGCCTCCTGCACCTCCTGCTGGAGGTCGAGACTGGACAGCTGAAGCAGTCTGATGGCCTGCTGCAGCTGAGGTGTCATGGTCAGCTGCTGCCCCATCTTGAGGACGAGCGAGGGTTTCATTGTGTTGCGAAATACCTTGTGCGCTAGTTCAAACCGTTGGTTTAGACATGCTGATGTCTATTTGCCGGTAGCATGCCTGAAATACGGGGGCTTTTATAGCCGGAAGGCATGGCCCAGGTATACATCTTTCACTGTCTGGTCTGCCAGTACTGTCTCGGCATCACCTTCGGCGATGATGTGGCCATCGTTGACGATGTAGGCCTTGTCACAAATATCCAGGGTCTCGCGTACGTTGTGGTCGGTGATCAGTACGCCGATGCCTTTGTTCTTGAGGTGCTGGATGATCTGCTTGATGTCGCCAACGGAGATTGGGTCTACGCCGGCAAAGGGCTCATCCAGCAGGATAAAACTGGGGTCGGTGGCCAGCGCACGGGCGATCTCCGCGCGGCGACGCTCACCGCCGGACAGGCTCATGCCGAGGCTGTCGCTCAGGTGATGAATGTGGAATTCACGCAGCAGCGACTCCAGCTTGCCTTCTCGAGCCTGACGGTTCAGGTCCTTGCGGGTTTCGAGGATGGCCATGATGTTTTCGGCCACCGTCAGCTTGCGAAAGATCGAGGCTTCCTGCGGCAGGTAGCCGATACCCTCGCGGGCGCGACCGTGCATGGGCAGACGGGTAACGTCTTTACCGTTGATGGTGACCGTGCCCTGGTCTGCCTTGACCAGTCCGACAATCATGTAGAAACAGGTGGTCTTGCCGGCGCCGTTGGGGCCGAGCAGGCCGACCACCTGGCCGCTGTCGATGGAGACCGATACATCGCGCACAACCTTGCGCGCCTTGTAAGCCTTGGCCAGGTGTTGGGCGTGCAGGGTGGTCATGGTGTGGCAGGCTCTTCGTTGCTGCTGTCGTTGCTGCGGCTGCGCGGCTGGATCACAATCTCGATACGTCCGCCGCCGCTCTGGCCGCCGCTGGCGCTTTCGCCGCCACGGCCCGCATCGACCACCTGGCGCGGAATGTCATAGCTGACGTAGTCGCCCTGAAAGGTGTTGCCTGACTGCTCCAGAAAGGCGTCCTGAATCAGGATGATGGTCTCGCGATCAGCGTGGTATTCGATCGTTTGCGCACGTGCCTTGACCGGTGGCTTTTCTGCCTCTGGGGTCTGCTGATAGGTCGCTGGACTGCCGTGGGTGACCATGGTGTTCAGCTCGCCGTTGGCATTGGTGCTGAGCGTCACGCGGCCACCGGTCAGGCGCATGCTGCCCTGGGTTATGATCACGTTACCGGTATAAACGGCGGTGTTGCGCTTGTCGTCCAGCGTGGCTGAATTAGCCTGGATGCGAATCGGCTGACTGCTGTCGCTCGGCAATGCCAGGGCGTGCGTGGCGCAGCCGGCCAGCAGGGTCAGGGCAAGGAGGGGGTTAACGCACCTCATATTGGCCTCTTACGGTGGACAGCAGCTGCAGGCGGCCGTCATTGAGAAATAATTGCATGCCTTCGGCAGTAGTGACACTGCGAGCGGCTTCGATTCTAACGCTTTGATCGGTTTCGGCGTAGTCGCGACGCGGAAACAGCGTCAGTGCCGAGGTGGTGAGCTGGCGCTGAGGCTGCCCCTCGGGTTGCTGCTGCAGCAGGACGTCGGTATCAAGATCCACGCGATCACCTTTTTCGGTGACCAGCCCGTTAGCGGCCTTGAGTAGCCAGGGCGTGGGGTTGTCACCGCGATAAAACAGCAGCTCGGGCTGCTGCAGACGGGTGCTGCCATCTTCAATCTGGTGTACGGCGTGCTCGGCAGTCAGTCGGTAGGCGACCTGGCCTTGCTCATCCAGCATCTGGATGCGCGCGTTGTCTATATAAAAGTCGGGGCGGGCGTTATCGCGCTCGACGTCCGCCGGGGTAAAGCTGGCTGGGCGGATGTTCCAGTAGCCCATGGCCAGGGCCAGCGCGGCGCTGGCGGCCAGTAGCAGGCCAAGGGTGAGGTAGCGCGGCAGCCCGAGATTCACAGGTAGGCTGCCTGTGCCTGCTCGAGGGTGCCCTGGGCGCGCATGATGAGTTCGCAGAACTCGCGCGCGGCACCGGCGCCGCCCATCGCGCGGGTAACGCCGTGGGCGTGCTCGCGGACAAAGGCGTCGGCACTGGCAACGGCCATGCCCAGGCCAACCCGGCGCATCACCGGCAGGTCCGGCAGGTCATCGCCCAAGTGGGCAATTTCGTGCATTTCGACCGGGATGATCTGGCGTAGCTCATTCAGTGCGGTCAGTTTGTCTTCACGCCCTTGGATCAAGTGCTTGATGCCCAGGTTGGCGGCGCGCCGCTCGACCAGGGGTGACTTGCGGCCGCTGATGATGGCGGTTTCCACGCCGGAGGCCATCAACATCTTGATGCCGTGACCATCCAGCGTGTTAAACGATTTGAACTCGGTGCCATCGGGCATGAAGTACAGGCGCCCGTCGGTGAGTACGCCGTCAACGTCGAAAATGGCCAGGCGGATAGCCTTGGCACGTTGGGTCAGGTTATCCATAGCAAGTCTCACACTACGCCTGCACGCAGCAGGTCATGCATGTTCAGGGCGCCCACCGGTCGGCCTTCACTGTCGACGACAAACAGGCCGTTGATGCGGGCGTCTTCCATTATCTTCAGTGCCTCGGCCGCGAGCATGCCGGCGCGGGCGGTCTTGCAGCCGCGGGTCATCAGGTCGCCGATGCGCACGCTTTGAAAGTCGATATTCTGATCCAGGGTGCGGCGCAGGTCACCGTCGGTGAAAATACCGATCAGGGCGCCGTGCTCATCGGCGATGCCGGTCAGGCCGAGACCCTTGCGGGTCATTTCCAGCAGGGCGTCTCGCAGCGGCACTTGCGGGCCGACCAGCGGCATGCTGTCTCCACCATGCATGATGTCATCGACCAGCAGCAGCAGGCGTCGGCCGAGACTGCCGCCGGGGTGTGAGAAGGCAAAGTCTTCGGCGCTGAAACCGCGTGCTTCGAGCAGGGCAATCGCCAGGGCGTCGCCCATGACCAGAGCTGTGGTGGTGCTGGAGGTCGGGGCCAGGTTGAGCGGGCAGGCTTCCTGCTCGACGCCGGTGTCCAGGTTGGCGACAGCGGCTTGCGCCAGGGTGGACTCGGCGTTGCCGGTCAGGCTGATCAATGGCGCCCCAAGGCGTTTGATCAGCGGCAGCAGGGTCACGACCTCGGCCGTGTTGCCGGAGTTGGACAGGGCAATCACCACGTCTTCGGCGGTAATCATGCCCATGTCGCCGTGGCTGGCTTCACCGGGGTGCACAAAAAACGCGGGTGTGCCGGTACTGGCCAGGGTCGCCGCCAGCTTGCGGCCAACGTGGCCGGATTTGCCCATGCCGGTGACCACCACGCGGCCACGGCAGGCCAGCAGGGTCGCGCAGGCAGTGCTGAAAGGCTCGGCCAGGCGCTGCAGTAGGGAGTCAACGGCGTCGCGCTCCATGCTGATGGTGCGGCGAGCGGAAGCGATGTAGTCAAATTCGGCCATGGGGTGCCTGTCGGTGATCACTGAGCCGGCAAGTATAGCGGTTTGTCCCTGCCAACTCATCCATCGACAACGGCTTGCGTATGTTTATCCCCGGTTCAGGGTAGTTGTCGATTCGTCGCTTGGGCTGCTCTCGGCGCTCTGCTATATTACGCGGCTTGATTTTGCCCTGGGATGGGGCGCGACCCTTAAAGGCTTTGGCACCCCATGAATGACGCATCGGATTACATTGTTGAATTGCAGAACATCACCTTTCGGCGTGGTAGCCGGGTGATTTTCGACAATGTTGATATCCGCATTCCGCGCGGCAAGGTGACCGGCATCATGGGCCCCTCCGGCTGCGGCAAGACCACGCTGCTGCGCCTGATTGGCGCGCAGCTGCGCCCGGACAGCGGTTCGATCTGGGTGAATGGCCAGAATATTCCCGAGTTGGGTCGCGAGCAGCTGTTCGTCGCCCGCCAGGACATGGGCATGCTGTTTCAGAGCGGCGCCCTGTTTACTGATTTGAATGTTTTCGAGAACGTCGCTTTCCCGCTGCGGGTGCATACCGACCTGCCCGAGGACATGATTCGTGACATTGTGTTACTGAAATTGCAGGCCGTTGGTCTGCGTGGTGCGCGTGACCTGATGCCCGACGAGCTGTCCGGTGGCATGAAGCGCCGGGTTGCATTGGCGCGGGCCATTGCCCTCGACCCGGCACTGATGATGTATGACGAGCCTTTCGTCGGCCAGGACCCGATCTCCATGGGGGTGCTGGTACGACTTATTCGGCTGCTCAACGATGCGCTTGGATTGAGCAGCATCGTGGTGTCCCATGATCTGGCCGAAACTGCCAGCATCGCCGATTACCTCTACGTGGTGGGTGATGGGCAGGTGCTGGGGCAGGGTACGCCGGATGAACTGATGAACTCCGAGAGTCCGCGCATTCGCCAGTTTATGCAGGGCGAGCCGGACGGTCCGGTGCCCTTCCATTTTCCCGCACAGGATTATGTGCAGGATTTGCTGCAGACGGAGAAAGACGCGTGAGCCTGCTCGACAGGGTGGTACTGCTCGGACGGGCAGGGCTGGATACGTTGGCCGCACTGGGGCGTTCTGGCCTGTTTTTGGTCAATGCGCTGTTTGGCCGGGCGCGCTTCGGCAGTGGCTGGGCGCTGTTGGTCAAGCAGCTGCACGCTGTCGGTGTGCTGTCGCTGGCGATTATCGTGGTGTCGGGGTTGTTTATCGGCATGGTGCTGGCGCTGCAGGGTTACAACATCCTGTCCGGCTACGGCTCGGAGCAGGCGGTTGGCCAGATGGTAGCCCTGACCTTGCTGCGTGAGTTGGGGCCGGTGGTCACTGCGCTCCTGTTCGCCGGCCGGGCCGGCTCGGCGCTGACCGCCGAGATTGGTCTGATGAAGGCCACCGAGCAGCTGTCGAGCATGGAAATGATCGGCGTTGACCCGCTCAAGTATGTGATTGCACCGCGCCTGTGGGCCGGTTTTATCTCCATGCCGCTACTGGCTATGGTGTTCTGCGTAGTGGGTATCTGGGGCGGCGCTCTGGTAGCGGTTGACTGGCTGGGTGTGTATTCCGGCTCCTACTGGTCAAACATGCAGAACTCGGTCGAGTTTGTTGATGACGTATTGAACGGCCTGATCAAGGCCGTGGTGTTTGCCTTTGTCGTGACCTGGATCGCCGTGTTTCAGGGCTACGATTGCGAGCCGACCTCCGAGGGCATCAGCCGGGCGACCACGCGCACCGTGGTTTATGCCTCGCTGGCCGTGCTGGGGCTGGACTTCATTTTGACTGCACTGATGTTTTGATTAGCCAAGGAACATGCCCATGCGTACCCGTAACCTGGAACTGATTGTCGGCGTCTTTATTCTTGCCGGCCTGCTCGCGCTGGCGGTTTTGGCGGTGCGTGTCAGTGGTCTGACGACCAGCAGCGCTGGCAGCACCTACAGTGTGCACGCCTATTTCGACAACGTGGCGGGGCTGACGCCGCGCGCCAAGGTCACCATGTCGGGTGTCACCATCGGTCAGGTCACTGCGATTGTCTTTGACAAGAACCGCTACGCCGCGCGGGTTGACCTGTCGATCAACAGCAATGTAGATACCCTGCCGGCCGACAGCACGGCCTCTATCCTGACCGCCGGACTGCTGGGCGAGAAGTACGTGGGTATCTCTGTGGGTGGCGATGATGAGCTGCTGGTTGATGGCAGCGAGCTGTACGATACCCAGTCGGCACTGGTGCTGGAGGAACTGATTGGCCGGTTCCTGCTCAATACAGTAAGCAAGGACGACTGATTCCGGTCGGCCTTTCAGGAGAGACTAGTTATGCGTTTTATCATCAATGCCATCGTTGCCCTGGGTCTGCTAGTGCCGGCCCTGGCGCAGGCCAATGCCACGCCTCAGCAGATTGTTGAGGATACGTCCAACAAGGTCATGGCCGTGCTGGATGCCAACCGGGAAACCTATCGCAACGATGTGGATGCCTTCACCCAAGGTCTCAACGAGGTGTTGGAGCCGGTGGTCGACTTTGACGGCATCGCGCGCAGCGTAATGACCGTGCGCTACAGCCGCAGCGCGACAGACGAGCAGATGCAGCGCTTTATCGACACCTTCAAGCGCAGCATGGTGCAGTTCTACGGTAACGCGCTGCTGGACTTCCAGAGTGGTGAAATTACGGTACTGCCGGCCAGCAACCGCGAGCCGCGCCCGGATCGCGCCAGTGTAGACATGCAGGTCAAGGCGGGTAACGGCCAGGTTTACTCGGCCACCTACACCCTGTCACTGGTGAATGACCAGTGGAAGGTGCGTAACGTGATTGTCGAAGGCATCAACATCGGTCTGCTGTTCCGCGACCAGTTTGCCCAGGCGATGAAAACCCATCGCAACGATCTGGATGCGGTTATCGACAACTGGGGTAGCGTGGTTGCCCAGTCCCGCGAAACCGTTGAAAAAGAGACCGAGCAGTGAGTCAGGCGCGCCTGCAGGTGGACGCTGATGGCGTAGTGCAGCTGCACGGCGCGCTGGATTTTGACAGCGCGCCGGCGCTGCGTGAGCAGCTGCTCGATGCCGCTGCGCAGGGCCAGGGAGCACTGGTACTGGATTTTGCCCAGGTTACCCAGGCCAACAGCGTCGCGCTGTCGCTGCTGTTGCGCGCCGCCGAACAGGCCAGCCGCAACGGGCGAGGGCTTCAGCTACGCGCGTTGCCAGCGGGTGTGCAGAGCATGGCGCGGGTCTGCGGTCTGGAGGACTGGCTGCAGCAACACACCCCGGCCTCAACCTAATCGAACAGGGCGCAGTGCAGTCGCGCTGCGCCGCAAGGAGTTACCAGTAAGATGCAATCAACCGAAGTCAAAACGCTGATCGAAAGCAGCCTGGCCGATGCCCGGGTAGAAGTCGAAGGCGAGGGCTGCAACTTCCAGCTCAACCTGATCAGCGATACGCTGGCGGCGCTCTCGCCGGTCAAGCGCCAGCAGCAGGTCTATGCACTGCTGAACCCCTATATTGCCGACGGTCGTATTCACGCCGTTACCATGAAGTTCTACACCCAAGAGGCCTGGGCGTCGCGCGCCTGAGGCTTGGAGCAGCTACCGCAAATGGACAAACTAGTCATCACCGGCGGCAACCGCCTGGACGGGGAAATCTGGATTTCCGGCGCCAAGAACTCGGCCTTGCCGATCCTCGCTGCCACGCTGCTGGCGGATGAGCCGGTCACCATCTCCAACCTGCCGCACTTGCATGACATCACCACCATGCTGGAGTTGTTCGGCCGCATGGGTGTGCAGCCGGTGGTAGATGAGCGCCTAGGGGTTGAGGTAGACCCGACCAGCATCAAAACACTGGTTGCCCCATACGAGCTGGTCAAGACTATGCGTGCGTCCATTTTGGTGCTCGGCCCGATGGTCGCCCACTTTGGTCAGGCCGAAGTAGCGCTGCCCGGCGGCTGTGCCATCGGCTCGCGCCCGGTTGACCTGCACATTCGTGGCCTGGAAGCCATGGGTGCCGAGATCACGGTAGATGGGGGCTATATCAAGGCCAAGGCGCCAGAGGGTGGCCTGCGCGGTGCGCACTTCCTGTTTGACGTTGTCAGCGTCACAGGTACCGAGAACATTCTGATGGCGGCCACGCTGGCCAAGGGCAAGACGGTTATCGAGAACGCCGCGCGTGAGCCTGAGGTCGTTGACCTGGCCGAGTGCCTGATTGCCATGGGCGCGCAGATCAGTGGTCATGGCACCGACACTATCACCGTACACGGCGTGGAGCGCCTGCACGGTGCACGTTACTCGGTCATGCCCGACCGCATTGAAACCGGCACCTTCCTGGTTGCAGCCGCTGCTACCCGCGGCCGCGTCAAGCTCAAGGGCACTGACGCCGGCATTCTGGATTCAGTGCTGCTCAAGCTGGAAGAAGCGGGCGCCCATATTGATACCGGCAAAAACTGGATCGAGCTGGATATGAAGGGCAATCGCCCGCGCGCCGTCAACCTGAAAACCGCGCCTTATCCGGCCTTCCCGACCGATATGCAGGCGCAGTTTGTCGCCATGAATACGGTGGCCGAAGGTACGGGCACCGTGATCGAGACCATCTTTGAAAACCGCTTCATGCACGTTCAGGAAATGAACCGCATGGGTGCGCGCATTCTGGTGGAGGGCAACACCGCCATTATCACCGGTGTCGAGCAGCTCAAGGCTGCCCCGGTGATGGCTACCGACCTGCGCGCTTCGGCGAGCCTGGTGATCGCCGGCCTGGTGGCTGATGGCGACACCATGGTAGACCGCATCTACCACATCGACCGCGGTTACGAATGTATTGAAGAGAAGCTGCAGGCGCTTGGCGGTATCATTCGCCGCGTACCGGCCTAACAGAGAGTATTCATGAGCCAGACCCTGACCATTGCCCTGTCCAAGGGGCGCATCCTTGACGACACCCTGCCGCTGCTCAAAGAGGCGGGGATCGAGCCGACCGAGGATCTGGAAAAGAGCCGCAAGCTGATTTTTCCGACTACCGACCCGAACGTCCGTCTGCTGATTGTGCGTGCGACCGATGTGCCGACTTACGTCGAACATGGCGCCGCTGATCTGGGCGTGGCTGGTAAGGACGTGCTGATGGAATATGGCAGTCAGGGCCTCTACGAGCCGCTGGACCTGAAAATTGCCAACTGCAAGCTGATGACCGCAGGCCCGGTGGATGCACCGGAGCCGACCGGTCGCTTGAAGGTCGCCACCAAGTTCGTCAATGTTGCGCGCCGCTACTATGCCGAACAAGGCCGTCAGGTTGACGTGATCAAGCTGTACGGCTCCATGGAGCTGGCGCCGCTGGTAGGGTTGGCCGACAAGATCATCGACGTGGTCGACACCGGTAATACGCTCAAGGCCAACGGCCTGGAGCCGCAGGACCTGATCGCCATGATCAGTTCGCGCTTGATCGTCAACAAGGCTTCGATGAAGATGAAGCATGCGCGTATCAAGAGCCTGATTGATTTGCTGGCCGAGGCCGTTGAACGCCGCAGCGCCTGAGTCTCACCCTGAACCCGTTTCCCTGTTTTCGTGAAGGTATCCTTATGAGTACGCCGTTGAAAATCGCCCGTCTGAACGCCAATCAGAGCGATTTTGCCGCGCATCTGGACACCTTGCTGGCCTGGGAAGGGGTGTCGGACAAGGCGGTCAATGACCGCGTTGAGGAAATTATTGCTGCTGTTCGCTCCAATGGCGACGCAGCGCTGGTCGAGTACACCGAGCGTTTTGACGGCCTGTCTGTAGACAGTATGGCGGACCTGATTCTTGATCGTGCGCGCCTGGAGTTGGCACTTGAGCGCATCACGCCTGAGCAGCGCGAGGCATTGTCCGTTGCCGCCGAGCGCGTGCGCAGCTACCACGAGCACCAGCGTCAGGATTCCTGGCGCTACACCGAGGCTGATGGCACCGTGCTGGGCCAGCAGATCACGCCGCTGGATCGCGTCGGATTGTATGTGCCGGGCGGCAAGGCCTCTTACCCGTCCTCGGTGTTGATGAATGCCATTCCCGCCAAGGTCGCCGGCGTGCCGGAAGTGGTCATGGTGGTGCCGACCCCGCGTGGCGAGATCAACGAGCTGGTGCTGGCGGCGGCCTGTCTGGCCGGAGTCGACCACGTATTTACCATCGGCGGCGCGCAGGCCGTGGCGGCACTGGCTTACGGCACGGAAAGCGTACCGCAGGTCGACAAGATTGTCGGGCCGGGCAACATCTACGTGGCCACTGCCAAGCGCGCCGTGTTCGGTCAGGTAGGTATCGACATGATTGCCGGCCCCTCCGAGATTCTGGTGGTCTGTGATGGCCAGACCGATCCGGACTGGATTGCCATGGACCTGTTCTCCCAGGCCGAGCACGACGAAGACGCCCAATCCATTCTGCTCTCGCCGGACGCCGATTTTCTCGACGCCGTGGAGGCCAGCCTCAATCGCCTGATCGGCGACCTGGAGCGTGATGCCATCGTCCGCGTGTCGCTGGAAAATCGCGGCGCGCTGATCAAGGTGGACGACCTGGCTCAGGCTTGCGAGCTGACCAATCGCATCGCGCCAGAGCACCTGGAACTGTCCGTTGCTGACCCCGAGGCGCTGCTGCCGCAGGTGCGTCATGCCGGCGCCATCTTTATGGGCCGCTATACCCCGGAAGCACTGGGTGATTACTGCGCCGGCCCCAACCACGTACTGCCGACCTCCGGCACCGCGCGTTTTTCTTCGCCGCTGGGCGTCTATGACTTCCAGAAGCGCTCGTCGATCATCTTCTGCTCCCCCGAAGGTGCCTCCGAGCTTGGCAAGACCGCCTCAGTACTCGCCCGTGGCGAAAGCCTGACCGCCCACGCGCGCAGCGCGGAATACAGAATCAAACCCTAACAGCCGCTGTAGGCTGTAGGCTGAAGGCTGGAAGGGCTACTCCAGAGCCAAGTCCTCCAGCCTCTAGCCTTGAGCCTCAAGCGGATTTCTGGAGTGTCCCGTGAGCCGTTTCTGGAGTCCCTTTGTCAACGACCTGGTGCCCTATGTGCCGGGTGAGCAGCCCAAGGTCGAGAACCTGGTCAAGCTCAACACCAATGAGAATCCCTATGGGCCGTCGCCGCGGGTGGTGGATGCCATTCAGACGGAACTCAATGACAGCCTGCGCCTGTACCCGGCGCCCAACGCCGATGCCCTGAAAGACGAGATTGCCCGCTACTACGGTGTGGACACCGCACAGGTGTTCGTTGGCAACGGCTCGGATGAGGTGCTGGCGCACATCTTTCACGGGTTGTTCCAGCATGGTCGCCCGGTGCTGTATCCGGATATTACCTACAGCTTCTACCCGGTCTATTGCGGCCTGTATGGCATCGAGCCTGCGCCGCAGCCGCTGCGCGAGGATTTCAGCATTGACCCGGCGGATTACCGCAAGGCCAATGGCGGCATCATTTTCCCCAACCCAAATGCACCGACCGGCGTGGCGCTGGCACTGGAGCAGATTGAGCAGATTCTCGACGCCAATCCGGATTCGGTGGTGGTGGTGGATGAGGCCTACGTCGATTTTGGCGCTGAAACGGCAATCACTTTGGTGGACCGTTATCCCAACCTGCTGGTCACCCAGACCCTGTCCAAGTCTCGCTCGCTGGCGGGCCTGCGGGTGGGGCTGGCGGTTGGGCATGCAGATCTGATTGAGGCGCTGGAGCGTATCAAGAACAGCTTCAATTCATACCCGCTGGATCGCCTGGCGATTGTCGGCGCGGTTGCCGCGTTTCAGGATCAGAGCTGGTTCAACCAGACCCGCCAGGCAGTGATTCGCAGCCGCGACAGTCTCACGGCAGCCTTGCTTGAGCGCGGTTTTGAAGTGCTGCCGTCGCAGGCCAATTTCGTATTTGCGCGGCACCGCCAGCGTGATGCTGCGGAGCTGGCGCAGGGGCTAAGGGAGCGGCGCGTTATTGTGCGGCACTTCCGTCTGCCGCGCATCGAGCAGTTTCTGCGCATCACCATCGGCACCGAAGCGCAGAACAAGGCACTGCTGGCGGCGCTGGACGAGGTGCTTTAAGCGCGAAGCGTCAGTTCTGGAAGGAGGGGCGCACGGCCACCTCGGCACGCAGGTTGACTGGCTGGCCGCTGCGCAGTACCTCCAGCTCAATGCTGTCACCCGGCTTGGCGCGCGCCACCTGATTCATGGCTTGTCGGCCGCTGGTGGTCGGCTGGTCATTGATGCGCAGGATCACATCGCCTGGCAGCAGGCCGGCGTTCCACGCCGGGCCGTTGCGGTACAGGCTGGTCACCACAATGCCCTGACTGACTTCCAGCCCGAAGGACTCGGCCAACTCTGGCGTCATCGGCTGTACCGCCACGCCGAGCCAGCCGCGAATCACGTGGCCGTGCTGAATGATCGCCTGCATCACCTCAACGGCCAGCTGTACGGGAATGGCGAAGCCGATACCTTGCGCTGCGCCAGCCTGGGAAAAGATGGCGGTGTTGATGCCGATCAGGTTGCCCTCGGCGTCAATCAGCGCGCCGCCGGAGTTGCCCTGGTTAATGGCCGCATCGGTCTGAATAAAGTCTTCATAGGTATTGAGCCCCAGCTGGTTGCGGCCGGTGGCGCTGATAATGCCCATGGTAACGGTCTGCCCCAGCCCGAAGGGGTTGCCGATCGCCATGACCACGTCGCCAATGCGCTGCTGTTCGCGTGACTCAATGGTGATAGAGGGCAGGTTGGGCAGGTCGATCTTGAGCACCGCCAGATCCGTTTCCGGATCTGCGCCAATCACGGTGGCCAGAGCCTCGCGGCCATCTTTCAGGGCGACCTGAATTTCATCGGCGCCGGCAATCACGTGGTTGTTGGTCAGCAGATAACCCTCGGGGTTGAGGATGACTGCCGAACCCAGGCTGGACTGCGTTGGGTTAGGGCTGCTCAGGCTGTCGGAGTAGTCGCGCATGGCGCCATCGGCGGCCTTGCTGGTGTAGATGTTGGCAACGGCAGGGGCGGCCCGCTCAACCCCGCGGCTGTAAGACACCAAACCCATACCTGAGCGCGGCTCGGAAACCTCGCGCAGGACAATGTCATGCGCCGGCAGGCCAAGCCACTCGGGGAACTGCTGGATGATCAGCAGTGCCAGCAGCACGCCGCAGACCACAGGCCAACCCATAGTGCGTAACAGTTCTTTCATCAAAACCCTGCTCGTCGTTGGTGCTGACCGCTGGCGGTCGAATCCTGCGGCATTATACGGACTCGGGACAGATAATGCAGGGCTGAGGTGCGCACTGGGGTGGTCGATCACCCCCGCCTTGTAACCGCTCGTCGGACACCGGACAATGACCCGCCCATCATCAACCTAACTGGAGGCCCCCATGGTCGAACGCGACACACTGCTGCGCTACTGCAATGAGCTGCTCGACAGTAACAGCTTTCAGGACTATTGCCCCAACGGGCTGCAGGTTGAAGGCAATCGCGAGATACGCCGTATCGTCAGCGGTGTGACTGCCAGTCAGGCCCTGGTGGACGCGGCGGTCGCAGCCCAGGCAGACCTGCTGCTGGTGCACCACGGGTACTTCTGGCGCGGCGAGGCGGCAGCGGTGGTGGGTATCAAGCAGCGCCGCTTGAAGGCCCTGCTGCAGCACGATATCAACCTCATGGCCTACCACCTGCCGCTGGATGTACATGCCGAACTGGGCAACAACGCGCAGCTGGCACGACTGATGGGCTGGCAGATTACCGGCGGCCTTGAACCGAGTAATCCGCGTTCGGTCGGGCTTACTGGCGAGCTGCCCACGCCCTGCAGCGGCGAAGCCTTGGCCGCGCAGCTGGCCGAGCGGCTGCAGCGTGAACCGCTGTTTATTGCCGGCCACGACCGCCCGGTCAAGCGCATCGCCTGGTGCACCGGCGGCGCCCAAGGCTACATCGACAAAGCTATTGCGCTGGGTGTCGATGCCTTTATTACCGGCGAAGTGTCCGAGCCCACCGTGCACGCCGCCCGCGAAAACGGCATCCACTTCTACGCCGCCGGCCACCACGCCACCGAACGTTACGGCGCCAAAGCGTTGGGCGAACATTTGGCGGTTACGTTTGGGCTGGAGCATCGGTTTATCGATATTGATAATCCGGTCTAGCAGCGCGTAGCGCTGAGCCGCAGGAAAAGCCGCTGAAGGCTGAAGGCTGGAGGCTTGAAGCGGTCCGAGCTGTTGTGACTATCAGCTTTTATTTTCTGCAAATTCTGTTTGCCAAGCTTTATCTCGGATCTATCTTGTCCAGCCTCCAGCCTCCAGCCTCCAGCCTCCAGCCTCCAGCCTCCAGCCTCCAGCCTCCAGCCTCCAGCCTCCAGCCAGTTTTTCATATGCATATAGCCGATGGTTCTTGATCGGCTGCTTATTATAAAAAATCGCCTTTGATACAATGCGCGGCAGTCGAATTGGGCCGCAGGGCCGTTACCCATTCAACGCGAGTACACCATGCTGGAAAAACTGACTCACCTGAAACAACTGGAAGCCGAGAGCATTCACATCATTCGTGAAGTCGCGGCCGAGTTCCAGAACCCGGTCATGCTTTATTCGATCGGTAAAGACTCCGCAGTCATGCTGCACCTGGCGCGCAAGGCCTTTTACCCGGGTCGTTTGCCGTTCCCGGTACTGCACGTGGACACCGGCTGGAAGTTTCAGGCGATGTACGAGTTCCGCGAAAAGATGGTCAAGGAGATGGACCTTGACCTGCTGGTGCACAAGAACCCGGAAGGCGTGGCACAGGGTATCAACCCTTTCACCCACGGCAGCGCGGTGCACACCGACGTGATGAAAACCCAGGGCTTGAAGCAAGCGCTGGACAAGTATGGTTTTGATGCTGCCTTTGGCGGTGCCCGCCGTGATGAAGAGAAGTCCCGCGCCAAGGAGCGTGTCTACTCCTTCCGTGACAAGCACCACCGCTGGGACCCGAAAAACCAGCGCCCTGAGCTGTGGAACATCTACAACGGCAAGGTGCACAAGGGCGAGAGCATCAGGGTATTCCCGCTGTCCAACTGGACCGAGCTGGATATCTGGCAATACATCTATCTGGAAAGCATCCCGATTGTGCCGCTGTACTTCGCAGCCGAGCGCCCGGTGGTCGAGTACAACGGCTCGCAGATCATGGTCGACGACGACCGCATGCCGCTGGACGGCAAGACGCCGGAAATGAAGATGGTGCGCTTCCGCACCCTGGGCTGCTACCCGCTGACCGGCGCCGTCGAATCCAGCGCCGCCACCCTGCCGGAAATCATCCAGGAAATGCTGCTCACCCGCACCTCCGAGCGCCAGGGCCGCGTCATCGACCACGACTCGGCCGGGTCCATGGAGGAGAAGAAGAGGCAGGGCTATTTCTAGGAAAAGCCGCTGAAGGCTGGAGGCTGGAGGCTAGAAGAAATGGATTTCGAGAAGCTGGAAGTTTGGCGCTTGTCGGCAAGGTTGTCGGTAGACGTTTACAAGTACTTTTCAGATTGCCGCGATTACGGTTTCAAGGATCAGATCACAAGGTCATCGTTGTCCGTTCCAAGCAACATTGCAGAAGGCATGAGCAGAGGCGGCGACCGGGAAAAGTACCATTTTCTGAATGTGGCTAAAGGGTCATGTTCAGAACTTAGAACACAAATTTACATTGGCAGAGAGGTGGGGCTGATACCTCGGGCTTTGAGTCAAGACTGGGTTGGTCGTTGCAAGCGTATTTCGTCCATGCTGACGGGCTTACAGAGACAGATCGGTCGTACAACAGAGTAGCGTTGAACGCGGATGCTGGACTTCCAGCTTCTAGCCTTCAGCCTTCAGCCTTCCGCTCACGAATCAGGATTGAACTAATGTCGCATCAGTCGGAATTGATCAGCCAGGACATCCTGGCTTACCTGGCCCAGCATGAACGCAAGGAACTGCTGCGCTTTCTGACCTGCGGTAACGTCGACGACGGCAAGAGCACCTTGATCGGGCGTTTGCTGCATGACTCCAAGATGATCTATGAAGATCACATGGAAGCCATCACCCGCGACTCCAAGAAGTCCGGCACCACGGGTGAAGAGGTGGATCTGGCGCTGCTGGTGGATGGTCTGCAGGCCGAGCGCGAGCAGGGTATTACCATCGACGTAGCCTATCGCTACTTCTCCACCGCCAAGCGCAAGTTCATCATCGCCGACACCCCCGGCCATGAGCAGTACACTCGCAACATGGCGACCGGTGCCTCTACCTGTGATCTGGCGATCATTCTGATCGACGCCCGCTACGGCGTGCAGACCCAGACCAAGCGTCACAGCTTTATTGCATCCTTGCTGGGCATCAAGCACATCGTGGTTGCGGTCAACAAGATGGACCTGATGGACTTCGATCAGACCGTCTACGACAAGATCCGCGAAGACTACCTGCAGTTTGCCAAGGGGCTGGACCTGCTGGACGGTGACAAGGTGCAGTTTGTGCCCATGTCGGCGCTTAAGGGTGACAACGTGGTCAACCGCAGCGAGCGTAGCCCCTGGTATACCGGCCCGTCGCTGATGGAGATTCTGGAAACCGTTGAGATCGCCAGCGACCGCAACACCACCGACCTGCGCTTCCCGGTGCAGCTGGTCACCCGCCCCAACCTGAACTTCCGTGGCTTTGCCGGCACCATCGCCTCTGGCGTTGTGCGCAAGGGCGACGAGCTGACTGTGCTGCCGTCCGGCAAGGGCAGCCGCGTCAAGTCCATCGTCACCTTTGACGGTGAGCTGGAAGAGGCGGGCCCCGGTCAGGCGGTTACCCTGACGCTGGAAGACGAAATCGACATCTCCCGTGGCGACATGCTGTGCCACGCAGACAACCGCCCGCTGATTGGCGATCAGTTTGAAGCGACGCTGGTGTGGATGGCCGAGCAGCCCATGCAGCCTGGTCGCAAGTACGACATCAAGCGCGCTACCAGCTACAGCCCGGCGTCCTTTACCCGTATTCAGCATCGCATCGACGTCAACACGCTGGAGCAGCAACCCGCTGCCGAGCTGGCGTTGAACGAAATCGGCCGTGTGCAGGTCGCGCTGGAGCGACCGATTGCCTTTGATGACTATCAGAGCAATCACACCTCCGGCGCCTTCATCGTTATCGACCGCATGACCAATGGCACTGTGGGTGCCGGCATGATCGTCGCCAAGGCGCAGGACGGGCAGAACACCAGCGGCAGTCACCATGGCCGCCTGGCCCACGTGACTGCGACTGAGCGTGCTGAGCGTTTCGGTCAGGAGCCGGTTACCGTGCTCTTTACCGGCCTCTCCGGTTCGGGCAAGAGCAGCATTGCTTACGCCTTGGAACGCAAGCTGTTCGACGGCGGCCGTGCCTGCTACGTGCTGGACGGCAAGGTCATGCGTCAGGATCTGAGCAAAGGTCTGGCGATGGATGCGGCCGGTCGTGCCGAGAACCTGCACAAGGGCGCGCGCATCGCTCGCCAGATGAACGAAGCGGGCTTGATCGCCATCGGCGCCTTTGTCGCACCGACCGAAGAAAGCCGCGCAACTGCGCGTCATATCCTCGGCAACCGCTGCCTGCTGGTGCACCTGGATACGCCGCTGGATGTCTGTCAGCAGCGCGACCCCTCGGGCATCTACGCCGCCAACGTCGAAGGTACCATTCCGGGTATCTCCTTCCCGTATGAAGCGCCGAGCGATGCCGACCTGGTGCTCAACACCGCCGAGCTGGATCTGGAAGGCTGTGTCGCGAGCGTGGTTGGTCTGCTGCGCGAACGCAAGCTGATCTGATCGGCTTGCCTGTTGAGAAGGACACGCCATGACGCCGGCTGACATCGACTTTATGCGGCTGGCACTGGCGCAGGCGCAGCTGGCGGCCGAGCGGGGCGAAGTCCCGGTGGGCGCCGTGCTGGTGCAAGATGGCAAGGTGATCGGCGAGGGCTTCAACCAGCCGATCACCAGCCTCGACCCCAGCGCCCATGCTGAAATGGTCGCCATTCGTCAGGCCGCAACGGCCCTGCAGAATTACCGCCTGCCCGGCACCACCCTGTACGTCACCCTCGAACCCTGCACCATGTGCTCTGGTCTGCTGATCCACAGCCGCATCGGGCGTCTGGTCTACGGCGCCAGCGAACCCCGCTCCGGCGCCGTCGCCAGCCGCAGCCAAGTCCTGGACCAGCCCTGGATGAATCACCGGGTGCAGGTGGAGGGCGGGGTGTTGGCGGAGGAGTGTGGGGCGCTGTTGTCGGGGTTTTTTAGGGAGAGGCGCGGGCGCGGCTGACGGAGCTTTTCGGTAAGGCTGGAGGCTGAAGGCTTTAGGCTGGAAGGTTAAGGGGCTGTGCTTGTTGGTCGGCTATATGGCTTGACCTAGGCCTATGCATGGCAACCAAACTTCCCACATTTATCTCGACCTTCCAGCCTCCAGCGTTAAGCCTCCAGCCGCGCAGCGCGATGCGCTGCGCTAAACCCCATCCGGCAACTGCTCCAGAATCCCCGGCGCGTGGTATTGCTCGGCCGGTTGCTGGCGGGATTCGGATTGGGGTTGGGTGACCCATTGCAGGATGTCGTAGTAGCGGCGGATGTTCTGCACGTAGTGCACCGGCTCTGAGCCGCGGGCGTAACCGTAGCGGGTTTTGCTGTACCACTCTTTCTTCTGCAGCAGCGGCAGAAAATCCTTTACGTCGACCCAGCGGTTGGGGTCGCGGCCGCCGTCGGCGGTCAGCTTGCGGGCGTCATCCAGGTGGCCCAGGCCGACGTTGTAGGCGGCCAGTGCAAACCAGGTGCGGTCGGGCTCGGGAATGTCGGTGGGTATCTGATCACGCACCCAGATCAGGTAGCGCGCACCGCCGTTAATGCTCTGCTGCGGGTCAACGCGGTTGGTTACGCCGACAAACTTGGCGGTTGGCAGGGTTAGCATCATTAGCCCGCGTACGCCGGTGGCCGAGCGTGCATTCGGGTCCCAGAGCGACTCCTGATAACTCATGGCGGCCAGCAGGCGCCAGTCCAGTGAGTTCTGGTCGCCGGCCTGACGCAGAAAGGTCTCAAAGCGCGGCAGGCGGTTTTGCATATGGGTGGCGAAGGCGCGGGCGCCCACGTAGTCCAGTACATCGGAGTGGCCGTAAAAGCGTTCGATCAGCTGATCCAGGGTGCCGTCGGCCTTGATGCGGGAGAAGAACCCATTGACCGCATCGAGCAGGGTGCTGTCGGCGTACTGGCGCAGCGCCCAGGCCATCGGCTGGCCGTCGCCGAGGTCAAAGGCAACGCTCACGGCCGGGTAAAATGCCTGATTGACCACCAGCTCGTTGGAGTAGACCACCGCGCTGTCAATTTCGCCGTCGTTGACCAGGCGCAGCAGGTCAACCACTTCAACGCTGTCAGACTCCTCAAAGGTCAGCTCCGGGTGGCTCTGCTGCAGGGCGCGCAGCTCGTCAGCCAGGGTGCTGCCCTTGAGGACCATCAGGCGTTGGCCGTAGAGGTCTTCAATGCTGCGCGGTTTGCGACTGTCGCGCCGGTAGACCACCTGCGGAATTACATCGAGATAGGGTGCGGCAAAGCGAATCTGTTCGCTGCGGGCCGGGTTGACGGTCAAGCCCGCTGCCGCCACCTGTGGGCCATCGGCTTCGCCCAATTGCTGATAGAGACTGTCGAGGGTGTCGGCGGCCTGCATGTCCAGGCCCACGCCCAGGCTGTCGGCAAAGCGCTTGGCCAGCTCGTACTCCAGCCCGGTATCACCGTTGCGATCTTGATAGTAAGTGGTCGGCGTGTTGCGGGTGATCACGCGCAGGGTGCCGTCCTCCTGAATCTGTTCCAGTTGGGTGCTTTGCTCACAGGCTGTCAGCAACACGGCGCACAGGGCGGTGGCCAGAGCCTTTAAACGGGGAAGGCGAGGGGCTGGTCGATGCATGGCGCCAGTATAGGCAAAAGCGGGCTGCGGCAATAGCCGCTGGCGTAATCACAGCAGGGCTGCCGCTGGCCAGTGCGGCATGGCTCCAGCGCTCGGCTTGGGGTATCCTATGCGCCTTCTTTTTCCCACTGTTCGCATCCCGAGGCCGATACCGACATGCATATCCTGCGTGGAGCCCCAGCCCTTTCCGATTTTCGTCGTACCAAGTTGCTCGCCAAGCTGCAAAGCCGCCTTGCCGCAGTGACCGGGGTGTACGCCGAGTTCATGCATTTCGCCGAGCTGAGCAGCGAGCTGGACGAGCAATCCGCGCAGGTGCTCGACCGTCTGCTGCGCTACGGCCCGTCCGTGCCGGTCGAAGAGCCCGCGGGCGAACTGGTGCTGGTTGTGCCGCGTTTTGGCACCATCTCTCCCTGGTCCAGCAAGGCGACTGACATCGCGCGCAACTGTGGCCTGAGCCAGGTGCTGCGTCTGGAGCGCGGTATCGCGTACTACGTCAGCGGCAAACTGTCGGCTGATGAGCGCAAGGTGCTGGTTGCCGAACTGCATGACCGCATGACCGAGCTGGCGCTGGATGATCTGGATGCGGCAGCAGCGCTGTTCGCCCACACCGAGCCCAAGCCGTTCCAGCGTGTCGACATCCTAGCCGGCGGCCGTGATGCGCTGGTGGAAGCCAACAGCAGCCTGGGTCTGGCGCTGGCCGAAGACGAGATCGACTACCTGGTTGAAAGCTTCACCGGCCTTGGCCGCAACCCGAGCGACGTTGAACTGATGATGTTCGCCCAGGCCAACTCCGAGCATTGCCGGCACAAGATCTTCAACGCCAGCTGGGATATCGACGGTCAGGCGCAGGATAAAAGCCTGTTCGGCATGATCAAGAACACCTATCAGATGCACAGCGATGGCGTGCTGTCGGCCTATAAAGACAACGCCGCTGTGATCGAAGGCTTCACCGCAGGCCGTTTCTTCCCGGTGCCGGGTAGCTTTGAATACCGTGCTCACGAAGAGCCGGTGCATATCCTGATGAAGGTAGAAACCCACAACCACCCGACCGCGATTGCCCCGTTCCCGGGCGCGTCTACCGGTTCCGGTGGTGAGATTCGTGACGAAGGCGCCACCGGTATCGGCGGCAAGCCGAAGGCCGGTTTGACCGGTTTCACCGTCTCCAACCTGCGTATTCCGGGCTTTGTCCAGCCGTGGGAAGAAGACAACGGCAAGCCGTCGCGCATTGTTACCCCGCTGCAGATCATGATCGAAGGCCCGCTCGGCGGCGCCGCGTTCAACAACGAGTTTGGTCGTCCGAACCTGAACGGTTACTTCCGTACCTTCGAAACCACCATCGACTCGCCCCGTGGCCCGGAAACCCGTGGTTACCACAAGCCGATCATGATCGCCGGTGGCATGGGCAACATCCGTGCAACCCACGTCGAGAAGTCCGACATCCCGGTTGGCGCCAAGCTGATCGTGCTGGGCGGCCCGGCGATGCTGATCGGTCTGGGCGGCGGCGCGGCGTCTTCCATGGCCACCGGTGCCAGCGCCGAGGATCTGGACTTTGCCTCTGTACAGCGGGAAAACCCGGAAATGGAGCGCCGCTGTCAGGAGGTCATCGACCGCTGCTGGCAGCTGGGTGACAAGAACCCGATCGCCTTTATCCACGACGTGGGCGCGGGCGGCCTGTCCAATGCCTTCCCGGAGCTGGTCAACGACGGTGGTCGCGGCGGCCGTTTCGAGCTGCGCAACGTACCGAACGACGAGCCGGGCATGAGCCCGCTGGAAATCTGGTCCAACGAATCCCAGGAACGCTACGTCATGGCCGTGCCGAACGCCGATTTCGAGCGTTTCGAAGCCATCTGCCAGCGCGAGCGTTGCCCCTTCGCCGTGGTCGGTGAAGCGACTGAAGAACAGCTGCTGGTGCTCAACGACAGCCACTTCGACAACCAGCCGGTCGACATGCCGCTCTCGGTGCTGCTCGGCAAGCCGCCGCGCATGCATCGCAGCGTCGAGCGTGAAGCAGAGCAGGGCGACAACTTCAGCGCCAGTGAGCTGACCCTGAGCGATGCTGCCGAGCGCGTGCTGCGTTTGCCGGCGGTTGCCAGCAAGCAGTTCCTGATCACCATTGGTGACCGCAGCATTACCGGCATGGTTACCCGCGACCAGATGGTTGGCCCGTGGCAGGTGCCGGTGGCCGACTGCGCCGTGACCGCCACCAGCTTTGACGTTAACACCGGTGAAGCCATGGCCATGGGCGAGCGCACGCCGCTGGCGCTGCTCAACGCCCCGGCCTCCGGTCGTATGGCGGTGGCAGAAACCGTGACCAACCTGGCTGCTGCGCGCATCGACAAGCTGTCGGACATCAAACTGTCTGCCAACTGGATGTCCGCTGCCGGTCACCCCGGTGAAGACGCGCGCCTGTACGACACCGTCAAGGCAGTCGGCATGGAGCTGTGCCCCGAGCTGGGCATTACCATTCCGGTCGGCAAGGACTCCATGTCCATGAAGACCCGCTGGGACGAGTCCGGCAAAGAGAAGTCGGTTACCTCGCCGCTGTCGCTGATCGTCACCGGCTTCGCCCCGGTGCAGGATGTGCGTGCCACCCTGACCCCGCAGCTGCGTCTGGACCACGGTGCAACCGACCTGATCCTGATTGATCTGGGCCGTGGTCAGAACCGCTTGGGCGGTTCTGCGCTGGCGCAGGTCTACAACAAGATCGGCCAGCAGGTGCCGGATCTGGACGACGCTGAAGACCTCAAAGCCTTCTTCGCCGTGATTCAGGGCTTGAATCAGGACGAGCTGCTGCTCGCCTATCACGACCGCTCCGACGGCGGCCTGTTCACCACCCTGACCGAGATGGCCTTTGCTGCCCGCTGCGGTTTGAATATCAACCTCGACGTACTGGCGCAAGACGCCAGCACACTGGCCGAAGTGCTGTTCAACGAAGAGCTGGGCGCGGTTATTCAGGTTGCCCAGAGCGACACCGAAGAAGTGCTGGCACAGCTGTCTGCCGCTGGCCTGGGTGATTGCAGCGCGGTGATCGGTCAGCCCGCCAGCGAGCAGGCGATTCGCTTCGAGTTTAACGGCAAGCCGGTGCTGGAAAGCACCCGCGCCATCTGGCAGCAAGCCTGGAGCGAAACCAGCTGGCAGATTCAGCGCCTGCGCGACAACGCCGAATGCGCGGATCAGGAGTTTGAAGGCATTGCCGACGACGCCAACCCCGGCCTGCACGCGCTGCTCAGCTTTGATATCAACGAAGACGTTGCCGCACCGGCCATCAGCAAGGGCTCGCGCCCGCGCGTTGCCATTCTGCGTGAGCAGGGCGTCAATGGTCAGGTTGAGATGGCTGCGGCCTTCAACCGCGCCGGCTTCAGCGCGGTAGATGTACACATGAGCGACATCCTCAGTGGCCGCGTTGAGCTGGAAGACTTCCGTGGCTTGGTCGCCTGCGGCGGCTTCTCATACGGTGACGTACTGGGCGCTGGTGAGGGTTGGGCCAAGTCGATCCTGTTCAACCAGGTCGCCCGTGAAGCCTTTACAGCCTTCTTTGCTCGCCCCGACACCTTCGCCCTGGGCGTGTGCAACGGCTGCCAGATGCTCTCCAACCTGCGTGAGCTGATCCCCGGCAGTGACCACTGGCCGCATTTTGTGCGCAACCGCTCCGAGCAGTTTGAAGCGCGAGTTGCCATGGTCGAAGTGCAGCCTTCGCCGTCGATCTTCCTCAGCGGCATGGTCGGCAGCCGTTTGCCGATCGCCATCGCCCACGGTGAAGGCCACGCCGAATTTGCCAGCAGCGCCGCTGTTGACGCTTGTGAGGCCGCCAACGCCGTGGCCCTGCGCTACGTCGACAACCGTGGCCGCATGACCGAACGCTACCCGGCCAACCCCAACGGCTCGCCGCGTGGTATCACCGGTCTGACCACCCGCGACGGTCGCGTCACCATCATGATGCCGCACCCGGAGCGCGTGTTCCGCGCCGTACAGAACTCTTGGCACCCGGATGACTGGAGCGAAGACGGCGGCTGGATGCGCATGTTCCGCAATGCCCGCGCCTGGATCGGTTAATCGCCAGCGCAGTAAACTGCAACCCCGGCCACGCGCCGGGGTTGTTGCTTGTGGTGAGCGTCAGGCTGCCCCTCTTAGCCTAACGGGCTAAATACACCCGCAAAGCCTTGACCCAAAACGTGTGTATAGACTTGTGTGGTCCGGACATCGGCGTGGCCGAGCAAGGTCTGCACAGTCCGGATATCACTGCCGCGACGCAGCAGTTCAGTAGCAAAGGTATGGCGAAAGGTCACTCGAAGAACGGCTGCACAGCGTTATTCAAGACATGAGCAGCGGTGACCGGCATCTTGCTTGTGTCCAGCCTGCCAAGAGCAAAGCGACTGAAGCAGTCGATCAGGGTTTGCAGATACACCTTGCCTACGCCTTTGACCGTGACGCCGCTACGTGGACCGGCTGGTGGCGCGGCGTAGTGTTCTGGCCGGTGTTTCCCCGAAGCGCGCGCGATAGGCGCGGGAGAAGTTGCTGACGTGGCTGTAGCCAACTCGCTTGGCAACCTCACGCACGGGCAGCTCGCCTGATTGCAGCCAGCGGTTGGCTGTGCTCATGCGTTCGTTGCGCACGTATTCGGCGCAACTGAGCTGGAATTTCTGCCGAAACAGTTGATCGAGACGGTTCTCGGACAGGCCGGCCATGTTGGCCAGGGCGCTGAGCGCCAGGGTGCCATCCAGGTTGTGTTCGATGTGCGCGATGATGTCGCTGAGGCTCTGGTCTTCCCAGACGACAATGCGGTCTTTTGTCGGGTTTTCTTCGCAGAACAGCTCGATGATTTCTGCCAGAAAGAGGTTCGCAATACCTTCGAGCTTCAGCAGTCGGGTGCTGCCCTTGGCGTGGTTGTCGAACAGGTTGCTTGCCAAATGCCGCAGGCGCGGACTGGGCGAGAATGATTGGCCTAACTGAAAATCGCCAAAGCTGTTGTCAGTGAATAGCGCCAGCCGCCCGGGCAGTTGGCCATCGAAGCGGGCTTGCAGGGGCGCGAGTGTGGATGCTACGCCCACATGGCGAACGAGCTGCCCTTTGAACAGATGAAAGCGGCTGCCTGATGGGTCAACCCGCATCAACAGGGCGGAATCGGGTGTCAGCGTAAAGGTTTTGCCGTCGGGGTAGGCCAGCTCGGAGTGGCCCTGCAGATGCAGTGCCGAGCCGATCCACGGTTCGCTGAAGCTGTTCTGCACCTGCACGAAGCAGTCGTCCAGTGCTTCATATTCCATCCGGTAGAGCACTATGCCGCTGGCGAACTCCAGACGCTCCATGCGACCGCGAACGCCCGGCAGGTCGATCGCCTGACCGCCGCTCATATCTGCATGAACTACTGGCACCTCGGTGCCGTTTCCATGTTTTTTTATCATGGCTGAATACTACCGGAATTCGCCAGTTTGGCCGCCAATATGGGGAAAATGATAAGAACCGGGAAAATGATATGCCCGCCAGGTGGTTCTTAACCGCAGTGATCTCTACCCTAAAGCTCAAGCGGACATCATCAAGCAGGGGAGCTGTCATTGCCCAATTCGGGCCGGACATACCCCGGGGAAGGGAGCACCATGAATCACATCTTCAAAACCGTCTTCAATGCTGCGCTGGGTGTCTGGCAGGCCGTGTCCGAGTTGGCTCGGGGGTGCGGCAAGGGGCGAGGCCAGCAGGGCAGCGGCACGCAACGAAGCGGCCAGTGGCGGGGCGCTCCCGGCATCTTGCTGTTGCTGTTCGCGGCACCTGGGTCTGTTCTGGCTGCCAGCCTGCCGCAAAATGGCCAGGTGATTGCTGGCGATGTGTCCATCAGCCAGCCCGGTGAGCACACGCTCACCATCGAGCAGGGCTCAAACAAGGCCATTATCGACTGGCAGTCGTTCAGCATCGGTGAAGGCAACACCGTCAACTTCGACCAGAACAGCAGCGCCGCCGTGGCGCTCAATCGCGTTACCGGTAACGACCCCTCGGCGATTTACGGCAACCTCAATGCCACCGGCAAGGTGTTTCTGGTCAACCAGAACGGGGTGCTGTTTGCCGAAGGGGCCAACGTCAATGTCGGCGGCCTGGTGGCCTCCACGCTGGATATCGACAATCAGGACTTTGTTGACGGCAACTACCGCTTTGAGGGCAATGGCAATCAGGCGGTGATCAACCGCGGAGCCATCCAGGCCGATGGCGGCGCGGTGGTGATGCTCGGAGGCCAGGTGAGTAACGAAGGGGTGATCCGCGCGAACCTGGGTAGCGTTGCCATGGCCGCAGGGGAAAAAATTCAGCTGGATTTTGCCGGCGACGGTTTGATCAACCTCACCATCGAGCAGGGCAAACTCAATGCCCTGGTGCAAAACCACGGCGCGATCCAGGCCGATGGCGGCAGTGTCTACCTCACCACCCACGCCGCAGATCAGGTGCTCGATTCGGTGGTCAACAACAGTGGGCAGATTCGTGCGCAGACCGTGGCCGAACGCGACGGTAAAATCGTGCTGCTGGCGGATATGCAAAGCGGCACCGCCACTATCGACGGCACGCTGGACGCCTCAGCGCCCGCCAGCGGCGATGGCGGTTTTATCGAAACCAGCGGCGCTCACGTCACTATCGCCGACAGCACACAGATCACCACGCAGGCTGAACATGGCGAGACCGGCACCTGGCTGATCGACCCCAACGACTTCACCGTCGCCGCCAGCGATGGCGACATTACAGGTGCCACCTTAAGCAGCCAGTTGGCCAGCACCAGTGTGGAGATTCAGAGCGTCAACGGCGCCACCGACGGCAACGGCGACGTCTTCGTGAACGACAGCGTCAGCTGGAACGCCAACACCCTGACCCTGAACGCCGAGCGCGATATCCAGGTCAACGCATCCCTCAACGCCAGCGGCGGCGCCGGCCTGGCGCTGAAATACGGCCAGGGCAGCAGCGATGGGGTGATCAACGGTAGCGAGGCCCAATACCGGGTCACCGCACCCATCAACCTGGCGTCTACCGGCAGCTTCAGCACCCAGCTGGGCAGTGCTGGTTCTGTCATCGACTACACCATCATTACCGATGTAAACGCCTTGCAAGCCATCAACAGCGGGCTTACCGGCAACTACGTGCTGGGCGCGGATATCGATGCCAGCGCCACCGCAGGCTGGAACGGCGGTGCCGGGTTTGAGCCGCTTGGTAGCCCCAGCAATAGCTTCCGTGGCGTGTTTGATGGCCTGGGGCATGTGATCAGTGATCTGTTTATTGATCGAGCCACAGACTATGTCGGGTTGTTTGGCTACGCCGATGGCGCAGCGCTGCGTCATGTGGGGCTGGAGAATGTCGATATTACGGGCAGTAATTATGTCGGCGGTCTGGTGGCTATGTTGAGTGCTGGCAGCATCAGCCAGTCCTATGCCACCGGTGCGGTGACGGGGAGTATTTACGTTGGCGGTCTGGTCGGGCATGACCAGGGAGGCGGCATCAGCCAGTCCTATGCCACCGGTGCGGTGACGGGCACTGACCGGGTTGGCGGTCTGGTCGGGAGTCACCTGGGACGCAGCATCAGCCAGTCCTATGCCACCGGTGCGGTGACGGGGAGTAGTCAGGTTGGCGGTCTGGTCGGGTATAAGGAGCGTGGCAGCATCAGTCAGTCCTATGCCACCGGTGCGGTGACGGGGAATAATCGCGTTGGCGGTATGATTGGGTTAATTAGTGTGAGCAGCATCACCAACAGCTACTGGAATACTGAAACAACCGGCCAGTCAACGAGCGCCGGCGGCACGGGCCTGACCACCGCCCAAATGTTCTCTGCTGACAGCTTCACCGGTTTCGAGTTTGGCAAGGTGTGGGGCAATGCCGGTGACCAGACCACCCCTTACCTGCTGAGGCTGTCGGGCAATCAGGTCTTCAACCGCCATGACCTGCCCACCGGGGCCATCACCGCAAGCAATCGCCCTGACGCCTATAACGTCATCCTCACCCTGCAGCAGCTGCAAGCCATCAACAGCGGGCTCTCCGGTAAGTATGTGCTGGGGGCGGATATTGATGCCAGCGCCTCCGCAGGCTGGAACGGCGGTGCCGGGTTTGAGCCGCTTGGTGGCTTCAGCAATCGCTTCGGTGGCGTGTTTGATGGTCTGGGGCATGTGATCAGTGATCTGTTTATTGATCGAGCCACAGACTATGTCGGGTTGTTTGGCTACACCGATGGCGCAGCGCTGCGCCAGGTGGGGTTGGAGAATGTCGATATTACCGGGCAGCGCTATGTTGGTGGCCTGGTCGGGAATCAATATGATGGTGATATCGGTAATGCCTATACGACAGGCGTGGTGACTGGCGGGGGCAATTATGTCGGCGGCCTGGTCGGTTTGCATTGGGGCGGCGCCAACATCAGCGACGCCTACTCGGTAAGCAGGGTGACTGGTGCGGGTAACTTTGTTGGCGGCTTGCTCGGGTATCAGGAAGGCGGCCATATCAGCGACGCCTATGCGACAGGCGCGGTGACGGGGGGTAAAGTGGTTGGTGGCCTGGTTGGCGGCCAAAGGAGCGGCGGTAGCGTGAGCGCGTCCTATGCCACGGGCGCGGTGACAGGCGCTGACCGGGTTGGCGGCCTGGTTGGGTTGCAGCTGAGTGGCAGCATCAGTAACAGCCACTACCTGCTCACGGCTGACCGCATCATCGAAGCGACGGCGGGGTTGGTCAATACCCTGGGTGGCGTCAAGGTGGCAGATAACGTTTCGGGAGCCACCCTGAGCCTGAAGGCCAGCGGCGATGTTAACGTCAGCGACAGTGTTGCACTGGAAGACAATGCACTGCTGGTCGAGGCCGGAGGCGATGTTGATCTGGCAGCGGGTACTGCGCTTTCCTCTGCTGCGGCGGGCGATGCTCTGGTGCTGAGCAGCACAGCGTTTACTAACAATGCCGGGAGTGATGCTCTACAGGCCAGCCATGCCGACGGCCGCTGGCTGATCTATAGCGATAACCTGGATGACAACACCTTTGGGGGGCTGGCCAGTGGCAATCAGGCGCTCTGGAACACCAGCTGGACTGGCTCACCAGGTGTGACAGCCGCGGGCAACCGCTATGTGTTTGCCATGCAGCCCACGCTGACGGTCACCGGCACGGTTGACGGCAGCAAGACCTACGGTGATCTGCACTCCTTCATCACGCCTGTTGCCGGCACCGATTACACGCTGAGCGGGTTTGTGGACGCTGCGGGTTACGGCAATGTGTTCACCCAGGACGACGCCAGCAACATCGGAGCGCCCACGCTTGTCTCAGCAGGCGCGGCCGCAAACGCCGATGTGGGTGATTATGCCGTGACATGGCAAGCTGGCGATCTGGCCGCTACCGGTTACAACGTCGATCTGAGCGCTACCGGCGGTACGCTCACGGTGACCTCGAAAGTCATTGATCTGATTAATGCCATCGCACAGAGCAAAGTCTATGACGGCACGACCGATGCGGATGTGACGGCAGACCTGAGCGGTGTGATCAGCGGCGACGATCTGCAACTGGCGGTAAGCGGCGCGTTTGACGATAAAAACGCCGGCACCGGCAAAACCGTGACTGTCAGTGGAGTGCTGTCGGGTGCGGATGCGGGCAACTACACCTTGAGTGGTGCAGCTAACGCCACCGCCGATATCACCGCCAAGGTAATCGACCTGATTAACGCCGTGGCCCAAAACAAAATCTACGACGGCACGACCGATGCGGATGTGACGGCTGATCTGGATGGTGTGATCAGCGGCGATAATCTGGCCGTTGCGCTGAATGGCGCGTTCGATAACAAGAACGCTGGCACCGGCAAAACCGTCACCGTCAACGGCACGCTGTCGGGCGCGGATGCGGGCAACTACACCTTGAGTGGTGCAGCTAACGCCACCGCCGATATCACCGCCAAGGTGATCGACCTGATCAATGCCGTGGCCCAAAACAAAACCTACGACGGCACGACCGATGCGGATGTGGTGGCAGACCTGAGCGGTGTGATCAGCGGCGATGATCTGGCCGTTGCGCTGACTGGCGCGTTCGATAACAAGAACGCCGGCACCGGCAAAACCGTTACCGTCAACGGCACGCTGTCCGGCGCGGACGCAGGCAACTACACCCTGTCGGCAAGCAGCATCAGCACCACCGCCGATATCACCGCCAAGGTAATCGACCTGATCAACGCCGTGGCCCAAAACAAAATCTACGACGGCACGACCGATGCGGATGTGACGGCAGACCTGAGCGGTGTGATCAGCGGCGACGATCTGCAACTGGCGGTAAGCGGCGCGTTTGACGATAAAAACGCCGGCACCGGCAAAACCGTCACCGTCAACGGCACGCTGTCGGGCGCGGATGCGGGCAACTATGCCCTGTCGGCAAGCAGCATCAGCACCACCGCCGATATCACCGCCAAGGTGATCGGCCTGATCAATGCCGTGGCCCAAAACAAAATCTACGACGGCACGACCGATGCGGATGTGACGGCTGATCTGGATGGTGTGATCAGCGGCGATGATCTGGCCGTTGCGCTGAATGGCGCGTTCGATAACAAGCACGCTGGCACCGGCAAAACCGTTACCGTCAACGGTACGCTGTCGGGCGCGGATGCGGGCAACTACACCTTGAGTGGTGCAGCTAACGCCACCGCTGATATCACCGCCAAGGTGATCGACCTGATCAATGCCGTGGCCCAAAACAAAACCTACGACGGCACGACCGATGCGGATGTGGTGGCAGACCTGAGCGGTGTGATCAGCGGCGATGATCTGCAACTGGCGGTAAGCGGCGCGTTTGGCGATAAAAACGCCGGCACCGGCAAAACCGTCACCGTCAACGGCGCGCTGTCCGGCGCGGATGCGGGCAACTACACCTTGAGTGGTGCAGCTAACGCCACCGCTGATATCACCGCCAAGGTGATCGACCTGATCAATGCCGTGGCCCAAAACAAAACCTACGATGGCACGACCGATGCGGATGTGACGGCAGACCTGAGCGGTGTGATCAGCGGCGACGATCTGCAACTGGCGGTAAGCGGCGCGTTTGACGATAAAAATGCCGGCACCGGCAAAAACGTGACTGTCAGTGGAGTGCTGTCGGGTGCGGATGCGGGCAACTACACCTTGAGTGGTGCAGCTAACGCCACCGCCGATATCACCGCCAAGGTAATCGACCTGATTAACGCCGTGGCCCAAAACAAAATCTACGACGGCACGACCGGTGCGGATGTGACGGCAGACCTGAGCGGTGTGATCAGCGGCGACGATCTGCAACTGGCGGTAAGCGGCGCGTTTGACGATAAAAACGCCGGCACCGGCAAAACCGTCACCGTCAACGGCACGCTGTCGGGCGCGGATGCGGGCAACTATGCCCTGTCGGCAAGCAGCATCAGCACCACCGCCGATATCACCGCCAAGGTAATCGACCTGATCAACGCCGTGGCCCAAAACAAAACCTACGACGGCACGACCGATGCGGATGTGGTGGCAGACCTGAGCGGTGTGATCAGCGGCGACGATCTGCAACTGGCGGTAAGCGGCGCGTTTGACGATAAAAACGCCGGCACCGGCAAAAACGTGACTGTCAGTGGAGTGCTGTCGGGTGCGGACGCAGGCAACTACACCCTGTCGGCAAGCAGCATCAGCACCACCGCTGACATCACCGCCAAGGTAATCGACCTGATCAATGCGGTGGCACAGCACAAGCTCTATGACGGCACCGCCGATGCGGATGTGACTGCAGGTTTGCGTGGCGTAGTCAGCGGCGACGATCTGCAACTGGCGGTAAGCGGCGCGTTTGACGATAAAAACGCCGGCACCGGCAAAAACGTGACTGTCAGTGGAGTGCTGTCGGGTGCGGACGCAGGCAACTACACCCTGTCGGCAAGCAGCATCAGCACCACCGCTGATATCACCGCCAAGGTAATCGACCTGATCAACGCCGTGGCGCAACACAAGGTCTATGACGGCACCGCCGATGCGGATGTTGGTGCTGAACTCAGCGGCGTGATTAACGGCGATGATCTCAGCGTAACGCTCAGCGGTTTGTTCGCGAATGCCGAGGTGGGCCGCAACAAGCTTGTGACCGTGACTGGCGAGCTGCACGGCGCAGACCGGAGTAACTATCAGCTCAGTGGCCCGGTGGAAACATTTGCCAGTGTGCTGGAAGACGTCACTACGATGGGTTACGAAGAGGCGATCCGCCTGGGGCAGAAAACGCCGATGTCGCTGCCGGGTGAAACATCACTGCAACTGACCGTCCGCGGCGATGGCCTGAACCTGACGGGGCTGGCCGGTGACGTGACATTGGAAACAACCGACGGGTCGAACGATAACGAATCCGGCTATCAGGGCAGCGCGACAAGCTCGTTGCAGCCATAAAACTCAGGAAAGGAATTCATGAAAAAACAGCTGCTAAGTCTTGCTGTCGCCCTTGGCTGGCTGCCAATGGCTATGGCGCAACTTCCGCCGCAAGCGGGGGACAGCTTGCGGATACTGGAAGATCGGCAACTGACCTTGCCGCCGTCGTCGGAGCCTGCCTTGCAAGCGCCGACGGACGTACCGGTGGTTGCGCCACAATCGAACATTCTGATTCCGGTGCGCGCGTTTCGTATTGAAGGAAATCATTCGCTGCCCACCGAGGCACTGCTGGCACAGCTGCAGGATTTGACCGGCAAGACACTGACACTGGCCGAGCTGTACGACGCTGCGCAGCGGCTCACGGTTTATTATCGCGAGCAAGGCTATCTGGTCAGTCGGGCCTATTTGCCCGCGCAGGAAATTGACGACGACCGCATTGTGACTATCGCCATTGCCGAGGGGCGTTATGGGCAGATCACCCTGTCAAACCAGAGCCGCCTGCGCGACGTTGTGCCGCGCAGCATGGTGGGGCAGCTGGCAAACGGCGAGGCGGTCACTCTCAAGCCGCTGGAGCGGCAGGTGCTGTTGCTCGACGACCTGCCGGGGACGCGGGCATCTTCATCACTGGCGGCCGGTCGCGAGCCGGGACGATCGGATCTGACCGTGACATTGAAAGATGAGCCCCGTTTGAGTGGTAACGTCACCATGGACAACTACGGCAACCGCCACACTGGCGAATACCGTATGGGCACGCAACTGGATGTTGCCAGTCCACTGGGCCTCGGTGATGCGGTTTCGCTGTACCTGCTGGGCACTGACGAGAAGCAGCTTTACTACATGGCCCGCTACGACCTGCCGATCAGCCCATGGGGCACTCGTTTTGGACTGTCTGCGTCAAAAATGGATTACGAGCTGGGCGGGGATTTCGACGATCTCGATGCGACAGGCACGGCGGACACCTTCGCCCTGTTTGTCACCCACCCCTGGTTGCGCAGTCGCAATCTGAATGTGCGCAGCCTTGTGCAAGTGGAACGCAAGGACCTGACCGATGAACTGTTTGATGGCTTTATCGTCACCGACAAGACATCCGAGAACGTCACCCTAGGCCTGTCCGGGGATTGGCGTGACACTGTCGGCGGTGGCGGGGTGAACGCCTTCAATGTGAGTTGGGTGCAGGGTCACCTGCGTGGGGACAGCATCGATCGCGGCAGCTTTGGCAAGTTGCAGTTTTCCATGCTACGGCTGCAACACCTCGCGAACCAACTGAGCCTCTATACCGCGCTGCAAGGGCAGTGGACCGACGGAAATCTGGACAGCTCCGAGCACTTGTCACTGGGCGGGCCTTACACCATTCGCGGCTATCCGGCCGGCGAAGCCAGCGCCGATGAAGGCCTGCTCGGTACTCTGGAGCTGCGCTATCAATGGCGACCTGAATGGCAATTCAAAACCTTTGTCGACGGCGGTTATGCCCGCCTGGTGCGCCACCCGGTGGTGGACGGCGATTATCACCGCAACCTGAGCAGCATCGGTGTAGGGGCTGAGTGGCAACCACACCCGCAGCTGAGCTTAAGCCTTACCAGTTCCTGGCGCACCGGTGAACAGCCCGTCAGTGATAAAGAGCGTACCCCGCAGGCCTGGGGGCGGATGCAGTGGTCGTTCTAAGCGGCAAACTGTCATCCAGCTGGGAATGATGCCCTCTTGGGGCTCGCGACGGTGTGATTGATACAAGTTCACGGGACAGAGCAATCCGCAGCCTATGGGCGCCCTTTGGACGTGAAGGGTGCCGTTGCGAAGGGGCAGCCTGTTGCCGTGCTGTTCGACCTGTACGGCAAGGCGCACTTGCCGTGCTACATCAGGACCGCCGACAACCATTTTGGTTGGGTGCTTTGTACCGACCTTGTTGCTGATACCTGAGCGACCCAAGCCTGTGCTCCCGCCCAGGCCTGGCAGGCCTGGGCGGGTTGCACAGGTCAAGCGCAACGCACACTACCCGGGTTTTTGTGCCCGATAAGCCACAACGGGCAGCCCGCCAATGCCCCAGTCATCCAGCGCTACCTCATCAATCACTACCATCGTGGACGCTGGACTCTTGTTGAGGACGCTGACCAGCAGCTCGGTCACGCCGGCGATGAGTTCTGCTTTTTGCTCTGTTGACGGGCCTTTGCCTTCCGGGCCGCCTTCGCGGGTTACTTTGATATTGACGTAAGGCATGGTCAATCTCCTTGCGGGGTTGGCTGGTAGTGAAAAACCTTGGCGATGATGCGCCACTGGTTCTGTTCACGGATGAGGGTGAGAAAGTCGGTGTAGTCGCGGCTCAGCATGCTCATCTGCACCTTGGCAAAGGCCATGGTGTTTGCTGTTGTTTCGATGGAGATAACGCGCTGGTGGCGGGGCTCGCCGTTGCTTGCGGGGGATACGCGCTGGTCCAGCAGGTGCTGGTATTCGAGCAGCGTCAGTATTCGCTCATCGCCGGGCGCGGTGTTGACGTACTGGGCACGCGGGTGAAAGACGCTGGCCAGCAAGGCGCTGTCTGCCTGGTACAGACCCTCGAAATAGGTCTCAAGCAGAGCCAGGATTGCCTCATGCGGCGTGCCGGCGTTCATGCGCTCAAGCCTTCGGCCTGCATGGCGCGTTTGACGCTGGGCCGAGCTGCGATGCTTTGCCAGAGGGCGTGCAGGCGTGGCCAGCGAGCCAGCGCGATGCCCGGTACTGCGGCCCAGCTGCAGACGACAAACAGGTAGGCATCTGCAACGCTAAAGCGCTCGCCCACCAGGCTGGTTTGCCCATCGCTCAGATGAGACTCCAGCAAATCAAAGTGCCGCTCGACGGACACCTGCGCTTGGGCGCGCTGTTGCGCCGTGGTACCTGCCCGAAAGAAGGGCGCAAATGCCTTGTGCAGCTCTGAGGCGGTGTAGTTCAAAAGCTCCTGCACCCGTGCGCGCTGCAAGCTGCCCACGGGTGGCAGCAGGGCGCTTGATTCGGCCAGATACTGGAGTATTGCGGGGCCTTCGGTGAGTACTGCCGCGCCAGTGTCCAGGGCTGGAACGTAGCCCTTGGGGTTGATGGCGGTGTAATCCTGCCCGGACTCGGTACGCTGGGTCTGGGTGTCGACGGCTTCAAGGGTGAAACTTGCCCCCAGCTCGCGCAAGACGATATGCGTAGCCAGTGAGCAGGCGCCGGGTTTGAAATACAGCTTCACGGTAAATCTCCTCTTGGTGGGACGCCCAACGGGCGAGCACCAGAGAGGTTATTGCACGTGGTAAAAATAAAATAATATCGGGTTTTTATTTTAATGATAATTTAAGGTTTTCAAGATGGGCCGGCATACCAAGGAGCAGCGGTGAAGCTGGATCAATTGCGTGTACTCGATGGCATCGTGACCCAGGGCAGCTTTCGCAAGGCCGCCGAGGTGCTGCACAAGTCGCAGCCTGCGCTGAGCCAGGCCATTAAGAACCTTGAAGAGGAGACGGGGCTGTGTCTGCTGTCCCGCGACAGCTACCGGCCGGAGCTGACGCCGGCTGGCCGGGCGTTCTACCGGCAGGCGCGCGTCGTGCTGGATCAGGTGCAAGTGCTCAAGGAGCTAGCCAACCGGTTGTCGGCCACTCAAGAGCCTCTGGTGCGGCTGTCGGTCTCTGCGACTTGCCCGCTAGGTGAGGTGTTGGCGGCGATTGGTGAGTTGAAGCAGGCGTTTCCGGCCACGGACATTCGCCTGATCTCCGATGCCATGGGCGGTAGCGCCGAACGGCTGATGGAAGGCGAGGCTGACCTTGTTATCGCCAGCGCCGATGGACTGCCGGCCGAGGCCATTGTGGCAGCACCTTACGCGGTGGTGAATATCATCCCGGTCGCGCACCCCGACTACCCGCCGGCCCGCATCGGCAAACGCTTGAGCAATGCCGAGATGAACTCGTATGTGCAGGTGGTGGTCGCAGGCACCGGTCAGGGGCGTTTTGAACAGACCCGGGATGTTGTGCCAGATGGCATGCGCTGGACGGTTTCGGACTTTGCCACCAAGAAGCACATCATCGCCGCCGGCATGGGCTGGGGCGGCATGCCGGAGCATCTGGTGGCGGCGGAGCTGCAGGCTGGCGCCTTGGTGCCTCTGAGCCTTGAGGGGTATCCGGTGCGCCGTTCGCAACTGCTGCTCATGCGCAGGCGCGAGGGTAGTCTGGGCCTGGTTGCCAATGCCCTGTGGGAGCTTCTTGCTGCAGAGCGCTGCGTTCACCGTGCATCAGCGATATAAGTGTCTGAGCGGAGGCAGACAGCGAGCAGGCAGTTCGGCGCGGCGTCAGTCCCGGCGGCTTTATTGTGGTGCATGGACAAGGTAACGGGTTTGGTTTGCCGCTGCGATGCTCGCCGGGCGATATTTCAGGAGAACAGATGAACCGAATCAACCCCGCTAAACTGCTGCACAGCAAGTGGACGGCAGTATCGCCGGTCAAGCGCGAAAAGCACTTTATGGTGGTTGAGGTGGAGCACGACGAGGAAGGCGCAGTGCTGTCTTGCCTGCTTGAGGCAGTGCTGACCCAGAGCCGGTATTCCATTGACTGGCATGACTTGAAGGACACCGAGCGCTGGCGGCAGGGCTGGAAGTAACCTGCCGCCAGTGAGCAGAGGTCAGTCCGCGTATTTTGCCTGCATCAGATAGGCGTAGGCGGTATTGAAGGCGGTTTCCTGATAGGCCTTGAGACCGGTTTCGGTGAAGGGCACGGCAATCGGGTTGCGTTTGATCGACTCTTTGATATCGGTCGGTGACAGGATGGTCACATCCAGGTCGCTGATCAGCTCAATGGCTGCCTCCAGCTTGAAGCCCACCGCGCCACCAGCAAACTTGCCTTTCATTGGCCGCTGGCGAATCACGACGTTATCGACCTTGTAATCCTGCATCAGTTTGGCAAAGGTCTGTTGGAAATAGCGCAGGTCGCTGGCGCTGTGGGCGCCCGGCAAGCTGAGGCGGCGCGAGCGAAAATCCGGCAGCTGGAACAGCTCATCCTCCAGCGACAGCAGGCAGAGATTTGCATCGTTACTGTTGAGGTCTACACCGCACACTTTCATAAAAAGCCCAATTCTGTGAGTTCGGCGCAGTATAGCGCGTGGGCCGTCTTCGGGGTGCAAGGCGGGCGCTCAAACCGCTATTGGCCGCACATATCCGCAAGCCCCTGTGACAGCACTGCCCGACCAGCTGAGCGCCTGGCAGAGAACGCCGTGTTTGGCGAGCAATCGGTGCCGGCTGGCTTACTCAGGGCGCATCAGGCCAAGGCGTCTGTGCGGGGCAAGGTTGTTGTGCCGGAAGGGCGCAGGCGCTACAGCATCTTTGAGCGAGCGCTTGAGGTCGCGATGCTGGTAAAGGAGACTTGCGGTCCGGACTCTGGGACAATGGGCGGCCATTTTCCTGTTGTCGACGACGCTCATGACCAGCGAGACCTTTGCACGCATCCCCTTGCCGCTGCCGCGTGACTTCGACGCGCAGAAAGATCGCTTGCTGCTGCATTCTTGCTGCGCGCCGTGCTCAGGCGAGGTGATGGAGGCGATTCATGCGACCGGTATCGATTACGCGATCTTCTTCTATAACCCCAATATTCATCCGGCCAAGGAATACGACATCCGCAAGCAGGAGAATATTCGCTTTGCCGAGCAGCATGGTGTGCCCTTTATTGATGCCGACTACGACACCGATAACTGGTTTGCCCGCGCCAAGGGTATGGAGCACGAGCCCGAACGCGGTGTGCGTTGCACCATGTGTTTTGACATGCGCTTTGAGCGCACTGCGCTGTACGCCCATGAGCACGGCTACTCGCTGATCAGCAGTTCGCTGGGTATCTCGCGCTGGAAGAACATGGCGCAAATCAACGACTGTGGCCATCGCGCCGCCAAACCCTATCCAGCGCTGCGTTACTGGGATTACAACTGGCGCAAGGGCGGCGGTAGTGCGCGCATGATCGAGATCAGCAAGCGCGAGCGCTTCTACCAGCAAGAGTACTGCGGCTGCATCTACTCGCTGCGCGACAGCAACCTGCACCGCCGCTCTCAGGGGCGGGACCTGATCCGTATTGGTGTGCAGTATTACGGTGACGACGACGCTGGCACCTGAGCACCACCCCGGTTAGCCCTTCAACACCGGCCCTGTGCCGGTGTTGTGCGTCTGGGGTCTTCTTTGTCATGGGAATGCGTGCCGGCTCGCATCTGCTGGGCACAGTGATTGACCCGTGTGCTGAGTCCCTTTTGTGTAGCTGACGAGTGATGCGTCAGAGACAAGGATGACCGAATGCGTGCATGGATGTGGGCGGGCTTGACAATGCTGTTGGTGGTGCAGGGGTTGTGGGCCCAGCAGGCGCCGCTGCAGTTGGCTGAAAGCTATCAGGGCGAGGTGCCGGTTGAGCAATACTGGATCAGCGAGAAGCTCGATGGCGTGCGTGGCCGCTGGGATGGTGAGCAGCTGCTGACGCGCAGTGGCTATCCGATTCGCTCACCTGCCTGGTTTACTCAGGGCTGGCCAGCGCAGCCGATGGACGGTGAGTTATGGCTGGGGCATGGCCGCTTTGAGCAGATCAGCGCACTGGTACGCAGTAGCGATGCCCCGGAGCATGCTTGGCAGTCCGTACGCTTTATGGTGTTTGACCTGCCGGCGCATGCTGGCGCTTTCAGTGAGCGGGTGGCGGCTATGGCGCGGCTGGGTGAGCACGGCAGTATCTATCTGACGCCAGTGCATCAGTTTCGGCTCGCCAGTACCGCAGCGCTGGAGCGTGAACTGCAGCGGGTAGTCGCCGCTGGCGGCGAGGGTCTGATGTTGCACCACCAGGCTGCGCGTTATCAGGATGGGCGCAACGCGGCGCTGATCAAACTCAAACCGCATGACGATGCCGAGGCGGTGGTGGTGGGTTACACCGCAGGGCGCGGCAAGTACCGGGGCATGGTGGGTGCGCTGGTGGTTGAGGACGAGCAGGGACGACGGTTTCGTCTGGGCAGTGGTCTGAGTGATGCCGACCGCCAGCAGCCGCCCGCCGTGGGAGCGCGGGTCACCTATCGCTACAACGGCTTGACCTCCGGTGGCCTGCCGCGGTTTGCGCGCTTTCTACGCGAGCGGCCAGTGGCCAGGTAGGCGTGGTTTCGCAGTAGGGCGACAGGCAAACCGCGCAGCTGACGACTACTCTCACAAGGGCGCGCTGTGCGCGTCTATTTCGCTGGATCAGTCTGAGTGAGGAAGCAGGATGCGCCTGGTCGCCGTAGCAGTGGGAGTTCTGGTGTGTGGTAGCGCCTGGGCAGAGTTGAGTACCGATTATATTTTTGACCCTGACGATGGGCGGTACGAGTCAGAGGGCTTTCTGTCTCGTTTGCCGGCAGGCTTTATTCCGGTGCCCACCATCATTACCGAGCCGGCGGTTGGAGTGGGGTTGGCGGTGACCGGGTTGTTTTTCCATGAGTCGCCGCAGCAGCGCGGCCAGCAGGACGAGCAGGTGTTGCCCAGCAACATCTCCCTGCTCAGCCTCGGTGCCACCAACAATGGCAGTAAGGGCGCCGGCATCGGTCATTTGGGCTTCTGGCTGGACGATCAACTGCGCTACAAGGGCGCGCTGCTTTTCAGTGACCTGAATTTGGACTTCTACTCGCTGGGCCAGATCAGCGTGCAGCGGCCGGTTGAGTTGAACCTGTCTGGCCCGGTGCTGTTTCAGCAACTGATGAAGCGCCATAACGATTCAAACTGGTTTTACGGCGTGCGCCAGCTGTACCGCAAGGTACAGCTGCGCTACGCAGGCTCGCGGGAAATCGGTCGAATACCGCCGGCGGCAGTTGACTTGGTGACCAGCTACATCGAGCAAGATATTGTGACCTCGGGGCTGGGGTTGGCGGTGGAGTATGACTCGCGCGATAACCCTCTCGGCCCGACCCAAGGTTATAACTACGTGGCGCAGCTGATGCGCTTTGATGGTGCTATTGGCAGTGACGTTGAGTACAACGCCATGCACCTGCAAGGGCTCAACTACTGGACCTTGAGCCCGCGCTGGGATCTGGCGCTGCGCCTGCAGTATGACGGTGTGAGCGGTGATCGCGAGCTGCCGCCCTATGTTCTGCCGGCGGTTGATTTGCGCGGTATATCCGCCACCCGCTATCAGGGGGAGTCCGTGCTGACCAGCGAAGTCGAGCTAACCTGGAAGTGGCGGCCACAGTGGAAGTTCAACCTGTTCAGCGGGGTAGGACGGGCGGCAGATGGCTTTTCCGATCTGGGCGCTGCCAGCTCGGCCAGTAACCTGGGTGGCGGCGTCCGCTACCTGGTAGCCAAGCGCTACGGCTTCTGGATGGGGGCTGACTGGGCGCAAGGGCCGGAAGATTCGTCGATCTACATTCAGGCGGGCTCTAACTGGTAGGCGCCAGGTTGAGCGAACCACTGTCGTCCGCCTTGGTCTATCTCCCCATTGCCAGCTTGTCTGGTGCTTGTCTATCTGAGGGTGTGTGTGAAGCTTATTACGTTGTTTTTTGTTCTGTTGTGGCTGGCCGGTTGCAGCACGTTAGCGCGTGGCACCGGCGAGCCCGGCTACCGGGAGACGGGCCAGGCCTCCTACTACGCCGACCGGCACCAGAACCAGCTGACCGCCAACGGCGAGCGCTACAGCCACGCCACCCTGACGGCCGCGCACAAGACTCTGCCGTTCGATACCCTGGTCAAGGTCACCAACCTGGACAACGGCAAGAGCGTGGTGGTGCGTATCAATGACCGTGGCCCCTTTGTGCGTGGGCGGGTGATCGACCTGTCCAAATCAGCCTTTAGCCGCATCGGCAGCCTGCGCGCTGGGTTGCTGCGTGTTCAGCTGGAGGTAGAGCGCCCGGCGCCGGGCCGCTGATACCGCCTCACAGACTGGGCCGGAAGTTGATGCCGATACTGATGTAGGGGCTGTTGCTGACGTTCAAGTCAGGCTCTTCCCAATCGCTGCCGCGCAGACTCATACCGGTCAGACCGGTGACGCCCACTTCGCCTTCCAGCCAGAGGTTGCCTTGCAGGCGGCGGGCGGCGGAGAAGCCGAAGTCCCAGGTGTCCAGTTCGTATTGAATATCGCGGGTGCCGGTCTCGGTGGACCAGCTGGCGCCCGAAGGTGATACGCCAAAACGGTATAGCGTGCGGCTGTCCGCTGCGTACAGCACCGCTGGCCAAGGCATGACGGCGCTCAGGGTCCAGCGCTGGTTAAGCGCGTAGGAGGCCCCTACATAAGGCAGGTACAGGTCATCACCGGAGCTGAAGTCGGCGTACAGACCAAAGGCCCACCACAGGCGGTCATTTTGCACATAGCGGGCAAAGCCGCCGCTCATGGTTTCCCAGCTCCAGTGTTCGCCGCTGGCCTTGTGGCCCAGTGGCATGACAAAGCCGCCCGCTTGCCAGCGGTGGTTGACCTGGCGGAACCAGCCGACTGGCACGCCCACCGACAGCACGTCAAAGGAATCCAGGTTGCTGGAGGTGCTGTCAAAGTGGCTCCAACTGACCCAGTCACCGACCAGCAGCGCATCGCGCGGCGACATCAAAAAAGGTAGCACGGCGCCTTGTGACAGGGTGGTCTGACGGGCGCTGACCGCGCTGCCGTCAGCGCGTTCCAGGGTGCTTTCACCGTAGTGGGTGGCGTCGACAAAAGCCAGTGGCTGAAAGGGGACGTTGGTGCTGCCGCGCTGAAACACGATTTCGCTGTTGGCAAACTGCTCGACCCAGCGCTGCATAAAGGCCGGGTCGGCCTGGATTGGCAGGCTGGCAGTCAGGACGCTGAGGGTGCAGAGGTGCTGGGCACGGAGTGTGCGGGCGAGCAATTGCAGGGAGCAGGGGCTGGGCATCGATAGCGAATCCTTGTGCTGTGAGCTGCCTTGGCTGACTCCAGCATAGCGGCTGGCTGGCCCCGGTCCAGCGGCGGGGCCAGCCAGGTGCTCACTTACAGCAGCACGGCGTGACCTTCCTTGGGATCAATCCGCCCGGCAACCAGGTCTTCGACCAGGGTTTTGGCCTGCTCCATGCCGTTGTGTTCGTTAACCAGCATCCAGGGCTGCTGCGGGTTTTTGGTGCGCTGGATGAACGCCAACTGCGCTTCATTGAACTTGCGGGTGACTTCGGCGGCGCCCCAGTCGGCGTTGCGCTTCTTGATCTGGTAGGGCGCAAAGTACGGCTGCGGCGCCGGACCATGGGCGGGGGCGTCGGCGGCGCTCAGGTGCTCGTGGTTTTGCGACGAACCGGCGAAGCAGCTGTGTACCAGATTGTCTCTGAAGTGGTCATGCACGCGGTTACGCAGGCCGTTGTTGCCGGAGAAATCGACGTACAGGGTGGGCAGGTTGGCATCCAGTTGCTCAACATCGCCGTAGGCCAGGGTGCGCTGGTAGCAGCCGAGCTTTTCGACGAAACCAGTATTGCTGCCGGAAGTCAGGCCGACCAGCTCGACCTTGGGGTTGTTTTCCAGGCAAAAGGCGGTGCCGTAAGCGGTCTTGCTGGAGGCGCTGGACACGACGATCTGACGGGCGCCGAAAAAGTCGTTGTCTTCCAGGAAGTCTGCCAGCATGAACGAGGTGATAAACAGCGGGCGCAGCAGCATCTGATAGTTCTCGTCTTCGGCGCGGTAGGCTGCGTCGGTGCTGATGCGCTGGTATTGGTTGTAGGCGGACGTCAGCTCCAGGCGGTGGGGGATGCCGTCATAGAAGCCACGCTCCGAGACGCGTACGGGGTTCATGACGACGTGGGAGGCGATCGGCCAGTAACCGTAAAAGCGTTCTCCAATCGCCAGCCCCTCAACGGTGGTTTCGACCACCTCGGCAAAGCCCCAGGCCGGCATGTGGAACCACTCGGCTGCGCCGGTAGGGAAAAAGTCCCAGTAGCGCAGGTGCGGGGTTTCGCCAAAGGCTGCGTAGGTAATGTTGTTGGTGGTCAGCGCCAGACGGTCGATGCGCAGTAGTGCTTCACCCGGTTGCAGCGCGGGTACAGGCTGGCTGGTGATACGGGTCTGGTTGAGGTCTTTCTTGTTGTTCTGCAGTTGGCTGATAACGGTCATGTTCTGCTCCGATTGGGGGTGAATCCGTGGTGCGATGACTGTAGCCTGTCTGTCTGACCACCGGGTTCGGAATTCCATGACCAGCAAACCAACGCCCCCGCAAGCACGCAACAAACCGCTGAAACGGCCTACCCAGGCCCGCGCCAAGGTCACGGTGCAGGCGATTTTCGATACCTATGTTCGGATTTGGCAGCGCGATGGCTGGCAGCGCATTACGACGCGGGCCGTCGCGCTGGAAGCCGGTGTGGCGGTGGGCACCCTGTATGACTACTTTCCCAGCAAGGAGGCCTTGCACTCGGGGTATGTACGCTATTGCATCGAGCGCCTGCTACGCACGGTGCAAGAGCAGGCGGTAACCCCGGTGGGGCTAAGTTGGCAGCAGCGTGTTGGGCGTCTGGTGCGGCTGCTGGGTGGTGTGGCTGGTGATGCGGCCTGGTTCCATCCGCAGATGCTGGAGCTGGAGCCGGCGATAGCCGAAGCGAAACACCAGCAACGTGCCTACAGCGAGCTGCTGCAGGCCTGGCGTCGGGTACTGGAGGCGGCAGACGACTTGCCGGCTATGCCCTCAGAGGCGCAACTGGAAGCCTTGCATCTGATGGTGTGGGGCGCGCGTCGCTACGCATTGCTGGTCGAGTTGCCCGCCGAGCGCCTGGAGGCGGTGGTGGCGGCTCAGTTGGACAGCTGCTTGCGTCTGCTGTCCAACCCTGAAGGGCTCAGCGACGATTGACGCGCACGTCCAGATAGTCGCGCTGAATGGCGGTTTCCAGTGCGTTCACGGCGCTGACCAGTTCATCGTAGGTCTCGCGGTGAGCGCGCAGGCGAGCGATCTGTTCCTCGCTTGGTGGTGTGCCGGCGCTTTGTTCAGCCATATCCAGCAGGCAGTGGAGATAGGCCTTGCGGCTTTGCGCGACCATGTTCAGCAGTGGCGTCAGGGCGTCGATGCTGAGTTCCGGGATAGCCGGGTTGATGACGTTGCGGTTGATCTCGCGACGCAGTTTTTCCAGCTCCAGCAGCAAGCGGTTGCTGTCGATCGTCATAGGCGGCTCCGGTGATGGGTGAGGTCTTTATAGCGTAGCTGCTGCAGCGTGCTGCGAGGAGAGGAGAAAAGGCATGTTCAAGCTGTGTTTTTTTGTGCCGGCCAGTCACGTTGAGGCGGTCAAGCAGGCGGTATTTGCGACCGGCGCTGGCCGTCTTGGTGACTATGACTGCTGCAGCTGGCAGGTGCTGGGCGAAGGGCAGTTCCGGCCATTGGCTGGCAGCCAGCCGTTTATCGGCCAGCAGGGCGAGGTCGAACGGGTAGCCGAGTACCGGGTTGAGCTGCTGTGTGCTGCAGACTGTATCGAGGCGGCGATCGCTGCGCTGCGCCAGGCGCATCCCTATGAAGAGCCGGCGTTTGATGTCTGGCGTCTGGATGCCCACCTGATGGGCTGCTGAGCCAGCTGCTCAGGGCTGTATTTCCACCAGCGTGCCGTCTGGCACCAGTTCCCACAGCTCGCGCATTTCCGCGTTGCCCAGGGCAATGCAGCCGTTGGTCCAGTCCAGACCCTTGAAGTACCACTCCGGGTATTCCTCATCGATCGGGGTGCCGTGGATCATGATCATGCCGCCCGGGTCGTCAATGCCGTCCTCGAAGGCCGCCTGGCGGTCTTTGAGGTTGGGGTAATCCAGATGCAGGCTGAGGTTGTATTGTGCGCTTTCCTGACGCCAGTCGATGCTGTAAATGCCCTCTGGCGTGCGTTGATCTCCTTGCTGGCGCTTGTGACCAACCGGCTGGCGGCCGAGCGAGATGCGGTATTCGTGCAGCACGTCGCCATTGCTGATGATCTGCAGGCGACGCTCGGACTTTTTCACCAGCACGCGATCGATCGGCGGTTGTGCCGCCAGCACCGGCAGGCTGAGCAGACAGCAGAGCAGCAGGCTGAGTAGTTTCATCGGCGGACCTGCCCTGGACGGTAGGTAATGTCGCGCATGTGCACCGGATAGTGCTGCTGCCGGCGATCAATGAAGTACTGTTTCAGCGTCTTGCCAATGGTAGGGAAGGCCAGTTCGTCCCAGGGAATATCGGTTTCGTGAAACAGCCGTACCTCAAGGCTTTCCTCGCCGGCGCTAAAGTCCAGGTCGGCCAGCTCGCCGCGGAAAAACATGTATACCTGATTGATGTGCGGCAGGTTGAACAGCATATACAGCTGTTGCGATTGCAGGCGCGCGCGGGCCTCTTCCCAGGTTTCGCGCAGGGCAGCTTCTTCGGTTGTTTCGCCGTTTTCCATGAAGCCGGCCGGCAGCGTCCAATAGCCCATGCGCGGCTCGATCGCGCGGCGGCACAGCAGCACCTGCTGTTCATGCACAGCCAGGCAGCCGGCGACGATGCGCGGGTTCTGGTAGTGGATGGTCTGGCAGTGGTCGCAGATGAACCGCGAACGGGTGTCTCCATCAGGGACGCGTGCGGTAACCGACTGACCGCACTCGCTACAAAACTTCATGGTGGTATTCCGGCAGGCTGCAATGGTCTGGTCCTATCTTGCTGATGCCGCGCGCAGACGGCAAGCGCCAGTCGCCTATCGCCCGGTATTCACGCCGTGGTGCGGCTGGTTCTGCCCTGGTGATCATGCCATCATTGAGGAAATAAACGAGGATTTTTGCCAGGGTCTGTTGACGTTTCCTTCACCCATCTGCCGGAGACCATTTTTTTGGCCAGGCAAGGCGGAGGAAGCGCAGTGTAGTCGCGCTACATAAGCGACCGACAACGCAGCATGGCCAAAAAATGGTCCCGGCCCTGCGGGTGGGGCCGCCGAGGTTGCGCCTGTAAAGCCGCCACTCGGCGTCTCTCGTCGCTCACGTGGAGTGGCCACGCTACGCTCCTCGCTCCTTGATTGGCTGCTTTACAGGCAGCAACAGGCGGATGAATGAAACGTCAACAAACCCTAGAAGAGATGCGCATGCGGGTGCAGAACCACACCCCTCGACAGGTGGAGGCTCCGGGGCTGCCGGAGGCGGGAGTGCTGATCCCGGTCACCCGCGTAAATGACCGCCCGGAAATCATCTTGACCCTGCGCTCACAGCGCATGTCGACCCATTCCGGTGAGGTGGCCTTCCCTGGGGGACGGCGTGATCCCGGTGATGTGGATCTGTGCTTTACCGCCCTGCGCGAAGCACATGAAGAGATTGGTCTGCAGCCGCAGATGGTGGATGTGGTGGGCCCAATGGATTCGCTGGTGTCGCGTTTTGGCATCAAGGTTACCCCTTATGTCGGACTGGTGCCCGAGCACTTTGAGATCATCCCCAACGACAGCGAAATCGCCGAGGTTTTCCGCGTGCCGGTCGACTTCTTTATGGAAGATCGCCGCGAGATGACCCATCGTATCGACTACGAGGGCCGCAGTTGGTATGTCCCCAGTTATCGCTTTGAGGGTTTTAAAATCTGGGGGCTGACCGCCCTGATGCTGGTTGAATTTATGAACACCGGCTTTGCTGCCGGCATTCAGTTGCATACCCCCTTTGACGGGCAGGACAAAAACTAGGAGCAGCACATGAAGTACAGCCTGGGTGAGGACCGTGTACAGATGGCCGAAGATGCCTGGATTGCCGACAACGCTGCGGTGATCGGCAAGGTGACGCTGGAAGCCGGCGCCAATGTCTGGTTTGGTGCAGTGATTCGTGGTGATGTTGAGCGCATTACCGTGGGCGAACACAGTAACGTGCAGGATGGCGCCGTGATGCACGCCGACAGCGGTGTGCCGCTAACCCTCGGCAAGGGTATTACCGTGGGCCACAATGCCATGCTGCACGGCTGTACGGTGGGTGATTACAGCCTGATCGGCATCAATGCGGTGGTGCTCAACGGCGCGAAGATTGGCAAGCACTGCATCATTGGCGCCAACAGCCTGATCCCCGAGGGCAAGGAAATCCCCGATGGCTCGCTGGTGATGGGCTCGCCGGGTAAAGTGGTGAAAACCCTGAACGAGCAGCAGAAGAAAATGCTGGAGCTGAGCGCAGCGCATTACGTGCAGAACGCCAAGCGCTTCCGTGAGCAGCTCAAGGTACAGGAAGACTGATGAATACGCCGGTCCGCTCCCCTTGCGTCAGCATTTGCGCGCTGGACGACAACGATATCTGTACCGGCTGCCAGCGCAGCGGTATGGAGATCGCTACCTGGGGGCGTATGAGCGATGACCAGCGACGCGAGGTGCTGGCGCGCTGCCAGACCCGCGCGCGCGGACAAGGGCTGTGGATTGACACGGCCACCCATTCAACTTTGCAAGGTAAACAGGCATGACGGTAATTGGCACTCCCTACGCAGACGACGCGACTCGGGTATTGCTGCTGGGCTCGGGTGAGTTGGGCAAGGAGGTGGCCATCGAGCTGCAGCGCCTTGGCTGCGAGGTTATCGCGGTGGACCGCTACGATAACGCGCCGGCCATGCAGGTCGCTCATCGCAGCCATGTGATCAGCATGCTCGATGGCCAGGCCCTGCGTGAAGTGATCGAGGCCGAACAGCCGGATTATATCGTGCCGGAAATTGAAGCGATCGCCACGCCCACGCTGGTTGAGCTGGAATCGGAGGGGTACACGGTGGTGCCCACCGCCGAGGCCACCCGCCTGACTATGGACCGCGAGGGCATTCGTCGCCTCGCCGCCGAAACCCTGGAGCTGCCCACCTCTCCTTATCGCTTTGCCGACACTCTGGAAGATTACCGCGCTGCGGTTGCCGCCATCGGAACGCCCTGTGTGGTCAAGCCGGTGATGAGTTCGTCGGGCAAGGGGCAGAGCCTGGTGCGCGAAAGCGCGGACATTGATGCCGCCTGGGAGTACGCCCAGTCCGGCGGCCGGGCCGGTCAGGGGCGCGTGATTGTTGAAGGCTTTGTCGATTTTGATTATGAAATCACCCTGCTGACGGTGCGGCACATTGACGGTACGTCGTTCTGTGAGCCTATCGGGCATCGTCAGGAGGCGGGTGACTACCGCGAGTCCTGGCAGCCGCAGGCGATGAGTGAGGGCGCACTGGCTGAAGCCAAGCGGGTTGCTTCCACCATTACCGAGGCACTGGGTGGGCGCGGGGTGTTTGGCGTCGAGTTGTTCGTCAAGGGTGATCAGGTCTGGTTCAGCGAGGTGTCGCCGCGCCCCCACGACACCGGTCTGGTGACCCTGATCTCGCAGGATCTGTCGGAGTTTGCCCTGCACGCCCGCGCTATTCTGGGCTTGCCGATCCCGGTGATTCGCCAGCAGGGGCCCTCTGCCTCGGCGGTGATTCTGGTGCAGGGGCAGTCGGCTAATGTCAGCTTCGGCAATCTGGGCGCGGCGCTGGCCGAGCCGGACACTCAGCTGCGTCTGTTCGGTAAGCCCGAGGTGGACGGTCAGCGGCGCATGGGCGTGGCCCTGGCGCGCGCTGAGTCGATTGATACGGCGGTGGCCAAGGCGGTGCGTGCCGCTGGCGCTGTTGAGGTCAAGCTCTGAGTAATTGGTGGTATCTGGCAGCACCGGCCCTGCCGTTGCTGCTGCCGCAGGCCATCTGGGTCAAGCGCACAGCGCTGCGTTTGCCGGATGCGGCAGCGCCCTGGCAGGGCGTGGTGCCGGCACCCGCTGGCTCGCTGCAGGCGCCGCTGCGCTTGCTGCTGATCGGTGAGTCCACTGTGGCGGGGGTTGGTGTCGACTGCCAGCGCCAAGCGCTCAGCGGTCAATTGGCGTTGCAGCTGTCCCAGCAGCTGGGGCGTGCGGTGCAATGGCAGGCGGCCGGACGCAATGGCGCGGTAGCGGCCGACTGCCTCCAGGATCTGCTGCCGCAGGTGGTTGATCGGCACTGGGATCTGGCGCTGATTGTGCTGGGCGTCAACGACACTACCCACCTCACGCCACGGCCGCGCTGGCGGCGCAATCTGCAGAGTCTTGTTGAGCAATTAAACGGCTGCGTGGGCCAGGTCATGCTGACCGAGGTGCCGCCATTGGGGCATTTTCGTGCCTTGCCGCAGCCGCTGCGTGGCTGGTTTGGCTTACGTGCCGGGCTGATGAATCGCGACGTGCAGCAGGTTGCGGCGGAGCAGGGGGCGGGCTATCTGTCGCTGGATATGCCCTTTGAAGCGCACTACCTGGCCCGCGATGGCTATCACCCCTCGGCCGAGGGGTATCGATTATGGGCGGCGGGCATCGTGCGTCAGCTGGCGCTGTCGGAGCCGGCGGTGGCGGGTGCTTCGGTCGGCGCCGGCTGATTCAGGCTGCGATCCCAGACCCGCACGCTTTTCACCATATTGTCCTTGGTCTGCAGAATTTCCATGCGGTAGCCGCCGGTGGTCAGGCAGACGGCGGTTTCCGGGATGCTCTCAAGTTGTTCGGTGATCAGGCCGTTCAGTGTTTTGGGGCCGTCTGCCGGCAGCTTCCAGTGCAGGTGGCGGTTGATGTCGCGGATAGCCGCGCTGCCGTCGATAACATAGGTGCCGTCGCTCTGCGGATGGATATCCTGGCTCAGGCTGAGCATTTCAGTGGTGAAGTCGCCGACGATCTCTTCAAGAATGTCCTCCAGCGTCACCAAGCCAATCACGTCACCATACTCGTCAACCACGATGGCAATACGACGCTTCTGCTTCTGGAAGTTAAACAGCTGGGTGTGCAGCGGCGTGCTCTCGGGAATGAAGTAGGGCTCTTTGCAGGCGCCGATCAGCGCTTCGCGGGTCAGCTCGCCGCGGCTCAACAGGCGGGCGATCGAGCGCATGTGCACGATGCCGGTGACGTTGTTGATATCGCCCTGGTAGAGCGGCAGTCGGGTGTAGTGGCAGGTCCGCAGCTGGTGGATGATCGCGCTCATGTCGTCATCCAGGTCAATGCCGACAGCCTCGTTACGCGGGATCATGATGTCGTTGACCGTCATCTTCTCCAGGTCGAGGATGCCCAGCAGCATGTTCTGGCGGCTGCGGGTGATGCCCAGGCCGGCTTCGCGCACCACGGTGCGCAGCTCTTCGGTGGTCAGCTGATCACCGTTGCTGTCGTTCGGGTTGACGCCCAGCAGGCGCAGCAGCTGGTTGCTGATGGCGCTGCACACCCACACGACCGGATACAGCAGACGCTGCAGCGCCGCCAGAATGACGCTGGCCGGGAAGGCGATCAGTTCCGGGCGCAGGGCGGCGAGAGTCTTGGGAGTGATCTCGCCGAAGATCAGCACCACCACGGTCAATATCATGGTAGCGATGGCGATACCGGCTTCGCCCCACAGCTCGACCGCTACCACCGTGGCGATGGAGGCGGCAAGAATGTTGACGATGTTGTTGCCGACCAGGATGGTGCCCAGCAGGCGGTCGGGGCGCTCCAGCAGGCGCGAGGCACGCCGGGCGCCACGGTGGCCTTCCTTGCTCAGGTGCTTCAACCGGTAGCGGTTGAGGCTCATCATGCTGGTTTCGGAGCTGGAGAAGAAAGCCGACAGCACGATAAGCACCACCAGCAGAATCAATAGCAGGCCGGTATGGGATTCGTTCAAGGGCGGGCCTCAGCGATACGTGGGAAGGTCAGGCGGCGAGCAGGAAATCGCGCACCAGCTTGCTGCCGAAGTAGGCCAGCATCAGTAGCAGAAAGCCCGCCAGTGTCCAGCGGATGGCATTGCTGCCACGCCAGCCACGGAAATATCGGCCCCACAGCAGAGTGCCAAACACCACCCAGGCCAGGCAGGACAGCAGGGTCTTGTGCGCCAGGTGCTGGGCGAACATGTTGTCCAGGAAGACAAAGCCCGACAGCAGCGCCAGAGTCAGCAGCACTTCGCCGCACAGCAGGAACTGGAACAGCAGCTGTTCCATGGTCTGCAGCGGCGGGAAAGTGCGGCTAAAGCGGGTTGGATGCTTGTGCTTGAGCTGGTAGTCCTGCAGCGCCAGCAGGGTTGCCTGGAAGGCGGCGATGGTCAGGATGCCGTAGGCCAGCACCGACAGCAGAATATGTACCAGCAGACCTTCTTGGCCAGCGGGCAGGGTGGTGGTGTTTTGCGGAAACAGTCCAGCCAGTAGTCCGGTAATCAGCGCCAGTGGATAAAGGCCAAGCAGCAGACTGGTAACCGGTGCTCGAAAGCTCGATGCCAGGGTCGTCGCGACGACCAGCCAGGAGATCAGCGAGGCGATATTGAACAGGCCCAGCGCGAAGCCCTGTGGGGTCGTCAGCTGGATATACAGGCTCGCCGCGTGGGCCAGCAGGGCGATCAGGCCGATGGCACGCAGCAGGCTGGCATTGACGGCCAGGCGTTTACCGAGGCAATGCAGCTGGTAGAGGATGCCGCTGATGTAAAAACCGGCGGCCAGCAGACTGGGGGCGAGGGCTGTCATACGTCCTTGCGAGCGATTATCAACAAAGCCGCAGTGTGGCATAAGCCGCGTCCGGGTGAAAGCGTCTGCCTGCGTTCCCTATCCTGTGTCGGGAGTGCGGGGTATACTGCGCGGCTGAAAATGCGGCCGGGCTGCCCAAAATTAGGCCCGCCCAGGGAGAAAGCATCATGTTCGAGAATCTTACCGAACGCCTGTCACACAGCCTGCGTGGCGTGACCGGACAGGCCAAGCTGACCGAAGAGAACATCAAGGACACCCTGCGCGAAGTGCGCATGGCGCTGCTGGAGGCCGACGTCGCGCTGCCGGTGGTCAAGACCTTTGTTGACCAGGTGCGCGAGCGTGCCGTCGGCACCGAAGTGTCGCGCAGCCTGTCGCCGGGTCAGGTTTTCGTCAAGATCGTCAAATCCGAGCTCGAAGCGGTCATGGGGCAGTCCGAAGGGCTGAACCTGGCGGTCAGCCCGCCGGCGGTGATCCTGATGGCGGGCTTGCAGGGTGCGGGTAAGACCACCAGCGTTGGCAAGCTGGCCAAGACCCTGCGCGAGCGCGAGAAGAAAAAGGTCATGGTGGTCAGTGCCGACGTTTATCGTCCGGCGGCGATCAAGCAGCTCGAAACCCTGGCGGCAGACGTGCAGGTCGAGTTCTTCCCGTCCTCGGTTGAACAGAAGCCGGTGGCCATCGTCGAGGCGGCGATGCGCGAGGCGAAGAACCGTTTCATGGATGTGCTGATCGTCGATACCGCCGGTCGTCTGCACGTCGATGACGAGATGATGGCCGAGATCAAGCAGGTGCATGCGGCAGCCAAGCCGGCAGAAACCCTGTTTGTGGTCGATGCCATGACCGGTCAGGATGCGGCCAACACCGCCCAGGCGTTTAACGAAGCACTGCCGCTGACCGGTGTGATCCTCACCAAGGTGGACGGTGACGCCCGTGGTGGTGCAGCGCTGTCGGTACGTCATATCACCGGCAAGCCGATCAAGTTCCTCGGTATGGGCGAGAAGATCGACGCCCTGGAAGTCTTCCACCCTGACCGGGTTGCCTCGCGCATCCTTGGTATGGGCGACGTGCTCAGTCTGATCGAGCAGGCCGAGCAGAAGATCGACAAGGACAAGGCTGAGAAGCTGGCCAAGAAGCTGAAGAAGGGCAAGGGCTTTGACCTGGAAGACTTCCGTGATCAGCTGCAGCAAATGAACGCCATGGGCGGTCTCGGCTCGATGATGGAAAAGCTGCCGATGATGGGCGGCAAGATCAACGCGGCCCAGATGGAAACCGCGCAGACCGAGGCGGCCAAGCAGTTCAAGCGCATGGAGGCGATCATCAATTCGATGACGCCGGCCGAGCGCCGCAACCCCGACGTTATTAGCGGCTCGCGCAAGCGCCGTATCGCTGCCGGCTCCGGCACCCAGATTCAGGATATCGGCCGTCTGCTCAAGCAGCACAAGCAGATGCAGAAGATGATGAAGAAGGTCAGCGGCAAGGGTGGCATGGCCAAACTGATGCGCGGTATGGGTGGCATGGGCGGCGGCGGGGGTGGTGGAATGTTGCCGCCGGGCGGCGGTATGCCGCGCTTTTGATTTGCAGGGTCTGCTGCCGTTTTGCTCGCTCGCAGCTGGCTGCACGAAACGGCGACAGACCCCGGACGACCGGCGGTGCCGGTTGCTGCTGAAAAAAGAGTTTTCATCGGTCGTTATATTCCGTAGAATACGCGACCTTTCGGGCCCTAGGTGTATGTGCAGTACGCTGCATGCCCGTAACTGATCAAGTAGCGATACTCAAACACAGGAAACGATGTCGACATGGTAACCATTCGTCTTGCTCGTGGTGGCTCCAAGAAGCGCCCCTTCTATCATCTGACCGTTGCCAACAGCCGCAATGCGCGTGATGGCCGTTTTGTTGAGCGCGTAGGTTTCTTCAACCCGATCGCTGCTGGCGCTGAAGTACGCCTGTCGGTCAACGAAGAGCGCGTTCAGTACTGGCTGAGCCAGGGTGCACAACCGTCCGAGCGCGTTGCTGCCCTGCTGAAGGAAGCTGCTCAGGCTGCTGCCTGATATGGCTAATGCTCCAGGGCCGGCCGAGGCCCCTCGGGTTGTCCTCGGCAAGATCGTATCGGTTCATGGAGTGCGTGGGGCGGTAAAGGTGTATTCCCATACCGACCCGCTGGACAATGTGCTGGACTACGCCGAGTGGACCCTGAACCGGGGTTCCGAGCAACGCACACTGTCTGTCCTCGGTGGTCGCGTCCAAGGGCGCGTGCTGGTGGTCAACCTGAAAGGGATTGACGACCGCAACAAGGCCGAGGAACTGATCAACTTCGAGATCAGCGTTGCAGCCGATGCGCTGCCTGAGCTGGACGAAGGCGATTTTTACTGGCATCAGCTTGAGGGCCTGAAGGTCGTCAATCTGCAAGGTCAGGTGCTCGGGGCGGTGGCTCACCTGCTCGAGACCGGCTCCAACGATGTCATGGTGGTTAAGCCCTGTACGGGCAGTATTGACCAGCGTGAGCGTTTGTTGCCCTACCTGCCCGACCAGTTTGTAGTACAGGTCGATCTGGAGGCCAAGGTCATCCAGGTAGACTGGGATGCGGAGTTCTGACCGGTGTGGGCCGGTGTAGTAACCCTGTTTCCCGAGATGTTCGCGGCGCTGACCGAGTCCGGTGTTACCGGCAGGGCGGTCAAGCGAGGGCAGCTGGAAGTCGCTTTCAGCAACCCGCGTGAACATGCACATGACCGGCATCGCACCGTGGATGATCGCCCCTTTGGTGGTGGCCCCGGAATGCTGATGAAGGTCGAGCCGCTGCTGGAGGCGATTGACGCCATCCGCCAGCAGGCTCCCTCCACCCCGCGGGTGATTTACCTGTCTCCGCAGGGGCAGCCTCTGACGCAAAAAGGCGTCGAACAGCTGGCGCAGCTCGACAGTCTTGTACTGTTATGCGGGCGCTACGAGGGCATCGACGAGCGCATCATCGATCGCTGCGTAGATGAGGAAATCTCCATCGGGGACTATGTCTTGTCCGGTGGCGAACTGGGGGCCATGGTGCTCCTGGACGCAGTAACCCGCCTGATTCCCGGTGTATTGGGGCATGCGGACTCTGCGGTAGAAGATTCCTTTTCGGCGGGATGGCTCGATTGCCCACATTACACCCGACCGGAAGAGTTTGATGGGCAGCGCGTTCCGGAGGTGCTGCTCAGTGGTAACCATGAACGTATCCGGCGCTGGCGCCTCAAACAGTCTTTGGGTCGAACCTGGCAACGTCGGCCAGAGTTGCTTGAAGACCTGGAGTTGAGCAAAGAACAGCAACAGCTGTTGGCGGAATACATCCGCGAGCAGGCAACCGATAACCATTGAAACAGGTCCGACGGCCTGTGCAGGAGAAGCAAGATGTCCAATATTATTGCCCAGCTTGAAGCTGAACAGATGTCCAAGGAAGTACCGGCGTTTGCCCCCGGCGACACCGTTATTGTCCAGGTCAAGGTTAAGGAAGGTGAGCGCTCCCGTCTGCAGGCCTTTGAAGGCGTGGTTATCGGTAAGCGTAACCGTGGTCTGAACTCCGCTTTCACCGTTCGCAAGATCTCCAGCGGTGTTGGCGTTGAGCGTACCTTCCAGACCTACTCCCCGCTGATCGACAGCATCTCTGTCAAGCGTCGCGGTGACGTTCGCAAGGCCAAGCTGTACTACCTGCGTGCTCTGTCCGGTAAGGCAGCTCGCATCAAGGAAAAGCTGTCCTGATCGGATCGCTAGCCAGCAAAAAAGCAGCCTCAGGGCTGCTTTTTTGTGCCCGTGTGTTTTTAATGGGTGCACCTTCTGAAACTACAGGTTGCTTCCATGAGTGATGGTGCGCCGCCGGCGCCTGGTGCTGCGCAGCAGCAGTTGATCGACCAGTTTCTCGACAGCCTTTGGTTGGAAAAAGGGCTGTCGCAGCATACCCGCAATGCCTATCGTACCGACTTGCGCAGCCTGGCTGGCTGGCTCGAAGGGCGGGGCGGTGGCTTGCAGCGGGCGAGCCGCGCGGACCTCATGGCCTATCTGGGCTGGCGTCTGGCGGCGGGCTATCAGGCGCGCTCCAGTGCTCGCATGCTGTCCTGTGTGCGCAGTTTCTATCGCTACCTGCTGCGTCAACAGCTGATCAGCGAAGACCCGACGCGTGACGTGGCGATGCCCAAGCTGGGCCGGCCGCTGCCCAAGTCGCTCAGCGAGTCTGATGTCGAGCGCCTGCTGGCCGCGCCGGATACCGGGGACAGTCTGGGCCTGCGCGACCGTTGCATGCTGGAAGTGCTGTACGCCACCGGGCTGCGGGTCAGCGAGCTGGTCGGCTTGCGGCTGGATCAACTGAACCTGCGTCAGGGCGTGGTGCGGGTGACCGGCAAGGGCAGCAAGGAGCGTCTGGTGCCGCTTGGCGAGGAGGCGATGACCTGGCTGGAGCAGTACCTGCCTTCGGCCCGCGTTCAGTTGCTGGCCGGTAAACCGGCTGACGTGCTGTTTCCCAGTCGGCTGGGCCAGATGATGACGCGTCAGACCTTCTGGCACCGTATCAAGCAGCACGCCCTGGCGGCGGGCATTCGCAGCACCCTGTCGCCGCATACCCTGCGTCACGCCTTTGCCACGCACTTGCTCAACCATGGCGCCGATTTGCGGGTGGTGCAGATGCTGCTGGGGCACAGTGATCTGTCGACCACGCAGATCTACACCCACATTGCCCGGCAGCGGCTGCATGACCTGCACGCCCAGCACCATCCCCGTGGGTGACGCGATTGATCAGTGCTTGCTTTATTCGTGGTAAGCTTGGCGGTCTTCAAAAGGAGCGGACTATGCGACTGAAACTCGGCCTTGCCGCCATGCTGGCGCTGGCAGCGACACCGGTCATGGCTACCCCCGATCAGGTGATTCGGGATGCCCTCAAGCAACTGGATTTCGACGTGCCGGTCAAGGCGGTCAGCGCCTCTCCGGTAGCAGGGCTGCACATGGTCGAGCTCGAGAGCGGACGTGTGCTGTATGCCTCCGCTGATGGCAAGTATTTCTTCCAGGGCGCACTGATCGAGGTAAACGACGGTCAGCCGCGCAACCTTACCTCCATCGCCGAAGCGCGTAACATTGGCGTGGTAATCAACGAGCTGCCGCAGCAAGAGCTGATTGTGTTTGCACCGGAGCAGCCGAAGACGCACATTACCGTGTTCACCGATGTGGACTGTGGCTATTGCCGCAAGCTGCACGCCGAGATGGATGAGCTGAACGAACTGGGCATTGAGGTACGTTACGCGGCCTTCCCGCGTGGCGGCATGCAGTCACGGACTGCCAGTGTCATGCAGTCGGTCTGGTGCGCAGAAGACCCGAAGGCCGCGCTCACCGCGGCCAAGCAGGGTGACGATGTGGAGGCCGCCAGTTGCGCCAACCCGGTCGCGCGCCAGTATGCGCTTGGCCAGCAGGTCGGTGTGCAGGGTACCCCGGCTATTTTCTTGGCCAACGGTGTGATGATCCCGGGCTATCAGCCTGCGGCCCAGTTGGCAGCTATCGCGCTGGAGAATCAGCAGTAAACCCGGTGGCGGCCTGTTCGCCATCGTTTTCATGTAATCGACTAACAACCAGGTAGGGACCATAGTTTGAAACCGGTCAAAGTAGGTATTTGTGGATTGGGCACCGTCGGCGGTGGCACCTTCAATGTTCTGCAGCGCAACGCGACGGAGATTGCCCGGCGTGCTGGGCGTGGCATTGAGGTCGCCCAGATTGCAACCCGGCACCCCAACCCGGCCTGCAACCTGGGCATGACCCCGGTGACCGACGATGTATTCGAACTGGTCAACAACCCCGAGATCGACATCATCGTCGAGCTGATCGGCGGCTACACGCTGGCCAAGGATGTAGTCCTTAAGGCCATCGAGAACGGCAAGCACGTGGTGACCGCCAACAAGGCGCTGATCGCCGTGCACGGTAACGAGATCTTCTCCGCTGCCAGCGCCAAGGGCGTGATGGTGGCGTTCGAGGCGTCAGTTGCCGGCGGTATCCCGATCATCAAGGCGCTGCGTGAAGGCCTGGCAGCCAACCGTATCGACTGGGTTGCGGGCATCATCAACGGCACCGGCAACTTTATCCTGACCGAGATGCGCGACAAGGGCCGTACCTTTGATGACGTGCTGGCCGAGGCGCAGGCGCTGGGCTATGCAGAAGCCGATCCGACCTTCGACGTTGAAGGTATCGACGCCGCGCACAAGCTGACCATCCTGGCGTCCATTGCCTTTGGCATTCCGCTGCAGTTTGAAAAGGCCTACACCGAAGGCATCACCAAGCTGACCACCGCTGACGTGAACTACGCTGAAGCGCTGGGCTACCGCATCAAGCATCTGGGTGTGGCGCGCCGCACCGAGAATGGCGTAGAGCTGCGCGTGCACCCGACGCTGATCCCCTCTGACCGCCTGATTGCCAACGTAAACGGCGTGATGAACGCCGTCATGGTGCAGGGCGATGCTGTTGGGCCGACCCTGTATTACGGCGCTGGTGCCGGCTCCGAGCCGACTGCCTCGGCCGTTGTGGCTGATGTTATCGACGTGGTCCGCACCCTGACCACTGACCCGACCAACCGCGTACCGCACCTGGCCTTCCAGGCTGACGCGCTGTCGGACCTGCCGGTGCTGCCGGTCGACGAGGTCAACACCGCCTACTACCTGCGCCTGCACGCCCAGGACCGCCCCGGCGTGTTGGCCAAGGTCGCCAGTATTCTGTCCGAGCGCGGCATCAACATCGAATCCATCATGCAGAAAGATGTGGAAGAGCAGGACGGCCTGGTGCCGATGATTCTGCTGACCCACCGCGTGCGCGAGCAGGACATGAATGAAGCCATTGCCGCTCTGGAAGCACTGGACGACATCGCCGGCCCGCTGATGCGGATCCGCGTGGAACAACTGGATTAAAACCGGGCTGAAGGCTGAAGGCTGAAGGCTGAAAGCGGACTGCTTCAAGCCTCAAGCCTCCAGCCTCAAGCCAAAACCTGAAGGGTTTTGCAATGCGTTATATCAGTACCCGTGGCCAGGCGCCGGCCCTGAATTTTGAAGACGTTCTGCTGGCTGGTCTGGCGTCTGATGGCGGTTTGTATGTGCCAGAGAGCCTACCGCGCTTCACTCAGGAGCAGATTGCGTCCTGGGCCGGTTTGCCGTATCACGAGCTGGCGTTCAACGTCATGCGTCCGTTCGTCAGTGGCAGCATTCCGGATGCCGACTTCAAACAGATTCTGCAGGACACCTACGGCGTCTTTGAGCACAAGGCGGTCGCGCCGCTGCGTCAGCTGGACAGCAACGAGTGGGTGATGGAGCTGTTCCATGGCCCGACCCTGGCGTTCAAGGACTTTGCCCTGCAGCTGCTGGGGCGTCTGCTCGACTATTTCCTGGTCAAGCGCGGTGAGCGCGTGGTGATCATGGGCGCGACCTCCGGTGACACCGGATCGGCGGCTATTGAAGGCTGCAAGGCCTGCGAGAACGTCGACATCTTTATCATGCACCCGCACAACCGGGTGTCCGAGGTGCAGCGTCGCCAGATGACCAGTATCCTCGGCGACAACATCCATAACATTGCCATCGAAGGTAACTTCGATGACTGCCAGGAGATGGTCAAGGCCAGCTTCGCCGATCAGGGCTTCCTCAAGGGCACCCGTCTGGTTGCGGTCAACTCGATTAACTGGGCGCGCATCATGGCGCAGATCGTCTACTACTTCCACGCTGCCCTGCAGCTGGGTGGTCCGGCCCGTTCCATGGCGTTCTCCGTGCCAACCGGCAACTTTGGCGACATCTTTGCCGGTTACCTGGCGCGCAACATGGGTCTGCCGATCAGTCAGCTGATCGTTGCCACCAACCGCAACGACATCCTGCATCGCTTCATGAGCGGTAACCAGTACGACAAGGACACCCTGCACCCGTCGCTGTCGCCGTCGATGGATATCATGGTGTCGTCCAACTTCGAGCGCCTGCTGTTTGACCTGCACGGTCGCAACGGCCGCTTGGTATCCGAGCTGATGGACGCCTTCAAGGTCAGCGGCAAGCTGTCTGTTGAGGATGATCGCTGGACCGAAGCGCGCAAACTGTTCGACTCGCTGGCGGTTGACGACGAAGGCACCTGCGCGACCATCGCCCAGGTATTCGAGCAGTGCGGCGAAGTACTGGACCCGCACACCGCTATTGGCGTGCGCGCAGCCCGTGAGTGCCGTCGTTCGCTGTCGACGCCGATGATCACCCTGGGCACCGCCCACCCGGTCAAGTTCCCGGATGCGGTTCGTCAGGCGGGTGTCGGTGAAGCGCTGCATCTGCCGGCGCACCTGAGTGACCTGTTCGAGCGCGAAGAGCGTATGACCGTGCTGCCGAACAGCCTGGCTGACGTGCAAGCCTTTGTTGCCGCCCATGGCAACCGCGGCAAGCCGCTCTAAGCTGAGCTGCTGACACAACAACGGCGCCCTTGGGCGCCGTTGTTGTTTGTGTTTACTCGACCCGAGTCAGGGTCACATCAATGTTGCCGCGGGTAGCGTTGGAGTAGGGGCAGACCTGATGCGCCGAGTCGATCAGCTGTTTGGCCTGATCGGCGTTCATACCGGGCAGGCTGACGCGCAATTCGACTTCAATACCAAAACCCTGCGGAATCTGGCCAATGCCCACCACGCCCTCAACGGAGGCATCAGCGGGCATGGGTAGCTTGTCGCGGCCAGCAACAAATTTCATCGCACCGATAAAACAGGCGGAATACCCTGCAGCAAACAGCTGTTCAGGATTGGTGCCCTGACCACCGGCGCCGCCTAGCTCTTTCGGGGTGGTCAACTCGATATCCAGTATGCCGTCGGAGGAAATGGCACGGCCATCACGGCCGCCAGTGGCTTCTGCATAGGCGCGATAAACAACGTTCTCGATACTCATGACTGATCTCCTGTTGTGGTATTTAGATTGTGTGCAATCTATGTGGGTCACTATAGCGTAAAGTTGATTGTGTGCAATTTATTTTTCCGGCGCAGCCGACCGGCGGTGCTCGGGTTATACTCGCGACCCTCGATGTGACCCTAGGATCTCGGATGCCATATCTTGTTGCGGTAACCCTGTTGTGGGCGGTGTCATTCAGTCTGATCGGCGAGTATCTGGCGGGGCAGGTGGACAGCTATTTTGCGGTGCTGACCCGAGCCCTGCTGGCCGGCCTGCTGTTTCTGCCGCTGCTGCGCCTGCGGCTGCTGCCGCGCCCGGTAGTGCCGGGGCTGCTGGTGGTGGGCGCGCTGCAGTTTGGCGTTACCTATATCTGCCTGTACCAGTCATTCGAGTACATCTCGGTGCCCGAGGTGCTGCTGTTCACCATCTTCACGCCCCTGCATGTCGCGCTTATTGATGATCTGTTGAACCGCCGCTTCAGCAGTGGCCCGCTGGTGGCTGCCGCTATCGCGGTGGTGGGCGCGGGCATCATCCGCTACGACGGTTTGAGCGACAGCTTTATTCGCGGCTTTCTGATCCTGCAGCTGGCCAACTTTACCTTCGCCGCCGGGCAGGTGGGCTACGCCCATCTGGTGCGTCGTTATGAGCTAACCTCAACCCAGCAGTGGCGCGGCTTTGGCTTGTTTTTCATCGGCGCACTGATGGTGATGCTGCCGGCCTGGCTGCTGTTGGGCAACCCGGAACGGCTGCCGCACACCGCGTTGCAGTGGTCGGTGCTGGCCTGGCTGGGGCTGGTGGCGTCTGGGCTGGGCTTTCTGTTCTGGAACCGCGGCGCCGCGCAGGTGGATGCCGGCACCCTCGGTATTATGAACAACGCGCTGGTGCCGGCGGGGCTGCTGGTCAACCTGCTGATCTGGAACCGCGAGGCGGATCTGCTGCGTCTGGCTGCTGGCTCGGCGGTGCTTGGCCTGTCTCTGTGGGTCAACGCGCGCTGGCCGCACTGGTTTGCACGGCCGGTGCAGGGCTGATCAGAGCGGCCCGGCGAAGGTATCGCAGGCGCCGATGTCGCCGGACTCAAAGCCGCGCTTGAACCACTTGACCCGCTGCGCCGAGGTGCCGTGGGTAAAGCTGTCGGGCACCACATCCTGTCCGGCACGGCGCTGCAGGCGGTCATCACCGATCGCGCTGGCGGCGGTGAGGGCTTCATCCAGGTCGTCCGGGTCGAGCATCTGCCGCTGGGTGTTGGCGGCGTGGCCCCAAAGCCCGGCAAAGCAGTCTGCCTGTAGCTCCTGGCGCACCGACAGCGCGTTGACCTCAGCCTGACTCCGGCCAGCACCGGCCTGACGCACCTTCTGGCTGATGCCCAGCAGCGTTTGCACATGGTGACCGACCTCATGGGCCACCACGTAAGCCTGGGCGAAGTCGCCGGGGGCGCCAAGCTGCTGTTTCATGTCATTGAAAAAGGACAGGTCCAGATACACCTGCTGGTCGCCGGGGCAGTAGAACGGGCCGACTGCAGAGCTGGCGGTGCCACAGGCAGACTGCACGCGGTTGGAAAACAGCACCAGGGTGGGTTCCTGATACTGCCGTCCGATGCTCTGGAATAGTTGATGCCAGGTGGTTTCGGTGTCAGCCAGCACTACGCTGACAAACTCGCTCAGCTCTTGCTCGGCGGGCGACAGTGGGCGTTGTTGTTGCTGGGTCACGGCTTGTCCGCCGCCCAGCAGCATCGGCAGCAGGTCAATGCCGAGCATCTTGCCACCCAGTACTGCCAGTACGCCGATACCCAGTATCCAGCGCCCGGCGCGCGTACCCAGCAGCATCGGAATAAAACGCAGTAGCAGCGCGCCGCCAACGCCGGCACTGGCGGTGTTGTCACCGCGACGATCCTCGATATTGCTGCTGCGCCGTCTGCCTCGCCAGTCCATGTAGCCTCTCTCCTTGCGTTGTCAGACGTCCAGATGACGCCTGCCGTAGACCTTGATAAACAAGCGGATGATACGCCGCTTGCAGTGACCTTTGCGCTTTTCCAGCCGCTCGGCAAGCGCCTCGCTCTGCTGGTCCGGTGCCAGTGTTTGCAGTTGCGCCGCCAGGTTGCACAGGTCTTGCAGTTGGCCCAGCTGTTCACCTAACCGGGCTAGCGCCTGCATTTCGCTGCTCGCTGGCAGCCTGCTGTCATGCAGTTGCTCGAGCTGGTAGAGGTAGTACTTGGTCCACTTGCGGCAACGGTGAAAGAGCGCGTCCTGATCACTGTTGCAGGCGCGGCGCGCCAGTGCGCGAGCGCGTTTTCGGGTGCGTATCAGCCCTGCTGCCCAGTCGTCACGCACTCCGCTGTCGCAGTGCGGCCAGTCGTTCAGGACGCTGGCAAAGGCGGCGATGAGGCGTTCGTTGTTGTCGGCGCTGAGGCTGTGGTTGGCTGGGGATAACAGCAGTTGGCTGTTCAGCGCGGGGCTTAGGGGGCGCTCGAGTTCACGGGCCAACTGGCTGATCAGTTGCTGTTGTACATGCAGGTCGCGGCGTCCGGCCAGGGATTTGGCAGTCAGGCGCAGCTGCTGATCCAGCCGGCGTAGGCGTTGAAGGCCGCTGTATGGGCGATAGAGCTGCAGCAGAGCGCGCAGACGTTTGCAGCACACGCGTAGCTGATGCACGGCGTCAGCGTCGGGTGGTGCACCGTCGACAATTGGCAGCAGAGCGCGGCGCGCGCGCTGGCGGGCCGCCTGATACAGCGGGTCGGCGTCAGGTTTGAGCGTCATCAGACGAGTGTAGGTCAGCTACTGCGGTGCGGGAAGGGGCGCTCAGCCAAATGCCGCCACAACGCTGTCCTTGAGTTCGGCCCGGTAGGCGAGCCCCAGCTGGCGATGGCGCAGCGTCTCGGGCACCAGGCCGCGCAGTGAGTGGCTATCAACGGCGGGACTGAGCAGGTCGATGTCGTCACTGACGGCCATCACCGTTGCCCCCTGGCGGTGCTGTACCAGGCTCAGGGCCAGGTCTTCGGTATCCACCTGCAGGCTGGCGTGGTCGGCCAGTTCTGGCAGGCGCTCAAGGAAGGCACTGCGTAGCTCGCAATCGAGCCGGTCGATCCACGGGTAGCGGGTGGCTTGCTCCAGCTCAAGGGGCTGATTGAGGGACCAGCCGCGCGGCAGCAGCAGACGGTACTCCTGTTCGAGCAGTGCGATAAAGTGATAGCCCTCGGGTACCTGGCGTTCGCTCAGCAGCCACAGGTCTGCCGGTTGCGTGGGTTGGGTGCGTACCTGGAGGCGATAATCCTGCAGTCGTCCTGCGGTCAGCTGCAGCAGGTAGCCGCTATCGCGGCTGGCCAGGCTGGAGTCGATGCCGACCGAGAGCCGCGGGCGCTCCACCCGCTTGAAGCGCTGCTCCATCTCACCGGCGTTGCCCAGCAGACGCACGGCCTCCTGATAGAACGCCTCACCGTCCGGCGTCAGCGTGACGCCCTTCTTGCCGCGGCTGAACAGGCGCAGGGCAAACTCCTGCTCCAGCTGGGCGACAGCATTGGAGATGGAGGGCTGAGCCACGTGGCAGCGTTCGGCTGCGGCGGTCAGGCTGCCCGCTTCTGCGGCGGCGCAGAAATAGCGCAGGCTGCGCAGGTCCATGGTTACTCCTCAAAGTCAGGGAAATGCGCCAGCCCTGCGGCCACCACTTCGTCGTGCGCGGGCACGATCAGCAGCTCCGGGTCCCGCTGGTGCAACTCGTGGATACGCTTGAGTTGTTCACTGTTGCGCTCACGGTCGCTGTCGACATGGGATATCCATTGCACGAAGACCGGGCGCGGCTTGTTCTGCTCGACGCCGCGCTCGGTCCAGCTGGTATCGCCAATCAGAAACAGGCGCTTACCCGAGGGCAGGTTGACGAATAGGCCAACCTGACCTGCGGTATGACCGCTCAGGTCAACCAGCACTATCTGACCATCGCCAAACAGATCGAGACTGCGGTCAAACCCCTGATAGGGCGCGTCATCGAGTGTTATCTGCCGCCACTCGCGTTCGCCTTCGAACTGCTCGGCGAGAAAGGCGGGCGGCTCGCCGTGGGTCTTGGCCTCCTCCAGCGCACCAGGCAGGATCAGCACCGGCAAGCCGGGAAAGTCCGGCAGGCCGCCCAGATGATCCCAGTGCAGGTGGCTGGGCAGAATAAAGTCGATATCACTGGCCTGATAGCCGGCTGCTTGCAGCTGATCACGCGCGGGGTTCAGGTTCTCGTAGGCGAGCAGTGTGCGGTTGAGCCAATTGTTGCGCGCGAAGGCCTTTGCGGTTTCATGGCTCAGGCCGGTGTCGAACAGAAAGCGCCCCTGCGGGTGCTCTATCAGTACCGCCGCATGCAGCAGATGCCGCTGGGTACCCCAGCGCCCACCGCTGACGACCATGGCCTCGGCGGCGCCGCTGGAGCTGGCAGTGGGGATTAGGGACAGACGCAGTTGGTCGGCGGTGGGGGCGGCGCTTAACAGGCTGCTGCAGGCGAGTAGCAGGGGGGCGGCAAACAAGGCAAGGGGCTTCATGGGATGGCTCCGATTGGGTGAGGGCCCACTGTGGCATCCGCTGAAGAATAGATTAAATATTCTTTATTGGTAGCTGTGCAATAAAAACGTTATGGAAGGGGCGGCCGCAGCCGCCCCTGGTGTGTTGCCTTATGCCTCAGCGCCGTTGTTGGCCCGTAGTCTGGCCAGCACGCTGTTGGCGTCGGTCTTGCCGGTAGCGATGCCGGCGCGTTGCAGACGCTGGTCCAAGGCGCTGCCGTCGTCTTCATCCTGCAGCTGCTGCAGGGCGGCGCCAACGTCGCTGGCGTTGTCCTGGCGCTGGCGAATGCGCTCCAGAGAGCTGGCCAGGTCGCCCATGTGTGCCTGCAAGCCGCGGGTCTGCTGGCCCAGGTTGCCCATCAGGCGCTCGGCGCTGCGGTTGGCGCGGGCCAGTTGCAGCTCGCGGCGATACTGCTGGTGCAGCTGCGCGGCGCGGCGCAACTGCTCGCGCAGCGTTGCCTCCTGGCGCTCCAGCTGCTCGGCGTGCTGGCGTTGCTGCTGCAACTGGTTCTCCTGTGCGGCGATCCATTCGGCCAGTTCGTAGGCCAGCCCGGACTCGTCGCGTTCAAGCGCCTGACGGGCCTGCTCTTCGCGCTGCTGCAGCTCGTCGCTGAGCTGCTGGTTGCTGCGTTGCAGCTGTTTGATGGTAGCCATCAGGCCGGCCAGCTCACGCTTGGCCAGCAGCATGGCGTTTTCGGTGTCGCGCAGTTCCTGCTCCATGATGCGCAGGGCGTTGGCGTCGACCAGTTGCTCAAGTGGCTCGTGCGCGCTGGCGCGGAACAGGGTGCCTACTTTTCTCCAGAGTGTCATGGCGGTTACTCCGTATATTCTTTCAGCAGTTGTTGGGCGCGGGCTTCAGACAGGCGGTTATGGATACGCTTGCCTTCGTGTTCGTCCCGCATGGTTTTCGACAGGGTGATGGTGGTGCTGACCAGAAACAGCGCGCAGACCGACATGTAGCCTTTGACCAGCAGGTCGGTGGGCGAGAAGATGACGCCCGCGCCGGTCGCCAGCAGGGCTATCGCAAAGGATGCCTTGACGAAGAAAATCCAGCCTGAGGAGTTGCTGTTGATCTCGTTATCCATGGTGTTGCCTCCAGCATAAGTGGCAGTCGCACGGGGTGTGGCTGCGTCTGGAGCGGACTGTGCACCGGCCTGATCGGCGGCGCCAGCGTTACCGAAAAGGTTGCGCAGAAGGTGGCTTAAGGTATTACATGGCGATACTTTCTTGGGTTGGAAGCCGTCGCATCGGCGGTCATGTTCGGTAAAGGTATTGTCATATGGCGCAGACCGCGGCGATTGTTTCGGCGCTCAAAAACGCATTGAAGGAGCAGGGCATCACCTATCAGCAGGTCGCTGAGGCGCTGGAGCTGTCGGAGGCGAGCGTCAAGCGCCTGTTCTCCGAGCGGCAGTTTTCTCTGCAGCGCCTGGATCAGATCTGCTCTTTGTTGGGGCTGGAAATCAGCGACCTGGTGCGGCGGCTGGATCAGGCCCAGCGCATTGACGCCTTGACCGCCGAGCAGGAACAGGAGCTGGTGAGCGATGACCGCCTGCTGCTGGTGGCGATCTGCGCACTGAACCGCTGGAGCCTGGCACAGATACTGGAAACCTATCAGCTCAGCGAAGTGGAAGCGGTCGGTCGGCTGGCGCGGCTGGATCGTATGGGGCTGATCGAGTTGCTGCCTGGCAACCGCATCAAGCCGCTGATCAGTCATGATTTTCGCTGGCAGCAGCATGGGCCGATTCAGCGTTTTTTCGAGCAACAGGTGCAGTCCGACTTCTTTCAGTGTCACTTCAACCGACCGGGTGAACTGCGTATGTTCCTCAGCGGCATGCTCTCGCCGCAGTCGACCGAGCAGATGCATCAGAAGTTGCAGCGTCTGGCGCAGGCGTTTCGCCACAGCCATCAGGAGGATCTGGTGCTGCCGCTGGAACAGCGTTTCGGCGTCAGCATGATTCTCGCTATCCGGCCCTGGGAGGTGGCAGCGTTTCAACAGCTGCGCCGAGCTGAGGCGGCCAAGTACTACCCTGGGCACAAACTAACGGGAGAGGCGGGATGAACCTGCTCACGGATATTCTGGCAGCAGTCCTGGCGTCTATGCCGTTGCTGCTGACGCTCGGGCTGGTGGCGTTGATGCTGGCGCTGGCGCATTTTTTGTTGATTCGGCGCAATCGCGATCTGGGCAACGAGCGGCTGTTTTCACGCCAGCTGATCATGCTGGCGCTGACCCTGATTGGTCTGGTTGCCGTCATCCTGGCCTTGCCGGTCAGCGAGGGCGCGCGCAACCAGATTATCGCGCTATTGGGGTTGTTGATCTCCGGCGTCTTTGCCTTTTCGTCGTCCAATATCTTTGCCAACCTGGCCGCAGGCGTATTGTTGCGCATGACTCGGCCCTTTGTGCTGGGCGACTTTATCTCTGTCGGAGAGTACTTTGGTCGGGTGGCCGAACGGGGGCTGTTTGACACCGAGATTCAATCTGAAAGTGGCGAGCTGATTGCGTTGCCCAACAGCTATCTGACCAGCCAGCCGATTGCCACGTTGCGCAGTGATGGCGCGCTGGTCTCGGCCGAGCTGTCGCTGGGGTATGACACTCATCACTCTGATGTAGAACCCTTGCTGCTCGCGGCGGCGCAGGCCAGCGGCCTGCAGGATGCCTTTGTACAACTGCTGGCGCTGGGCAACTTTGCCATCAGCTACCGGATATCCGGGGTGCTGCCCGAGGCGCGTGGCCTGATTACGGCGCGTTCCACCCTGTACAAGGCGATTCTCGACGGCTTGCACGGCGCAGGTATCGAGATCATGTCGGCCACCATCATGAATCAACGCCCGGTGCCTGCTGAGCACCTGTTTATCCCGGCAGGTGGCGGGCATCGCCAGCGCCGCGCGCAGGCTGCTGAAGCAGAAGCGGTGTTGTTCGACAAGGCGGAACAGGCGCAGCAACTGGCCGAGCGCAAGGCGCAGTTGTCCGAGCAGGCGCGTGCGCTGGAGGCGGAGGCCAAAGGTGCTGATGGCGAGCGCAAGGCGGCGATCAAGACGCAACTGGAGCATATGCGCGAGCAGCGGCGGGAGCTTGATGCGTTGACGGAGTCGGGTGTCGAGGCGGCTGGGGCAGGGCGGGCGGGGCGCTCCTGAGGAGCGCCCGCGCAGATCAGAACTCGGCGTTGTGGAAGATGTTCTGCACGTCGTCGAGGTCGTTCAGCATGTCGGTAAACTTCTCGAACATGGCCACATCATCACCGCTGATCTCGGTGGTGGTTTGCGGCACAAACTGGATCAGGTCGGCTTCAAAATCCAGCTCGCCAAAGGTGTCGATCAGCGCCTGCTTGGCCTTGAAGTACTCGGTGTGCGGGGCAAACACGGTGATCACGCCGTCTTCGTTCTCGATGTCGGTGACGTCGACGTCGGCCATCATCAGCGCTTCCAACGTGCCTTCTTCGTCTTCACCCTTGAACGCCAGAATGGCGCAGTGATCGAACATGTGGCTGACGCTGCCCTCGGTGCCGATCTTGCTCTTGGTCTTGGTGAAGCAGTTGCGCACGTCGGCGAAGGTGCGGTTCGGGTTATCCGTCAGGCAGTCAACGATGACCATGCAGTTGCCGGGGCCAAAGCCTTCATAACGCGCCTTGGAAAAATCCTCACCGCCGCCGCCCTTGGCCTTGTCGATGGCCTTGTCGATGACGTGGCCGGGCACCTGGTCTTTTTTGGCACGATCAATCAGGCCGCGCAGGGCCAGGTTACCATCGGGGTCCACGCCGCCTGACTTGGCGGTGACGTAGATCTCCCGCGCGTACTTGCTGTATAGCTTGGTTTTGGCGTCGGCCGTCTTGGCCATGGATTCCTTGCGGTTCTGATAAGCGCGACCCATCTGCGAGTGTCCTGTCGAAATGTCGAAAAACAGCGATTCTACCCGCAGTTGGCGGCGGATATCCACGTTTGAGCCCGGCCCGGCTGACGAACGTGGGGCCGCCGGACAGAGGGCATAGCGGCGGCGTATGATGGGGCTTTTGCCAGGGGGAGCCAGCGCGTGATTTCCAGACTACCATCCTGGGTTGAGGCTGGCGCATTCAGCCTTGCGTTGATGGCCGGTGTGGTCAATGCGGTGGGCCTGCTGGGCTTCAGCCATCAGGCGGTGTCACACCTGACCGGTACCTCGACTCTGCTGGGCGCCGGGCTGACGCGGCTGCCGGCTGCGGAGTTGTTACACCTGCTGCTGGTGTTGCTCAGCTTTGTCGCCGGGGCTGCATTCAGCGGACTGTTTATTGGTAGCAGCGCGTTGCAACCGGGGCGGCGTTACGGACTGGCGCTGGTACTGGAGGCGCTGTTACTGGTGCTCGCCATGCTGGCACTGCAGGCTGCCAGCCTGGGTGGTCACTACCTGGCCTCCGCTGCCTGCGGGCTGCAGAACGCGATGGTGACCACCTACAGTGGGGCGATCATCCGAACTACCCATGTTACGGGCATCTTTACCGATCTGGGTGTGATGCTGGGGGCTCGCCTGCGTGGGGTGCCCGTGGATCGGCGCAAGGCCAAGTTGTTTCTGCTGCTGATCAGCGGCTTTATTCTGGGCGGCACGATCGGCGCGCTGGGCTTTGACCAATGGCAGTTCAACACGCTGTTGTTGCCCGCTGTGATGGCGCTGGGGCTAGCGGCGCTCTATCAGGTCTGGGTATTGCGTCAGCACTAGGCAAGCCTGGTGGAGCGAACAGGCTGTGTTACTGCATGTCGTCCAAGGTAATGACAATCTCACCATCCAGCTCTCCGGATGGCAGGATCGTATAACGGTCCCCGTCTTCGTCCTGCGCGATCAGTTCCTCCAGAGGTCTGCTCCCCATCTGGCTCTGCAGCTCGATACTGGCGCCGTCCGGGAGTACGTCGTCGCCCAGAATGTCTTCTGAGGGGCAGGAATCGCCTCGATACACAACGTAGATGAACTGGATCTCATAGCCAGTCTTGTTGGTGATTGTGACGGGGGCGTCTGCGGCAACGGCTTTGCCGCTGAGCAGCAGCAACAGCGCAAGCATGTTGCAGAGTGTTCTGAGCATGGCGGGTGTCCATGGTGTTGAGGCTATCAGGGGCGAGTAGTCTGGAGGCACTCGGCATCTGCCAGCGACTGGGGTTGGTGGTTTGCAGACAGGGCGGCGGGGAGCCGCCCTGCGTTGAACTTAGTCCATGTCATCCAGGGTAAAGACGACATCGTCACGGGCGACGTCGATTTCCCATACGGTGTAGGTGTCGCCGTCCTCGTCCTTGGCGCGAATGTCAAAGATGGAGGACTTGGCACCGCGCAGGTTGACCCGCACTGTGTGGCCGTCAGGCAGAATGTCCTCATCCAGCACGTCTTCTTCCCAGCTCTTGGACTTGGCGTGGCTCACATACAGGTAATAGATGTCGTAGCCGGTGTCGTTGGTCACCTCGACATAGCCATCGAAGCCGGCGGCTGCGGGGCCGCTAAACAGGCATAGGACGGCAAACAGCGCTAAGGCTTTTTTGATCATTTTTCTCTCCCTGGGTGCGCCCGACTGGTAGGCGCGAAAGCTGATCGGACAGGCCGAACAACGCGTGTGACAGCCGGCCACGCCGCGACGCATGTCGCCGCAGATGCGGCGAGTGGGGGGCAGTGACCGGGATGTTGGCCAGCGTATTGCTGGCCGGATAGAAGGATATCGCCCGGGGCGTTGATGGCAAGTACCTAAAACTGGGTATTTACCATCAGTTTGCCATCCGGCGCTGCAGCAGCTTAGCCACGGGCTATCCGGTGAGCCCTGCCACAGCGGCTGGTCTCATCGCTGCGGCGCTGGCACCCGCGCCGGCGTCTATGCTCGAGAAGTAGCCCCGATGAGCCACAGGGAGGCAGCATGCAGACTCAGGCGCAGGCCCATTTGCTGGGCGAGCTGGAGGACAACATTCAGCGCTTTGATCGGGAGTCGGATAAGCACAAGCGACTGTACCGGCGTTGCCAGAATCTGGTGATTGGCCTGACGGCTGTAACCTCGGTGGTGGCTGGGCTCGGCTTGCTGCTGCCGGGGTGGGAGCGCTACAGCCAGTTTGCGGTGTTGTGTCTGAGTGCGGGTGTGAGTGCGGCCACGGCCTGGGGCGAGATGCGCCGGCTGCGCGAATTGTGGCAGCACGAGCGCGAGGTGTTCTACGCGCTGGTTGATCTGCGCCGAGAGCTGGAATTCGCCCGCACCTATGGCGAGTTGAGTGTCAGCGATCTGCAGGCCTACTTCGCCCGCATGAATGTGCTGCTGGGCAGCAGCTCGCAGCAGTGGGCGCAGATCCACCAGCAACGCGCTGACCAGGGTACGCCCTGATCAGCGTCAGCTTGCTGCGATTACTCGACCGTGATGGTGATCTGCTCGGAAGTAACCGAGGGCGACAGCGGGATGTGGTAGTGGTCGCCGACAATCAGCTGCAGGGTGTGTTTGCCGGGTGGCAACTCGAGGCTGGTCTGGGTCTGCCCGCCACCAAAGTGCACATGGTTGTCGTCGGCCGGAATGGGTTGACCTGCCGGGGGCAGGGTGTCGGTGTCGATCAGCAGGTGATGGTGGCCGGTGCCGGGGCGCTCAACCCCTGCTGGCGCCACGCCCATGCCCTCCAGGCCAAACTGCACAGTGACCGGTGAGCTGACGGTCGCGCCGTCGCTGGGGGAAATGAAAAACACCTTGGCGTCTTCCGGTGCGGCGGTTTGGGCAAAGGCGAGGCTGGCGCTGCCGGCCAGCAGCAGTCCGGCGAGAGTGTGGGTGATCTGTTGCATGGGGTGCTCCTTGTTTGCGTTTTTGGCAGGGGGGCAACCTCTGGTTGACCCGTCAAATCGGCTCTGGTTCAACCCTCGTCGGCTGTTTGCGTCTGATGTTTATCCTGCCTACCCTGTGGAGGAGGGCGCTGACCGGAGCGCGGTCGACTGAAACAGTGCCCTGCCGGTTATATCTTCGCCATGCTGCTCGCGTGGCGTCTTTTGCGCAGCGCACTGCGTATCGTTTTTCAGGTGAGCAGGGCCGCCCTGCTCCTACATCGTCTTGCCCCTGGAGGCCGCCATGTCTGCACCGTCCCGTCTTGCCGAACCCCGCCTGTTTCGCCAGCAATGTCTGGTTGCAGGCAACTGGATTGACGCCAGCGATGGCGCTTCCATTGAGGTGGACAACCCGGCCAGCGGCGAGATTATCGGCAGCGTGCCCAGCCTGAACGAAGCTCAGCTCAACGATTGCATTACCCAGGCCGACCAGGCCTTTGCCAACTGGCGCAAGACCACGGCGCTGGAGCGCGCCGATCTGTTGATGCGCTGGAACGACTTGATCCTCAAGCACCGCGAGGACATCGCCAGCCTGATGACCCTGGAGCAGGGCAAGCCGCTAGTGGAGTCGCGTGGTGAGGTGGATTACGCCGCATCCTTCATCCGCTGGTTTGCCGAGGAGGCGCGGCGCGTTTACGGCGAGACCGTTCCCGGTGCCAAGCCCGGGCAGCACATCGTGGTGACCCGCCAGCCGATTGGCGTGACGGCCGCCATCACGCCCTGGAACTTCCCGGCAGCGATGATTACCCGCAAGGCGGGCGCCGCGCTGGCAGCCGGCTGCTCGATGATCGTCAAACCCGCCAGCGCCACGCCCTTTACCGCGCTGGCGCTGGGTGTACTGGCCGAAGAGGCGGGTATCCCGGCGGGCGTATTCAACGTGGTCACCGGCAAGGCGTCGATGATCAGCAAGGTGCTGACCAGCAGCGAGACAGTGCGCAAGCTGAGCTTTACCGGCTCGACCAGCGTCGGCAGCCAGCTGATGGCCCAATGCGCCGAGCATGTGCAAAAGGTATCGCTGGAGCTGGGCGGCAACGCGCCCTTTATCGTCTTTGATGACGCTGATCTGGACCGTGCGGTAGAAGGCGCTATGGTCTGCAAGTTTCGCAATACCGGCCAGACCTGCGTCTGCGCTAATCGCTTTCTGGTGCAGAACGGCGTGCACGATCGCTTTGTCGAGAAGCTGGCCGAGGCCATGGGCAAGCTCAAGCTGGGTGACGGCTTTGCAGAGGGCGTCACCCAGTCCGCGCTGATTAATCGGGCAGCGGTGAAAAAGGTGCAGGAACACTTTGAAGATGCGCTGGCCAAGGGCGCCAAGCATGTTGCTGGCGCATCACCCGGCGAGGCCAAGGGTAACTACGTTGAGCCCGTACTGGTGACCGGCGTGACCCCGGACATGCAGGTCTGCGCCGACGAAACCTTCGGTCCGCTGGCGGCGGTGATTCGCTTCGACAGCGAGGAGCAGGCCATCGAGCTGGCCAACGATACGCCTTACGGGCTGGCCGCCTACTTCTACAGCACCAACATCCACCGCGTCTGGCGCGTTGCCGATGCGCTGGAGGCCGGGATTATCGGCGTCAACGAGGGGGCGGTGTCCAATGCCGCAGCGCCCTTCGGCGGGGTCAAGGCCAGCGGCCTGGGCCGCGAGGGCTCGCGTCACGGGCTGGATGAGTACACCGAAATCAAGTACCTGTGCATGGGTGGGGAATAAAGTATGGCTGAGCCACGGCGCATCGCCCTGATGCCCGGCGACGGCATTGGTCAGGAGGTCATGACCGCCGCTGCCGAGGTGCTGCAGGCGCTGGATAAGCAAACGCCACTGGGCCTGACCTGGGATTGGCTGGAGTGGCCCTCGACCGACTGGCACCGGCGGCATGGCGAGATGATGCCGGTCGATGCCATGACCCAGGTGCAGGCTTACGACGCGCTGTTGATGGGCGCGCTGGGCGACCCGGGGCCGCTGACTGATGCAGGCCGCTACTGCCTGCCCGACAGCGTTTCGCTGTCGCCGCTGCTGCAGTTTCGCAAGGGCTTGGGGTTGTGGGCCTGCGAGCGGCCGGCCCGGTTGCTGCCCGGCGCGCCCCAGTATCTGGCCGATGCGCGCGCCGCCGAGGTCGACATGCTGGTGATTCGCGAGAATAGCGAGGGCGAGTACGTTAATCAGGGCGGTCGCCTGCACCGGGGCACGTCCGATGAGGTTGCCACCCAGCTGGAGGTATTTACCCGCCGCGCTACCGAGCGACTGATTCGCCATGCTTTTGTCCGCGCCCGTGAGCGGCTGGAGGCGCGGGGGGCAGAGACGCGGCACTTTCACTGCGCAGACAAGGGCCGTGCTGGTGCACAGGTATGCCTGATTACCAAGCGCAATGCCCAGCCCTACTGGGGCGATATGTACACCGAGGTGTTTGCCGAGATTGCCGCCGCGTTCCCCGAGATAGGTGTGCACCATGAGCTGGTTGACGCGGCCTGCATGAAGTTTGTGCAGTGCCCCTGGACCTTTGACGTGGTGGTGGCGAGCAACTTGCATGGAGACATTCTGACGGATCTGGCCGCCGTGCTCTCGGGCGGACTGGGGCTGGCGCCGTCGTGCAATATCAATCCGGACAGCCGTGCCATGCCCGCGCTGTTCGAACCCACACATGGCAGTGCGCCGGATATCGCCGGCCAGGGGCTCGCAAACCCTGCTGCCATGCTGCTCACCACAGCCCTGATGCTGGACTGGGTGGGCTGCGCACAGGCTGCCGAACGCCTGCGCCAAGCGGTTGCCAAGGATCTGGCGACCACAGCTGGCCAGCGGCGGACCTGTCGGGATGTGACTGCCGGCGTGATTGCCGCGCTGCACTGATCCCGCTCGTGTGTCAGGACACGCTCTGCGTGTCGCTGGCCGATCAGACTCGGGCTTCGGCCCGCCGAAAGGACAGGAGAGATGGCTATGCACCATTTGTCACCGCTGCTCAAGCAGGCCAGCCAGGTCTGTGTCGATCACGGCGAAGGTAGCTGGCTGGTCGATACCGACGGTCGGCGCTATCTGGACTTCACCTCCGGTATCGGTGTGACCAGCACCGGCCATTGTCATCCCACCGTGGTCGCCGCCGCCCAGGCGCAGGTTGGCCGCGTGATTCACGCCCAGTACACCACGGTTGCTCACCGGCCCATGCTGGAGCTGACCGATGCGTTGGCCGAACGCATGCCCGAGGGCATTGATTCGGTGGCCTTCGCCAACTCCGGCTCCGAGTCGGTAGAGGCGGCCCTGCGCTTGGCACGGCAGGCCACCGGTCGCGCCAATATCATCGTGTTTGATGGTGGCTTTCACGGTCGCACCATGGCCGCCGCCTCCCTCACCACCTCTGGTACCAAGGTGCGCACCGGCTTTCACCCGATGATGGCCGGAGTGGTGGTATCTCCGTTTCCGCATGCCTACCGCTACGGCTGGAGCGAGGAGCAGGCCACCGAGTTTGCCCTGCGCGAGCTCGACCACATTCTGAAAACCCGCACTGCGCCCAGCGACACCGCCGCCATGCTGATCGAGCCGGTGCAGGGCGAGTTCGGCTACTACCCGGCCAACACAGCCTTTATGCAGGGCCTGGCCGAGCGCTGTCGGCAGCATGGCATCTTGCTGATCTGCGACGAGATTCAGGCCGGTTACGGGCGTACCGGGCGCTTCTGGAGTCACAACCACTTTGACGTGACCCCGGACATCGTGATTACCGCCAAGGGGCTGGCCAGCGGCTTTCCGCTGTCGGCCATTGCCGCCTCCGAAGCATTGATGAGCAAGGGGCTGGCAGGCTCCCAGGGCGGCACTTATGGCGCCAACGCCGTGGCCTGCGCCGCTGCGCTGGCGACGCTGGAGGTGATCGACAAGGAGCAACTGGTGGCCAACGCAGCGGAGCAGGGTGAGCTACTGACCGAGCGGCTGCTGGGTCTGCGCCAGCGTTTCCCGATGATAGATACGCTGCGTGGCAAGGGGCTGATGCAAGGCATGGAGATTGCCGACGATTACCGCACCCCGCGCGGTGATCTGGCCGCGCGCCTGACCAGCGCCGCGGAGGACGAGGGCTTATTGCTGCTGCGCTGCGGCACCGACGGGCAAATTGTCCGCTGGTTGCCGCCGCTGACGGTCAGCAGCGCGGAGGTAGACGAAGCGGTGCAGCGTTTCAGTCGGGCCCTCGAACAGGTGGCGGCATGACGCGGATCCTGGTGCTGGTTGCCCCCGGCGAGGAAGCCTTGCCGGGGCTTGACGAGCTGCCCACCACGGTGGAGTTGCGCACGGTCAGCGATGAGGCGGATCTGCGCCTGCACCTGCCGCAGACCGATGTACTGGTGGTCACCGACTTTCGCACCGGGTTGCTCGAAGGCTGCTGGCCAGCCGAGCACAACATTCGTTGGGTGCATGCCACCAGTGCCGGGGTCGATGCCTTGATGTTCCCGGCGCTGTGGGACAGCGATGTGCTGCTCACCAATGCCCGAGGGGTGTTTGATCTGGGCATTGCCGAATACGTACTGGGCGCGGTGCTGATGCATGCCAAGGACAGCCTCGGCAACCTGCGGCTGCAGCGTCAGCACCAGTGGCAGCACCGCGAAACCGCGCTGGCCGCGCGTCAGCAGGCTTTGGTTATCGGTGCCGGCTCAATCGGCAGCGAAGTGGCCAGGCTGTTGGCGGCACTGGATATCGAGGTGACCGGCATCGCCCGTACGGCACGGGAAGCGCCGCACTTTACCCGCGTGCTGGCTAGCGACCAGCTGGACGCGGTGTTGCCCGGGGCGGACGTGGTGATCATTACCGCGCCGCTGACCGAGGACACGCGCGGGCTGATTAACCGTGATCGCCTAGCGCTGATGCGTAGCGATGCGCTGCTGGTGAATGTAGGGCGCGGCGCCATTGTGGTTACCGACGATCTGGTCGCGGCTCTCCAGCAGCGTCAGCTCGGCGCTGCGGTACTGGATGTTGTTGACCCCGAGCCATTGCCCGAAGGGCATGCACTCTGGGACATGCCCAACGTGATGCTGTCGGCGCACATGGCCGGTGATTTCATCGGCTGGCGCCGCGCGCTGGGTGAGCAGTTCATGGCCAATCTGCACCGCTGGCTGGCCGATGAGCCCCTGCACAACCGTGTGAACAGGGGGAAATAGCGCCCGGAGACTAGAAGCAGCCGGGTACTCTGGCACTGAGGAGACGATTATGTCCGACGAAATTCTGGCAATGACGGCGATGCAGTTGCGGGCACATTTTTCCGACCGCCAGCTCTCGCCCGTCGACGTGGCCAGCGCCATGCTGGACCAGATCGAACGGCTAGACAGTCACACCAACGGTTTTTGCCTGGTGGACCGCGAGACCAGCCTGGCGCTGGCGCGCGAGTCAGAGCAGCGCTACAGCGCGGGCACGCCGCAGGGGCTGCTGGATGGCGTACCGGTGGCGGTCAAGGATGTCTTTCTCACTCCCATGTGGCCAACCCTCAAAGGCTCCCATACCGTTGACCCGCAAAGCACGCTGGGCAAAACCGGCGCCTGCACTGCCGCCTTGGCACGTCACGGCTATGTGCCCATCGGCAAGACCACCACACCTGAGCTGGGCTGGAAGGGCGTGACCGACAACCCGGTTGACGGCGTGACCAACAACCCCTGGAACCCTGATAAAACCTCCGGCGGCTCCTCGGGTGGCAGCGGTGTGGCGGTGGCGCTGGGCATGGCGCCGCTGGCGCTCGGCACCGACGCGGGCGGCTCCATCCGTATTCCTTCTGCGTTCTGCGGCATTGTCGGGCTCAAGCCTTCTTTCGGTGAAGTGCCGCACTGGCCCTCCAGCCCGTTCGGCACCCTGGCCCATGCCGGCCCGATGACCTGGACCGTGGAAGACTGCGCGCTGATGATGAACGTGCTGACCGAAGCCGATCATCGAGATACCAACGCGGTGCCACGGCGCAACATTGATTATCTGGCTGAGCTGAGTGGCGGCGTCAAAGGCCTGAAGATCGCCTACAGCCCTAATCTCGGCTACGTGGATGTAGACCCTGAAGTAGAAGCAGCGGTTGCCGAGGCGGCCAAGGTGTTCGCCGACCTGGGCGCCGAGGTGGTGCGGGTCGACCCCGGTTTCAGTGATCCGCTGGCCGCCTTTGGCCATCTGTTTTACGGCGGCGCGGCCAATGCCATTCGCGACCTCGGGCCCAAGAAGCGTGCGCTGATGGATCCGGAGCTGATCAAGGTCGCGGAGAAGGCGTCGCGCCTGAGCATGCTCGATTACATGGGTGCGATGAACGAGTCCATGGCGCTGCGTGAGCGCATGGCGGCCTTCCATCAGAAGTACGACCTGCTGCTGACGCCAACCCTGCCGCTGACCGCCTTCAAGACCGGGCGCGAGGTGCCGGAAGACTGGCCCAGCACCCGCTGGCCGACCTGGACGCCCTTTACCTACCCCTTCAACATGACCGGTCAGCCGGGGCTGTCGGTCCCCTGCGGCTTTGATAGCAAGGGCTTGCCGATTGGCCTGCAGCTGGTCGGTGCGCGCTTTAACGATGCGGTGGTGCTGCGCGCTGGCCATGCCTACCAGCAGGCGGCGCCGCTGACCGATCGCCGTCCGGACCTGTTCAACGCTGCACAGGAGTAACGCCATGCCACTGGGAAGCTCCGACATTGACCTGTACGAATCGGAAGATCCGATCTGGAACCCGGCGCTGCTGACCATCCCGATTCCCGGTATCCGCAAGATGGTTAACCTGGCGTCTACCATGGACGATGTTATTCATCTGTCCATTGGGCAGCCTGACCTGCCGGCGCCCGAGACCGTGGTGGAAGCCTCGGTTGAGGCGCTGCGCGCCGGGCAGACCGGTTACACCATGGATGCCGGCTTGCCCGAGCTGCTGGAGTCGTTGGCCGAGTACTACAGCGAGCGCTATCAGCGGCCGCTGACGCCGGACAACATCATGATCACCACCGGCGCGACCGAGGCGATCTATCTGGCGTTGACCGCAGTGGCGGCACCGGGTCGCCACTTTATCGTGCCCGATCCGGCATTCATGCTGTATGCACCGCTGATTCGCATGAACGGTGGCGAGGTGACCGAGATCACCACCCGTGCCGAAAACCACCACCAGCTTGATCCGCAGGAGGTGATCGATGCCATCGAGCCGCACACCCACGCGATTGTGCTCAACTCACCAAGCAACCCGACCGGCACGCTTTACCCCCGTGAGACGCTCGAAGCAATCCTGGAGGAGGCAGCCTATCGCGGTATTCATGTGATCAGCGATGAGGTTTACGACCACCTGATCTATGACGGCCGTGAGTATCCCTCGGTGCTGTCGTGCTGCAGCGATCTGGACCATGTGATGGTGGTCAGCAGTTTCTCCAAAACCTACAGCATGGCCGGGATGCGCATCGGCTGGCTGATCGGCAGTCAGGCGGCGATCAAAAAGCTGCGGCGCTACCACATGTTCACCACCACAGTGGCCAACACGCCGTTTCAGTGGGCGGGGGTAGCGGCGCTGCGCAGCGGCGGTGCCTTTATCGAGGAGATGCTCAGCGAGTACACCCGGCGGCGCGACCGGCTGGTGGAGCTGGTGGAGCAAACGCCGCACCTGACCGGATACAAGCCCGAAGGGGCCTTCTACCTTTTCCCGGCGCTGCCAGAAGGGGTCAATGGCACCAACGTGGCGCTGCGGCTGCTGAAGGAAACCGGCGTGTGTACCATTCCCGGCGAGACCTTCGGCAACAGTTGCAGCAACGCTTTGCGGCTGAGTTATTCAACCTCGCTGGAGCGGATCGAGCGTGCCTTTGAGCGGATTATTCCGTGGATGGAGAAGCAGGATTTTGATTAGGGGTGGGTTCTAAGCTGGTTAATCAGTGTTTAGGGGAGGTCCGGTTGGCTGTTTCTCGTGGCGCGCTGTTGTCGAATCGGCTTTTCGCCTTTTCGGCGAGCTAAGGGGCACCCGACTACGCGGCCCTTCGGGTTCGCTGCGTTGCTCGGTCTGACGGGGAGCGGCAGAACTCGTCGCTTTGCTCCTCAGACATGCTGCCGCTCTATTTCCCGTCAGCCCTGCGCTACTCGCCCGCGTAAACGGGACGAAACCCGGGTGCGCACTCCACCATGCGAGCACGTTGATCGCTCCCACACGCTTCGCGTGGGAGCGCCTGACTGGACGCTCTGCGTCCGATCCCTCATACGGCACTCTTCTTACGATCCGCTAAATCGCCCTGCGCGCGCGCAGCTCGGCAATCTGCTGTTCGCTGTACCCGAGTGTGCCAAGGATGGCATCGGTGTGCTCACCCAGCGCCGGCCCGGTCCATTCGGCGCTGCCGGGGGTGTCTGACAGTTTGGGCACGATGCCTGGCATCTTGAAGGCTTTGCCGTCGGGCAGGGTGGCGTTCAGAAACATCTCGCGGGCGAGATACTGCGGGTCGGTGAACATGTCGGCGGCGGAGTAGATCTTGCTGGCCGGGACTTCGGCCTGCTCCAAAACCTTTAACACCTCGTCCTGCGGAAGGCTCGCTGCCCAGCGGTCGATCAGTGCGTACAACTCGTCGCGACGGGTGTCCCGGCCGGCGTTGTCGGCCAGGGTCGGGTCATCGGCGAGATCATCACGGCCAATGGCACGCATGAAGCGCTGAAAAATGGCGTCGCCGTTGGCGCCGATCTGTACTGCTTTGCCGTCGCTGCAGGTGTGGATGGAGGAGGGGGTGATACCGGGCATGATGTTGCCGGTGCGCTCACGCACAAAGCCCATCACGTCAAACTCCGGCACCATGCTTTCCATCATCGCGAACACTGCTTCGTACAGGGCTACATCGACGATCTGCCCCTTGCCCTGATTGACCTCCCGGTGCCGCAGGGCCATGAGCGCGCCGATGACGCCCCAGAGCGCGGCGATGGAGTCGCCGATCGAGATGCCGGTGCGCACCGGCGGGCGATCTTCAAAGCCTGTGATATAGCGCAGTCCGCCCATGGATTCGCCCACGGCGCCAAAGCCCGGCTGATCTTTCAGCGGCCCGGTCTGGCCGAACCCGGACAGCCGCACCATCACCAGAGCGGGGTTGAGCGCGTGCAGGGTGTCCCAGTCCAGCCCCAGCTTTTCCAGGGTGCCCGGTCGAAAGTTCTCGATCAGGATGTCCGCCTCACTGAGTAACTGCTTGAGAATGGCGATGCCGTCGGCATCTTTGAGGTTCAGCGTGAGCGATTGCTTGTTACGCGCCTGCACAAACCACCACAGCGAGGTGCCCTCGTACAGCTTGCGCCATTTGCGTAGCGGGTCACCGCCGTTGGGTGATTCAACCTTGATGACCTCGGCGCCAAACTCGGCGCAGATGCGGGCGGCAAAGGGGCCGGCGATCAGGGTGCCGAGTTCGATCACCTTGAGGCCGGCGAGGGGTTTGGCGCTGTGCATGCTGTCTCCGGCACGGTGTTGGTGGCTGCACAGTGTAGGCCATTGCATCCAGGCAGCCTATCCGCGCGTGAGTGCGGCGCCTGGGACAGGGCTGCGCAGTCAGTCTTCAATGGCGTCGGCAAACTGGCCGATGGCATCAACCACGCGCTGCGCCTCGTCGCGAATCTCCAGCATGACTTCCCCGGCGCGATTGGCCAGCTCCACTCCCTGTTCGGCCTTCTCTCGCCCGCCGCTCATGCCGCTGACTGCCTGCTGGGCCAGCTCCATGTTTTGCTGCACCACGTCGTTGATCTCAACCGTGGCCTGCGCTGTGCGCGCCGCGAGGTTGCGCACCTCGTCGGCAACTACGGCAAAACCACGCCCTTGCTCGCCGGCGCGTGCCGCCTCGATGGCAGCGTTCAGGGCCAGCAAGTTGGTCTGCTCGGCGATGCCGCGAATCACCTGCACGATGCTGTTGATGCGCTCAGACTGGGCGCTCAAAGCGCCGATGCTGTCTGCTACCTGTGCCAGCTCCTGTGCGATGCTGCGCACCACGTTGACGGTCTGATCGACGGTGTCTGCGCCATTGCGGGCGCTGCTATCTGTCTCGGCGGCGATGTCGAAGGCCAGTTTTGCTGCGGCGGACTCGGCGTGCCGGCGCTCGACCTGTGCGGTGATATCGCTGGCAAATTTCACCACCCCATACAGCCTGCCCTGGGCGTCGTACAGCGGGTTGTAGGTAGCACGCAGCCAGACTTGCGCACCGCCTTTGCTGATGCGGCGGAAGCGGTCGGAGATGAAGTTGCCGTTGTTCAGGCTGGCCCAGAAGCGACGGTACTCTTCGCTGGCGGCATCCTCCGGCGTGCAGAACAGGCTGTGGTGCTGCCCTTTGATCTCATCCAGACGGTAACCCATGGTGCCGAGGAAATTCTCGTTGGCGGTGACGATGTGTCCGTCGGTGGTGAATTCGATCACAGCCATGGACCGGTTGATGGCGTTCGGCAGGCTTTCATGCTGCTGTTCGGCCTGCACCTCGCGGGTGATGTCGGTGGCCAGCTTGAGCACGCTATCCACCCGGCCGGCGGCGTCGCAAATGGGGATATAGCTGGCCTCCAGCCAGATCGAGCGCCCCCCTGGCCCTGACGCATAAAACGGTCGCTGAAGCTCTCGCCATCGGCCAGGCGCTGCCAGAACCTTTTGTATTCGGCGCTGGCTACCAGCTGTGGCGCACAGAACATACTGTGCTGCTGACCGCGTATCTCGTCCAGCTGATACCCCACCACGTTCAGAAAGGCGGGGTTGGCGTCGAGGATCACGCCCTTGGGACTGAACTCGATCCAGGCAAGGTTCTGCCGGATGGCTTCAAGGATGCTGTTCTTGTTGTCGAGCTCTTGCCGAGCCTGTTGCAGCGCGGCGCGCTGGCTGGATCCGAACATCGTTAACCTCTAGCGTCGAAACTATAGATGGTGCTGACACATAACAGGGGCATCGGCCAGAGCGGAGACATCTTGAGATGGCGGCGGCGAATTTCACAGCGCGGCGGTGGCGCGCTATGCTCGTCTGAAGCCCGTGCCATGTGCGTGGCCTGAGTTCTGGCGAAGCATGCTGCCTCGCTACCAAATCAATGTTGTGCCGATCAGGAGTGTTTCTTGGCTACCAGTCTGCTTGTGTTGCTTGACGATATTGCGTCGGTGCTTGATGACGTGTCCGTGATGACCAAGGTGGCGGCCAAGAAAACCGCCGGCGTGCTGGGCGATGACCTGGCGTTGAACGCGCAGCAGGTGACCGGAGTGCGCGCCGAGCGCGAACTGCCAGTGGTCTGGGCGGTGGCCAAGGGGTCCTTGCGTAACAAATTCATTCTGGTGCCCGCGGCGCTGTTGATCAGCGCCGTCGCGCCCTGGCTTATCACGCCGCTGCTGATGCTGGGTGGTGCCTTTCTCTGCTACGAGGGGGCCGAGAAGCTGGCGCACCGCTTTCTGCATGATGTGCACAGTGAGCATCAGGAAACGGTCAAGGCGCTGAATGACGAGAAGGTGGATATGGTGGCGCGCGAGAAACGCAAGATTGCCGGCGCCATTCGCACCGACTTTGTCCTGTCTGCCGAGATTATTGCCATCACCCTGGGCACCGTGGCGGAGGCCGAGTTTTTGACCCGTGTGCTGGTGTTGTGTGGTATTGCCCTGCTGATGACCATCGGTGTTTATGGCCTGGTCGCCGGCATCGTCAAGCTTGATGATGGCGGTCTGGCGCTGACCCGGCGCAGCAGCGCTTTTGCCCAGGCCTGCGGGCGCGGCATCCTGGCGGCGGCGCCGTGGTTAATGAAAACCCTGTCAGTGGTAGGAACTGCAGCAATGTTCATGGTCGGTGGCGGCATCCTCAGTCATGGGATTGCGGTAGTACACCACTGGATTGAAGCCAGCGCCGCGCAGGTGTCGGGCTGGCCCTGGCTGGGCACGGTGCTGGGCGGGCTGACACCGACCTTGCTGAATGCGTTGTTCGGCATTGTCGCCGGCGCGCTGATACTGGGCTTGATTACCCTGGTCGGCAAGCTGCGCGGACAGGGTGCCAGCGCCGGTTAGGCGATAGATGCAAGGCGGCTCAATGCTTGACGGAGCTGAGTGCCTGCGTGTGGGTGTTGAGGTCTTCGCCCAGGCGATACTGGTTGTTGCCGCTGCGCTTGGCGGCATACATCGCCAGGTCGGCGGCGTGGATCAGCTTGTCCATGGTCGGGGCATGTTCGGGGAAGAGTGCGACCCCGAGGCTGGCGCCAATGCGGTAATCGCGCCCTTGCAGCGTCATGGCAGGCGCCAGGCTGGTGAGCAGCTTTGCGCTGATGCGCTCGGCCTCCGCGCCGACCTCGGTGCTGCGTGACAGCCCTTCGAGCAGCACGACAAACTCGTCACCGCCCAGACGCGCGACCATGTCGCTGCTACGCACAGCGCTGCGTAGGCGTTGCGCGACTTCCACCAGCACAGTGTCACCGGCGGCGTGGCCGTGCTGGTCGTTGATGAACTTGAACTTGTTGAGATCGATGAACACCAGCGCCAGGCGGCTGTTCTGGGCGCGGGCGCGTGTAATCGCTGCGCCGAGCTGCTGTTCGAGCATCAGGCGGTTGGGCAGGCCGGTCAGTGGGTCCTTGTGGGCGAGCTGGCGCAGCTCCTGGGCTGAGCGCTTTTCGTCGGTGATGTCGCGCACGACACCCATCATCCTGATGGCCTCGCCTTGCTCGTTCTTGATCACGTTGCCGGTTTCCCTGACCCAGTGCACGCTGCCGTCTGGCCAGACCACACGGTATTCCTCGTCGTGGTTCTCGCCGGTTTCGATGCAGCGGATCTCACCAGCGCGTACGCGCTCGCGATCATCAGGGTGCACGCTGTTGCAGAACAGGCTGTAGCTGGGTGTCACCGCCCCCGGCTGGTAGCCGAACATGCCGTAAATGGCTTCCGACCAATACAGCCGGTCGGTGTCGATCTCCCAGTCCCAGGTGCCGATTTGGGCAAAATACTGGCTACGCTTGAAGCGCTCCATGGTCTCGGCGCTGGACTGCAGGTCGGTCTCGGGGTGCAGTAGCAGCACCGTCTGGCCGTCGATGTCGGGCAGGCGAGTCAGATCCTGCTGGCGCAGGCCCTGTGATGTCGGCAACTGCAGCTCGATACGCTCCAGGGGGGCGGGCATGGCGGTCAGCGCTGGCAGCCAGCGGCTGATCGGCAAGTCTGCTCGCAGCTGTTGTGCAGACTGTTCGAGCAGACGACGCGCTGAAGGGTTGTGCCAGCGGATGCGGTGCCGGCCGTCGAGTATCAGCAGGCCGTTGGGTGACAGCTCCAGTAGTGCCTTGAACGTGGATGCCCGCCTGCGACTGCGCTGCAAGGCCAGGCCTGCGAGCAGTAAGAGCATGGATAGGGCAGTCAACAAAAGGGTCATTGGGTTATCAGGCAGCGACGATTTGCCGCAGTATAACGCGGCGGCGAGGGCAGGCCATCCCGTAGTGGCAATTTGCTTTGATGGCAGCTGAACCACCGGCGCTGGCAGCACTCACAGTTATACAGGTGCGCGGGAGCGAGACATGAAGGATATGGAGCAGGTACTGAACACGATTGGCCGTACTCTGGTCGATGAGTTTTCCGATCTGACAGATATTGAGCAGGGCACCCGCGTTACGCTACGACTGCTGCTGGCGGCGCTACTGGGTGGCGTGCTGGGCCTGGAGCGCGAGCGGCAGGGCAAGGCTGCTGGTGTGCGTACGCACATGCTGGTATGCCTTGGCGCTGCGCTGTTTGTACTGGTGCCGGATGTAGCCGGGGCGCTGGATGACGCCATGAGCCGGGTGATTCAGGGTGTGGTTGCCGGTGTTGGCTTTCTTGGCGCGGGCACTATCCTCAAGGGGGATGCGGCTAATCAGGTCAAGGGTCTGACCACCGCCGCCGGCATCTGGCTGACCGCTGCGATTGGCGTCACCATTGGCCTGGGGTACCAGGCAACCGGCCTGCTCTGCGCGGCGCTGGCGTTGATCATTTTGCACCTGGTGCCGATCTTGTTCCGCCCTCCGCAATCACCCTCCTGAAAACGCCGAACTGTGCGCGGGTAGGCTTTTCTTTGTCTGACGCGCCCAGGGCTGCTGTAGTTAAATAGCCAGTGCACGGATCGCGCCTTCTCTCACGCCGCCTGGAAGCGCCCGCCTTTTTACTGATCCGTCCCTCTTGTACTGCCTGTCTGAGCCGGTCTTTGTGCCTCTTCCGGCGTCGCCTGAAAAGTGTCTTTAAAATCATCACATGTAATTCATTGCATTGTTACATGTGATGAACTAGTCTCGCTGTATGGAAAAGAAATCATCTGCCTACTATCAACGACTGTATCGTCAGCGCTTGCGTGAGCAGGGGCTGGTCAAGAAGGAAGTCTGGATATTGCCCGAGCATGCCTCTGCGCTCATGGCAGTAGAACGAAAGCTGCGCCAGCCGATGGCCCAGCTGGACGCAATGGAGAAGGAGATAGACATGAGCATGCAGCAGGTTTGGAGTGCCACGGCGTTGCATAAGGCCTTGAGCGGCACCGAGTTGTTTCAGGGCAAGCGCGCCAGTGTGGAACTGATTGACGGCAGCGAAGCCAGCTTGCACGTCACCATGCATGACTACGGTGATTTGCCGCTGTTTGTTGCCGTGTTTGGCGAGCAGATCATCGTTGAAGCCTTGTTGTGGCCGGTGAGTGATGTGCGTGATCTGGCTGAGTTTAATGAAGAGGTGCTGCGCACCCACAAGCTCTTTCCGCTGTCGAGCATCGGCCTGGAGCGTCTGGCCGACGGCACCGATTGCTACACGATGTTTGGTGCCTTGAGTTCTGGCTCGGCCCTGTCTGATGTGGTGTTCGAGATCGAGCTGCTGGCGGATAACGTGATCAAGGCGACCGAGGCCTACGAGAACCACCTGGTGATGCAAGCCTGACAAGGAGAAAGCTGATGAACGTGTGGAGCAAATTGCTGACTGCAATGCGTGGTGGCGCCCATGAGGCAGGCGAGGCGCTGGTCGACAGCCAGGCGCTGCGTATCCTCGATCAGGAAATTCGTGATGCTGATGCCGAGTTGCACCGGTCCCGCGAAGCGCTGGCCAATATCATGGCCAAGCAGAAGCTGGCAGCGGACAAGTTGAGCAAGGTCTCGGCGCGCGTCGCTGAGTATGAGCAGTATGCGCTCAAGGCGCTGGAGTCTGGTGACGAGGCGCTGGCGCGTGAAGTTGCCGAGAAGATCGCAGGCCTGGAAAACGAGGCAAAGCTGGAGTCCGAGCAGGCTGAGGCCTATGCCACCAGCGTGGCCAATCTGCGTCAGGCGGTGCAGCAGGCCGAAGGCAATATCAAGCGTCTGAAGCAGCAGGTTGATGTGGTCAAGGCTACCGAGAGCGTGCAGAAGGCGCAGCTTGCGGTGTCACAACGCTACGGCGGCTCTCAGGCCAAGATGCACACCGCGCTGGAATCGCTGGAGCGTATCAAGCAGAAGCAGGCCGAGCGTGGCGCCCGCATGGAAGCCGCGGCGGAGCTTGCGGTCGAGGGCAGCCCAGACCAGGCGCTTGAAGAAAAGCTGCGGGCGGCGGGCATTACGCCGGCCTCCGGCAGTGCGGACAGCGTGCTGGCACGCCTGAAGCAGCGCTCCGATAGCTAAACCTTGCAAGCGGTCAGGGAGGGGGGATGGAGCTTTTCTTTCAGACGTCGCTGACGTTTCCGGTGGTGCTGTTCAGCTTCATGCTGTGCGTGGCCCTGTTGTATTGGCTGACGGTAGCGCTGGGCGCGGTGGATGTTGACGTGCTGGATGCCGGCGGTGACGGCGGCATGGACGACCCGTCCAATGCCGAGGGGCTGGGTGGCCTGCTGATGAAGCTGGGCCTGCATGAGGTCCCGCTCACGCTGGTACTGACGGTGCTGGTGTTCTTTGCCTGGCTGGCCAGTTACTTCGCGCAGCTGTTGCTGCTGGGCTGGCTGCCGTTAGGGCTATTGCGCTACCCCGTGGGCCTGGTGGTGATCGTGCTGGCGCTGGTGGTGGCTGTGCCTGTCACCCGGCTGGTGGTGGCGCCGTTGCGACCGCTGTTTCGCAAGGTATTGGGTTCGACCACGCGCTCGTTGCTGGGGCAGGTGGTGGTGGTGCGCTCGCCGCTGGTCAGTGATCGACTGGGCGAGGCGGTGATGGAAGACGGCGGTGCGGGCCTGATCCTGCGTGTGCGCGCGGACCCGGCGCTGGGGTTCAAGCGTGGCGACCGCCTGGTCCTACTGGAATACCTGGAGGCGGAGCACGCCTATCGGGTGATCGGTGAAGACGAATTTAACGGGAAATAGTGCGAGACGGCACTATTCAGGTGCTGTGTTGCCCTGCAAAGGAGTTTGAGCGTAATGAGTATGTCTATGGTAATGCCCTTCCTGATCGGGGTCGGTATTGTCTTTCTGCTGATCGTCGGTTTTTTTGTCCTGTTCAATGCGTTCTACATCAAGGTGCCCCAGGGCACGGCGTTGATTGTGAACGATATGAGCTCTACCCCCAAAGTGCACTTCACCGGGGCGCTGGTTTATCCAGTGATCTACAAGAAAGAGTTCATGAAAATCTCCCTGCTGACGCTCGAAGTGGATCGACGTGGCAAGGATGGGCTTATCTGTCAGGACAACCTGCGAGCTGATATCACCGTTGCCTTCTATCTGCGGGTAAACGAGACCCAGCAGGACGTGCTCAAGGTGGCCAAAGCAATTGGGGTGGACCGAGCCTCTGACCGCACCGCCGTCAATGAGCTGTTCAACGCCAAATTCTCCGAAGCGCTGAAGACGGTCGGTAAAAAGTTTGAATTTGTCAGCCTGTTTGAAGAGCGTCAGAACTTCCGTGACCGCATCATCGAGGTCATCGGCAACGACCTGAACGGCTATGTGCTGGAAGACGTTGCAATCGATTACCTCGAGCAGACGCCGCGCACCTCGCTTGACCCCACCAACATTCTTGATTCCCAGGGTATTCGCAAGATTACCGAGCTGACTGCAACCCAGAACGTGATCACCAACGAGCTGGAGCGCAACGAAGAGCTGGCGATCATGAAGAAGAACGTCGAAACCCGCGAAGCGACGCTGGCACTGGAACGCCAGCAGGCGGATGCCGAGGCGCGCCAGCAGCGTGAAATCGAAACCATTCGGGCGCGTGAGCAGGCCGAAACTGTCAAGGTGCAGGAAGAAGAGCGCCTCAAGGCTGAGCAGGCGCGTATCCAGACCCAGCAGGATCTGGATATTCGCAGCGAGAACCACCACCGCGAAGTCGAGGTGGCCCAGCAGAATCGCCAGCGCGCTGTGGTAATCGAGGTTGAGAAAGTAACCCGTGCGCGTGATCTGGAAGTGGTCGCTCGCGAGCGTGAAGTTGAACTGCAGCGCATCGAGAAAGAAAAGGCGCTGGAGGAAGAACGCAAGAATATTGCCGGCGTGATTCGCGAGCGTGTTGCGGTCGAGAAAACCGTGGCGCAGGAAGAGGAGCGCATCAAGGAAGTACGCGAAGTCGCCGAGGCCGATCGCCAGAAGCAGGTTCAGGTGCTCAATGCACAGGCCGAGGCAGAGCAGGAGCTGGTGCGGCAGGTCAAGCAGGCCGAGGCCGATGAAACCAAGTCGCGCCACAAGGCTGTCGAGATGAATAACCTGGCCCAGGCCGAGCTGGAAGCGGCTGCCAAGCAGTCCGAGGCGGCCAAGAAGCGCGCCGAAGGTACGCAGGCAGAAGCCGCTGCCAATGGCCTGGCTGCGGCCCGTGTGCGCGAAGTGACCGCCGCCGCCAAAGAGAAGGAAGGTCTGGCCGAGGCGCGCATCCAGTCCGAGCAGTTGATTGCTCAGGCCAAGGGCGAGCAGGAGCAGGGGCTGGCGCAAGCGCGGGTGATCGAGGCGCAGGCGGCTGCGAAGGAGAAAGAAGGTCTGGCAGAAGCCAAGGTGCTGGAAGAAAAGCTCACCGCACAGGCGCGCGGCGAAGAGCAGCTTGGTGTGGCCAAGGCCCGCGCGGCCAAGGATCAGGGGCTGGTCGAGGCCGAAGTATTGCTGGAGCGCCTCAACGCCGAAGCCGAAGGTCTGGGCAAAAAGTTCTCCGCACTCGATGCGCTCAGTGCCGACGCCCGTCAGCACGAAGAGTTCCGCATGCAGCTTGAGAAGAGCTTCGAAGAAGCGATGGCCGCCATCGCCGCCAATAAGGACATTGCGCGGGATCAGGCAGAGGTACTGTCGACAGCACTCGGCAAAGCCAATATCGAGATCGTGGGCGGGGAGGGTGACTTCTTCAACTCCTTTGCCAAGTCGCTGTCGGTGGGCAAGGCCATCGAAGGTGTGGTCGGCAAGAGCCCGGTCGTGCAGGACGTGCTGCAACGGCTGCTGGCCGGTCGTGGCAACGGTGATATGCCGAGCGTCGCCAACAAGGGCGACGCAGAGGCCTGATTCACCCTTTCGCTTGCGCCCCGGCATGGCTGGGGCGTTGCATTGCTAAGCCAATTCGGGAATGACGAGGATGTCAGAGTCAGCAGGCGAAGATCAGGCACAGGGCCTGGTTGATCGGGCTGTAGCTGAAGGCGGTGCCTACGAGGTGTTGCACAAGCGGCTGCTGGAACAGGGGCGGCAACTTGCCGGCCTGGCCGAAGCACTGAATGCCCAGCGGCAGCAGGAGTTTGGCAGTCAGCCGATTGAAGTGATTGGTCGCACGCGCGTGCGCACTGAGAACAACTGCATCGCACGCGATATCGCCCAGGTCGGCGGGCTGATGCTGTTCGGCTACAACGTGTTTATCGGGCTCAAGCAGGAAACCCGGGTACAGGACGTTTTCTCCCTTTATCGGCTGGTTCAGCAGGATGGCGAGTACGACGCTCAGGCTGTCGATCTGGCCGGCAGCTTTCTGGCCGAGGCCAGCTTCGTCAACGACTTTGACGAGCTCTATCGCTACTACAAGAACACGCGGCTGCTGCAACTGAGCGTGCGTGACGGCAAGTTGCTGGCGGCCTTCCAGATTGGCGAGCGGATCAGCGATGTGCGCGTCTTCCGCTGGTCGGTGTCGGCTGATGGCGGTCAGGTGCGCTACATCGATAACCGCGGTGAGCGTGACATTCAACTGCCGCGCCCCTTTGATTTCGAGTGGACAGCCGCCGGCCGCGACGCTGTGGTGCAGGGCCGCCACTCGCATTTCAATATTCTCGATACCCTGTTTGTCGACACCCTGGGTGGTGACCTGACCGTCAAGGTGGAGAACAACACCGAGGACGGCCTGGGTATCTACCGCGAGCCGGTTGCCGACAAGACCCAGTCGCTGAATGATGTGCAGATCGAGTACGCACACCTGGGCACCCTGATTCTGCTGAAGGTGCTGCCGTACCGTGAGGAGCAGTGGCGTTATCTGGTATTCAATACCCTGACGCGCAAGGTACAGCGCATCGATGCGATTGGGCAGGCCTGCGTGCAGCTGCCGGAAGATCACGGCATCATCTTCCCGGGCGGCTGCTATCTGCAAAGTGGCGAGTACCGCACCTTTGATCAGCCCATGGACGGCATGCGCTTCAAGCGCTCTGTCCGCTCGCCCAACGGCGAGGATGTGCAGTACGTTTTCTACCACCCGGAGCAGGGCCGTTCGGCGCTGTTTACCTACAACCTGATCAGTCGCGAATTGCAGAGCCCGCAATTTGGCCACGGGCATGCGCGCCTGGCTGACGGGCGCATGGTGATCTTTTCTGCCGAAGGGGATGAGCCTACGCGCATCCATCCGATGCAAATCTGGCAGACGCCGTTCTATACCGATGAGCACGCGGCGACCCAGCCGCAACGCGGCGGCTTCTTTGGGCGCATAGGCAACGCCGAGCTGGTGCGCGGCGTATCTGACTTGCTCAATCTGGCGCGTGAGATCGACAGCAATGAGGTGTCGCTGCAGCGCTATGCGCTGCTGTGCCAGGAAACCCAGCGCCTGTTTGATGCCTATTACTGGCTCAGTGATGAGGCTTGTGGCGGCGTTGCCCCCTTGCTGCGGCAGATATCCTCCAGTGCGGCCATGGTGCTGGACGAGTTCGAGAAGGTCGAGAGTATTCGGCAGCAGTCAGCGCGGGCCATGACGGAGGCGCAGACACGTCAGCAGGAGCTGATGTCGGGCCTGTCGGTGCAGGAGTTCTCTGATGTTCAGGCCTACGTTGATGCGCTGGGGGCGCTCAATGCCCAGCGCGGCAAGCTGCTCACCATTCGCGAGTATCGCTACATCAATGTTGCGCAGATCGACGAGATGGAAGCGCAGCTGCTTACCGAGCATGAGCGGTTGGCAGCAGAGGTGTCCAGTTTTCTGGCCGGCGAGCAGGCGCTGGCGCCTTATCACCAGCAGCTGCAGGCGCTCGATACCAGTGCTGAACAGGCTGAAACAGTCACTCAACTGGCGGAACCGCTGGAGCAATTGATCGCCATGGCGGCGGGCTTGGATATGCTGTCCGAGCTGATAGCGTCGCTGCGTATTGACGACGCTACCCAGCGCACCCGCGTGGTGGAGGCCATCTCTGAGCTGTACGCCAAGCTCAACCAGTCCAAGGCGCGAGCCGAGTTGCGGCGCAAGTCGCTTGGTTCGGCCGAGCAGGTGGCGCAATTTGGCGCCCAGTTCAAGTTGTTCAGCCAGGCAATTACCAATGCGCTGGCGCTGGCGCAGGACCCTGAGAGCTGTGATGAGCAGCTGTCGCGCCTGCTGGTTCAGCTGGAAGAGCTGGAGAGCCAGTTCGGTGGCCATGAGGCGTTTCTGAGTGACATCCTCGATAAACGAGAAGAACTACTTGAGACCTTCGAGGCCCATCGCCAGCGTCTGCTGGATGAGCGTCAGCGCCGTGCCCAGGGTCTGCAGGATGCCGCAGTACGCATCATCGACAGCTTGCCACGGCGCACCGGTCGGTTGACCGAGCCGGATCTGCTGAACGCCTTTTTTGCCACCGACCCGCTGATTCTCAAGCTGCGTGAGCTGATCGAGCGGCTGCGCGACCTGCACGACAACGTCAAGGCTGATGATATTGAGGCGCGCCTCAAGGGTGCGCGGGATCAGGCGGTGCGTGGCCTGCGCGACAAGCGCGAGCTGTTCGAAGGTGGCGGAAATGTTATTCGGCTGGGGCCGCGTCACCGCTTCAGTGTCAATGCCCAGGAACTCGATCTGACCCTGCTGCCCCGTGGTGACTCGCTGAGCCTGCACCTGACGGGCACCGACTATTTTGAGCCCTTGGTCAATGACGAGCTGGACGCCCTGCGCGACTACTGGGATGGCGGCCTGCTGTCCGAGTCCCCGCAGCTGTATCGCGCCGAATACCTAGCCGGTGAGGTTATTGCGCTCGCTCAGCGTGCTGAAGCCGGCCTGAGCATGGAGCTGCTGCATCAGCAACTGCTGGAGCCTGAACACTTGGTACGCACGCTGCGCGAGATCGCGACGCCGCGCTATCGCGAGGGGTACGAGAAGGGGATTCACGATCACGACGCGGCGCTGATTCTGGCGCAGCTGCTGCCGCTGCTCGCCAGCGCCGGCCTGCTGCGTTTTGACCCGCAGGCGCGGGCGCTGGCAATGCTGTTCTGGGCGCAGAGTGCCGATACGCCGGCGGTGTCCGGCTGGGCTGAACGGGCCGCGGCCGTGCTGCAGATTCAGCAGTTGTTCGGGCGCGCCGACGCGCTGCTGCAATTACAGGGCGAGGTGCAGTCCAGCCTTGCTGAGTGGCTGCAAGGGCGCCTGATCGAGGCTGACAGCAGAACGCTGGCAGCCGCCGCCGCCTGGTTGATCGAGTGGCTGGCTGAGCCGCAGCCGATCTGGCAGGTCAGCCGGTATGCCCAGCAGCTTTATGTTGGCCTGCAGGACTATCTGGCACCACTGGGTCTGTGGGACAGCTGCATGCAGTCGGTTGAGCGCCTGGCTGGCGCGCCGGGGCAGCAGTGGCAGTTTTTGCAGCACTGGTTTAGCGGCTTGTGTGAGCAGGACGATTTTGCCCCGCTGCGTCGTTACGTACCTGAAGCGGTTGCCTTATGTCTGCTGCAGCCGCAGGTTCAGGTGACCGTTGTCGAGGTTGACCTGCGGTTTGCGGTGTCTGGTCTGCTGGGACAGCACCCACGCGTGCGGGACGGAGCGCTGACGCTGGCGGTGGATGAGTTCTTTACTCGCCTACGTCAGCACCGGCAGGATTTTCAGCCGGGTCTGGAGCGCTATCAACAGTTGCGTCAGCAACTGCTTGATGAGCAGCGCAAGACGTTGCGGCTGGCTGAGTTCAAGCCGCGCCCGCTCACCTCCTTTGTGCGCAACCGCCTGATCAACGACGTGTATCTGGGCGTTATCGGTGACAACCTCGCCAAGCAGATGGGTACTGTGGGTGAGGGGCGGCGCTCGGACCTGAACGGTCTGCTGATGCTGATTTCCCCGCCCGGTTACGGCAAAACCACGCTGATGGAGTATGTGGCGCACGCGCTGGGTCTGGTGTTCATGAAGATCAATGGGCCGGCGCTGGGACATGAGGTGCGCTCGCTGGATCCGGCGCAGGCGCCCGATGCGACGGCCGCGCAGGAGCTGGTCAAGCTCAATCTGGCGCTGGAGATGGGCAATAACGTGATGCTGTATGTCGATGACATTCAGCACACCCACCCGGAGTTTCTGCAGAAATTCATCTCGCTGTGCGATGGCACCCGCCGTATTGAAGGCGTCTGGAAGGGGCGCACACGTACCTATGACATGCGCGGTCGCAAGTTTGCCGTGGTTATGGCTGGTAACCCCTACACCGAGTCCGGTGAGGTGTTCCGCATTCCGGACATGCTGGCCAACCGTGCCGACATCTATAACCTCGGTGACACCCTGGCGGGTATGAATGATGTGTTCGCGCTCAGCTATATCGAGAACAGTCTGACCTCCAACTCCGTGCTCGCCCCCCTGGCTGGCCGCGATCTGAACGACTTGTACCGCCTGGTAGCCAAGGCTGAAGGCAAGCCGTTCTCTGCCAATGAGTTGAGTTACGACTACAGCGCTGCGGAGATCAACGACATGGTTGCCACCCTGCAGCGCATGATGCAGCTGCGTGATGTGGTGCTGCGGGTCAACCAGCAGTACATCGCCAGCGCCGCGCAGGATGATGGCTATCGCACCGAGCCGCCGTTCAAGTTGCAGGGCAGTTATCGCAACATGAACAAGCTGGCGGAGAAGGTGTCGGCGGTGATGAACGAGCAGGAACTGCAGCAACTGGTCGACGATCACTACCAGGGCGAGTCGCAGCTGCTGACCACCGGGGCAGAGGAGAACCTGCTCAAGCTGGCCGAGTTGCGCGGCACGCTGAATGCAGAACGTGCCGAGCGCTGGCGACAGATCAAGGCAGATTTTCTGCGCAATCGCGCGATGGGTGGTGACGACGCGGATGTAGGCAAGCGCGTGGTCGGTCAGCTGAGCGATCTGGTGCAGAGCGTGCGCGCCTTGGCCGGCTCTGGGCAGTCGGAGGTGGCTGTGCCCTGGGATGAGCTGCTCGCTGCGTTGCAGTCGCTGCACAAGCTGAGCCCCAAGGTGCGTGTCGTGATGCCGCCCCAGCAGCTGATTCAGCAGATGCTCGACGGGCTGTCGGACAGCATGCGCGCAACAGTGACCCCACTGGCTGATGTGATGGACCGTCAGGTGGTGGCCGGGCGGGAGGCGCAGACCCAGTTGCTCGACATTGTGCGGCAACTGAAGGTCGTGACCCTGGATGACCAGGATGACAGCAAACCATGATGGACTTTCAGCAACTTGACCAGGTGTTGCGCGACAGCGTGGCCGATTTGCGTATGAGCAATGAGGAGCGAGTGGAGCTGCGAGAGCTGGGCAGTGGTCTCGAACCTGACCGCATCCGTTTTTTGCGCAATCGCGCCTTTGCACTGGTACGAGAGCTTGCAGCCGAGCCGGAAAACGTGATGTCGGCACTGAAATGGCTTGAACAGGTGGTGAAGACGTTGGACACCTCGCAGGCAAACGAGGTGCAGGTGGCCAGTGCCCATTTCAGCCCGGGCGAGAGCTGCCGGCGGCGGATTCTGGACTTGTGCAACCAGGTGCGTGACAGCCTGAGTATCTGCGTCTTCACCATCTCCGATGATCGCCTCAGCCGCGCAGTGCTGGCCTGCCATCAACGCGGGGTCAAGGTGCGAATCATCAGCGACCATGAGAAGCAGCACGACATGGGCAGCGATATCGCCATGCTGCGTGATGAAGGTATTCCGCTGCGGGTCGATCCCGGCCCCTACCACATGCACCACAAGTTCGCCCTGTTTGATGATCGAATCCTGCTCAACGGCAGTTTCAACTGGACGCGCAGCGCCAGTGATTACAACCAGGAGAACCTGCTGGTGATCGACCATGTGCCGCTGGTCGCCGATTACGTACGTGAGTTCGAAGGCCTCTGGCAGCGTTTCGCGGTGTGAGTGGTTCTGCGTCGGTGTGGTGGATGCGTTACACTGCCGCCCGGCTTTTCAAAGGACGCTTCCCATGGCATTGCAGGCAACTCCCTACAAGGTTCAGCTGAACATTACCGATACCGATCTGGGTGTGTACGAGACGGTACGCATGACCGTTGCCCGTCATCCGTCGGAGACCGAGGAACGTCTGGCGGTGCGACTGCTGGCCTATGCGCTGTGGTATCAGGAGCGCCTAGCTTTTGGCCGTGGGCTGTCGGATGTCGACGAGCCTGCGTTGTGGCTCAAGACCCTGGATGATCGCGTCGAGCACTGGATTGAGGTTGGCCAGCCGGATGCCGAGCGCATGACCTGGTGCTCGCGTCGCGCCCAGAAAGTGTCCGTGCTGGTGTACGGCAGTACCCGGGTCTGGCAGAACAAGCAGCTGTCAGCGGTCGCAACCCTGGGCAATCTGAATGTGGCGGCGCTTGCTGAAGAGCCGTTGCAGGCGCTCGCGACTGATCTGCCGCGCAGCATCGATTGGGGCGTCATGATCAGCGACGGCGTGCTGTACGTGAGTGATGGCGATCAGCAGCACGAGCTGCCGCTGGAGTGGTTGCAGGGTCAGCGCTAATGCGTATCGAGACCCGTCCACTGCCGGATGTCATGCCTGCGCTGGGGGAGCTGCCACCGCTGCTGAGTCGGCTCTACGCTGCCCGTGGTGTGCTCAGTGAGACGGAGCTGGATCGCCGCCTGCAGGCACTGCTGCCTTACAGCGGCCTGCGGGGCATTGAGCAGGCGGTTGCCGTGCTCGAATCAGCACTGCGCGAGCGGCGCTCGATACTGATCGTTGGCGACTTTGATGCTGACGGCGCTACCGCCAGCAGTGTCGCGGTGCTGGCGCTGCGCCAGCTGGGCGCGGCGCAGGTTGATTATCTGGTGCCAAACCGCTTCGAGTACGGCTACGGTCTCACGCCCGAGATCGTTGAGGTTGCCCTGACACGCAGCCCCGACCTGCTGGTCACCGTGGATAACGGTATTTCCAGCATCGATGGCGTAGCGGCAGCCAAAGCTGCAGGCCTGCAGGTTGTGGTCACCGACCATCACTTGCCGGGTGCCGAGCTGCCCCGGGCGGACGCTATCGTCAACCCGAGCCAGCCAGGCTGCGACTTTGCGAGCAAGGCCATGGCGGGTGTCGGGGTCATCTTCTATGTGATGCTCGCGCTGCGCGCAGCGCTGCGTGAGAGCGGCTGGTTTGTCGAGACCGGCCGTGCTGAACCCAATCTGGCCGAACTGTTGGACCTGGTCGCACTGGGTACCGTGGCGGACGTGGTGCCGCTGGATGCCAATAACCGCATTATGGTGCACCAGGGGCTGGCGCGTATTCGGGCTGGCCGCTGCCGCCCCGGTATTCGTGCGCTGCTTGAGGTTGCCGGCAGACCGCGCGAGCGTCTGGTGTCAACCGATCTGGGCTTTATTGTCGGTCCGCGTCTGAATGCGGCGGGGCGCCTGGACGATATCAGCCTGGGTATCGAGTGCCTGCTGACCGAGGACGAGGGGCTGGCGCTGGACATGGCCCGTGAGCTGGATGGTCTCAACCGCGACCGTAAGGCGATCGAGCGAGACATGCAGCAGCAGGCGCTGAAAACCCTCGAAGCTATGCAGCTCGATGAACAGGATCTGCCCTTCGGGTTGTGCCTGTTTGATGCCGAGTGGCATCAGGGCGTTATCGGCATTCTCGCCTCGCGTCTGAAAGAGCGTTTTCATCGGCCGGTGATCGCCTTTGCCGATGCGGGCGACGGGATGATCAAGGGCTCGGCACGCTCTATTGCAGGTCTGCACATCCGCGATGCGCTGGATGCGGTAGCGGCTCGTCATCCCAATTTGCTCAACAAGTTTGGTGGCCACGCCATGGCTGCCGGTATGACGTTGCGCGAGGCGGACTTCCCGGCCTTTGCCGAAGCCTTCGATGCCGAGGTGCGTCGTCAGCTGCAACCGGCGGACCTGGCCGGCCGGCTGCTGTCCGACGGCCAACTGGAGGCTACCGAGCTGTCGCTGGAGATGGCCGCTTCATTGCGTGAAGCCGGTCCTTGGGGGCAGCATTTTCCCGAGCCGCTGTTTCATGGCGAATTTGAGGTGCTACAGCAGCGTCTGGTCGGTGAGCGGCATCTGAAGATGGTGCTGCGCGTTGCAGCCAGCGCTGAGGTGCTGGACGCCATTGCCTTCAACATTGATCCGCACGTTTGGCCCGACCCTGCCGTGCAGCGCGTGCTGTTGGCTTACACGCTGGACATCAACGAGTTTCGCGGGCGCCGCAGCCTGCAGTTGATGGTTCGTCACCTGGAGCCTTGCTAGGCCGCGTGCAGTTGCTGTCGCCCATTCGGGTGGCAGGGATTGACCTTGATGGCACTTTGGTTTTTGATGCATTGATACAAGAGCGTCGATTGCATCACATTTAGGCTGGCAGAGTTTGAGTAGGCTAGGGTCTGTTGACGTTTCGTTCGCCCGCCTGTTGTTACTCGTAAAGCCGCCAATCAAGGAGCGAGGAGCGTAGTTTGGTTATTCCAAATAAACGACGAGCGACGTTGAATGGCGGCTTTACAGGCGCAACCTCGGCGGCCTCATCTGGAGGGCCGGGTTCATTTTTCGGCCGTACGGCGTTGTCGGTCGCTTATGTGGAGTAACCAGCAAAACGCCGGGCGCGTTTTGGCGCGCCAGCCCTGCCGGGGTGACGCGCGGGGCTGCGCTGAACACACTGCACTCCCTCTGCCTTGTCTGGCCGAAAAATGGCCTCCGGCAGGCCGGCGAACGAAACGTCAACAGACCCTAGGTGTGATCTTTCAGTAGGTTGTTCATTCGGGACATACCCGGCAGATTGGAGGTGCGAAACAACAAGCCCCCGGAGTCCCGAATGAACAATCACAAAAATGCCCGATTAACTGTCCATGGTCGAGCCCTTTTGATCACTCGTATCCTTGAAGATGGTCTGCGCCCCTGCGAAGCTGCACAAGCGATGGGGGTCAGCCTGCGTACCGCTTACAAGTGGCTCGCGCGCTACAAAAACGAAGGCCACGACGGGCTGCACAATCGTTCTTCCCGACCTCGCTATTGCCCGCATGAAACGCCACCTGATCAGCAACAGCAGATCATTGAACAGCGCCGCGAGCGCCGAGTTTATAGGCATATCAGCGCCCAGGTAGGCGTGAGCGTCGCCACTATCGGCCGAGTTTTACGACGAGCTGGCCTGAACCGGCTGAGTGCGCTTGAGCCTGCGCGGCCGACCAATCGATATGAGCACGACAACCCTGGCGACCTGTTGCACTTGGATATCAAGAAGCTGGCACGCTTCCGGCGCCCCGGTCACCGTGTCACAGGTGAGTTCAAAGGGAAGTCGCACGGCGCAGGCTGGGAGTACATCCACATAGCCATTGACGACCATAGCCGTGTTGCGTGGGCAACGACTCATCCTGACGAGACGGCTGCCAGTGCATGGCGTGCGCTGACTAGCGCCATTCGCTACTACCGGTCACTCGGGATACGTATTCAGCGCTTGCTGACGGACAACGGTAGCTGCTATCGCTCCGCGCTGTTTGCACGCGCTTGCCGACGACTGGGGCTCAAGCATGGCCGCACGCAGCCCTATACGCCACGAACCAACGGCAAGGCCGAGCGCTGGATACAAACGGCATTACGGGAGTGGGCTTATGCTCGTTCTTACGACGACTCTGAGCAAAGAGCAGATCATCTAAATGCATGGCTACATCAGTACAACTGGCATCGCCCACACTCAGCTATCGGTGATCTGCCACCTATCAGCAGGCTGCCGAAGATGAACAACCTACTGGCTTTACACACCTAGGGGCCAGTTAGTGGCGGATCTGAAACAGAAGTTGCTCAATATGCAGCGCCAGCTTGGGCTCAACCCTGATGAGGTACGCCAGCGGTTGCGCCTGTTGCTGATGGGGGACGCGGGGTTTGACTGCCTGGCCGCGCATCTGCCGGCGCTGGACCGCTTGCACGCCGACTGCATCGAAGGGTTGCTGGCGCATCTCAACAGTATTGAAGGGAGCGCCGCGCTGCTCGCCTCGTCTGGTCGCACAGAGCAGCTGCAGGGGCTGCAGAAGGGCTACTTTCAGCAGCTGCTGCGTGGCCCTTACGACATGCAGTACGTACGTTTGCGGCTGCTGGTGGGGTTAGCCCATCAGCGCCTGGGCGTGGAGCTCAAGTGGTATCTGGCGGCCTTCCATTTCTATCTGGATTTCATGCACAAGGCGATCAACCGTCACTGGCGCAGCGAGCCCAAGCTGGCCGAGCAGTTGTACGGCTGCCTGCTCAAGTCCGCCTTTTTCGACATTTCTCTGACCGCCGATACCTATATTGCTGCTGACAAGCAGGCGTTGCAGGCCAGCGAAGACCGCTATGCACGCGCGGTGCGTGGCGCCAACGACGGGCTTTGGGAGTGGCATGTCGAAGACGACCGCCTGTATCTGTCTGACCGTTGGCTAGCCATGCTTGGGCTGGATGCCGCTCGCGCTCCGCGTAGCTTGAGCGACTGGGCGGCGCTGATCCCCGAGGCGCAGCGGGGCGACTTTCTGGCAGCACTGCAGGCCCACCTGGATGGACGGCAGGCGTTTTTGCATGTCGAGTGCCAGCTGCGCGATAGCTGGGGGCGCCTGATCTGGGTGATGATTCGCGCTGTTGCTTCCACCGACCGTCAGGGAGAGCGCCTGCTCGCGGGTTCGCTCACGGATATCAGTCAGCGCAAGCAAACCGAGCAGGCGTTGGCGCATCAGGCGTTGCATGATGCGCTGACCGGCCTGCCTAACCGGCAGCAGGTTGGTGCGTTGCTCAGTCAGGCGCTGCAGCGTCAGGGTAAGCCTGGAGCCCGGCATGCTGCGGTGCTGTTTATCGATCTGGATCGTTTCAAGCTGATCAACGAAAGCCTGGGTCATCAGACCGGCGATCAGGTGTTGATTCAGGTTGCCAAGCGCATCGAGCGTTGTCTGCGCCCCGGTGATCACCTGGGGCGCTTTGGCGGGGACGAGTTTGTCGTTTTGCTGGATGACCTGGCCCAGCCGCATGATGCCGAACTGGTCGGTCAGCGCATCATGCACGCCTTGCAGTATCCAATCGTTGCCGGATCGCGCCGGCTTGCGGTCAGCGTCAGCATTGGCGTGGCACCCATGAAAGACCACGGCGATGAACAGGACGCTTTGCGTGAGGCTGACCTGGCGCTGTACCGCGCCAAGGCCTATGGCAAGGGGCAGCTGGCGCTGTACAACGACAGTCTGCAGGAAGAGGCGACTCAGCGGCTCAATCTGGAAAATGCCCTCAGTGAAGCGCTGAGCCGTGACCAGTTCGAGCTGTACTATCAGCCCATCGTCCAGGTGTCGGCCGGCCGCACGCTGGTGGTTGGGGTAGAGGCGCTGCTGCGCTGGTGGCAGGGCGAGCGGATGGTGCCGCCGGATGAGTTTATTCCGGTGCTGGAGGAGTCTGGTGAGATCGTCGCGGTGGGCGAGTGGGTGCTGCGTCAGGCCTGCACCCAGGTTCGTCAGTGGCACTCGCAGGGTCTGGCCGGGTTGCGATGTTCGGTTAATCTCTCCAGCCGCCAGCTGCAAGAGCCGGGTTTTGCCGACCGGGTGGCGCAGATTCTCAAGGAAACCGGCTTGCCACCCGCGAGTCTGGTGCTGGAAATAACCGAAAGCCTGCTGATGCGTGACGGGCCAGACACGCTGGCGACATTGCGCGAACTGGAAAGCATGGGTGTACGCATTGCGCTGGATGATTTTGGCACCGGCTTCTCCTCGCTGGGTTACCTGCATCGCTATCCGCTGCACATCATCAAGGTCGACAAGAGCTTTATCACCAAGGCTCCCAACGACGAGCGGCTCAAAGCCATCAGTCGAGCCATCATCGGGCTGGGCAAGGGGCTGGACATGGACGTGATTGCCGAAGGTATCGAAACGCCCGAGCAGATGGATTTTCTGCATAACGAGGGCTGCCAGTTCGTGCAGGGCTACTGGTTCAGCCGGCCGCAGTCGGCGGCTGTCATCCACCCTGTGCTGCAGCGGTTGTCGGTGATTGACTCACCGGAGACCTCGCTGCTGGAGCTGAGTCCGGCAACTGCTATAGTGCAGTGACATTGGCGGACGGGGCTTGGTGCTCATGCGAAACGGGTTTCTGGCGTTTGTGGCAGGCTTTTTGGCGGTTTTCTGTTTTCATCAGCCGGCGCTGGCATTGCTGCACGGACTCGGTGTTGTACCGTTTCCGGCCTTTGCCCTGACTGCCACTGACCCGCTGCGCGTCCCGGCCGTTGTTTCGTCCGCCTTCTGGGGTGGCGTATGGGGTCTGGTGCTGGTGGTTGCGCTGTCGCGTATGGAGAAGCAATGGCTCTGGCTCAAGGCGGCTTTGTTCGGCGGTGTGGCGCTGACCCTGGTGGCCTTGTTGGTGGTGTTTCCGCTCAAGGGCTACGGGCTGGACTGGCAACAGTTTGCGCCGCGTTTTGCCATTGGATTTGTCCTCAATGCGCTCTGGGGCTTAGGTACGCTGGTTTTTCTGCGCGCCTTTGCTGCCCGCGCCTGAGCGTACCGAGCGGCTCTGCACTCCCCGTGTGATTTCCGCTACAATGGCGGCTTTTGCCTGCCGGGGTCCGTCACCATGGAAATCAATCCGATTCTGAACACCATCAAAGATCTGCGCAGCCGCTCTGAAACCATCAGGGGGTATCTTTGACTACGATCACAAGCGTGATCGTCTGACCGAAGTAGAGCGTGAGCTGGAAGACCCGAGCGTCTGGAATGAACCCGAACGCGCCCAGAATCTGGGGCGTGAACGCTCCCAGCTGGCCGAAATCGTCGGTACCCTCGATGAAATGAGTGGTGGCCTGGCTGACGCCGGCGAGTTGCTCGAGATGGCTGCCGAAGAGGGTGATCAGGGCGCCGTTGACGATGTGGTAACCGAGCTGAAGCGTCTGCAGGAGGCGCTGGAGAAGCTGGAGTTCCGCCGCATGTTCAGCGGCGAGATGGACGCCAACAACTGCTATCTGGATATTCAGGCCGGTTCTGGCGGCACCGAAGCGCAGGATTGGGCCAACATTCTGCTGCGCATGTACCTGCGCTGGGCGGACCAGCACGGCTTTGATGCGGAGATTGTCGAACTGTCCGAAGGGGAAGTGGCCGGTATCAAGAGTGCGACCGTGCACATCCGCGGCGAATACGCCTTTGGTTGGCTGCGTACCGAAATTGGCGTGCACCGTCTGGTGCGCAAGAGCCCGTTTGACTCCGGCAACCGTCGTCACACCTCGTTCTCGGCGGTGTTTGCCTCGCCTGAGATCGACGACGATATCGAAATCGATATCAACCCGGCAGATCTGCGCATCGACACCTATCGTTCATCGGGTGCCGGTGGTCAGCACGTTAACACCACTGACTCGGCGGTGCGGATTACCCACATTCCGACCAACACTGTGGTCAGTTGCCAAAACCAGCGCTCGCAGCACGCCAACAAGGACCACGCCATGAAGATGTTGCGTGCCAAGTTGTACGAGCTGGAAATGATGAAGCGCACCGAGGCCGCCCAGGCGCTGGAAGACACCAAGTCCGATATCGGCTGGGGGCACCAGATTCGTTCCTACGTGCTCGACCAGTCGCGCATCAAGGATTTGCGCACCGGCATTGAGAACAGCAACTGCAACGCGGTGCTGGACGGCGACCTCGACGAGTTTATCGAAGCCAGCCTGAAGATGGGCCTGTAAGCCAGCCGCCGCACGATAATGTGTCATGGCCCGCGCGCCGCGGGCCCACAACAGAACAGTATTTTTCCGGGATTCACCGACATGACCGACCAGCCGCAAGACCTGCAAGCCCAACACGAGGAAGAGAATCAGCTGATCGCGCAGCGCAAGGCCAAGCTGGCCGCAGCCCGCGAGCAGGGCATCGCCTTCCCCAACGACTTCCGCCGCGACAGCCTGTGCGCCGACCTGCAGAAGGCGTATGAGGGTAAGAGCAAGGAGGAGCTGGAAGCCGCGGCCATTCCGGTCAAGATCGCCGGTCGCATCATGCTTAACCGCGGTGCCTTCATGGTGCTGCAGGACACCTCCGGTCGCCTGCAGGTTTACGTGGACCGCAAGGGTCTGCCGGCCGAGACGCTGGAAGCGATCAAGACCTGGGACCTGGGTGACATCATTGCCGCCGAAGGCACCCTGGCGCGTTCGGGCAAGGGCGATCTTTATGTGCACATGAAAAACGTGCAGCTGCTGACCAAGTCCCTGCGCCCGCTGCCGGACAAGCACCACGGTCTGACCGACACCGAGCAGCGCTACCGTCAGCGCTATGTTGACCTGATCGTCAACGAAGAAGCGCGTCACACCTTCCGCGTGCGCTCCCAGGTGATCGCGCACATCCGCCGCTTCCTTAACGAGCGCGGCTTCCTGGAAGTCGAAACCCCGATGCTGCAAACCATTCCGGGCGGCGCGGCGGCCAAGCCGTTTGAAACCCACCACAACGCGCTGGATATGGCGATGTTCCTGCGTATCGCGCCGGAGCTGTACCTCAAGCGTCTGGTCGTCGGCGGTTTTGAAAAGGTGTTCGAGATCAACCGTAATTTCCGTAACGAGGGCGTCTCGACCCGTCACAACCCCGAGTTCACCATGCTCGAGTTCTACCAGGCCTATGCGGATTATCGCGACAACATGGACCTGACCGAAGAGCTGTTCCGTGAGCTGGCGCAGGCGGTGCTCGGCACCACGGACGTGCCCTATGGCGACAAGGTATTCCATTTTGGCGAGCCCTTTGTGCGCCTGTCGGTATACGACTCCATCCTCAAGTACAACCCGGATATCACCGAGGCAGACCTGAACGACGTCGAGACAGCACGCGCCATCGCCAAGAAGGCCGGCGCCAAGGTGCTGGGTCACGAAGGTCTGGGCAAGCTGCAGGTGATGATTTTTGAAGAGCTGGTCGAGAGCAAGCTCGAGCAGCCGCACTTCATCACCGAGTACCCGTTCGAAGTCTCGCCGCTGGCGCGTCGCAACGACGACAACCCGAACGTCACCGACCGTTTCGAGCTGTTTATCGGTGGTCGCGAGATCGCTAACGCCTACTCCGAGCTTAACGACGCCGAAGACCAGGCCGAGCGCTTCCTGGCTCAGGTGGCCGAGAAGGACGCCGGTGACGACGAAGCCATGCACTACGATGCCGACTTTGTTCGTGCGCTGGAGTACGGCATGCCGCCGACCGCCGGTGAAGGCATCGGTATTGACCGCCTGGTGATGCTGCTGACCAACTCGCCGTCGATTCGCGACGTCATCCTGTTCCCGCATATGCGGCCAGAAACGGCGTAAGCCGTTTCAGCTGCAAGCCGCAAGCTACAAGCGGCAAGCAGTGCGAGTTGTATCAGGACTATGATGATTATCGGCTGGTTCGTGTAACCTGCGAGAGTACGGGACTGCATGGACAGCTTATAGCTTGCGGCTTGAAGCTTGCAGCTTGCAGCTGCGACCCAAGGGAGCTACCCCCGTGAAACAGAGTGAGCAGTATCAGCTGGTCATCCGCAGTCTGTCCGACCGCATTGTCGAGGCGCAGGCGCCGATTCGGGTGCTGGATGCCATCAAGTGGGACGATGGCATTCGCGATGCGTTTTTTAAAAAGCGCTGCAAGGCGCTGCCGGAGGTGACGGCGGATTACTACGCTCAGCGTCCGCTGAGCTTTGATCCGGCCGAGCGGCGGCAGATTTTTCAGGATATCGAGCGCGATATCACCCGGCAGCTGGGCAGCTTTAACCCGGTGGGTCAGATCATGCGGCGCATGTGCCGCGAGTACCGCATGGTCATCCGTATGCTGGAGGCGCGCGGCACCCAGGATTTTGGCCTGATCTCGCAAGAGCTCTACGGTGCGGCCTCTGACGCTTTTCACGCGGGTGATCCGACCCTGACCGATCTGGGTATCACGCTGAGCGAGTCGCTGAAAAACATTGCGCGTACTGATCTGGCCCGTGAGCCCAAGACCATTGCCGCGCCGGAAGCGGTCGAGATTCTGCAGGCACGCATGAACGAGGCCTTTCCGGATGACCAGGCGGTGCGGGTATTCGAGTCTGACGGTATTGTTGCTGATGCCGCTGCTGGCGCGGATTACATCAAGATCCGCACTGATGCGCTGTTCAATCAACGGGATCTGAATATTCTTGCCGTGCACGAGGGCATGGTACACGTGGCGACCAGTCTGAACGGCCAGCATCAGCCGATCTGCACCTTTCTGGCCAAGGGGCCGCCGTCTTCTACGGTCACCCAGGAAGGCCTGGCGATTCTGATGGAGGTGCTGACCTTCAACTCCTACCCTGCGCGCCTGCGCAAGCTGACCGACCGCACCCGGGCCATTCAGATAGCCGAAACCGGGGGCAACTTCCTGGACGTTTTCCAGTTCTACCGGGACGAAGGCTACTCGCGCGATGACAGCTACAACAATGCCAGCCGCGTGTTCCGTGGTTCCTCCAGCGAGGGGCTACCGTTCACCAAGGATCTGGTCTACCTGAAGGGCTTTATCCTCACCTACAACTACATTCAGCTGGCGGTGCGCAAGGGCAAGCTGCAGCAAATTCCGCTGCTGTTTTGTGGCAAGACTACGCTGGAAGACATGCGTACCCTGGGGCAGCTGGTGGAGGAAGGGCTGGTGGTGCCGCCGCGCTATCTGCCGGCCCCCTTTGCTGATCTCAACGCCCTCAGTGCCTGGATGTGTTTCTCGGGCTTTCTCAACAATCTGAGTCTGGAGCGGGTCGAAGCCGACTACGCCAACATTCTGTAAGCGGAGTTACTGATGTCGCAAGCGCAGGAAATCAACAAGCTACCCCTTATCCTTACCGCCATCATCACTGTGGTGCTGACCGTTGCGGTGCTGCACCTGTATGGCTACCTCAATTTCGTCAATCCCGAGAAGGGCCTCGAGCTGGCTGACTACCGCGTGGTAACGGTGGGCTCTGAGGAGGCGGGTAATCTGCGCAGCAACCCGGCCAAGCACGAGGCCGAGTGTGTGGATGGCATTCTGGTGCTGCACGCCAGCCATATGAACGGCCTGTCCGGCGTGCTGCGTGACAGCCGCGACCGGGTGGTGCGGTGCGTCAATCAGGTGGTTCCGGCGCTGGAGGAATAAGTTGTGGGTGAGCGGCCAATTCAACTGGATGACAGCTGGCTCGGCGAGCTGCAGGGCGAGTTTGAACAGCCGTACATGCAGCAGCTGCGCAGCTTCTTGCAGCAGGAGAAGGCTGCCGGCAAGACAACCTTTCCGCCTGGGCCGCAGGTCTTCAATGCGCTCAACTCTACGGCGCTGGATCAGGTGCGGGTGGTGATCATTGGTCAGGACCCCTATCACGGCCCGGGGCAGGCTCACGGGCTGAGCTTCTCGGTGCCGCCCGGTGTGCGCACGCCACCGTCGCTGCAGAATATTTTCAAAGAGATCAATCGCGATCTGGGTTTACCGATTCCGCCCCACGGCTGTCTGCAGTCCTGGGCGGAGCAGGGTGTTCTGCTGCTCAATGCGGTGCTGACGGTTGAGCAGGCGCAGGCCGGGTCCCACGCCAAGCGCGGTTGGGAGCGTTTTACCTCAAAGGTGATTGAGGTGGTCAACGCGCGGCGCGAGCACTGTGTGTTCCTGCTGTGGGGCAGCTACGCCCAGCGCAAGGGCGAACAGATCGATCGCGAACGTCATTGTGTGCTGACCTCGGTGCATCCTTCGCCGTTGTCCGCCCATCGCGGATTTATCGGTAACGGCCACTTTTCCGCCGCCAACGACTATCTTGTCAGTCATGGGCAGGCACCCATTGACTGGGGTCTGCCTGATCTTCCCCGTTAGCCCCCGGGGCCAGGCTCGCGGCGGCGCACGCCTGCCGTCGGGTCGCTCCGGCGTGAGTTGGAGACTGTTATGGAGCATGCACTGCAACCCTATACCGCGCTTGTACCGCGCACCGACAAACTGGTGGTGCAGAAGGCCGGCCATACCGCGCTGGTTACCATTGATAACCCGCCGGCCAATACCTGGGATTCCGACAGCCTGCACGGCTTGCCCGAGCTGCTGCATCATCTGAACGCCGATCCGGATATCTACGCGCTGGTGCTGACTGGCCGCGGCGAGCGTTTCTTTTCCGCGGGCGCCGATCTGAATATGTTTGCTGACGGTGATGCGGCGCGGGCGCGGGAGATGGCCCGTCTGTTTGGCGCAGCCTTTGAGGCGTTGCGCGATTTCTCCGGCGTCACCATTGCGGCCATCAACGGCTATGCGATGGGTGGCGGCCTGGAGTGCGCGCTGGCCTGTGATATCCGCATTGCTGAGCGGCAGGCGCAACTGGCCTTGCCGGAGGCCAGTGTCGGACTGTTGCCCTGCGCTGGTGGCACTCAGGCTCTGGCCTGGCTGGTCGGAGAAGGTTGGGCCAAGCGGATGATTCTCTGCGGCGAGCGGATTGATGGCGTGCGGGCCGAACGTATCGGCTTGGTACAGGAGTGCGTGGAGCAGGGGCAGGCGGTGGCGGTGGCACTACGCCTGGCAGCCCAGGTGGCACGTCAGAGTCCGACCGCAGTGGGCTACTGCAAGCAGCTGATCCAGGGTGCCCGCAACCAACCGTTGAACTCTTTGCTGGCCAGTGAGCGCGAGCACTTCGTTGACCTGTTCGAGCTGGAGGATACCGTGGAGGGGGTTAACGCCTTTCTGGAGAAGCGACCGCTGCGGTGGACGCGGCGGTGAGTGGCTGCTGGCTCAGGCCAGCAGCTGCATGGCGGCTTCCATCTCGGCAGACAGGTCTTCGTCTTCCTGTTCGTCGGCCGGGTTCAAACCGAGCTTGGCAAAGGCGCTGATGCCGCTCCAGTCCATTTGCGCGTACGGGTGCTGGGTGCCGGACAGTGACTGCAGCATGGCCACCTGCACAATGTCGGCGTAGTCAACACTGGCTGAGTTGCGCTGGAAGTCCAGATGCTCGGACGGTACGTGACGCAGCGGCTCGGGGAAGTCCCAGGCCTGCAGAATGCGATCGCCCAGCAGCGGGTGAATGCGGTCGATAACCAGGTTCAGGCTGATGGAGTCGCGCAACAGCTGGCTGTTCTCTTCGGCGTAGCTAAGAATCGGCAGCACGCCAATCTGGTGGACCAGGCCAGCCAGTGTGGCCTGATCGGGCTTCAGACGGGTGTAGTGACGGCACAGCACATGGCTGATGCCAGCCACTTCTGTGCTGCGCGTCCATACCTCACGCATCTTGCGGTCAATCACGTCAGAGGTCGCCTGGAACATCTGCGACATCGCCAGACCGGTTGCCAGGTTGGCGGTGTAGGCGATGCCCATGCGGTTCACGGCCATCGACAGGTCGGTGATTTCTTGGCGGCTGCGCAGTAGCGGACTGTTGACCACCTTGATCAGGCGGGCGCTGAGGGCGGCGTCGTTGCTTATTTCGCGCACCAGGTCGGGAATGCTGACGTCCGGGTCTTCGGCGGCCTCTCGCACCCGTAGTGCAACCTCCGGCAGGGTGGGTAGTACCAGCTGATCTTTCTCGATGGCTTGCATCAGCTCATCATGGACGCGTTGGGCGAGGTCGGTCATGTCATGTCCCTTGGTGTTCTATTGTTCGGCTTCAGCGCTGGTCAGTGCCTGCTCGTAGGGTAGCTCACTGAGCGTCAGTAGCGGGCCGTCGCTGGCGGCCAGGCTTAACGTCGCCAATTGTGCTGCATCCTTCTGCAATACGGCCAGCAGTTCGACTGCCTTGGATCCGCGCGCGGCGATTACGACGTCGCCCACGGCTTTGCCGCTGTCGCGATCGATAATCTCGGTGCCCGGCTTGGGCGGTGCGTCGCCAGCCATCAGCAGGCGGTACATGCGACGCTTGAGTTTGCCCAGGTACTGCATGCGAGCAACGATCTCCTGGCCGGTGTAGCAGCCCTTGCGGAAGCTGACGCCGCCCAAGTGTTGCAGATTGAGCATCTGCGGAATATAGCTTTCGAGGGTCGGCCCGGTCACTTGGCCGATGCCGCTCTGGATTTGGCGCAACTGCCACTGGTTGGCGCTAACCAGTGAAGCGTGGGCGGACAGCTTCGCCAACAGGGCAGGCGCATCGGCAATCGGCGTCCAGACGGCATAGGCCGCGCCCGGCAGGCGCAGGGCGACGCTGTTGCCCGTGCGGCTGATGCCGTTGTCTTCGGCAGGTGGCTGGAGGCCGGCCGCATGCAATGCCTGTTCGGCTTGCTCGCCCCATAGGCCGAAGCCGGCCCAGTTGTCGCTTTGGTCCGCCAGTTGGCATTGGCGGTAAAGTGCGGCGTATTTGCCGAGATCGGCCAATTGCGGGGCAACCAGCTCGCGCGCCAGACTCAACAGCATGCCGTCGGTGGTTCGCCAGATGCGGAAGCTGGACTGCATGCGGCCCTTGGGGCTGCAGCGCGCGCCGAGGCTGCTGTGATCCTGGTCGAGCTGGCGCAGGTCGCAGGTGATTTGGCCCTGCAGGAATTTGTCGGCATCGCTGCCGGTCACACTGATCAGGCCCTGATGGTCGAGCAGGCTCAGGCCTGTCGCGAAGTCGCTGCTGTCGCTCGCCTCGGCAAAGTGGCTGGCAAGCTCGGCGTGTAAGGTCATACCGTCGTTGTTCCCTTGGTGTGTGGTGATACATGATAGGGTGCGGGGCGGGTGCTTGTCAGGCGCCGCTTGCTGCTATCTTGCCGTTATAATGAGAATTGCAATGCGCAGTTCAATTCTCAGCTTGTGGAGTTGCCGATGTCGGCCGATATAGAAATGAAACGTTTGTTCTGGCACAGCCGTCGCGGCATGCTGGAACTGGATGTCTTGCTGGTGCCCTTTCTGCAGGAGGTGTATCCGACGCTGGACGAGGCTGATCAGGCGCGTTATCGCCAACTGCTGGAGTGTGAGGATCAGGACATGTTCGTCTGGTTTATGCAGCGTGGCGAGCCGGATGACCCGGAGCTGCGTCACATCGTGAGGATGATTCTGGACCGTGTACAGCCAAACTGAATATCTGTTGCTGCAACGCCAACCGTCCCGCTGGATGGCCTTTTTGCTGCTGCTCAGCGGGCTGTTGGCGTGTCTGGGCGTATTCAATAGCGCCTTGACCCTTTGGCCGAGCTTGCTGTGTGTAGCGCTGGTGCTGCTGTATGGCGGTTGGGTCTGGCCGCGTCAGGTGAGTTTGCGACACCCGCACTCGGTGACCGGTTTGCGCTTTGACAGCGAAGGTTGGCACATCCTGCGCCGTGACGGTTCGGAAGTGGCGGCGCGCCTGCTGGCTGATACCTATGTCAGTGCCATGCTGACGGTGGTCAGGCTGCGCGAGCAGGGTCGCTGGTGTCCGGTGTCCGTCGTCTTGCCGGCCGACGCCGCGCCGGAAGAAAGCCTGCGTCGGCTGCGCCTGCGTTTGCGCTTCAGTCGTCAGCGTTGGGTGGTGGCAGAATAGTATCCAGCGCTTGCTCCAGCTGCGCCGGGTAGTCCAGGGTGTAGTGCAGGCCGCGGCTCTCGCGGCGCTGCATGGCCGAGCGAATGATCAGGTCGGCGACCACCGCCAGGTTGCGCAGCTCCAGCAGGTCCCGGCTGACCCGATAATTGCTGTAGAACTCGTGGATTTCCGCCAGTAGCAGGTCAACGCGGTGTTTCGCCCGTTGCAGTCGCTTGGATGTCCGCACAATCCCCACGTAATCCCACATGAAGCGCCGCAGCTCATCCCAGTTGTGGGAGATGATCACGTCCTCATCCGAGTCGGTCACCTGGCTTTCATCCCAGATCGGCAGCTCTTGCGGCATGGCGCTGTCTTGCAAGCGCGCCAGAATGTCCTGGCTGGCGGCACGGCCGTACACAATGCATTCGAGCAGCGAGTTGCTGGCCATGCGGTTGGCGCCGTGCAGGCCGGTGAAGCTGGTCTCGCCAATGGCGTAGAGTCGGGTGAGGTCGGTGCGCCCGCTGCTGTCGACCATTACGCCGCCACAGGTGTAGTGGGCCGCTGGTACGACCGGTATTGGTTCGCGGGTGATATCAATGCCAAATGCCAGGCAGCGTTCGTGCACAGTCGGGAAGTGACTACGGATAAAGTCGGCCGGCTTATGGGTGATATCCAGGTACACACAGTCCAGACCCAGGCGCTTCATTTCATGGTCGATGGCGCGGGCCACGATATCGCGCGGTGCCAGCTCGGCGCGCTCGTCAAAGCGCGGCATAAAGCGCTCGCCATTGGGCAGGCGCAGCAGGGCGCCTTCGCCGCGCAGGGCTTCGGTGATCAAAAAACTCTTGGCCTTGGGATGGTACAGACAGGTCGGGTGGAACTGGTTGAATTCCATGTTGGCCACCCGGCAGCCGGCGCGCCAGGCCATGGCGATACCGTCGCCCGAGGCGCTGTCCGGGTTGCTGGTGTACAGGTACACCTTGCTGGCGCCGCCCGTGGCCAACACGGTAAAGCGTGCGGCGACAGTTTCGACGTGCCCGCTTGAGCGGTTCAGGATGTAGGCGCCCAGGCACTCGTTGCCGCTGCGGCCCAGCTTTTTGCTGGTGATCAGGTCAACCGCCACGCGGTTATCCAGTAGCTCGATATTGCTGTGCTCTTCGGCCCGTTGCAGCAGTGTGTTGAAGATGGCTGCGCCGGTGGCGTCAGCGGCGTGGATGATGCGGCGATGACTGTGGCCGCCCTCGCGGGTCAGATGGAAATCGTCGCTCTCGCTGCCATCCGAGCGTCGCTCGCGGGTGAAGGGTACGCCCTGTTCGACCAGCCAGCCGATGGCGTCGGCGCTATCGCCAACAATCTGCCGTACAGCGTCTTCGTGACACAGGCCGCCGCCAGCGATCAGGGTGTCCTGGACGTGCGCGTCAACCGTGTCGGCATCGTCCAGCACCGCTGCTACACCGCCTTGGGCCCAGAAGGTGGAGCCCTCGGATAGCTGTCCTTTGCTCAATACGGCTACGCGTAGATCGCTGGCCAGGTGCAGAGCTAGGGTCAGGCCGGCGGCGCCGCTGCCGATGACCAGTACGTCGTATTGGCGTTGTCGCGTCATATCTTTATTCAGCTGCTGGATGGTCTGGGTGCTCAAGTGGCGCCCAGACAGGTGTCTTTGGCAGTATGCATACGACCGAAGGTGTTGCGGAAAACGGTCGTGGGCGCTGGCTTCGGCCCCCTTTTACTTGCGCAGGGGAGGCGTGTGGATAAGGCCGCGCTTGCCTAGTATATAGAAGCGCGCTGCCGCACAATACTGTCTCCCATGGGTGAGGGCCTGATGGTTTGCTTGCTGGCAGGATGCTGGCATTGTGCGCTCACATGGGAACTTTTTGTCATTTATGACGTTCCTACTGCTGTACCTGAGTGAGGGGAGAACTTTTGGTTACAACTTGTGTCTACGATAACGACGCGAATCGCGGACCCTGCAGAGTGATTTCATTATGACAGGGCAGAGCGATCAGCAGTTGGTTGAGCGTGTTCAGAAAGGCGACAAGCGTGCCTTTGATCTGCTGGTTCTTAAATACCAGCACAAGATTCTCGCATTGGTGACGCGTTTTGTGCATGACAGCCATGAAGCGCAGGACGTGGCTCAAGAAGCGTTCATCAAAGCCTATCGCGCGCTGGCGAACTTTCGTGGTGATAGCGCGTTCTATACGTGGCTGTACCGCATTGCGATTAACACCGCAAAGAACTACCTGGTGGCGCGCAATCGTCGGCCGCCGGATTCGGATATCGCCGCAGATGAGGCGGAGTATTACGAAGGCGACAGCATCCTGAAGGATATTCACTCGCCTGAACGCGAAATGTTGCGCGACGAAATCGAGCAGGTAGTGAACAAAACCCTCGAACAGTTGCCTGATGATTTAAGAACAGCGTTAACCCTGCGTGAGTTCGAAGGGTTGAGCTATGAAGACATTGCCAACGTGATGGCCTGCCCGGTCGGCACCGTCCGCTCCCGGATCTTCCGGGCGCGGGAGGCAATAGATAAAGCCCTGAAACCGTTGCTTGAAGCATGATCGGCAACAGGGTGCAACGCAGTGAGCCCTTGGGGCCAACAGCAGAGGTATAGCAATGAGAAACGAAGTCTTGCAGGAGTCTCTTTCCGCTCTCATGGACAACGAGGCTGATGAACTGGAAGTGCGCCGTGTTCTCCAGGCAGCTGATCAGGATCCAGCACTGCGTAGTACCTGGGCGCGCTACCAGATGGCTCGCTCGGTCATGCACAAGGAGCCCTGGCAGGGTTCGGTAGACCTGTCAGCTGGCATCGCTGCAGCGCTACAGGATGAGCCGGCGTTGCACCTGGAATCTGGGCAGGCGGCGCCTGTTGCCGCTCAGGGATCTGTGTTGTGGCGCAACCTCGGTCGGGTAGCCGTGGCGGCATCCGTGACCTTGGCCGTGCTGGTAGGCGTGCGGATGGTCAATCAGGGTGATGCGCCGACGCAGCCGATGACTGCGGCCAGCAGCCCTGCGCCGTCTATGCTGCAGGCTAATCCGGCTGCACGCTCCGGTGCGGTATTGGCCGGCTACTCGCAGACCGGCACTGCCGCCGCCGAGCCGCTGGCGCCTGCGCAAGGTCCCTCGGCCTGGCATGAGCAGCGCATTAGTCGCTACCTGCGTGAGCACGCCGAGGCTGGTGCCCAGTTCAATACGCCGCAGCTGGTGCCTTATGCCCGCGCAGCGAGCATGGAAGGTCGCTAGTGGTGAAATGGTCGCGACACCTTGCCTGTTGTTCTGCCGCGGTGCTGATGGCAGCGCCGCTGGCTCAGGCCAAGGATGCAGGACAGTTGTTGCGCGGCATGGCCGACGCGGTTGATCAGCAAAGCTATCAGGGAGCGTTCGTTTACGAACGCTCCGGCAGTTTCAGTACCCACCATATCTGGCGTCAAACTGACGACGACGGCGTGACCGAACGTCTGCTCCGGGCTGATGGAGAGCCCCAGGAGTGGTTGCGCCGCGACGGTCGTTTGCAATGCGCCAGCTCCTATTTCGCGGTGTCCGACTGGCAGGGGGCTGCTTCTCAAGCGGTTGACCCGGCACGTCTGCAGCGCTGGTATGCGCTTGAGGTGCTGGGTAGTACGCGGGTGGCAGATCGTCCTGTCACCGTGGTGGCGCTCAAGCCCCGAGATGTCTTTCGTTATGCCTATGAACTGTATCTCGACGATGAAACCGGTCTGTTGCTCAAGTCATTGTTGATCAATGAGCGCAATGTGCTGCTCGAGCGCTTTCAGTTCGTCGATGTGAATTTCTCCTTGCCAGATGACGCGCTGGAGGTTGGTTCTCGCTGCCTGCCATTGAATGCTGCGCAGCCGGAAAAGCTCGTGGATGCCTCTGACTGGCAGCCAGGCTGGTTGCCGCCCGGCTACACCGCAGGTGACTCGATGGTGCGCGCTCTGGCGTCCGGTGAGCCAGCTGTGATGACCCGGGTGTACAGCGATGGCTTGGCGCGCTTTACCGTGTTCGTCGAGCCGCTGGGTGAGGAGCGCCCGGCGGACAATCTGGCGGCGCAACTCGGCCCGACAGTGGCGATCAGCCGGAGACTCCAGGTCGAGGGGCAGACCTATCTGGCCACGATCGTTGGTGAGATACCGCCAGCAACTGCTGAGCGCATCGCTGCTTCCTTTCCTCACGCCGCCGTTTCGGCAGAGGCGTTGCCGTGATTGAGGAGCGGGGGCGGGTGTTGAGTGTGGAGCCCGGCGCGGTCTGGGTGCAGACCATGCGCAGCAGCACCTGTGGAAGTTGCGCGGCCAAGGCTGGTTGCGGGCAGGGGTTGCTGCAACGACTGGGTGCCGGCGGGCGAATGGGGTTTGTACGGGCCCTGACGGAACGTCAGTGGCAGGTTGGGGATGAAGTGTTGATCGGCGTGCCCGAAGACGCCCTGGTGCGCGGCGCGCTCTGGGTTTATCTGGTGCCCTTGGCGTTGTTGTTTGCTGCCGCGCTGGCAGTGCAGGGGATAGGTGGCTCCGAGCCGCAGGTCATTTTGGCCGCGCTCCTCGGCCTGAGTTCAGGTTTTGTACTGGTCCGTTGGCATGGGCAGCGCGCCCGCCACAACCCGCAGCTGACGCCGCAGGTGCTACGCGCCGCCAGCCTCGATGGGGTGCCGCTGACGAACCTGTGAAGTGCGATGTTCCTTGAGACAAGTGAGGAGAATACGGGCGTATGTTGTCGCTGAGACGTTTGGCCCTGGTGGCTACAAGTATTTGTGTAATGAGCTGGCAGTCGCTGGCATTGGCGGTGGACCTGCCGGACTTTACCGAGCTGGTTGAGGAAGCATCGCCAGCGATTGTTAATATCAGCACACGGCAAAAGGCAGCTAGCCAGAATGTGGTGCAAGGCATGCCTGATCTTGAGGGGATGCCGCCGCTGTTTCGCGAGTTTTTTGAGCGCAGCTTTCCCCAAGCGCCTTCCCCGCGCGAGCGAGAGACTCCGCAGTCCCTCGGTTCCGGTTTTATCATCTCCCATGACGGCTATGTGTTGACCAATAATCATGTGGTCGCTGATGCCGACGAGATTTTTGTGCGTCTGTCGGACCGCCGTGAACTGCAGGCAGAACTGGTCGGTGCCGATCCGCGTTCTGATCTGGCGCTGCTGAAGATCGATGCCGGCGGCGACCTGCCGGTGGTCAAGATTGGCAAGTCGGCCGAGCTCAAACCCGGTGAGTGGGTGCTGGCGATTGGTTCGCCCTTCGGTTTCGACTACTCGGTTACGGCCGGTATCGTCAGCGCCAAGGGGCGCAGTCTGCCGAACGAGAACTATGTACCGTTCATTCAGACTGATGTGGCGATCAACCCGGGTAACTCCGGTGGCCCGCTGTTCAATCTGGAGGGTGAGGTTGTAGGCATCAACTCCCAGATATTTACCCGCTCGGGCGGCTTTATGGGCCTGTCGTTTGCCATTCCGATGGATGTCGCGATGGATGTGGTCGCGCAGATCAAGGACAGCGGCAGTGTGCAGCGCGGCTGGCTGGGTGTGGTGATCCAGGAGGTCAACAAGGATCTGGCCGAGTCGTTTGATCTGCCCAAGCCCGCCGGTGCACTGGTTGCCCAGATCATGCCGGGCGGCCCGGCAGACAAGGGTGGTCTGAAAGTCGGTGACGTGATTCTTGAGTTCAATGGTCACGAGGTGGTGCGTTCCTCTGATCTGCCCCACGCTGTTGGGCGTGTCCGCCCGGGCGCCGAGGCGTCGCTGGTGGTGATGCGTGACAAGGAGCGCAAGACCCTGCGCATGGAAGTGGGTGCGCTGCCCGATGATGATAACGTTGCGGCGCTGGCCAGTGATGCGCCGGCCCAGGCGACCTCTTCCAACCGTCTGGGCGTCACGGTGGTCGAGCTGAGCGACGAGCAGAAGAAAAATCTGGATATCCACTCTGGCGTGGTGGTGCGCGAAGTCATGCGGGGTCCGGGTGCCATGGTTGGTCTGCGTCCGGGTGACATCATCACCAATCTCGACAACCAGTCGGTGGACTCGGTCGAGACGTTCACCCAGATTGCTGGCGAGCTGCCGGACAATCGCTCCATCTCGATGCGCGTGATTCGCCAGGGGCGCGCCAGCTATATTACCTTCCGTCTGGCGGAGTGATCCGCTCTGTTGGCCGGTTATCGGTGGTAGCAAGCTCCCGATGACCGGCCCTGGCGGCGATAGCGACATCGCCGCTAATCAGGTACACTCGCCGGCTGTTTTGGGGACTCTTCCCCGTCATCGCCATGTCTGGCAACCCTGTCTGGATGATCCGCGCCGTGAGTGACCTGAGCCTGATTCGCAACTTTTCCATTATTGCCCACATCGACCACGGCAAGTCGACGCTAGCTGACCGCTTTATTCAGCTGTGCGGTGCCCTGAGCGAGCGGGAAATGGAGGCTCAGGTGCTGGACTCCATGGATCTGGAGCGTGAGCGCGGTATCACCATCAAGGCGCATAGCGTCACGCTGTATTACACCGCTAAAGACGGCAAAACCTATCAGCTCAACTTTATCGATACCCCCGGTCACGTCGACTTTCACTACGAAGTCAGCCGCTCGCTGGCAGCCTGTGAGGGTGCCTTGCTGGTGGTGGACGCCGCCCAGGGTGTTGAGGCGCAATCGGTAGCCAACTGCTACACCGCGATTGAACAAGGCCTGGAGGTCATGCCGGTCCTCAACAAAATCGACCTGCCGCAGGCAGAGCCTGAGCGGGTCAAGGGTGAGATCGAGAGCGTTATCGGCATCGATGCAACCGACGCAGTGGCCTGTTCGGCCAAGAGCGGCATTGGCGTTGAGGATGTGCTTGAGGCGCTGATCAAAACCATTCCCGCGCCTGAGGGCGAGATCGAATCGCCCTTGCAGGCGTTGATCATTGACTCCTGGTTCGACAACTATCTGGGTGTGGTGTCGCTGGTGCGCGTCAAGCACGGCCGCATCAAGAAAGGTGACAAGGTGCTGGTCAAGTCGACTGGCAAGTTTCACCAGGTCGACAGCGTGGGCGTGTTCAGCCCCAAGCACACCGAAACCGCGGACCTGAAAGCGGGCGAGGTAGGCTTCATCATCGCCGGTATCAAGGACATTCACGGCGCGCCGGTAGGCGACACCCTGACCCTGTCGGCAACCCCAGACGTAGCCCCGCTGCCCGGTTTTCAGAAGGTCAAGCCGCAGGTGTATGCCGGTCTGTTCCCGGTTAGCTCTGATGATTTTGAGGATTTTCGCGAGGCGTTGCAGAAGCTGACTCTCAACGACGCCGCGCTGCAGTTCGAGCCAGAGAGCTCCGAGGCACTGGGCTTTGGTTTCCGCATCGGCTTCCTGGGCATGCTGCACATGGAGATCATCCAGGAGCGCCTGGAGCGCGAATATGACCTGGATCTGATCACCACGGCACCGACGGTGGTGTTCGAGGTAGTGAAAAAAGGTGGCGAGATCATCTACGTCGATAACCCTTCACTGCTGCCTGACCCTTCGGTCATCGAAGAAATGCGCGAGCCGATTGTGCGCGCCAACATTCTGGTACCGCAGGACCACCTGGGCAGCGTGATTACCCTGTGCGTCGAGAAGCGCGGCGTGCAGCATGACATGGTTTTTCTCGGCACGCAGGTTCAGGTTACCTATGATCTGCCGATGAATGAGGTGGTACTCGACTTCTTCGACCGGCTAAAGTCGGTCAGCCGCGGCTATGCCTCGCTGGATTACAGTTTTGATCGCTTCCAGGCGGCCAAGTTGGTGCGTCTGGATATCTTGATCAATAGTGAAAAGGTCGACGCGCTGGCGTTGATCGTGCACCGTGACAACGCAGCCTACAAAGGTCGCCAGCTGGTCGAGAAGATGAAGGACCTGATTCCGCGTCAGATGTTTGATGTGGCTATTCAGGCAGCGATTGGCGGCCAGATCGTCGCCCGTTCGACGGTGAAGGCTCTGCGCAAGAACGTATTGGCCAAGTGCTACGGCGGTGATGCCAGCCGTAAGAAGAAGCTGCTGGAGAAGCAGAAGGCCGGTAAGAAGCGCATGAAGCAGGTAGGTAGTGTGGAAATCCCGCAGGATGCATTCCTCGCGGTGCTCAAGGTCGACAATTAGGGACGGTAAGCTCGAACGATGATGCATCTCAATTTTCCGCTGGTGCTGGTTATCGCGGTCGCAGTCAGCGGCTTTCTGGCGTTGCTGGACCGGGTGCTATTGGCACCGCGTCGTCGTCGTGCTGTTGCCAGCTACGAGGCTCAGGTTGATGTGGCTGATCCGCAGACTGTCGAGCGGCTGGAAAAGGAACCGCTGCTGGTCGAGTACGGCAAGTCGTTTTTTCCGGTCCTAGCCATTGTGCTGGTGCTGCGCTCCTTCCTGGTTGAGCCGTTCCAGATTCCGTCCGGCTCCATGAAGCCCACCCTCGAGGTGGGTGACTTCATTCTGGTCAACAAGTTTGCCTACGGTATTCGTTTGCCGGTGATCGACACCAAGGTCATCCCGATTGGTGATCCGCAACGGGGCGATGTCATGGTGTTTCGCTACCCGAATAACCCGTCGATCAATTACATCAAGCGGGTTGTTGGCTTGCCGGGTGATCACATTCGCTATGCGGGCAAACAGTTGTATATCAACGGCCAGAAGATTGAGCACGAACTGGTCGAGATTGTGCCGGATGATGAAGTGCCCGCTGGCCATCCTTTACAGGCGATGGCAAATGCAGCCATTTATCATGAGCAGTTAGGCGAGGCCAGCCACCTGATCCGTCAGAAGCAACTATCGCAAGCACCCAAGCCGAACGAGTGGGTGGTACCGCAGGGATATTACTTCATGATGGGCGACAACCGTGACAACTCGAACGACAGCCGCTATTGGCAATCAGCTGAAATGCCGCAAGAGTTGTGGGGAATGGTTCCAGACAACTATATTGTAGGGAAGGCTTTTGCCGTGTGGATGCATTGGCCGGAGCCCAAGCTCAGCAACTTGCCAAGTTTCTCGAGCGTCGCCCTGATCCATTGAGGGTGCCAGACAGGACATAACATCAACAACGGACTATGAGGTAATTATGCGCCACTCCCAGAAAGGGGCATCCTTCTTCGGCTGGTTGGCGGTCATCGCCCTGCTTGTTTTCGGCATGGTCATTGCGATGAAGCTGGTTCCCATCTACATGGATCATTACTCTCTGCGCAATATCATCACTACGGTCAATGAAGACCCGAGCGTGAAGATCAACTCCCTGCGCGACCTGAACAGCTACATCCAAAAGGGCATGCAGCTGAACAGTATCCGCGACATCGACGCCAAGGAAGCGATCGAGACCACCCAGAGTGGTCAGAATGCCTACACCGTGGTGCTCAAGTACGAAGTGCGCGCGCCACTCCTCAATACAGTGGACCTGTTGGTGCACTTTGACGAAACCTTTATTGTCAGACCTCTCAAGTGAGCAATAAGCTAGACCGACTCGAACGTAAGATTGGCTATACATTCAAGGACCAGGAGCTGCTGCTGCTGGCCTTGACCCACCGCAGCCTGGGTGGCCGTAACAATGAGCGCCTAGAGTTTCTGGGCGACTCGATCCTCAATTTCGTCGCCGCCGAAATGCTCTTCCAACACTTTCCCCAAGCCCGTGAAGGGCAGCTTTCGCGCCTGCGTGCACGGCTGGTGAAGGGCGTCACCCTGGCCGAATTGGCCAAAGGGTTTGAGCTGGGCGAGTACCTTCGCCTGGGCTCAGGCGAGCTGAAAAGTGGTGGCTTTCGCCGTGAGTCGATTCTGGCGGATGCCACCGAGGCAATCATCGGTGCCATTTATCTGGACAGCGGGCTGGAGGTGGTGCGCGAGCGCATCCTGCACTGGCTGACGGGCCACATTGCCGACCTGACGCTGGTCGACAACAACAAGGACCCGAAAACCCGATTGCAGGAATTTCTGCAGTCGCGTCAGGCTGACCTGCCGCGTTATGAAGTGATTGAGAGCAGCGGCGAAGCACATTGTCGTACCTTCAAAGTAAATTGTCAGATTGCCCTGCTGGCCGAACCCACCTTTGGGGTTGGCAGTAGTCGCCGTCTGGCCGAACAGCAAGCAGCGCAACAGGCGCTGATTGCCCTTGGCGTGGAGCGAGCCGATGACTGATGCCATTTCCCGTTGCGGCTACGTTGCCATCGTTGGCCGCCCCAACGTCGGCAAGTCGACCTTGCTGAACCATATTCTCGGTCAGAAGCTGGCCATCACCTCGCGCAAGCCGCAGACCACCCGCCACACCCTGCTCGGCATCAAGACCGAGGCTGAGGTGCAAGCGATCTACGTCGATACCCCCGGCCTGCACAAGGAAAACGAAAAAGCGCTCAATCGCTTCATGAACAAGAGCGCCAGCCAGGCGTTGCGCGATGTCGACGTTGTGCTGTTTGTGGTCGACCGTCTGCGCTGGACTGATGAAGATCAGATGGTGCTTGAGCGTGTGCAGTACGTCAGTTGTCCGGTGCTTATTGTGGTCAACAAGCTCGACCGGATGGAAGACAAGAACGAGCTGCTGCCCCACCTGGAGTGGCTGACCCAGCAGTTGCCCCAGGCTGAGGTGGTTCCGGTGTCCGCGCTGCAGGGGCGCAATATCGATCGTCTCGAGTCGTTGATTGCCGAGCGCTTGCCGGAAAGCGAACACTTCTATCCCGAAGACCAGCTGACCGATAAGAGTTCGCGTTTTCTGGCGGCAGAGCTGGTACGCGAGAAGGTGATGCGTCAGTTGGGCGCCGAGATTCCCTACCAGGTTGCGGTCGAGATCGAGCAGTTCAAGCAGGAAGGGCGCATTCTGCATATTCATGCGCTGATTCTGGTTGAGCGTGATGGTCAGAAGAAGATCATCATTGGCGACGGTGGCGAACGTCTGAAAAAAATCGGCCAGGAAGCGCGGCTCGATATGCAGAAGCTGTTCGGCAGCAAAATCATGCTCAACCTCTGGGTCAAGGTGCGCCGCGGCTGGTCTGATGACGAGCGTGCGCTGGGCTCGCTGGGTTATCGCTTCGACGACTGATATCGATGTCCGCACCGTTGCAGCCTGCTTATGTGTTGCACAGTCGGCCGTATCGCGACACCAGCGCGCTGGTTGACCTGCTCAGCCTACGTGACGGGCTGCAGCGTGTGGTCTGGCGAGGCGCGCGCGGCAAGGGGCGTGGCACACGGCCGCAACCCTTTGTACCCCTGCTGGTCAACTGGTACGGTCGGGGCGAGCTGAAGACCTTGCAGCAGGCCGAAGTGGCTGGTGCGCACGCACGCTTGCAAGGTGATGCACTGTTTAGTGGTCTCTATCTTAACGAACTGCTGGTGCGCCTGTTGTCATCAGGTGACGCGCAAACCCTGCTATTTGCCGCGTATCAGCACGCGCTGGAACAACTGGCGGCGCCGCTGGAAAGCGTTGAGCCGGTGCTGCGCAGTTTTGAATGGCAGTTACTGCAGCTGCTGGGTTACGGTTTCAGTTTGCAGGAGGATGCTTGGCAGCAGCCGTTGCTGGCCCATGGCAGTTATGCCTGGAGCGCCGAGCAGGGCCTGTATTCGGTGCCTTCTGGCAATAACGGCGCCTTGCCGGGTGCCGGTCTGCTAGCCATGGCCGCTGCCGACTGGGAGCATCCCGATGCCCTGCCGACCGCCAAGCGGCTGATGCGTCAGGCATTGGCGGTACACCTTGGCGGACGTCCGCTGATCAGCCGTCAGCTGTTTGCAGCCGCTCGTGGTAGCGGCCAATCCTGAATCTTTTGACGGCGCCGGTGGCGCTGTTGCGACCTAATGGAGAGTTTTGCATGAGTCAGTCAGACCGGGTGCTGCTGGGCGTCAATATTGATCACGTGGCCACGCTGCGCCAGGCGCGCGGCACGCGCTACCCTGATCCGGTGCAAGCGGCCATCGAGGCAGAGCAGGCCGGCGCCGACGGTATTACCGTGCACCTGCGTGAAGACCGGCGGCATATCCAGGAGCGCGATGTGCGCCTGCTGGCAGAGGTGCTGCAGACACGGATGAACTTTGAAATGGCGGTGACCGATGACATGGTCGCCTTTGCCGAAGAGATTCGGCCGGCGCATGTTTGCCTGGTGCCCGAGCGGCGCGAGGAACTGACCACTGAGGGCGGTCTGGACGTTTGCGGTAACGAGGCCCGGGTACAGGCAGCCATCGAGCGCCTGGCTGCTGCAGGGTGTGAGGTATCGCTGTTTATCGATCCGGATGCGCGTCAGATTGAAGCGGCCAAGCGCCTCGGCGCGCCGGTTATCGAATTGCACACTGGCCACTATGCCGACACCGAAGGTGCTGAGCAGCAGCAGGCGCTGTTGCGCATCCGCGAATCGGTCAACTATGCCCTCAAGCTGGGGCTGGTGGTGAACGCGGGGCATGGGTTGCACTATCACAATGTGCAGGCCATTGCGGCTATCACCGGTATCAATGAACTGAACATTGGCCACGCGATCATTGCCCGCGCGCTGTTTTCTGGCCTGGCGGGCGCGGTGCGCGACATGCGACAGCTGATTCAGGAATCGTCGCGCCAATGATTCGTGGCATCGGCACCGATCTGGTTCTGGTCAGCCGCATCGAAGCGGTGCTGTCTCGCCAGGGTGAGCGCTTTGCACGGCGCATTCTCACCGCCGACGAATTTGCTCGTTTTGCTGAGCATGGGCAGCCCGCCCGTTATCTGGCCAAACGCTTTGCCGCCAAGGAAGCTATTCTCAAGGCGCTGGGGACCGGCCTGGCTGGTGGCCTGTCCTGGCAGCATATGCAGATTGACCGGGACGCGCTGGGTGCACCGCAGGTGGTACTCAGCGGTGTGGCCGCCGAGCGGCTGGCGGCTGGTGGTGGCGGCCGCATGCTGTTGTCGCTGAGTGATGAGCGCGAACAGGCGTTGGCGTTTGCAGTCTGGTCACTTAGCTAAAACGTCAATAGACCCTGGCTTCCTGCAGTCGCTCTATCGCTTCCAGCAGGCGTTGAATGTCCTCCTCGGCAGGCGCTTTTTGCTTAAGCCGGGTTTCTGCCTGCAGGCAACGACGGCGCAGCTCAGGGACGCCGCAGTAGCGCGTCGCGCCGTGCAGTCGGTGTACGGTCTCTAGCAAGCGCTGCTGATCGCCGTGCTGCAGGCTCTGCTCGATGGCGTGGCGGTCGCCCGGCAGGTTCTGCAGCAGCATTTCCAGCATGTCACGCGCCAGGTCGGCCTTGCCCGCTGCCAGACGCAGCCCTTCCTCATGGTCCAGTATCGGGTTGCTGACCGCTGCCCCCGGCGCTTGGCTGGCCGGCGCTGCATCCGGGTGCTGGAGGTCACGCCCGGTCCACTTGCGAATGCTGTCGCGCAGTTGCTCAGGACTGATGGGCTTGCTCAAGTAGTCGTTCATGCCGCATTTGAGCAGCTTGCGGCGCTCTTCGGCGAGGGCGTGTGCGGTCAGCGCAACAATGGGCGTGGGTGCCTGCTCGCTTAGCTCTTCGCGCAGGCGAATCTCCTCGGTGGTTTGGCGCCCGTCCATGCCAGGCATCTGTACATCCATGAAAATCAGGTCAAAGCGCTGTTCATCCAGCACTGCCAGCGCCGCCTCGCCACTGGCGACGGCGCGTACGCGGGTGCCCATTTCCAGCAAGAAGGTTTCCACCAGCTTGAGGTTGGCCGGGTTGTCATCGACACAGAGGATGGTCACGCTGTCCGGGTTGGCGCGGCGCTCCTGCTCTGGATCGGTTTTGGGGCTCGGCTGGCCGATCGCGCGCGGCTGGAGCAGTTGCGCGGTAGCGCGAAACAGTTTGCGCATGCACAGCGGCCGGGAGAGTACAGCGCAACTGCCCTCGGGCAATTGATCGAGCTGGCTGGACTGGGCTACCGCATTGACCAGCAGTACGCTGTGGCAGCCTTGTTCACTCCAGCGTTGTATGTGGGCCATGCTGTCTGCCAGGCCGTGCTCGCTGCTTTCGCTGCTCAGCAGCACGAGTTGGGGCGCCTCGCCCCCGGTGCCCTGCACTGCGTTGTTTAGGGCGGCCAGGCTGGGCACGATATGGGTTTGCAGACCCAGGTCTTCGAGGGCATGCAGGAGCGCCTGACGGCTCAAGGGGTTGGGCTCAAACACAACGGCGCGCCGGCCTTCGAGGGGGCGGCTGGGCAGGTCGTCGTCAGCCTGGCTAGATTTGTTCAGTGCCACCGTCAGCCAAAACTCCGAGCCGGCGCCGGGTGTGCTGTGCAAGTTGATCTCGCCGTGCATCTGCTCGACCAGACGCTTGGTAATCACCAGCCCCAGGCCGGTGCCGCCGGTCTGGCGGGTGGGTGAGTTGTCGATTTGACTGAAGGCGCGGAACAGGGACTTTTGCTGCGCCTCGGATAGCCCTACACCGGTATCGGTGACGCTGATGCGCAGCACTGCGCTGCTGTCATTATCTTCCTCCAGCATGACGCGCAGGCAGACGGAGCCCTCGTGGGTGAACTTGATGGCGTTGCTCAGCAGGTTGGAGAGGATCTGCTTGAGCCGCAATGCGTCGCCGCTGAGCCCCAGCGGCACGTCGCGGTAGATCAGGCTGACCAGTTCTATCTGCTTCTGGTGCGCAGCCGGCGCCAGCATGGTCAGGGTGTCCTCGATCAGGTCACGCAGGTTGAAGGGCATGTTCTCCAGCACCAGTTTGCCGGCTTCAATTTTCGAGAAGTCGAGGATCTCGTTGATGATCTCCAGCAGGCTGTTGGCCGATTTGCTGATGGTGTCCAGGTATTCGTTTTGCCGCGGCGTCATCTCGGTGCGTTGCAGCAGGTTGCTGAAGCCCAGAATACCGTTCAGCGGTGTGCGCAGCTCATGACTCATGTTGGCGAGGAACTCGGACTTGATGCGGCTTGCCTCCTGTGCGGCCTTGCGCGCCATGTCCAGCTCGATGTTCTGCACCTCGATGGTTTCCAGCGTCTGACGCAGGTCTTCGGTGGCCTGCTCGACGTTTTGCTGCAGCTCGCCCTGGGCGCTTTGCAGTGCCTGGGTCATGGTGTTGACACCCTCGGCTAGGTCGTCCAGCTCGCGGGCGCCCTGGCGGGGCAGGCGCACATCCAGCTGGCCCTTGCTGATGCGTGCGATGGCCTGGTTGATCTCGACGATCGGGTCGATGATGTGCCGCCCCATGGTGCTGACCATCAGTCCGGTAATCAGCAACCCGAGCAGGATCAACACCAGTGTGGTCAGCAGGGTCTGATAGCTGCGCAGCTGGGTGTTACCATGGCTCAGTTCCACCTCCAGCCAGCCAATCAGCGCATCGGCTTCCAGGTCGCTGCGGTCTGCGGCGCTGAGGAGTTCCGGGCTGGCCTGCAGGGGCAGGATAAAGCGCGTGCTGCGCTCCCCGGTGCGGACCTGCAGGCCGGTGCCAGCGGCCAGCGGGCTCTCTGGAAGCGCACGGTTGGCGACCAGCATCTGTGGGCCGCTGTGCTCCAGCAATTGGTTGTCGGCATCGTAGAGTGCTGCAGCGCGTACGTCCTGATAGTTCAGGGTGTTGGCCAGGGTGGTGCGCAGACGTTGCGGCTGACCGGCCAGTAAGGCTTCGGTGGCTGGGCGCTGCAGGTGTTCGGCGGTGAGCTGGCCGCGTTCGAGCAGTTGCTTTTGCAGGTCGCCAAGGTGTTGCCAGCTGAAATAGATGCCAACAGCTGCCGCCAGGATGCCGGCGGGAATCAGGGTCATTAGCAGGAGTCGGGCCTTGATGCCGATTTCATTCATTTGGGGGCAGTCCCATTTTCTTGTTCAGGCGCCCGCTCTCGGACTGGTGCCTGGCAGGGCGTAAAATGCGCAGTTTGGTGGGCCAAACTACGTCGTTGCCGGTATCATAGGCCGCCTGAGAAAAAAGCACAGCCTTGCCGGCCCAACTAGTCGTGGGTCAAGGCGCCACGGTGATTCCATGACCCAGCATTACCCGACCATCGCCGATTGTATCGGCAATACCCCGCTCGTCCGCTTGCAGCGCCTGCCGGGCAACACCAGCAACACCATCCTGGTCAAGCTGGAGGGCAACAATCCCGCCGGCTCGGTGAAGGATCGGCCGGCACTGTCGATGATTGAGCGCGCCGAGGCGCGCGGCGACATTCAGCCCGGTGATACGCTGATCGAGGCCACCTCCGGTAACACCGGTATTGCGCTAGCCATGGCGGCGGCCATCAAGGGCTACCGCATGGTGCTGATCATGCCGAACAACATGAGCGCCGAGCGCAAGGCCGCAATGACCGCTTATGGTGCGGAGCTGATCGAGGTTACCCAGGCTCAGGGCATGGAAGGGGCGCGTGATCTGGCGTTGCAAATGCAGGCCGACGGGCAGGGCAAGGTGCTGGATCAGTTTGGCAATCAGGACAACCCTGAGGCGCACTATCAGGGCACCGGCCCCGAGATATGGCGCGATACTGGCGGCACGGTGACGCACTTTGTTAGCTCCATGGGTACCACAGGCACCATCATGGGTACGTCACGCTACCTCAAAGAGCAGAATCCGGCGATTCAGATCGTTGGCCTGCAGCCTGTCGAAGGGGCTGCAATTCCTGGCATCCGGCGCTGGCCGAAGGAATACCTGCCGACCATCTTTGATGAGACCCGAGTCGATCAGGTGATTGACATGGGGCAGCAGGAAGCCGAAGTCACCATGCGCCGGCTGGCGCGCGAAGAGGGCATTTTTTGCGGCGTGTCCTCTGGTGGGTCGGTGGCCGCTGCGCTGCGTCTCAGCGCCGAGGTTGAGAACGCCGTTATTGTTGCCATCATCTGCGACCGGGGTGACCGCTATCTGTCCACCGGCGTATACGACGGTCAGGCATGAAACGCGGTCGCGGGCGCCCGCGCTCAGCGCCGGCGGCTGATGCGCCTGCGGCGGTAGGGCAGCGGATTGAGCTGACTCTGGAACGCCTGACCCACGACGGCCGCGGCATAGGTCGTTGGCGTGGTCGCACCGTGTTTGTAGAGGGTGGATTGCCCGGCGAGCAGGTGCAGGCTCGCGTGTTGCGCGCGCGCAGCAAGCTGATCGAAACACGCCTGGAAACCGTGCAGCAGCCCAGCCCATTACGTCAGCCGCTTCGTTGCATGCATGCCGAGCTGTGTGGCGGCTGCAGCCTTCAGCATATGTCCCACGGACAGCAGCTTGAGATCAAGCAGCAGGCGCTGGCGCAGCAATTGCAGCACTTTGCCCAGCTGACGCCACAACAGTGGGCGCCGACCCTTGAGGGCCCTGCCTATGGTTACCGTCAGCGGACGCGGGTAGCCCTGCGCTGGGACCGTGCTCGCCGGCAATTGGATGTTGGCTTCCGGCAACGGGCCAGTAGCGAGCTGGTCAACGTAGAACAGTGCCCTGTTTTGGTGCCTGAGCTGGAGGCCGTGCTCAAAACCTTGCCTGTGGTGCTGCGAAGCTTGCAGGCGGTTGAGGCGCTGGGCCACGTCGAGTTGATTGGGGCCGAGCATCCGGCCTTGGTGCTACGCCACCTGCGCCCGTTGTCAGAGGCTGACCGCCAGCGCCTTCTTGCCTTTACGGCGGAGCATGGGTTGGGGCTTTGGCTGCAAGGGGAAGAGGCCGCGCAGGGGCTGGCTGGCGCGCTGGAACCCGCCTATCGGCTGGCTGATCAGCAGCTGACGTTGGGTTTTGCCCCCGGGGACTTTACCCAGGTGAACCCGCAGATCAACCAGGCGATGGTCAACCAGGCGCTGGCGTGGTTGGCTCCAGGGCAAGGCGAGGCGGTTCTGGACCTGTTCTGTGGGGTTGGCAATTTTGCCCTGGCGCTGGCCCGAGCCGGCGCTGAGGTGACGGGTATCGAAGGTAGCGTGGAAATGGTAGACCGGGCCACGGACAATGCTCGGAAAAACGGCCTTGATCAGGTGCACTTTTTGGCAGCCGACTTGTCGAAGCCCCTTGAAGTGCCGCCGGGCTCTCCACGGTTCACGGCAGCGTTGCTTGATCCGCCGCGTGACGGCGCCGAGCAAATGGTAGGTGATCTGGCCGCGCTGGCGGTCGAGCGAATACTTTACATTTCCTGCAACCCGGCAACGCTGGCGCGGGATGCAGGCATTTTGGCAGGCAAGGGCTACACCCTGGTTCGGGCGGGCATCATGGATATGTTCCCTCAAACCGCCCATGTCGAGGCCATGGCACTGTTCCGGAGGCAATAGATCGCCGCCGGGCGAGGACAAGAAGATGGTACAGGTCAGAGCAGCACACCCGACCAATCAGGATGGCAGCGTCAATGTCGACGCATGGATAGCACGGATCGGGGAGCGCACGCAGCTTGTCGATCCGCAGATTCTGCACGAAGCCTGTGAGTGGGCCCAGGAGCTTGAGCAGGCGGCCATTGATGCGGAGAACATCTGGGCTGACGGCGCGAGCAGCTACCGCACGGGCCTTGAAATGGCCGAGATTCTGGCTGATCTCAAACTCGATCAGGACTCGCTGGTCGCCGCCGTAGTCTATCGCGCGGTGCGTGAGCGCAAGACCGATCTGACCGAGGTGGAGCGCCGCTTTGGTCCGGCGGTTACGCACCTGGTGGACGGCGTGCAGCGCATGGCCGCCATCAGCGTGTCGCAGAACCCCGGTAATACCGCCAGTTTCAGCCCCCAGGCGCAGGTCGAGAACCTGCGCAAGATGCTGGTGACGCTGGTGGACGACGTGCGTGTGGCCCTGATCAAGCTGGCTGAGCGCACCTGCGCCATCCGTGCGGTCAAGGACGCGCCGGAGGAGAAGCGTTATCGCGTTGCCCGCGAGGTATTCGATATCTACGCACCGCTGGCCCACCGTCTTGGCATTGGTCACATCAAGTGGGAGCTGGAAGACCTCTCCTTCCGTTATCTGGAACCGACCCAGTACAAGCAGATCGCCAAGCTGCTCGATGAGCGGCGTCTTGATCGGCAGCAGTATATCGATGCCGTGATGGCCCAGTTGCGCAAGTCCCTGGAGGAGGCGTCCATCTACGCCGACATCACTGGCCGGGCAAAACACATCTACTCGATCTGGCGCAAGATGCAGCGCAAGGGCATCGACTTCAGCCAGGTTTATGATGTGCGCGCGGTGCGTATCCTGGTGCCGCAGGTGCGCGACTGTTACACCGCGCTTGGTGTAGTACACAGCCTTTGGCGGCATATTCCCAACGAGTTTGATGATTATGTCGCCAACCCCAAGGAAAACGGCTATCGCTCCTTGCACACCGCAGTGATCGGTCCTGAGGGCAAGGTGCTTGAGGTGCAGATTCGCACCCAGAGCATGCACGAAGAGGCTGAGTTGGGTGTCTGCGCGCACTGGCGCTACAAGGGCACCGATCTGGACAGCAACTCCAACGCCTACGAAGACAAGATCGCCTGGCTGCGCCAGGTGCTCGAGTGGCACGAGGAAATGGGTGATATCGGTGGTCTGGCTGAGCAGCTGCGCGTCGACTTCGAGCCAGATCGCATTTACCTGTTTACCCCGGACGGTCACGTGCTCGACATGGCCAAGGGCGCTACGCCGCTGGACTTTGCCTACCGGGTTCATACTGAAATTGGCCATAGCTGCCGGGGCGCCAAGGTCAACGGCCGCATCGTGCCGCTCAACTATGTGCTGCAGACCGGCGAGCAGGTCGAGATCATCACCGGCAAGCAGAGTGGTCCGAGCCGCGACTGGCTGAACCCCAATCTCGGCTATCTGAACACCTCGCGGGCGCGCGCCAAGGTGCAGCACTGGTTCAAGGAGCAGGCGCGTGAACAGAACGCCCAGGCCGGCAAGCTGATGGTCGAGCGTGAGCTGACACGTATGGCACTCAATGGCGCCGACTACGCTCAGCTGATTGATCGCCTGGGGCTCAAGAGTCAGGAAGACCTGTTTGTTGCCGTTGGTTCGGGCGACATGCGTCTGGCGCATGTGGTCAACGTGGCGCAGCAGCTGGTCGAGCCGGATCGGCACAGTGAGCAGCTGGAGCTGATTCCCAAGAAGCCCAGCCGCAATGTGGGCCGCCGCGGCGATGTCTACATCCAGGGCGTGGGCAACCTGATGACCCAGCTGGCGGGCTGCTGCCAGCCGGTGCCGGGTGACCCGATCATCGGCTACATCACCCTGGGCCGCGGCGTTACCGTGCACCGCGCCGATTGTGCCAACGCGATGCAACTGCAGGACCGCGACTCCGAGCGCCTGATCGAGGTTAGCTGGGGTGGGGCGCCGGTGCAGACCTATCCGGTGGAGATCTACATCAAGGCTTATGACCGCTCCGGTCTGCTGCGCGATGTCTCGCTGTTGCTGGCTAACGAGAAGATCAACGTGCTGGAGGTCAGCACGCGTACCAACAAGGACGACAACTATGCGGCGATGCTGCTGACCATCGAGATTCCGAGTCTCAACCTGCTCAGCCGCCTGCTGACGCGCATCAGCCAGCTGCCCAACATTATCGAGGCGCGCCGCAACCGTCAGGAACACCGCGGATGAGCTATCAGCTGGACGACCTGCTTTATCTGATGCAGCGCTTGCGTGACCCGCAGCATGGCTGTCCCTGGGACTTGCAGCAGGATTACGCGAGTATCGTGCCGCATACCTTGGAGGAAGCCTACGAGGTTGCCGATGCCATTGAGCAGGGCGACTTTGACCAGCTCAGCGGTGAGTTGGGCGACTTGTTGTTTCAGGTCGTTTATTACGCGCAGCTGGCCCGCGAGGAAGGGCGCTTTGGCTGGGCCGAGGTGGTTGACGCTATCACCCGCAAGCTAGTGCGCCGTCACCCGCACGTGTTCCCTGACGGCAACCTGCATACGCCACCGGGTAGCCAGACTCTGGCGCCGGACCAGGTCAAGCGCCGCTGGGAGCAAATCAAGGCCGAGGAGCGGGCAGAGAAAGCGGCCCGCCCCGAACAGCTATCGCTGCTGGATGACGTGCCGGGGGCATTGCCGGCGCTGAGCCGTGCGCAAAAACTGCAGAAGCGCGCTGCCTCGGCTGGTTTTGACTGGCCGGAGGCGGCTCCGGTGGTCGACAAGATCAGTGAGGAGCTGGATGAAGTGCGCGAGGCGTTGGCTGCTGGTGATAGCGCCGCCGTCGCTGAGGAAATGGGTGATCTGCTGTTCTGCGTGGTCAATCTGGCCCGTCACCTTGGGGTGGACGCCGAAAACGCCTTGCGTCACGGCAATGCCAAATTCGAGCGGCGTTTCCGCTTCATCGAAGCGCAGTTAAGAGAGCAGGGCGCGACCGTCTCCGAACGCCCCCTGGATGAACTCGACGCCCTGTGGGACAAGGCCAAGCAGCAAGGTCTATGAGGGCGCAGTATCCCGCGCCCTAATCTGCTCACTCAGTGTTGGGTTTCCTGCTGACGCTCGACCAGCTCCTGCAGATGCTTGCGGCTCAGCTCCAGATAGCGCGGAGTGGGGCCTTCATCTTTGTACAGCGGGTCGCCCATCTCATCGACCGCGATGACCTCCTTGCCAGCTCGGTAGGGCAGGCTGGCTTCCAGCTCCTCAAGTGCCGCGCCGAGCAGGTCGGTGATCAGGTCTTCAATCTGGCGTTTTGGATACATCTCGTGCAGCGCTTGCAGACGCGCAGCATCTTCCAGTGGCAGATGTACCGCGTAGCTGTCACGGGTTACGCGGCCTTTGGCAGTGTCTTCCCAGGCTTGGGTGAGTTCACGGATCTTCATGGTTCCCCCTTTGTTGCGTGCTGTCGCTTGTGGCGACACCCTCAGCATAGACCATATGCGAGGGCGTACAGGTCTTATGACCCCTTGTCAGCGGCAGGGTTGCATCGCATGCTGGGCATCCCGATCGCCTGGAGAAAGACTCATGACCGATATTGATGCCCGTTTGCGAGAAGACGTCCACAACCTCGGTACCTTGCTGGGGCAGACCATTCAGGCCCATCTGGGAGATGACTTTCTACAACGCATCGAACGCATACGCCTGGGTGCCAAACAGGGTCGCAAGGCCGATCAGGCGGCCAATGAGGCGCTGCTCGATGCCCTGCAGGACCTGCCAGACAGCCAGTTGCTGCCGGTGTGCCGGGCCTTCAATCAGTTTCTCAATCTGGCCAATATCGCTGAACAGCACCACCGCATCCGCCGCCGCCGCGCCGACGAGCCGCAGGCCTTTGAATTGCGCTGCGTCAATGAGCTGCTGCAGCGCCTGAAGGCTGAGAACTTCAGTGCTGACGACATCGTGCAGCAGGTAAATGGGCTGGATATCGAATTGGTGCTGACCGCCCATCCGACCGAAGTGACGCGCCGTACGCTGATCCAGAAGTACGACGCCATCGCTGATGCGCTGGCGCGCGGTGATCACGATGACCTGACTGCAACCGAGCGAGAAGATGTGCGTCAGGATCTGGCCCGCCTGATCAGCGAGGCCTGGCATACCGACGAGATTCGCCGCAGCCGGCCAACCCCGGTAGATGAAGCCAAGTGGGGGTTCGCAGTCATCGAGCATTCGCTGTGGCAGGCGCTGCCGCAGTTTTTGCGTCGTCTGGACGCTGACGTCCACGGCGCGACCGGTCAGCACCTGGATCTGCGTGCCGCCCCGGTGCGCATTGCCTCCTGGATGGGTGGCGACCGTGATGGCAACCCCAACGTCACCGCCCCCGTCACCCGCGAGGTGCTGCTGCTGGGTCGCTGGATGGCGGCGGACCTCTACCTGCGTGATATCGAAGCGTTGGGCAACCAGCTATCCATGCATGCCGCCAGCGACGCGCTGCTGGCGCAGGCCGGCGCGGTGGATGAGCCTTACCGCGCGGTGTTGAAGCAGCTACGTACACGGCTGCAAGTGACCCGCGATTGGGCAGAGCAATCCCTGGCTAACGATGTTGCCATGCCCGCCCAGGTACTGCGCGAGCTGGATGATCTGCGTGGCCCGTTGGAGCTGTGCTATCAGTCGCTGCTGGCGTTTGGCCTAAAGCGCATTGCCAACGGTCCGCTGCTGGATACCCTGCGTCGGGTCAATGCCTTCGGGCTGGGGCTGGTGCGTCTGGATATCCGTCAGGATGCGGCGCGCCACGCCCAGGTGTTCAGTGAGCTGACCGAGCACCTGCAACTGGGCGACTACGCCGAGTGGGATGAAGACGCTCGCTGTCGCTTCCTGCTGGACGAGTTGCACAGCCGGCGCCCGCTGCTGCCGCCGAACTGGCAGCCATCGGCCGACGTGGCCGAAGTGTTGGCGACCTGTCGAGTGGTGGCCAGTCAGCCGCAGGAGCTGCTCGGCTCCTATGTTATCTCCATGGCCTCGCATCCCTCCGATGTGCTGGCGGTCAAGCTGCTGCTGAAGGAAACCGGTGTCAGCTGGCCGATGCGCGTGGCGCCGCTGTTTGAAACCCTGAGTGACCTGGACAATGCCGCCGATGCCATCGACCGGCTGCTGTCGCTGGAGCAGTATCGTGCACTGGTCGGTGACGAGCAGGAGGTGATGATCGGCTATTCCGATTCCGCCAAGGACGCCGGCACGCTGGCGGCAGGCTGGGCGCAGTATCGCGCACAGGAAGCGCTGGTGGGCGCCTGTCAGCGTCACGGCGTGCATCTGCGATTGTTCCACGGCCGCGGTGGTACCGTGGGCCGCGGTGGCGCGCCGGCGCACATGGCCATCCTGTCCCAGCCGCCGGGGTCGGTACGTGGTCAGCTGCGGGTCACCGAGCAGGGCGAGATGATTCGCTTCAAGTTTGGTCTGCCGGGTATCGCCATTCAAAGCCTGCTGCTTTACACCAGCGCCGTGCTGGAGGCCAGTCTGCTGCCGCCGCCGGCGCCCGAGCCGGCCTGGCGCGAACTGATGCAGCAATTGGCTGATCGTTCGGTTGAGGTATATCGAGCGGTGGTGCGTGGTGAGCCGCAGTTTGTCGAGTACTTCCGTCAGGCGACGCCTGAACAGGAGCTGGGTCGTCTACCGCTGGGCAGCCGGCCGGCCAAACGTCGCAGTCAGGGCGGGATCGAGAGTTTGCGGGCCATTCCCTGGATCTTTGCCTGGACCCAGACCCGGCTGATGTTGCCGGCCTGGCTGGGTGCCGGGCAGGCGCTGCGTGAGGCGCTGGATGCCGGTAAGCAGGCTCAGCTCAGGCAGATGATGGATGCGTGGCCGTTCTTTCTGGCGCGGGTTGAGATGCTGGAGATGGTGCTGTCCAAGGCGGATGTGGATATCGCACGCTTTTATGAGCAGCGTTTGGCCAGTGCGGATTTGTGGCCGCTTGGCGAGCGTCTGCGCACCGCACTGGAACAGGCCACCGCCGTGGTGCTGCAGCTGCGCGAAAGTGAGACCCTGCTGGCCCACAATCCGGCACTGGGTGAGTCGGTAGCGGTGCGCAACCCCTACACGGACCCGCTGCATGTGCTGCAGGCCGAATTGATGAAGCGTACCCGGGCGCAGGGCGAGAGCGTTGACCCCGATCTGGAAAGGGCGCTGATGGTGACGATGGCCGGTATCGCGGCGGGCATGCGCAACACCGGCTGACCGGCCGGTCGTCAAGTATCCCTGGGGCGGCTTTGCCTGCGACAATGGTCCGTCTTGTGCATGGCCGCGCGGGCGTGTATGTTGAACGCCCTTTGCGAGCCAGCTCTTGCTGGACGCACCGCATTTTCCGCATTCGCGCAGGCCGCGAGTGCCTGGCAGGTCGCTGGTTGAGGACCGCTCAATGCCCGGTTTCAGTTAGACGAGGAGTACATCATGCGAGTTATCCTGTTGGGCGCCCCAGGGGCGGGCAAGGGTACACAGGCCCAGTTCATCTGCGAGCGCTTCGGCATTCCGCAAATCTCCACCGGCGACATGCTGCGTGCAGCGGTCAAGGCCGGTACCGAGCTTGGCAAGCAAGTCAAGGAAGTCATGGATACTGGCGGCCTGGTCTCCGACGATCTGATCATTGGTCTGATCAAGGAGCGCATTACCCAGGACGATTGCGCCAAGGGTTTTCTGTTCGACGGTTTCCCGCGCACCATTCCGCAGGCTGAGGCGCTGGTAGAAGCCGGCATCGACATTGATCGCGTGCTGGAAATCGCCGTGGCCGATGAAGAAATTGTTGCCCGTCTGTCCGGCCGCCGCGTGCATCCGGGTTCCGGCCGCGTGTATCACGTTGACCACAACCCGCCGCAGGTGGCTGGCAAGGACGACGTCACCGGTGATGACCTGATTCAGCGTGATGACGACAAGGAAGAGACTGTACGCAAGCGTCTGCAGGTCTACCACACCCAGACCAAGCCGCTGGTCGAGTTCTACCAGGGCCTGTCTGCAGCCAAGGGCACCCCCAAGTGCGCCAAGGTTGAAGGTGTCGGCAGCGTAGAACAGATCACCGCCAAGGTCATCAACGCGCTGGACTGAGTCTTGCTCGCTGGAGCAAAAGACCCGTGCTGACTTCGGTCGCACGGGTCTTTGCATTTTTGTACAATGCCCGCCCCCTGAATTCAGAATCCGACCATGACCACACTGCTTGCTCTGGATACCGCCACCGAGTGCTGTTCTGCTGCGTTGCTGCACGAGGGCAGCGTCACTGCGCGCAGCGAAGTGATTCCGCGTCAGCACGCCCAGCGCCTGCTGCCGATGATCGAGGAGCTGCTCAGCGAACGTGAGCTGCGCCTGCAGGATGTCGACGCCCTGGTATTTGGTCGCGGCCCCGGCGCTTTTACCGGCGTGCGCATCGCTACCGGCATGGTGCAGGGCCTGGCCTTTGCCGCCGACAAACCGGTGATTGCGATATCCAACCTGGCCGCGCTGGCTCAGCGTGCCTGGCGCGAGCACGGTACAGACACCGTTGCCGCCGCCATTGATGCGCGCATGGATGAGGTCTACTGGGGGCTGTATGGCCTGCAAGATGGCGTCATGCAGCCGTTGGATGAGGAGCGGGTATGCGCACCTGAGGCCGTTAGTCTGCCGGTGGGCGTCAGCAGCGTGGCCGGTGCTGGCACCGGTTGGCAGTACGCTGATCGTCTGGCGGTCAGCGTCACGCAGAGCTGGCCGCAGATGCTGCCCGATGCTAGCGATCTGATCACCCTGGCCTTGCCCCGCTGGCTGGCCGGAGAGGTGGTCGACGCGGCGGATGCCCAGCCTGTCTACCTGCGTGACAAGGTTGCCACGCCCAAGGGCCAGGCGTAAGCTGGCGCCATTGTCTGAGGAGTACATTTGGTGCGTCTGGACGGTTTCAATCCCTACTCATCGCTGCCTGAGCGCAGCAGTCGAGCGGTTGCCAATACCACGGGCAACAGCGCGGCTGCGTCTGTGCCGGGCAACGAGCAGGCCGGGGTTGCCGCCAGCCGTTTGCCGCCAGCGCAGGTAGTCCCCTCGTCTGCGCCGACTGCCGAGTATCTTCCCGCCCGCCGCGAGTCCTTTGAGCCAGTCTATGGCCGCGCCAATCAAGCGCTGGCGAGTTATCAGAACACTGCCAATATGCCGGTCGACAGCGCCGTCGATACCCTGGCCGGCATCGACGTCTACGCCTGATGTCGTGACTGCGTTACCCCTGCGTTTTATCACCGGTTGCCCACTGTGGTCCGAACCCGCTTGGGCCGGCCAGTTGTACACCCGCGGCACTGACGCGGATGCGCGGCTGGCGCAGTACAGCCGGGTGTTTGGCGCGGTTGAGGGCAATACCACCTTCTACTCCCTGCCCAGCGCCGCGCGAGTCGCCCGTTGGGCTGAACTGCTGAGTGAGGATTTCCACTTCTGCGCCAAACTGCCCCGTGAGGTCAGCCATGGCGGGCGACTGGACGCCGAGCATCCTGCCCTGAACGCCTTCTTCAGTCGCATGGCGCCGCTGGGGCAGCGCCTGGGGCCTGTCTGGCTGCAACTGCCCGAGCGCTTTGCACCGGACGCCCTTGGTGTGCTGGCTGATTTTCTGGCTGGTTTGCCTACGGACTACCAGTACGCGGTTGAAGTGCGCCATCCTGGGTTTTTCCGCAAGGACGACGCTGAACGGCAGCTGAACCGTTTGCTGCATGGCCGTGGTGTCGAGCGCATCAGCTTTGATAGTCGTGCGCTGTTCGCCAGCACCGCCACCGATGCCTCCACGCTCGAAGCCAAGCAGCGCAAGCCGCGCTTGCCGGTGCATGCCATTGCCCTGACTCAGCGGCCCAGCGTGCGCTTTATCGGCGGTATGGATCGGGAGGCCAATTGGCAGGCGCTGGCCCCCTGGTTAGACAAGTGCGCGCAGTGGTTGCAGGCTGGCTACCAGCCGATGCTGTTTATGCACACCCCGGATAACCAGATGGCGCCGCAGCTGGCCCGAGACTTCTACCGTGCCTTGCGTGAACGGGTGCCCGCGCTGGCGCCCATGCCGGTCTGGCCCGGTGAGCATGAGGCCGCTCAGACGCCGCAGCAGGCGGGTCTGTTTTGATACCACAGGATTACTCATGAGCGAACACGCCCCGTTATCGTTGGCTGTCAGTTGGTCCGCGCCAGCCCGGCAGAGTGCAGCCGAAGTGCTGGCTGAGCGCCTGCAACTGCCGTTGCAGGCTGATCTGCCGGACGCTGCCGCGCTGTTGCTTGAGCTGGACGCAGATGGGCTTAGCCTGCGTAGTACCGAGGCGGGAGCGCCGGGTGCGGTGCGTGTGGATTTTGTCGGCGGCGCGCTGGCCCATCGCCGTCAGTTCGGTGGCGGAGCAGGGCAGATGGTCGCCCGTGCAGTCGGCATTCGCGGCAGCGTCAGACCCAGTGTGCTGGATGCCACCGCTGGTCTGGGGCGCGACGCCTTCGTGGTTGCTGCGTTGGGCTGCGAGGTGACCTTGCTTGAGCGCCAGCCGGTGATTGCGGCGCTGCTGGAAGATGGCCTGCAGCGCGCCCGGGCTGCCGGTGGTGAGGTGGCGGAGATCGCCGAGCGGATGCAGCTGCTGCAGTGTGACGCGATTGCCGCCATGGGTGACTGGCAGCTGCCAACGCCCCAGGTCATCCACCTGGACCCGATGTTCCCGCATCGGGACAAGTCCGCGCTGGTGAAAAAGGAGATGCGCCTGTTCCGGCCGCTGGCCGGTGACGATGATGATGCCCCTGAGCTGCTGGCCGCGGCGCTGCAGCTGGCCAGCCACCGGGTGGCGGTGAAACGCCCGCGCAAGGCGCCGGCAATTGCCGGTCAGCGGCCCAGCGCGGAATTGACGGGGCAGTCCAGCCGCTACGATATCTACGGCAAGAAGAAGCTGGACTGAGTGCCGGCAATTCCGGGTGGCCCCGGGCCTACTGGGCCGCAGCCGGGCTGTCCGCCGCTTCGGCGCTGCGCGCCACCTGCCGAATCGACAGGCGCACTTCGGCGCTGAGCACCCGCTTGGCGGTGTTCTCGGCAATGTCTTCCAGTCCGGCTGCATAGTGCAGCCGACCCTCATCGTCAGCCCGTAACACCTGCTCATCGGTCAATCGCTGGATAAACTGGCGGAACAGCGTTTTGTCAAAGAACTCCGGCGCGTTCAGGCCATGCAGAATCGACAGGCGCTGCGCCATGACGGTACAGCGTGCTTCCAGCTGTTCGGCGGTCTGGCTGCCGTTGGGATAGTTCAGCAGCAGCGCTGAGGCCATATAGAAGCGCTCCAGAATCTGGATGATGCTGCGCGACAGCAGGCTGAGCATGACAAACTCGACCGAGCTCAGGTCCGGGCGGTGAATCTGTCCGTCGGCTTCGCGCAGCAGTTGCTGCTCGAGCAGGCTGTCGATCCATTGCTGAATGACTGCGGGCAGCTCATCCTCGCTCCATTGCAGGAACAGTTCGCCCTGCAAATAGGGGTAGATGCCCATGACCAGACGTTCGATCTGTTCACGCTTCATGCGCGGGTTGTTCTGGAACAGGCAGGCGATCAACGCCGGCAAGATCACCAGATGCAGGACATTGTTGCGGTAGTAGGTCATCAGTACCGCCTGGGGCTCGTCCAGGCGCATGATTTCACCCAGCGCATCGGATTGGCGGTCGATCATCTGCATGCTTTCCACGTGCTTGATCATCGCCTGACCGTCCAGTGCGGTCAGGGTGACGCCGCTGCTGTAGGGCACGGCCTGCAGCAGCGCTTTGTAGCGGTCCAGCGCACGTGCCAGCGAGGTTTCATCCAGGGCTAGCCGGGCGGTGGACAGCATCACCAACGCCACCATGTTGACCGGGTTGACGTCGGCGGCAGCGCTGATGCCGCTGGTCAGCTGCCGCGCCAGGCGGTTGGTGGTGTCGTTCAGCCAGGTTGGGCGATAGTCGGGTGCCAGCGATTGTGCGCGCCAGTCCGGTTGCTCGCGATCGAGAAAATCGGCTAACGCCAGCGGCTCGCCAAAGTTCACCGCCACCTCACCAAAGCGCAGCTTGAGCGCGGAGATCACGCGGAACAGGTCAAACACCGACTCCTTCTTCTTGGCCTGGCCGCGCAGCTCGCCGAGGTAGGTGCGGCCTTCAAGTACTCTTTCGTAGCCGATATAGACCGGCACAAAAACGATGGGGCGACGTGAGGAGCGCAGGAAACTGCGCAAGGTGATAGCCAGCATGCCGGTCTTCGGGCTGAGCATGCGACCGGTTCGTGAGCGACCGCCCTCAATGAAGTATTCGACGGGAAAGCCACGGCTGAACAGGGTGTGCAGATACTCGTTGAAAACAGCGGTGTAGAGCTGGTTGCCCTTGAAGCTGCGGCGCATGAAGAAGGCGCCGCCGCGGCGCAGGATGCCGCCGATCACCGGCATGTTGAGGTTGATGCCGGCAGCAATATGCGGTGGCGTCATGCTGTTGCGAAACAGCAGGTAGGACAGCAGCAGGTAGTCGATATGGCTGCGGTGGCAGGGCACGTAGATGATCTCGTTGCCGCGGGCAATGTCCTGGATGCGCTTGAGGTTGTTGACCCGTATGCCGTCATACAACTTGTTCCAGAACCAGCTGAGCACTACCTCAAGAAAACGAATAATGGTGTAAGTGAAGTCCGAGGCGATCTCGTTGGCGTAACGCGCGGCAATGGCCTGGGCCTTGCTTTCGTCGATGCCTTTTTCGCTGGCCTCCCGTGCAATGGCGGCGCGCACCAGCGGGGCGTGCAGCAGGCCCTTGAGCAGGGTGCGCCTGTGCACCAGCTCCGGGCCGACCACGGCGGCGCGCTGCTGGCGGAAGTGCACCCGCAGCACGCGGTTGACGCGGCGCAGACGACGCTCGCGGTCAAGGGCTGGTGGAATAAGCTCCGGCAGTGCTACCCGCGGGCCAAAGTGCACGCGTACCTTGCGCCCGTGCAGCAGGATGGCCAGCAGCTTGCGCAGGCGTCCGCCCACCCAGTTCCAGGCAAACAGCAACTTGATGGCCGAGGACTCGCTGTCCGGTGACTGGCCCCAGAACACCGTGATAGGAATCAACTGCACGTTGTCGGGGTGTTCCAGTACCTTACCCAGTCGCGGCGACTGGCCACGCGGATCGGGCCGGCCGACCCAGGAGCGCTCACGACTGAGAAAAATAAAGGCGTCACGCTCATCCAGCGGCGGCAACGGTGCGCGTACCGGGCGTGGCAGGCCGGCTCGCACGCACTCGCGGTCGGCCACGATCAGATCCGTCAGCGAGCGATAGGGCAGTACATAGACCACCGGTTGCTGTGCGTCGATATCCAGTTCTTCGTTGCTGTCGCCGATGCGGATGGAACGGACCCACAGGTATAGCAGGCGGCGGGCCAGGCCAAAGCGCATTCGACCAAACAGGGAAGCATAGGAGGTGGACATGGGGCTCTCGGGATCGGCAGTGGTGTCGGCCATTGGCACGACGCGGGTAGTGGTTGCGATTCTAGCAGTTCAGGCGGCTGCGGTGACATGCGTGGGCTGTTGCTTGAAATGCGGAGGCGGGATTCATATAGTCTCTGGCTCGTGCGCAACCGCATCCGCCGTTCGACCAGGCATTTGCCTGCCAACTGTGAACCAGCTCACGGTTGGACTGTCGTAGTCCGGCATGGATGTTTGCGAGGTAACCGCTGGACGCTACGGACCGCACGAATGACCATTCTGGGGGAACAATAAAAGGCATGATAAGCATAAACAGCCTGACCAAACGCTTCGGCGACCACACCGCCGTAGACAACCTGTCGTTTGACGTCAAACCGGGCGAAGTCCTCGGTTTTCTCGGGCCCAATGGGGCCGGCAAATCCACCACCATGAAGATGCTGACCGGTTTTCTGACGCCCGATGGCGGTTCAGCCTCGGTCTGCGGCTTCGATATTCAGCGTCAGACCCTGCAGGCCCAGCAGAAGATGGGCTACCTGCCCGAAGGGGCGCCCTGCTATGGCGACATGCGCGTCAGGGGCTTTCTTGAGTTTATTGCCGATGTCCGTGGCCTGCGTGGTGCCGAGCGCCAGCGCCACGTGGATCGGGCGGTTGAGCAGGTTGAGTTGCAGGGCGTACTCGGCCAGCGCATCGAGACCTTGTCGAAGGGCTTCAAACGCCGTGTCGGTCTGGCCCAGGCCATTCTGCACGACCCTCAGGTACTGATTCTGGACGAGCCGACCGACGGCCTAGACCCGAATCAGAAACACCATGTTCGCCGTCTGATTCAGCAACTGGCTGAGGGCAGCAACAAGATGGTGGTGGTTTCCACGCATATCCTGGAAGAAGTCAGCGCGGTTTGCTCGCGCGCCGTGATTATCGGCCGTGGGCGTCTGCTGGCTGATGGCACGCCGGATGAGCTGGAGGCGCGCTCGCGCTATCACCAGGCGGTCACCCTGTCGCTCGGGCAAGCGGTATCCACAGCACCGTTGGAGAGCCTGCCGGGCGTACTGGCGGTCGAATCGCAGCGTGATGGTCAGCTGTTGACCGTGCTGGCCAAGCCGGGCGAGGTGATCTTTCCGGCGGTGGGGCAACTGGCCCGAGAACAGCAGTGGCAGGTCAATGAATTGTCGGTGGAACGCGGTCGCCTGGATGAGGTTTTCCGTACCCTGACCTCCGGGGAGGCGGCATGAACAATCTGGGTGTGATCTTCAAGCGTGAGCTGGGCGGCTACTTTGCAACGCCGCTGGCCTACATCTTCATCGTTATCTTCTTGGTGCTGGCTTCGGTCTTTACCTTCTATTTGGGCGCCTTCTACGAGGCCGGTCAGGCCGACCTGAACGCCTTCTTCAACTTTCACCCCTGGCTGTACCTGTTCCTGATTCCTGCGGTCGCCATGCGCCTGTGGGCCGAGGAGCGCAAGTCAGGCACCATCGAGTTGCTCATGACCCTGCCGGTGTCCCGTGGCGCCATGGTAGTGGGCAAGTTTCTTGCTGCATGGGTGTTTGTGGGCATTGCCCTGTTGCTGACTTTCCCGATGGTGCTGACGGTCAATTATCTGGGTAACCCGGACAACGGTGCGATCATCACCGGTTACATCGGCAGCTGGCTGCTGGCCGGCGGCTATCTGGCGATCGGCTCGTGCATGTCGGCACTGACCAAGAACCAGGTGATTGCCTTTATCGTCAGTGTGGTCGCCTGCTTCGTGTTTATCGTCAGCGGTGTGTCCATGGTGCAGAACCTGTTCAGCGGTTGGGCACCCCAGTGGGTGCTGGACACCATTGCCTCATTCAGTTTCCTGATTCGCTTCGATGCCATCAGCAAGGGCGTGCTGGATCTGCGAGACCTGCTGTATTTCTTCTCGCTGATGGCCGTCTGGTTGTTCGCCACGGCGATTGTCATCGACCTGAAAAAGGCCGATTGAGGCAAAGGAGCTTGAGATGAAACGTATTATGTATTCCGGTGCCGGTCTGCTGGTGCTGCTGCTGGCCTTCTTTGCTTTCAATATGGCGACCGGCGTGATGCTGCCCGGTGCGCGCCTGGATCTGACCGAACAGAAGCTGTACACCCTGTCGGACGGTACCCGGGAGATTCTGCAAGAGCTGGAAGAGCCGATTGATCTGTATTTCTTCTTCTCCGAGGGTGCCAGCAAGGATCTGGTGGTGCTGCGCAACTATCAGCGCCGCGTGGCGGAAATGCTCAAGGAGTATGAACGCCGTGCCGACGGCATGATCCGTCTGCACATCATTGACCCCGAGCCCTTCTCTGAGGCCGAAGATCGCGCTGCCGAGTTTGGCCTGCAGGCCATTCCGCTGAGCGAGAGCGGCGACTCGCTGTACTTCGGCCTGGCCGGTACCAACGAACTGGCCCAGCGCGAGATTATCTCGTTCTTTGCGCTGGAGCAGGAGAACATGCTCGAGTACGAGCTGAGCCGTATGATCAGCACGCTGGCCAAGCCCGACAAGCCGCAGGTTGGGCTGATCAGCGGGTTGCCGGTTGAGGGTGGCATGAATCCCTACTCGCAGCAGCCGCAGGCGCCCTGGGTGGCGCTGGAGCAGATGCGCCAGGTGTTCGATGTAAAAAACCTGGCCGAGGATGTGGACGCGATTCCTGAGGATATTCAGGTCTTGCTGTTGATCCACCCGAAGGCGCTGAGCGAAGCCGCCCTGTATGCGGTTGATCAGTTTGTGCTGCGCGGCGGTAAGCTGCTGGCCTTTGTCGACCCGTTCGCCGAGGCGGATCAGGGTATGGAAGCGATGATCGACGGCATGGCGGATGGCAAGGCGTCGGACCTCGGCCCGCTGCTGCAGGCCTGGGGCGTTGCCTATAACCCGGAGCGCGTGGTTGTTGATGCGCGTCAGGGCATGGCGGTCGGCCGTGGCCAGGGCCAGCGTCCGGCGCGGCATATCGGCTGGCTCGAGGTTGAATCTGCGCAGATCAACGGTGAAGACACCATCACCGCACCGCTGCAGCTGCTGACCGTCGCCACCGGTGGTGCGCTGGTGCCGGTTGAGGGTAGCCAGACCGAGTTCACCCCGCTGCTGCAAAGCACCGCCGACAGCGCGCTACTGCCCAGTGACGCCTTCAGCAAACTGCAGGACCCGGAAGACCTGCTGCCGGGCTTTGCGCCAGACGCCGAGGTTTACACCCTGGCCGCGCGTTTGAGTGGTCCGGCCAGCACGGCGTACCCCGACGGCCTGGAAGGCTACGAGGCGGGCCTGCAGCAGGCGGACAATATCAACGTGGTGGTGGTGGCAGACACCGACATGCTGACCGACCGCATGTGGGTACAGGTGCAAGACCTGTTTGGTCAGCGCATTTCTCAGCCCTGGGCTGATAACGGCGGGCTGCTGGTCAACGCGCTGGACAACCTGTCGGGCTCTGACGCGCTGATCAGCGTGCGTTCACGAGGCGACTTCAGCCGTCCGTTTACTGTGGTTGAAGAGCTGCAGCGCAAAGCAGAAAGCCGCTTCCGCGCCAGTGAGCAGCGTCTGCAGGAGCGTTTGGCCGAGACTGACCAGAAACTCGCGCAACTGCAGCAGGGCCAGGACCCGAGCCAGCTCACCGAGTTGACCGCAGAGCAGCGCGAGACCATCCAGTCTTTCCTGGATGAGAAAGTGGCAATTCGCAAGCAGCTGCGCGATGTGCGATTCCAGCTTAATGCTGACATCGACGCTCTGGGTACCCAGTTGAAGCTGCTCAACACCATGCTGATGCCGCTGCTGCTGACGCTGGCCGTATTGCTCTGGTGGCTGCTGGGCCGCGTACGTCGCAAGGGGTAAGGAGATAGCCATGCGCAAGATTATTCTGATTGCCCTGGCGTTGGTGGCCGTTGCGCTGGTGGCGGTGGCGCTGCAAGTGCGCAATAGCGACCGGGTCACGGACCTTGAAAGCCGGCCCTTGCTTGACGAGGCGCAGCAAGCCGCGCTGGCCGATGCAGAGCAGCTCACCCTGGCTCGCGGTGAGCAGCAGGTGGTGCTGCAGCGCGAGGGGAGCGACTGGACTGTGGCTAACCGAGACCAGTACCCGCTGCAACGCGCACGTCTGGCAGCACTGCTGCTGGCCCTGCGCGAGGGGCGCGTGCTGGAGGCCAAGACCAGCAACCCCGAGTACCATGCCCGTCTGGGGCTGGCTACTGATGCGGCTCTGCAGGTGAGCGTGGGCACTGGCGAGAGCGCCTTTGGGGTGTTGTTCGGCAACACTGTGGGTAGCAATCAACTGGTGCGCATGGCTGGTGATGACCAGGTGTGGCTCATCAATCGTGCGCTGAATATGTCGGTCAACGCTCAGGATTGGCTCGACCTGCAGGTGAGTCAGATCCCGTTGGAGCGGGTCTCTCAGGCCCACTGGCAATATGCCGATGGCGAAACCCTGCGGTTGGATAAGGCCAGTGAAGGTGATTACAACTTCAAGCTGGCTGAGGGTGACGCTGGTGGCCACGAGCGGGAGTTGAACTCCATGGTGCTCGCGTTGGCTGATCTGCGGGCGCAGAACGTAGCCTTGCGCAGCGCTCTGGCGCTGCCGGCGCCAACGCTGCAGATGCAACTGACCAGTTGGGCTGGCGCAGAACTTAAGGCATCGCTGTTTGAGCTTGAAGGCGCCTACTGGCTGACCATCGACCAGCTCAACCAGAGCGAGGAGCAGCCGCTGACTGTCTATGACGACCCGCGCTGGGCCTTCCAGCTGGGTGTTGCTCAGCACGACCGCATGACGCTGCGTCAGGCCGATCTGCAGCCTGCTGCAGAGGCCCCGGCCCAGTAAGCACCTGCCGCCCGACCGCTCGCCAGAGCGGTCGCTTGCGGCTCCCTGAACTTCTACTAGACTGCAAGAACACCCTGCCAGCCGGCGGGGTGCTTGCGTGTTGCCGTGTTGCGGCAATGAATTAGATCGGTGTTTTGAGGATTGTGGTAATGGCTGAGCGTGAGCAGGGGACCGTCAAGTGGTTCAACGATGCCAAGGGCTTTGGATTCATTCAGCGCGAGTCGGGCCCGGATGTATTTGTGCACTTTCGCGCTATTCGCGGTGACGGTCACCGCACGTTGGTAGAGGGGCAGAAGGTCGAGTTTACTGTCTCGCAGGGCCAGAAAGGTCTGCAGGCAGAGGACGTTGCCAAGCTGTAAGCGGCTGCGTCCTTGCTGATAACACCCCTGACGGTGCGGACTCGTCCGCGCCGCAGGGGGTTTTTGTCTGCTTTTTAGCCGATTGCCGGCAGCTGGCCCTGCAGCCAGCGCGCAAACTCGCCCGCTGGCAGTGCGCCGTTGATCCGCGCGATTTCCTTGCCCTGATGGACAATCAGCAGGGTGGGAATGCTGCGGATCGCGAAGCGCGCTGCCAGATCAGGTGCGGCTTCGGTATCTACCTTGAGAAAGCGCGCCCGAGGTTCGACCTGCGCGCAGCGCTGGGCGAAGGTCGGCGCAAATTGGCGACAGGGGCCGCACCAGGCGGCCCAGAAGTCGAGCACCAGCGGTAGGTCTGCGCCTGCATGGCGGGCAAACCCGGCAGCATTGACCGAGCTGGGTCTGCCGTCAAAGAGCGGATGCTTACAGGCGCCACAGGCCGGGTTGGCTGTCAGGCGGGCGGCGTCCAATCGATTTTTGCGCAGACAGTGGGGGCAGCATATAAGCATAAGGGCATCTCAAAAGGTGTTTCAGGGCTTAATCAGCGCTGCCCTTGCTCCGCATGCCTTGCCACTGGCGCTGCAGCTCGATAAACGTCAGCGAGGCAGACCAGGTCACCAGTACCAGCCCGGTCAGTGATTCGGTGCCGTACAGAAAGCGAATATTGCCGGTTGGCGTCAGGTCACCGTAGCCGAGCGTGGTGTAGGTGGTGGCAGACAGGTAGACGGTGTCGAACAGGGTGATGTTCTGCATGCCGGCGATGCCGCCTAGTTCAGGGGTCTGCAGCAGGTACAGTGCGCCCATGCCAAACAGCCATATCTCGGCGATGTGAGTAAACAGCAGGACGAAGATCAGGGTGAGGATGCGCGGTCGCTCACGCATGCGCGTGGTGTCGAGGAAGCGATGCAGGCGCGACAGCACCTCGTAGTGCAGCACGACCGCCAGCGCGGCTATGACGCAGCTGACGCCGACGGTGATCCAGTGAAACTTGTCGATCTCCGGTAGCATTTAATGCGCCCAGTTGAATTCGGTTTCGCCTTCGGCGTTGACCTTGAGCCAGCGATCAGCGTCGGCTTCACCATCTGCCTCCTCCCAGCCGCCTACCGAGCAACGCACTTCGTGGCCTAGTGCGGCTTGAACGGCGCGGGCACAGTCGCGGTCGCTGTCCCAAGGGGTGGCGGGGCTATCAAACCAGATGCTTGCCCACTTGCCGGCGGCCTTGCGAACAATCAGCAGCGGCACGGGCTCGGCGGCCTGGAAGATGCCGCGTTGCGTCAGGCCGGTGGCGGGCTGCAGAGTGAGCGGCCCCAAAGCCTCTGGTAGCCAGTCCAGCAGGTCCTGCAGATGGTCATCTCGCAGATAAATCTCGATATCAGGTTGGCGCACGGCTACTCCTTGGCAGTGTTCTTGTCAGCAACGTTCCAGCGTGACCATGTTCATGGCCACTTCCAGCCCCTCGATACCGTGCTCGGTGATGGCTTGCTGGCGCTCGGGCCGGCTGCGCACACCGTGCGGCGTCATGCCGATCAGGTTGCCCAGATCTTCGCCTGTCAGTTGCAGAGGATAGCGCAGGGTCTGCTCGGAGGCGACGCGCAGGCCGTCGGGTAGTGACTTGATCAGCGCAGGTGTCGGGTGAATCTGGTCGTACAGGCGCTCGCGCAGGGCCAGCAGGTGGTCACCGTGGGGGCCGACGATCAGCACCCGGCCACCGGGCTTGACGGTACGCAGGCATTCGTCGGCAGACCAGGGGCTGAACACACTGAGGGCGGCATCCAGGCTCTGGTCTGCGACCGGTAACCGGGCGCTGGAGGCCACCATCCAGCGAATGGCTCGGCTGCGTCGGCAGGCCTTGATGATGGCGTCTTTGCTGATGTCGAAGCCGCCAATGGTCGTGTCGGGCAGTGCAGTGGCCAGCCGCTCGGTGTAGTAGCCTTCGCCGCAGCCCATGTCGAGCAACGTCTGAGGATTTGCCTCGATGAACGCCTGGTTGATCGCATCACTGACCGGCTGATAGTGGCCAGCGTCGAGAAATGCCTGACGGCTGGCCAGCATCTGCGGTGTGTCGCCCGGCTGCTTGCTGTTCTTGAACTGCACCAGCAGCAGGTTAAGGTAACCCTGACGGGCCTGGTCGTAGCTATGCCCAGCCGGACAGCTCCACTGGCGCTCAACGTTGCTCAGCGGGGCGCGGCAATGGGGGCAGATCAGTTGCAGCATCAGGTCAGCAACCGTTCCAGCGTGACCTGATAAATATCGGTCAGCAGATCGAGGTCGGCGGCCTTGATGCACTCGTTGACCTGGTGGATGGTCGCGTTGACCGGGCCCAATTCCACCACCTGGGTGCCCATGGTGGCGATAAAGCGGCCGTCCGAGGTGCCGCCTGAGGTCGACGGCTGCGTGTCGCGGCCGGTGACCTGCTTGATTGCCGCAGAGACGCCGTCCAGCAGCGCGCCCGGCTCGGTCAGGAACGGCAGGCCGGATAGGGTCCAGTGCAGCTCGTATTCCAGACCATGTGCGTCCAGCAGGTCGCGCACCCGCTGTTGCAGACCTTCGACGGTGGATTCTGTTGAAAAGCGGAAGTTGATCAGCGCTTCCAGCTCGCCCGGCACCACGTTGGTGGCACCGGTGCCGGAGTGGATGTTGGAAATCTGGAAACTGGTCGGCGGGAAGAAAGCATTGCCTTCGTCCCAGACTTCGGCAGCCAGCGCGGCCAGGGCGGGGGCGGCCAGATGAATCGGGTTGCGCGCCAGATGCGGATAGGCCACGTGGCCCTGCTTGCCGCGAATGACCAGGCGGGCGTTGAGCGAGCCACGGCGGCCGTTCTTGACGATGTCACCCACCAGCTCGGTGCTGGAGGGCTCACCGACGATACACCAGTCGACCTTTTCACCGCGTTCGACCAGTGTCTCGACTACCTTGACGGTGCCCTCGGTCGCCGGGCCTTCCTCGTCACTGGTGATCAGAAAAGCGATAGAGCCGGTGTGCTCCGGGTGAGCAGCAACAAAGCGCTCAACCGCCACTACCATTGCCGCCAGACTACCTTTCATATCGGCCGCGCCGCGCCCGTGCAGCATGCCGTCAACGATCTGCGGGATGAAGGGGTTGGTTTGCCATTGCTCGACCGGACCAGTCGGTACCACGTCAGTGTGACCGGCAAAGCACAGTACCGGGCCTTCACTACCGCGGCGCGCCCACAGGTTGTCGACCTCGCCAAAGCGCAGCGACTCCAGTTCAAAGCCAACCGCCGCCAGACGCTCGCCCATCAGTTGCTGGCAGCCAGCGTCTTCAGGGGTGGTGGAATTGCGGGAGATCAGCTCGCAGGCCAGCTGCAGGGTAGGGGATAGCTCAGTCATGGTTCCGGTTCGTCTGGGCAGAGAAAGGCGCCATCATACCAGAGTCATGCGGCGCTCTTCCCGCTTGATCAGGGCAGCTTGCCTAGGTGACCACCACTCGTTTCCAGTCTGTGGCCGAGAGCGGCATGGGCTGGTTAGATTCGCGTGTCGGGCCAGCGCGCTCGACGCCATGCCCGGCGCTGCTTCTTGCCGAGAAAGGTCCAGGCCAGCAGGCGACTGCGCTTGCTGCCCTGGCCCATGTCGATGATGCGAATGTCGGTAGCGCCGAGGCCGCGCAGTTGTTCGGGCAGCGCTTTGAGGCTGGCTGCGCTGGCGACCAGCGTCGTGAACCAGAACACCTGCGATGCGTATGTCTTGCTTTGCTCGGCCATGCGCTGCAGAAAGCCCGCCTCGCCGTCGTCACAGTACAACTCATTGGCGCGACCGCCGAAGTTGCGGCCGGCAGGTGCTTTGCCGAGCCCCTGCCACTTGCGCTCATTGGCCTGTTGCGCCTCGCTGGCGCTGGCGTAGAAGGGCGGATTGCACAGGGTGAAATCGAACTGCTCCTCGCTGTTGATGATACCGTCGAAGATGCTCTTGGCGTCGCTCTGCAACCGCAGCGCAATCTGCCCCTGCAAGCTTGGGTTGGCTGTGAGTATCTGCTCGGCGATAGCCAACGCCTCAGCGTCGATGTCGCTCCCAACGAATTGCCAGCCGTATTCGGCGTTGCCGATCAGCGGATAAATCAGATTGGCCCCGGTGCCCACATCCAGGCCGCGCAGACGCTCTCCCTTGGGAATAACGCCATCGTGGCTGCTGGCGAGCAGGTCGGCCAGGTGGTGGATAAGGTCGGCGCGCCCGGGGATCGGTGGGCACAGCGCATCTGTGGGTATCTGCCAGTCGGTAATCTGATACCAATGCTGCAGCAGGGCGCCGTTGAGGCAGCGCAGGGCGGCCGGGTCGGCGAAGTCGATGCTTGCTTGCCCATCCTTGCCGTTTACTAAAAAGTCCTTTAGTAGCGGGTACTTGCGCGCAATAAGGGCAAGGTCGTAGCGCCCTTGGTAGCGGTTGCGTGGGTGCAGGGTCGGTGACTTGGACGGGCGGCGGCGCATGTTGACTCCTAGGTTAGCGCCGGAGCATCCCACGCGGAGCCAGCGCTGTCACCCGTTGTTCACAGAAGCTGGGGATGAAGCTGTGGATAACTGCAGGATATCCATGCCAATGCCAGTAGGGCTGGTGGCTGCGCAGAACTGGCTGTTTTTTGCGCAATGCAGCGCAAGAGGGCGCTGGTATACTGTGCCGCCGCAGGAGGATGCCCATGATTACCGAAGACCCCCGTTTTGCTGGAATTGGCCGTTTGTATGGTACCGATTCGCTCGCGCGTCTGGCCGCCAGCCATGTGGTGGTGGTCGGCATTGGCGGGGTTGGCAGTTGGGTTGCGGAAGCACTGGCGCGTAGTGGTATTGGTCGTATCAGCCTGATCGACATGGACGAAGTTTGCGTCAGTAACGTCAATCGTCAGTTGCACGCGCTGGATGGTCAGGTCGGCAAGCCCAAGGTTGAAGTAATGGCCGAGCGTTTGCGGGCGATCAGCCCGAGCTGTGAGGTGCGCGCGGTGATGGATTTTGTCACGCCCAACAATCTGGCCGAGCTGATCACTGACGATATCAACTGCGTGGTGGATTGCATCGACAGCGTCAATGCCAAGGTGGCGCTGATTGCCTGGTGCCGCCGCCGCAAGATTCCGGTTATCACCACCGGAGGGGCGGGTGGGCAGATTGATCCGACGCAGATCACCGTGGCGGACCTGTCCAAGACTGTGAACGATCCGCTGGCCGCCAAGGCACGCTCCCTGCTGCGCCGCGACCACAACTTCCCCCGCGCCGACAGCAAGCGCAGCTTCGGCGTACCCTGCGTCTACTCGAAAGAGCAACTGCGTTATCCCAAGCCCGATGGCAGCGTCTGCACGCAGAAATCCTTCGTCGGCGAGGGCGTGCGGCTGGATTGCTCCGGCGGCTTTGGTGCGGTCACCATGGTCACGGCTACCTTCGGGATGGTGGCTGCCGCGCAGGCGGTGCAGCGCTTGCTGCGCTAGCGCAGCAAGCGGGCTGGAAGCTTAAAGCTGGAAGCTGGAAGCCGTTTATCCGGGTAAGTGGCTGTTTTGCCTGATACGGAAGCAGCACGGAAAAAGCCCGCCCGCCCAGATCCTGACCTTCCAGCCTCCAGCCTCCAGCCTCCAGCCTCCAGCCACAAAAAAGGCCCGAACCGATCACCGGCACGGGCCTCTTCGCGGACTGCTGGCAGCTCATCGCTTGCCGCTTGCAGCTCTCACAACGCGATCAGTTGTGGGCGTGCAGCATATCGTTCAGCTGAATCGCGCTCTTGTTGGTCTTGCACTCGATGGCGCCAGTCTGCGAGTTGCGGCGGAACAGCAGGTCGGACTGGTTGGCCAGGTCGCGGGCCTTGACGATTTCGACCAGGTTGTCGGCGTCGTCCAGCAGCGCGACCTTGATGCCGGCCGTGATGTACAGACCGGCTTCAACAGTGCAGCGGTCGCCCAGCGGGATACCGATACCGGCGTTGGCGCCGATCAGGCAGCCTTCGCCCACGGAGATGACGATATTGCCGCCGCCGGACAGGGTGCCCATGGTGGAGCAACCGCCGCCCAGGTCGGAACCCTTGCCAACGAATACGCCAGCAGAGATGCGGCCTTCAACCATGCTGGTGCCTGCGGTACCGGCGTTGAAGTTGATGAAACCTTCGTGCATGACGGTGGTGCCTTCGCCCACGTAGGCGCCCAGACGCACACGGGCGGTGTCGGCGATGCGGATGCCGGCCGGCACCACGTAGTCGGTCATGGACGGGAACTTGTCGATGCTGTGTACAACCAGCGAGTTACCCTTCATGCGGGCAGCCATCTGGCGCTGCGGCAGTTCGCTGATGTCGATAGCGCCTTCAGTGGTCCAGGCAACGTTCGGCAGCAGCGGGAAGATGCCGGCCAGCACCACGCCGTGCGGCTTGACCAGACGGTGCGAGAGCAGGTGCAGCTTGAGGTAGGCTTCCGGCGTGGAGCTGGGTGCTTCGTCGCTGGCCAGTACGGTGGCGACCAGCGGGCGAGCGCTGTCGGCCATCTGTGCGACCAGTGCAGCCTGCTCGCTGAAACCGGCCGCATTCAGTGCCTGGCTCAGTGCGCCGCATTGGTTGGCGGCAAAGCTGATGGCCTGGTTGCCTTCGGCATAGCCAAGCTCAGCCTTGACCACGTCGATCAGGGCGTTGCTGGGGTTGAGCAGGGGCTGAGGATAGAACACCTCCAGCCAATCACCTGCGCTGTTCTGGGTGCCGATGCCAAAGGCCAGACTGAAACATTCACTCATGGGGCGGTTCCTTTGATGCTAGTGCTATGCATTGGATTCAAACGCGCTGGCATACCACTCCGGCTTGAAGCCGACCAGGCGCTGTGAGCCGATATCCAGTACCGGTCTTTTTATCATCGAGGGGTTGGCTTGCATCAGCGCAACCGCCTTGTCTGTATCGAGGTTTTCCTTGTCCGCATCGTCGAGCTTGCGGAAGGTGGTGCCCTTGCGGTTGAGGATCACTTCCCAGCCGTGCTCAGTGCACCAGGCTTGCAGCCGTTCGGCGTCGATGCCCTGGGTCTTGTAGTCGTGAAACTGGTAGTCGACGCCATGTTGGTCCAGCCAGGTACGGGCCTTTTTCATGGTGTCGCAGGCCTTGATGCCGTACAGGGTGATCATGCTTACAGGCTCCTGATGAAGTCGCGGATGCGTTCGGCTGCTTCAATGCACTCGTCCAGCGGGGCGACCAGCGCCATGCGGACCCGTCCGGCGCCGGGATTATAACCATCAATTTCCCGTGACAGGTAACGTCCGGGCACTACGGCGACGTTCTGCTCGGCCAGCAGCCGGGCGGTGAAGGTCTCGTCGTCGATGGGTGTTTTGGGCCACAGGTAGAACCCGGCGTCGGGGCGCTCAACGTCCATCACGTCGCCGAGAATGGCAAGAACAGCGTCGAACTTGGCCTGATACTGGGCGCGGTTGTCGGCGACGTGGGCCTCGTCATTCCAGGCGGCGATGCTGGCGATCTGGCTGTGAACCGGCATGGCGCAGCCGTGGTAGGTGCGGTAGGTCAGGTACGGCTTGAGCAGGCTGGCGTCGCCGGCGACAAAGCCGGAGCGCAGCCCTGGCAGGTTGGAGCGCTTGGACAGGCTGTGGAATACCACGCAGCGGGCGTAGTCGTTGCGGCCCATGGCGGCGCAGGCTTGCAGCAGGCCAACCGGTGCAGGGCCGTCTGGCGCATAGATTTCGCTGTAACACTCGTCGGAGGCGATGACAAAGTCGTACTGGTCTGCCAGCTTGATCAACTGCTGCAGGGCTTCCAGCGGAATTACCGCGCCGGTCGGGTTGCCTGGTGTGCAGATGAATAGCAGCTGGCAGCGCTGCCAGATCTCGGCCGGAACAGCGCTGAAGTCCGGAATAAAGCCGTTGCTGCCGTCGCAAGCCAGGTAGTGCGGCTCCACGCCCGCCAGAAACGCCGCCCCTTCGTAGATTTGATAGAAGGGGTTGGGGCTGACCACCAGGCCCTGCGGGTCGCGCGCAATCAGCGCTTGAGTGAAGGAAAACAGCGCCTCGCGGGTGCCGTTGACCGGAATGATGTTGCTGTTGATATCCAAGCTGCCGGCAGATAGCGCAAAGCGCTTGGTCAGCCAGTCGGCAATGCTCTGACGCAGCTCGGGCTTGCCCTGGGTGGTCGGGTAGACCGCTGCCTGGTTTAGGTTGTCGGCCAGCGCCTGCAGTACGAACGGCGGTGACGGGTGCTTGGGCTCGCCAATCGACAGCGAAATCGGGCGCAGCGCCGGGTTCGGGGTAACGTCGGCGATCAGGGCGCGCAGCTTTTCAAAGGGGTAGGGCTGCAGGCGCTGCAGGTCGTGATTCATTGTGTGTCCTCAGGGGCCGATGGCGATGGGGCTGCTGTACTCCTGCGCGGTCGGCTGGGTACTGCTGAGTGTGTCGATGATGGTTTGCTGCAGGCGCTGGCACAGCTGTGGGTCCGACAGCGCCTGGTTGTTGGCGTCGGTGATGACGAACACGTCGTCCACGCGCTCGCCGAGGGTAACAATCTTGGCGTTTTGTACGCTGATGTCGAAGTCCAGCAGGATGCGGCCCATGCGGGCGAGCAGGCCTGGGCGGTCCGGTGCGCTGAGCTCAAGAATGGTGTGCTGCCCGCTCGGGTCATTGGAAATGGTGACCTCGGGGGCGAAGGCAAAGTGCTTGAGCTGGCGCGGTACCCGGCGCTGGATGATGGTCGGGAAGGCGTCCGGGTCGGAGAGGGCGTCGATCAGGTCGCGCTTGATCTGGCGAATGCGCTCGGGGTTGTCGCCAATCGAGCCGCCGTCGGAATCCAGCACGATATAGGTGTCCAGGCTGAACTGGCTGGTGGAGGTGATGATGCGCGCATCCTGAATGCTCAGGTTGAGCTGATCCATCGCCGACACCGTCGCCGCAAAGAGGTCGTTCTGCTCCGGGGTATAGATGAAGATCTGAGTCGCGCCCTCAAACTCGCGCTGGGCGGTTTCCTTGATCAGCACCAGCGGGCTTTGGCGTTGGCCGTGCTGGGCAATGGCCTCGGTGTGCCAGGCCACGTCGCTGGCGGTGTGACGCAGAAAATAATCATCACCCAGCTCAACCCAGAGGGCTTCGGCATCTTCTTCGTCTACGCCGTTGCGCACCAGAATGTCGAGCGCCGCCTGCTGTGTCTGACGGATGTGCTCCTCGCGGTCTGGTGGGTTGTCCAGGCCACGGCGCAGCGCGCGCTTGGTTTCGGTGTAGAGCTGGCGCAGCAAGGACGCGCGCCAGGAGTTCCACAGCGTCGGGTTGGTGGCGTTGATGTCGGCAATGGTCAGCACATAGAGATAGTCGAGCCGCACCTGGTTGCCGACCTTGGTGGCAAAGTCGTGGATCTCCAGCGGGTCGGAAATGTCCTTGCGCTGCGCTGTAGTGGACATCAACAGGTGGTTCTCGACCAGCCAGCTGACCAGGTGGGTATCCCAGGCCGGCAGGTGATGGCGCTGGCAGAACAGCTCGGCGTCGACCGCGCCCAGCTCCGAATGGTCGCCGCCGCGCCCCTTGGCGATGTCGTGGTACAGCCCGGCCATGTACAACAGGTCCGGCTTGGGCAGGCGGCAGAAGATGCGCCAGGCCAGCGGGTAACGGTCCTGATACTCGGGCCAGCTGAGCTTGCGCAGGTGCTTGATCAGGTTCAGCGTGTGCGCGTCCACGGTATAGATGTGGAACAGGTCGTGCTGCATCTGGCCGACGATCTTGCCGAACTCGGGCAGGTAGCGGCCGAGGATGCCGTAGCGATTCATGCGGCGCAGGTTGCGGTGAATGCCTTCCTTGCAGCGGAACAGCTCAATGAACAGGCTGGTGTTGCGAATGTCGCTGCGGAAGTTGTCGTCGATCAGGTGGCGGTGGTCGCGCAGCAGGCGAATGCTGTCGGCCCGCACGCCGCGAATGTCCGGGTTCTGCGCCATCAGCAGGAAAATTTCCAGAATGGCGAAGGGGGTGCGCTTGAAGACGTTCGGGTTGGTGACTTCGATGTAGTGGTTGCGTACCTGGAAGCGGCTGTTGAGGGGGCGAATGTCCGCTGCCTCGGCATTGCGCAGCAGGATCTCCTCGAAGTGCTGCATCAGCAAATCGTTCAGCTCCGACAACGACATCACCACGCGGTAGTACTTCTGCATGAAGCGCTCGACAGCCAGCTTGCTGTCGGTGCCTTCATAGCCGAGCAGCTTGGCCAGGGCGCGTTGGTGGTCGAACAGCAGCCGGTCCTCGGCGCGGCCGGCCAGCATGTGCAGGGCGAAGCGCACCTTCCAGAGGAAGGCGCGGCCGTCGGCCAGGATGGTGTATTCGGGCTCGTTCAGAAAACCCTGTTGCACCAGTTCGCGCAGGTCATTGGTGCCAAAGTGGCGCAGGGCAACCCAGCCAATGGTCTGGATATTGCGTAACCCGCCCGGCGAGCTTTTGACGTTGGGCTCCAGATTGTATTCGGTATCGTTGAACTTGGCGTGGCGTGCTTGCTGCTCGGCGCGCTTGGCGCGGAAGAACTCGGCGTCGTTCCACATGTGGTCGGTGCCGATGGCTGTCATCATCTCCTGACGCAGTGCCTCGTCGCCGGCCAGGGTGCGCGATTCCATCAGGTTGGTGATGACGGTGATGTCCGCCGCCGCCTCCTGCTGGCACTCCTCGATACTGCGCACGCTCTGGCCGACCTCCAGGCCAATATCCCAGAGCAGCAGCAGAAAGGCTTCGATGGCGTCGCGAAAGGGTTCGGCATCGCCGCGCAGCAGAATCAGCAAGTCGATGTCTGAATGTGGATGCAGCTCGCCGCGGCCGTAGCCGCCTACGGCCAGCAGGGCAATGCCCGGGTTGCTGGCGCAGTCCAGCCGGGCCCAGGCCTGCTGCAGAATCTGATCGGTGAACCAGGCGCGTTCGTGGATCAGCTGGTGGATGTCGCGGCCATCGGTAAAACGCTGCGCTATGACGTTGTCAGCCTGACGAATGGCCTTCTTGAAGGCCGCTATCGGGCTGCTCTTGATTGCCAGCTCGGCCTGAAACTGGCCGGGGTCGAAAAGCGCGTCATCCATCATTCAGTTCCTCGGCAGGTAGCCGTACAGCGACTCAGCGGAAGCTTTCCTCGGTGCGCAGGGTCAGTACTTCGTAACCATCGGCGGTGACCAGAATGGTGTGCTCCCATTGCGCGGACAGCTTGCGGTCCTTAGTGATGGCGGTCCAGTTGTCGCCGAGCAGACGTGTTTCCGGGCGGCCCTGGTTGATCATGGGTTCGATGGTGAAGGTCATGCCTTCCTGCAGCTCCATGCCGGTGCCGGCCCGGCCGTAGTGAAGCACCTGCGGGTCTTCATGAAATACCTTGCCGATGCCGTGGCCGCAGTACTCGCGCACCACGCTGTAGCGGTTGGCGTGCGCGTGTTCCTGAATGACGGCGCCAATGTCTCCCAGACGTGCACCCGGTCGCACCACAGAGATGCCCTTGTACAGGCACTCCTGGGTTACCTGCGCCAGACGCTGCGCCCATTCGGGCGTGTCGCCGACCATAAACATCTTGCTGGTGTCGCCGTGATAGCCGTCTTTGATAACCGTGATGTCGATATTCAGCGCATCACCGTTCTTCAGCGGCTTCTCGTTCGGGATGCCGTGGCAGACAACGTGATTGATGGAGGTGCAGATGGACTTGGGGAAGGGCATGCGGCCCGGTGCGCCGCCGTAGTTCAGCGGGGCGGGAATGGCTTTCTGCACGTTGACGATGTAGTCATGGCAGATGCGGTCGAGCTCTTCGGTGGTGACGCCGGGCTGGACGTGCTCGCCGATCATCTCCAGAACCTCGGCCGCCAGGCGGCCGGCAACGCGCATGCCGGCAATATCTTCAGCGGTCTTGATGGTAACGGTCATGGCTGGACTCTCTCGATTGGGCGCCGGCTGGCGATGATGGAAAAACCCCGGATTCTAACAGACCTGCGCCGTGCTGTTGAGCGGCCCGTGCGTCGCTCGTGTCAGGGCAAAGCTTTATTCGCGATGGGGGATGTGGTATAAAGCGCCCCGCCGAGCAATCAGCCTAGTGGCTCGCTTGGCGAATCAACCTAAAACCGCACACGTATCGACACGGTGTCCTGGGTGCCCTTCGGGGTTGGATGCTGGGATGCGTGGAGGCCTAACCCGACTTATTGGAGTAATCATGACTCAAGTATCTATGCGCGACATGCTGAAGGCCGGTGCGCACTTCGGCCACCAGACCCGTTACTGGAACCCGAAAATGGGCAAGTTCATTTTCGGCGCTCGCAACAAGATTCACATCATCAACCTGGAAAAGACCATGCCGATGTTCCACGAAGCCCTGGGCTTTGTGGAGAAGCTGGCTGCCGGCAAGAACAAGATCCTGTTCGTTGGCACCAAGCGCGCTGCCAGTAAGATCATTGCTGATGAAGCGGCTCGTGCAGGTCAGCCCTATGTTGATCACCGCTGGCTCGGCGGTATGCTGACCAACTACAAGACCATCCGTCAGTCCATCAAGCGTCTGCGTGACCTGGAAGTTCAGTCCCAGGACGGCACCTTCGCCAAGCTGACCAAGAAAGAAGCGCTGATGCGCTCCCGTGATCTGGAAAAACTGGATCGCAGCCTGGGTGGTATCAAGGACATGGGCGGTCTGCCTGATGCCCTGTTCGTTATCGACGTTGAGCACGAGCGCATCGCCATCACCGAAGCCAACAAGCTGGGTATCCCGGTCATCGGCATCGTTGATACCAACAGCAGCCCGGAAGGCGTTGATTACGTCATCCCCGGCAACGATGACGCTATCCGCGCTATCAAGCTGTACGCTGCCGCTGTTGCTGACGCAGTGCTGCGCGGCAAGAGTAACTCCGGCGCTGCCGACGAGTTCGTGGAAGAAGCTGCTCCGGAAGCCTCTGAAGGCTGAGGTGCATACGGCTAATACAACGCCGTAGCAAAAAGGGGGCCTTGCCCCCTTTTTGCAATATGTTTACCGCAAGATGATTCGTTGCTTCCTGCTTTGAAAAGGAAGCAGGAACTAATCCAGTTATGTGAGGAAGAGTCCATGGCAGAAGTTACTGCAGCACTGGTCAAAGAACTGCGTGAGCGCACCGGTCAGGGCATGATGGAATGCAAGAAGGCCCTGGTTGCCGCTGAAGGCGATATCGAGAAGGCGATCGATGATATGCGCGCTTCTGGCGCCATCAAGGCTGCCAAAAAAGCCGGCAACATTGCCGCTGAAGGCTCCATCGCTGTCAAGGTTGCTGCTGACAACAAGTCCGCAGTGATTATCGAAGTCAACTCCCAGACCGACTTCCTGGCTCTGCAGGAAGACTTCAAGGCATTCGTAGCCGCCAGCTTGGATAAGGCGGTTGACGCTGGCTACACCGATGCTGCCCCGCTGATCGCTGAGCAGGAATCTGCCCGCGAAGCGCTGGTTGCCAAGACCGGTGAGAACGTCAACATCCGTCGCCTGACCCGTGTTGAGGGTGATGTTGTGGGTGCTTACCTGCACGGTCACCGCATCGGCGTGGTTGTTACCCTGAAGGGTGGCAACGAAGAGCTGGCTCGCGACATCGCCATGCACGTTGCTGCCAGCAACCCGCAGTTCCTGGATGCCTCTCAGGTTTCCGAGGAAGCGATTGCCAAAGAGAAAGAGATCTTCCTGGCGCTGAACGCTGACAAGATCGCCGGCAAGCCGGAAAACATTGTTGAGAACATGGTCAAGGGCCGTCTGAACAAGTTCGTTTCCGAAGGCAGCCTGATCGAGCAGCCCTTCGTTAAGGATCCGGACGTCAAGGTTGGCGAGCTGGCCAAGAAGGCCGGTGCTGAGGTTGTTTCCTTCGTGCGTTTTGAAGTGGGTGAGGGCATCGAGCGTGCCGAGGCCGACTTTGCTGCCGAAGTTGCCGCTCAGCTGGCTGCTGCCAAGCAGTAATACGCTATAGTGCACGCTGACCGGTGCGCCGTCCCCGCCGTCAAGTGGGGGCGACAAGGTTGATATGAGAGGCTTCCCGCGCAGGCGTGAAGCCTCTTTTTCAAGAAACACTGAACAAGTTCGCGCCCGTGTGGTCTGGTGCAACTCGTTGAGTCTTTCTCCATTCCCGAACAGGAGAGTCAAGCATGGCCCAGGTGCCCAGTAGCCGCCAACCCAAGTACAAGCGCATCCTTCTCAAGCTCAGCGGTGAGGCCCTGATGGGGACCGAGGATTTCGGTATCGATCCCAAGGTGCTCGACCGCATGGCGCTGGAGATCGGTCAGTTGATCGGTATTGGTGTGCAGGTTGGTCTGGTGATTGGCGGTGGTAACTTGTTCCGCGGCGCGGCGCTGAGCGCGGCTGGCATGGACCGGGTGACCGGTGATCACATGGGCATGCTGGCGACGGTGATGAACGGCCTGGCGATGCGCGACTCGCTGGAGCGCTCCAATATCCAGACCCGCGTTATGTCCGCCATTACCATGGAAGGTGTCACCGAGCATTACGATCGCCGCAAGGCAATGCGCTACCTGGCCAGTGGTGACGTGGTAATATTCTCCGCCGGCACGGGCAACCCTTTCTTTACCACCGATACTGCAGCCTGCCTGCGCGGCATCGAAGTCGATGCTGATCTGGTGCTCAAGGCAACCAAGGTGGACGGCGTCTACAACGCTGACCCGATGAAGGATCCGAACGCCGAGCGGTTTGCCAGTTTGACCTATGACCAGGTACTGGACCTCAAGCTGGAAGTCATGGATCTGACGGCCATTTGCCTGATCCGTGACCACAATATGCCCCTGCGGGTGTTTAACATGAACAAACCCGGTGCGCTGCTCAATGCGGTAGTCGGCAGCGCCGAAGGAACACTGATCGAGGGTTGAGTCAATGATCAACGAAATCAAGCAAGACGCGCAGGAGCGCATGAAGAAGTCCGTCGAAGCGCTGGAGCACGCCTTCGCCAAGATTCGTACCGGTCGTGCGCATCCGGCCCTGCTGGACAGCATCATGGTGTCCTACTACGGCGCCGATACACCGCTGCGCCAGGTTGCCAACGTCAACGTCGAAGATGCCCGCACCCTGGCGTTGAGTGTTTTTGACAAGGGCATGATTCAGGCGGTCGAGAAGGCCATCATGATGTCTGATCTGGGCCTGAACCCGGCTACCTCCGGCACCACCATCCGGGTCCCCATGCCGGCACTGACCGAGGAAACCCGCAAAGGTTACACCAAGCAGGCTCGCGCCGAGGCTGAAGGCGGTCGTGTTGCTGTCCGCAACATCCGTCGTGACGCCTTGAGTCAGCTGAAGGATCTGCAGAAGGAAAAAGAGATCAGCGAAGACGAAGAGCGTCGCGCTGCCGACGAGATCCAGAAGCTGACTGACAAGTTCGTTGCCGAGATCGAGAAGGTGCTGGAAGCCAAGGAAAAGGACCTGATGGCCATCTAGAGTCTGATGATCTCAACAGACACCAAGGCTATCAGCTGCAAGAGTAACGAATGAACAAGACAAACCCCGCCGGCAAGGATGCAAGCCTGCCCCGTCACGTTGCCATCATCATGGATGGTAACAACCGCTGGGCCCGCAAGCGTCTGATGCCAGGCGTTGCCGGCCACAAGGCTGGCGTGGATGCCGTCAAGGCGATGATTGAGGTCTGCCTTGAGGATGGGGTAGAGGTTCTCACCCTGTTTGCTTTCTCCAGCGAAAACTGGCGCCGCCCGGAAGACGAGGTTGGCGCGCTGATGGAGCTGTTTCTCGGCGCCTTGCGCCGCGAGGTTCGCAAGTTGCGAGAGAATGGCGTGCGGCTGCAGATCATCGGTGATCGCAGCCGTTTTGCCCCTGAGCTGCAGGTCGCAATGGAGCAGGCTGAGCAGACAACCGCCCAAGGCAGTCGCCTGACGCTGGTGATTGCAGCCAACTACGGTGGCCAGTGGGATATTGCCCAGGCGGCGCGCACGTTGGCTGAGGAGGCAGTGCGCGGTGAGCGCACGTTGGACTCGATCACTGAGCAGCAGCTGGAGGCGCGCCTGAGCACCGCCAACCTGCCGCTGCCGGATCTGTGCATTCGCACAGGCGGCGAGAAGCGCATTAGTAACTTCCTGTTATGGCAGCTGGCCTACGCCGAGCTGTATTTCTCCGACCTCTATTGGCCCGACTTCAAGCAGGCAGCCCTGCGTGAGGCGTTGGCCGATTTTGCCGGTCGTCAACGCCGATTCGGCAAAACCAGCGAACAGATAGCAGCGGGGTCCTGATGCTCAAGCAACGGGTTATTACCGGGGTCATTCTGGCGATTGCCGCGATTGCTGGCTTCGTCGCTCTGCAAGGCGCGTGGTTTGCCTTCTTCATTGGTGCCATCGTGGCGCTGGCGGCCTGGGAGTGGGCCAGACTCTGCGGCGAAACCCGTCAGGCGGGTCGCGTTGTCTACGCCGCTACTCTTGGCCTGTTTATGGTCGGGCTATATCGCGATGCCTGGCCGATTGCCTTCTTCGTCGGGCCGGCACTGGTCTGGTGGTGCATGGCGACAGTGATGATTCTGCGCTACCCCAACGGCGGCGGCTTGTGGCGGGGCAGTTTTGTGCGTCAGCTGTTCGGTTTGCTGATATTGCTGCCTGCTTGGGCGGGTATCGTCTGGTTGCGTGCCCAGGAACAAGGCCTCTGGATGCTGCTGGGTCTGGCGGTGCTGGTGTTTGGTGCAGACATTGGCGCCTACTTTGCCGGTAAGACGTTTGGTCGTAACAAGCTGTTGCCCAATGTCAGCCCTGGCAAAACCCGGGAAGGACTGTTTGGTGGGTTGGCCCTGAGTCTTTCCCTGGCGCTGGCCGCCATGCTCTACCTTGGCTGGGGGCTGCAGTCTATTTTGCTTGGCCTGGTGGGCGCCGCATTGGTGGTGCTGATTTCTGTGGTTGGTGACCTGACCGAGAGCCTGTTCAAGCGCGAAGAAGGTCTCAAGGACAGCAGCAGCCTGTTGCCTGGCCACGGCGGTGTGCTGGATCGCATTGATAGTCTGGCGGCGGCCATTCCCATGTATGTCGCAGTCTGGTTGGTGCTCGGGAGCCGTCTGGCGTGACCCTGTCGGTAACGGTACTGGGGGCGACCGGTTCAATTGGTGTTAGCACCCTGGATGTGATCGCCCGTCATCCCGAGCGCTATCGTGTACACGCTCTGACCGGCCATAGTCGTATGACCGAGCTGGCCGAACAGTGCCGTCAGTATCGCCCGCAGCGCGCCGTGGTCGCGACTGCCGAGCAGGCATCTGCTCTGCAGCAGACGCTACGCGCAGCCGGCTTGGGTACCGAGGTCAGTTGGGGAGCGGCTGCGCTGACCGAGGTTGCTGCGGCCCCCGAGGTTGACGTTGTGATGGCGGCGATCGTGGGTGCCGCCGGTCTGCGGCCGACGCTCGCGGCCGCGCAGGCCGGTAAGCGGGTGCTGCTGGCCAACAAGGAAGCGCTGGTGATGTCGGGCGCGCTGTTCATGCAGGCCGTGCAGGCCTCCGGTGCCCAATTGTTGCCGATTGATAGCGAGCACAACGCGATCTTCCAGTGCATGCCCGGTAACTATGCTGATGGTCTGGCGCGCGTCGGTGTGCGGCGTATCCTGTTGACCGCCTCGGGCGGGCCTTTCCGTAGTTTTTCGCAAGCGCAGCTGGCCAACGTAACTCCGGCCCAGGCCTGTGCACACCCGAACTGGTCGATGGGGCAGAAGATTTCTGTCGATTCTGCCAGCATGATGAACAAGGGTTTGGAGCTGATTGAGGCCTGCTGGCTGTTCGACGCCCATCCTGATCAGGTCGAAGTCGTGGTACACCCGCAAAGCGTCGTGCATTCGCTGGTCGACTACGTCGACGGCTCGGTACTGGCGCAGCTCGGTAATCCTGACATGCGCACACCGATCGCCCATGCGCTGGCGTGGCCGGAGCGTATAGATTCCGGTGTTAGCGCACTGGACCTGCTGCTGACCGCGCGGTTGGATTTTGAAGCGCCGGATCCGCTGCGCTTCCCCTGCCTGCGCCTTGCGCGCGAGGCTGCCGCTGCCGGCGGTACTAGCTGCGCGGTGCTCAATGCTGCCAACGAGGTGGCGGTGCAGGCCTTTCTTGATGGCCGAGTGGGCTTTGTCGATATCCCTGTTATTATCGAGGACGCGTTGTCGCGCTTGCCGGGTGAGCCGGTACGTGAGCTTGAGCACATCATGGCGGTCGATCATTCGGCACGCACTTGTGCCGAGCGATGGGTGCGCACGCGAGGCAAGTCTTGTTGATAGGTGGTCTGCGCCGCCTTGTGAGGTATTGAATGGATCTGCTGTCTACGTTGTTGGCTACTGTGGTTGCCTTGGGGCTGCTGGTCACCATTCACGAATACGGACATTTCTGGGTGGCCCGGCGCTGTGGCATCAAGGTGCTGCGCTTTTCTATCGGTTTTGGTCCGGCGCTGGTGCGTTGGCACGACCGTAAGGGTACAGAATATGCCATCGCCGCCATTCCCTTGGGCGGTTACGTCAAAATGCTGGACGAGCGCGAAGCGCCCGTTGCTGAGCACGAGCTGGACCAGGCTTTCAATCGCAAAACCGTCAAGCAGCGCATTGCGGTGGTCGCCGCCGGCCCGATTGCCAACTTTCTGCTCGCTATTGTGGCGTTCTGGATTGTCGCTGTGGTGGGTTTCAGCACCATTGCTCCGGTGCTTGGCCCTGTGCCGCAGGGTACGCCGGCTGCTGAAGCGGGCCTGCACTCCGGGCTGGAGTTGACCAGCGTCGACGGCACATCGATCCGCACCTGGCAGGACGTTAATCTGCAGTTGATTCGCCGGCTTGGCGAAAGCGGTACGCTGGAAGTGATAGCAAAACCCTTTGAAGGGGGCGTCGAGACCCGTTACCAGTTGCGTCTGGATGACTGGCTCAAAGGCGTCGAGGAGCCCGACCCGATGGCGGCGCTGGGCCTGACCAGCTGGCAGCCGGAAATTCCGCCGCGACTAGGCCAGGTAGCCAGTGATGGCGCCGCAGCCGAGGCTGGTCTGCAGCCGGGAGATTTGATCTTGGCAATCGACGGCGAGCCGGTCAGCGACTGGCTGACCCAGGTCGTGCCGGCAATTCAGGCGAGCGCGCAACAAACCCTGGATATTCTGGTCGAACGCGACGGCGAGCGGTTTGAGATTGCCCTGACACCACGCCCGAAAGCTGCCAATGACGTTGTAGTGGGGTACGTGGGTGCCGGTGTGGAAGGGGTCGAAATGCCCCCGCATATGCGGCGCCAAATCAGCTACAACCCCCTGGTGGCGGTGCCGGTTGCGGTAAATAAAACCTGGGAAATGACAGTCCTCACTCTGGACTCTCTGAAGAAGATGCTGACCGGGCTGGTCTCGGCAAAAAACTTGAGTGGCCCGATAACCATTGCTAAAGTGGCGGGCGCTTCGGCCAAGTCGGGGCTCGAGAGTTTTCTTAGCTTTATCGCGTACTTGAGTATCAGTCTCGGGGTGTTGAACCTCCTGCCGATACCGGTTCTGGATGGTGGTCACCTGGTGTACTACGTGGCCGAGTGGATCAGGGGTAAGCCTCTTTCCGAGCGAATTCAGACATGGGGGCTGCAGATCGGGTTGAGCCTGATCGTGGGTGTCATGCTGTTTGCCATTTATAACGATATTAGTCGCCTCGGCGGCTGACGCGTGCACTGCCTGAATACGAGCTGCCAGCGTGCAGATTAAGACTTCAATCAGCTGACTCAGAACGGATTTCATGAAACGTTACCTATTGCCTGCGCTGTTCTCCATGTTGATGGCGCAGGGCGCCTTTGCAGACGCCTTCCAGATCTCCGATATTCGCGTTAATGGCTTGCAGCGGGTGTCTGCTGGTAGCGTATTTACCTCTCTACCGTTGAATATCGGTGACGAGGTCGATGATCAGGAATTGGTTGATGCCACCCGCGCGCTGTTCCGTACCGGTTTCTTCCAGGATATTCAGCTGGGCCGCGACGGCAATGTACTGGTCATTAACGTGGTCGAGCGCCCCTCTATTTCGTCCATCGAGCTTGAAGGCAATAAAGCCATCAAGAGCGAAGATCTGCTGACCGGCTTGAGTGCAGCTGGCCTGGCCGAGGGCGAGATCTTCCAGCGCGCGACCCTGGAGGGCGTGCGCAACGAGTTGCTGCGCCAGTACGTCGCCCAGGGCCGTTATTCGGCGGACATCGACGCGCAGGTGATTCCCGAACCGCGCAATCGCGTGGCGTTGAAAATCATTATTGATGAGGGCTCGGTTGCCTCGATCTCTCATATCAACGTCGTGGGTAATACCGTTTTCCCGACTGAAGATCTGGTCGACCTGTTTGAGCTGAAGACCAGCGGCTGGCTGTCCTTCCTGCGCAACGATGACAAGTACTCGCGTGAGAAGCTGGCCGGTGACCTTGAGCGCCTGCGCTCCTACTACCTGGACCGTGGCTACATCAACATGGATGTGGCGTCTACCCAGGTTTCGATCACGCCGGACAAGAAGCACGTTTACGTTACCGTCAATATCAACGAAGGCGAACGCTACAGCATTCGTGATGTCAGCCTCTCCGGTGATCTGGTGGTGGCCGAGTCTGAGGTGCAGCGTCTGATGCTGGTCGAGCCGGGTCAGATTTTCTCCCGTCAGGTAATGACCTCCACATCCGACCTGATCAGCCGCCGCCTGGGTAACGAGGGTTATACCTTCGCCAGCGTCAACGGCATTCCCGAGATTCACGAAGAAGACAAGACCGTTTCGGTCACCTTCTACGTCGACCCAGGCAAGCGCGCCTACGTCAATCGCATCAACTTCCGTGGCAACACCAAGACTGAAGACCAGGTGCTGCGTCGCGAGATGCGCCAGATGGAAGGGGGCTGGGCCTCTACCTACCTGATCGATCAATCGAAGACACGTCTGGAGCGTCTGGGCTTCTTCAAGGAAGTTAACGTCGAGACCGTGCCGGTGCCGGGTGCCGATGACCTGATTGACGTCAACTACAGCGTGGAAGAGCAGCCTTCAGGCTCGGTGACCGCCAGCCTCGGTTTCTCGCAGAGCTCGGGGATCATCCTCGGTGGCTCAATCAGTCAGAACAACTTCTTCGGTACCGGTAACCGGGTCAGCATCGGCGCCAACCGCTCGGACTACCAGACCTCGCTGTCCTTCGGGTTTATGGACCCGTATTTCACCGTCGACGGTCTGAGCTTCGGTTACAACGCGTTCTACCGCACTACCGACTACGACGAGCTGGATGTTGATGTCACCAGCTACGCGGTTGACTCCTACGGTGCGGGTTTCAACTTCGGTTACCCGATCAGCGACAACTCGCGCCTGTCCTTTGGCATGAGCGCCCAGCACGACAAGATCAAGAGCGGCGTCTATACGGTGCAGGAGATTCTCGACTTCCTCCGGAACGAAGGCGACAACTTCACCAACCTGTTCTTTGATACATCCTGGTCGCAAACCACCCTGAACCGGGGCGTGTTCCCTGATCGTGGTTACTCCCAGAACCTGTCGTGGCGCGTGACCGTACCGGGCAGCGATCTGGAGTTCTACACCATGGACTACAAGGCTCAGCGCTTCTTCCCGATGACCGAAGACCTGACTCTGCGCCTGCATACTGACCTGGGCTTCGGTCGCGGGCTGGGTGGTACTGACCAGATGCCGTTCTATGAGCACTACTACGCCGGTGGTATCGGCTCGGTTCGTGGTTTCGAGGACGGTACCCTGGGTCCAAAAAGTACGCCTAACGCGGCTGACCCTGACCAGGAATCGCTGCCCTTCGGCGGTAACATCAAAATCACCGGTGGCGCTGAAGTGGTATTCCCGGCGCCTTTCGTAAAGGATCAGCGCTCTCTGCGTACTGCTCTGTTCTTCGATGTGGGTAACGTATACGATACCCAGTGCACGCGGAAGGTGACCGTTGAAGGCGACGCCAACCCCGGTTGTGGCGAAGTCGACCTTGGTGAACTGCGTTACAGCGTCGGTGTTGGTCTGTCCTGGCTGACCGCGTTGGGCCCGCTGGGCTTCAGCCTGGCCATGCCGCTCAACAGCGATTCGGGCGATGACACCCAGGTGTTCCAGTTCACCCTTGGTCAGTCGTTCTGACGTCAATCAAACAATATCGAGCAATCGTAATCAGGAGTAGCAGAGTGGGTAAGTTTACGCGCGTGGCTGTTATGTCAATGCTGGTCATGGCCAGCTTCCAGGTTTCCGCCGAAATGAAAATCGCTGTTCTTGATTATCAGATGGCGTTGCTGGAATCAGACGCGGCCAAGAAATACTCTGTTGATGCCGAGTCGCAGTTTGGCTCCCAGCTGCAGCGAGTAAAGAACCTTGAGGCCGAAGCCAAGCGTCTGCAGGAGCGCCTGCAGCGTGACGGGCAACAGCTGGCCCAGAGTGAAGCTGAAAAGCTGGATCTGGAGTTTCGTCAAAAGGCCCGCGAGTATCAGCTGGCTTCCCGCGAGCTGAACGAAGCCAAGGCCCAGTCTGATCGTCAGATGCTGGAAACGCTGAAGCCCAAGCTGGACGCTGCTGTTGAGGCTGTACTTAATGCAGGTAACTATGACCTGGTGCTGGACCGTGGCGGCGTAGTTGAAGTCAAGCCGCAGTTCGATATTACCCGTCAGGTTATCGAGCGCCTGAATAGCAGCCGCTGATGAGCGTTGATCAATCTCTGTCCCTTGCGCGCCTGGCTGAAGAGCTCGGCGCGCAGCTCGTTGGGGATCCGGAAATCCAGATCGTCGGCCTGTCGACGCTGCAGGACGCCGAACCCGGTCAGTTGACCTTTCTTGCCAATGCCCAGTACCGCAAATACCTGGCTGATAGTCGCGCCAGTGCCGTCTTGCTGACAGCGCAGGACGCCGATGGTTATGCCGGCAATGCGTTGATCGTTCCTGATCCTTACCTGGCGTACGCGCGGCTGTCTCACCGCTTTGATCGCAAACCACGCGCCGACGCGGGCGTGCATCCAAGTGCTGTGGTGGCTGACAGTGCCAGGGTTGATGCCACAGCCAGCATTGGCCCCGGTGCGGTTGTTGAGGCCGATGCAGTGATTGGTGCTGGTGTCAGCGTTGGCGCGCAGTGTTTTGTTGGGGCGCGCTCCTGTATCGGGGATGGCGGCTGGCTGGCGCCTCGAGTGACCCTGTATCACGACGTCAGTATCGGTGAACGGGTGGTCATTCAGTCAGGTGCGGTGATCGGTTCCGAGGGGTTTGGTTTTGCCAGTCAGAGCGGCACTTGGCAGAAGATTGCCCAGATTGGCGGCGTGCGCATTGGTGACGACGTTGAAATCGGCGCCAACACGACCATCGACCGCGGCGCGCTGGCAGATACTGTCATTGGAAACGGCGTCAAGCTGGACAACCAGATTCAGATTGCGCACAACGTCCAGATTGGCGATCACACTGCCATGGCGGCCTGTGTCGGTATCTCCGGTAGTACGCGCATCGGCCGGCATTGCATGATTGCCGGTGGCGTGGGCATGGTCGGGCATATTGAGGTGTGCGATAACGTCTTCGTCAGTGGCATGACCATGGTGACCCGCTCCATTACCGAGCCAGGGGCATACTCCTCCGGTACTGCGATGCAGCCAGCCGGCGAGTGGAAGAAAAGCGCCGCGCGTATTCGTCAGCTCGACGGCATGGCCAAACGTCTCCAGCAGTTGGAGAAACAGATCGAACAGGTGACTCAGGCGGCTTCTGATTCATCAAACGCCTGACCGGCGCCCGTATGGGCGCCTTTATTATTTTCTGCAAGGCCAGCGATACATGGATATCAACGAAATCAAAGAATACCTGCCGCACCGTTACCCTTTCCTGTTGGTGGACCGAGTGCTGGAGCTGGATCTTGAAGGCAAGCGCATTCGAGCCTACAAGAATGTCTCGGTCAACGAGCCCTTTTTCAACGGCCACTTTCCGCAGCACCCGATCATGCCTGGTGTGCTGATCATCGAGGCCATGGCGCAGGCGGCTGGCTTGCTGGGCTTTAAGATGATGGGTGTAAAGCCCTCTGAAGGCACGCTCTATTATTTTGTTGGTTCCGACAAGTTGCGTTTCCGCCAGCCGGTTGTGCCTGGCGACCAACTGCAGCTGGAAGCGACTTACCTGAGCGATAAGCGCGGCATCTGGAAATTTGCCTGCCGTGCTACCGTGGATGGTAAAGAGGCTTGCTCGGCCGAAATTATTTGTGCGGAACGCAAGATATGAGTCGTATTCACCCTCTGGCGATTGTTGACCCCGCAGCGCGGCTGGCCGACGACGTTGAGGTCGGTCCCTGGAGCCTGATCGGTGCGGACGTCGAGATTGGCGCCGGCAGTCGTATTGCCTCGCATGTGGTCATCAAGGGGCCCACTACCATCGGGCGCAACAACCGGATTTTCCAGTTTGCCTCGGTGGGTGAGGAGTGTCAGGACAAGAAGTACAACGGCGAGCCGACCCGACTGGTGATTGGCGACAATAACGTCATCCGTGAAGGCTGTACCCTGCATCGTGGTACGGTGCAGGACGAGGGTGTCACCCGTATTGGTAGCAACAATTTGCTGATGGCCTATGTTCATGTAGCGCACGACTGTGTGGTCGGCGACAACATCATCATGGCCAACAACGCGACCATTGCCGGCCATGTGCATATTGGTGATGGCGCCATTCTCGGTGGCTACACCACCGTGCACCAGTTCTGTCACATCGGCTCCTTTGCGATGAGCGCAGCCAATAGCGCCGTGTTCAAGGACATTCCAGCTTTTGTGATGGTGGGCGGTAACCCTGCCAGCGCCCACGGCATGAACTTCGAGGGCATGCGCCGTCGTGGCTACTCGCCCGAGCTGGTCAGCGCCCTGCGCCGTGCCTACAAGGTGGTTTACCGCCAAGGTCTGACAACCGCCCAGGCTATGTCCGAGCTGGCCGAGGCCGCCGCACAGTTCCCCGAAGTAGCGCTGTACTGCGCCTCAATCAACGAGTCGACCCGCGGCATCACGCGCTGACATGGCCGATACAGCTGTGCGCTCCGATAAACCCCTGTGTATCGCGCTGGTTGCTGGTGAAGCCTCCGGCGATACGCTCGGTGCCGGGTTGATCGCTGCACTGAAACAACGCTTCCCCAATGCACGTTTTATCGGTATCGGTGGTCCGCGTATGCTGGCCGAAGGTATGCAGACCCGCGTACCGATGGAGCGTCTGGCGGTGATGGGCCTGATTGAGGTGCTGGGTCGTCTGCGCGAGCTGCTGCGTATCCGTCGCGAGCTGGTGGACTACCTCAAGCAGGAACAGCCAGACGTTTTTATTGGCATTGATGCGCCGGATTTCACCCTGGGGGTTGAGCAGCGCCTGCGCGATGTGGGTATTCCCACCGTGCATTACGTCAGTCCGTCGGTGTGGGCATGGCGTGAAAAGCGGGTGCTGGGTATCGCCCAGTCTACCGACTTGATGCTGACCCTGTTCCCCTTTGAGGAAGAGGTGTATCGCCGCCACGGTGTGGCTGTGCGCTGTGTCGGCCACACGCTGGCTGACCGCATTGCGCTGGAGCCGGACCGGGCCGCTGCGCGCCAATCTCTGGGGTTGCAGCAAGACGCACGTATTCTCGCGCTGCTGCCCGGCAGCCGCAACGGCGAGCTGCGTAAGCTGGGGCGCGTCTTTCTTGAGACCGCTGCCTGGTGTCTTGAGCGCCAGCCGGAGCTGCAGTTCATCATGCCGTGCGCCAGTCCCGAGCGCCGGCAGCAGATGGAGACGATTCTGGCCGAGACCGGCCTTGAGCTGCCACTGACGCTCTATGATGGCCAGGCGCACGAGGTGCTGGCAGCCTGCGACGCCGTATTGATCGCCTCCGGCACCGCGACGCTCGAAGCCATGCTGTTCAAACGTCCGATGGTGGTGGCCTACCGCATGGCCGGGCTGACCTTCCGTATTCTCAAGCGCCTGGTCAAAGTGGGGCACGTGTCGTTGCCCAACTTGCTGGCCGGCCGTGAAGTGGCGCCCGAGTTTCTGCAGGATGCAGCCACTGCCGAGGCTATGGGGCCGGCGCTGCTGGAGCGGCTGTTGCCAACGGCCGAGCGGGTGGAAACCGAACAGACGTTCCTTGAACTGCACCAGATGCTGCGCCGTGATGCCGACCACAGCGCTGCCGAGGCCATTGCCGAGCTGTTAGGCGCGCGAGGTAAGCTGTGAGCCAGCTACTCATGGACTGGGCAACGCCGGCTGACGACGAGCTGGTGGCGGGGGTCGATGAGGTGGGCCGCGGCCCGCTGTGCGGCGCAGTTGTTACCGCCGCAGTTATCCTTGACCCGACCCGGCCGATTGAGGGGCTAAACGACTCCAAGAAGCTCACCGAGGCGCGTCGCGAGACGTTGTTTCCGCTGATTCAGGAGCGCGCACTGGCCTGGTGTATCGCCCGCGCCGAGGTAGACGAAATCGACCGTCTGAATATTTTGCACGCCACCATGCTGGCGATGCAGCGGGCGGTGGCCGGCCTGGATGTACAGCCGACCCTGGTGCTGGTCGATGGCAACCGCTGCCCGGTATTGCCGATGCGCAGTGAGCCGGTGGTCAAGGGTGACAGTCGTGTGCCGGCCATCGCCGCTGCCTCCATTCTTGCCAAGGTTGCTCGCGACCGCGAGATGCTAGAGCTGGATCAGCAGTACCCCGGCTATGGCATTGCCGGCCACAAGGGCTATCCCACGCCAGTTCACCTGGCCGCGCTGCGCGAGCTGGGCGCGACCCCCATTCACCGCCGTTCATTCGGCCCAGTGCGCAAGGCGCTGGAACAGTAACCCAGTTCTGCCTGCTGCGACTGGCCGCAGCAGTCCCCCGTCGCTACAATTCTCTGCCTGACATTCCGCCATCTGAAACAGGATTTCCATGTCACCTTCTTTCATTCACCTGCGTGTCCACAGTGAATATTCCCTGGTCGATGGGCTGGTCAAGGTTAAGCCCTTGATCAAGGCCGTCGGCGAGGCGGGCATGCCGGCGGTGGCGATCACCGACCAGAACAATATGTGCAGTCTGGTCAAGTTCTACAAAACCGCGACTGGCGCCGGTATCAAGCCGATCTCCGGGGTCGATCTGTGGCTGACCGATGCCGAGGATGACAGCGTCCTGACCCGTATCAGCCTGCTGGCGATGGACCCTAAGGGTTACCGCAACCTGACTGAGCTGGTGTCCCGCGGCTTTACCGAAGGCCAGCGCAACGGCTTGGTGACTGTTCGTCGTGAGTGGGTAGCCGAGGCCAGTGAGGGCGTGATTGCGCTGTCCGCGGCGAAGGAGGGCGAGGTGGGGCTGGCGTTGCTGTCCTCCAGCCCTGCGCGGGCTGATGATCTGCTGGCGTATTGGATGGGCGTGTTCCCCGGGCGTTTCTATCTGGAGCTGCAGCGCACCAGCCGGGTCAATGATGAGGAGCACGTGCACGCGGCGGTCGCGCTGGCGGCACGTAGCTGCTGTCCGGTGGTAGCGACCAATGACGTGCGCTTTCTCAAACGCAGCGATTTTGAGGCCCATGAGACACGTGTCTGTATCGGCGAAGGGCGCGCGCTGGATGATCCGCGCCGGGTCCGTCAGTACAGCGAAGAGCAGTACCTGAAAACGGCGGACGAGATGGCAGAGCTGTTCTCTGACATCCCCGAAGCGCTGGAAAACAGCGTCGAGATTGCCAAGCGCTGCAATATCGATGTGCAGCTGGGCAAATACTTCCTGCCGGACTTTCCGGTGCCTGAGGGGATGACCGAAGCCGAGTTCTTCAAGAAGGTCTCCTTTGAGGGGCTGGAGGAGCGCCTCAAGGTCATTCTGCCGCCGGGTACGCCGGACTACGACGCCAAGCGTCAGGTCTATATCGACCGTCTGAACTTCGAGCTCGATATCATCAATCAGATGGGCTTTCCCGGCTACTTCCTGATCGTGATGGACTTTATCAAGTGGGCCAAGGGCAACGGCGTGCCGGTTGGGCCGGGCCGGGGTTCCGGGGCGGGCTCGCTGGTGGCGTATTCGCTGCTGATTACCGACCTTGATCCGCTGGCCTATGACCTGCTGTTCGAGCGCTTCCTTAACCCCGAGCGTGTTTCCATGCCCGACTTTGACGTCGACTTTTGCATGGAAGGGCGCGACCGCGTTATTGACTACGTGGCGGATGCCTACGGCCGTAACGCGGTATCGCAGATCATCACCTTCGGTACCATGGCCGCCAAGGCGGTCGTGCGCGATGTAGCGCGGGTGCAGGGCAAGTCCTACGGTCTGGCCGACAAACTGTCGAAGATGATCCCGTTTGAGGTCGGCATGACGCTGACCAAGGCCTTCGAGCAGGAAGAGATGCTGCGCGACTTTCTTGCCAACGACGAGGAAGGCCAGGAAATCTGGGACATGGCCCTCAAGCTTGAGGGTATTACCCGTAACGTCGGTAAGCACGCCGGCGGTGTGGTTATCGCCCCGACCAAGCTGACCGACTTTGCGCCGCTGTACTGCGATGAGTCTGGTGGTGGTCTGGTTACCCAGTTCGACAAGGACGACGTTGAAGCGGCGGGCCTGGTGAAGTTTGACTTCCTCGGCCTGCGTACGCTGACCATCATCAAATGGGCGATGGAAACCATCCATCGCAAACAGCGTGAAGAGGGTGCGAGCGACGAAGAGCTGGTCAATATTGACCTGATCCCGCTGGACGATGCGCCGACCTACGCAATGCTGCAGAAGGCGGAAACCACGGCCGTTTTCCAGCTTGAATCGCGCGGCATGAAAGAGCTGATCAAGAAGCTCAAGCCCGACTGCCTGGAAGATATGATTGCATTGGTGGCCCTGTTCCGTCCGGGCCCGCTGCAGTCAGGCATGGTTGACGACTTCATTAACCGTAAGCACGGCCGCGAAGAAATTTCCTACCCGCACCCCAACTACCAGTACCCGGGTCTGGAGCCGGTGCTCAAGCCCACCTACGGCATCATCCTGTATCAGGAACAGGTCATGCAGATTGCCCAGGTGATGGCGGGCTACACGCTGGGCGGCGCGGATATGCTGCGCCGGGCGATGGGTAAGAAGAAGCCGGAAGAGATGGCCAAGCAGCGCGGCGGCTTCATCGAAGGCTGCGCCAACAACGGTATCGATGCGGATCTGGCTGGTAACATCTTTGACCTGGTAGAAAAATTTGCCGGTTACGGCTTCAACAAGTCGCACTCGGCAGCCTACGGTCTGGTGTCCTACCAGACTGCCTGGCTGAAGGCGCATTACCCGGCGCCTTTCATGGCGGCGGTGCTCTCGGCGGATATGCACAACACCGACAAGGTGGTGACGCTGATCGAAGAGTGTCGCAGCATGAAGCTGCGTATTCAGCCGCCGGACGTGAACGTCTCCGAGTACAAGTTCACCGTGGATGACGCCGGTGATGTGGTGTACGGCCTTGGTGCCATCAAGGGTGTCGGTGAAGGCCCGGTGGAGACCATCGTCGAGACGCGTCAGGCCGGTGGCCGCTTCAATGACCTGTTTGATTTTTGCGCCCGGGTAGACCTTAAGCGCATCAACAAGCGGGTGATGGAAGCGCTGATTCGCAGTGGCGCGCTGGATCGTCTTGGTCCCTTCTTTGCTGAAGAGCCGCAGGCCTACCAGAAACAGATTGATCGCAACCGCGCGGCCTTGATGTCGGCCATGGAAGAGGCGATTGCCTCGGCCGAGCAGACCGCCCGCAGCGCCGATTCCGGTCACGATGACCTGTTTGGCGATTTGCTCGGGCCATCTGCCGAGCGGGATGTTTACGAGGCCTACCGCACTGTGCGCGAGTGGAGCTTCAAGGAGCGCCTGCGGGGTGAGAAGGACACCCTGGGGCTGTATCTGACCGGTCACCCGATTGACGAGTACGAGCGTGAAATTCGCCGCTTTGCTCGCCAGCGTATTCTCGATTTGAAGCCTTCGCGTGATAGCCAGACCATTGCCGGCCTGGTGTTTGATCTGCGTGTAATGAAGAACAAACGCGGCGACAAGGTGGGCTTTGTCACCCTGGATGATCGCTCGGCGCGGATTGAAGTATCGCTGTTCTCCGAAGCCTATCTGGCGGCCCAGGCGCTGCTGCAGAAGGACGCCTTGCTGGTGGTTGAGGGCGAGGTGGCGGTGGATGACTTTTCCGGTGGCATGCGGGTGCGTGCCAAGCGCGTGATGAGTTTGGAAGACGCACGCACTGGTTTGCTGGACAGTGTGCGTATCAACATCGACAGCGCGCAGCACGGCGAAGATGCGCTCAACCGCATGGCCGGTCTGCTCAAGCAGTACCGTGGCGGTTGCCCGGTGACTATTGAGTACCAACGCGCTGACGCGGCAGCCTTGCTGCGCCTGGGGGATGACTGGAAGGTAGAGCCGGCTGACGACCTGTTGCAGGGGCTGCGTGACCAGTTGGGCAAAGACAGCGTCTCCTTGCACTATAGATAGCGCAAAGCCGGATGCTCGACGGGCGCCCGGCAATCCCGTAAGGTTATTTGCGACACTTTTTTGGATGCCCACGTTGGGCGCAAGCGGATGATGGATGCCTATGAGCAACAGCCAGAAATACTTGGAGTTTGAACAGCCGATCGCCGACCTGCAGGCCAAAATCGAAGAGCTGCGTCTGGTCGGCAGTGACAACGCGCTGAACATCACCGAAGAAATCAGCCGGCTGCAGGAGAAGAGCAAGTCCCTGACCGAGAGCATCTTCGGCAACCTGAGCAGCTGGCAGGTCGCGCAAATGTCGCGCCACCCGCAGCGCCCCTACACGCTGGATTACATTCGCCACATCTTTACCGACTTTGAAGAGCTGCACGGTGATCGCCACTTTGCTGACGACGCCGCTATTGTGGGCGGTATTGCTCGTCTGGACGGCCGCGCGGTCATGGTCATTGGTCACCAGAAAGGCCGTGACGTAAAGGAAAAGGTGCGCCGCAACTTCGGCATGCCCAAGCCTGAAGGCTACCGCAAGGCCTGCCGCCTGATGGAGATGGCCGAGCGCTTCAAAATGCCGATCGTCACCTTCATCGACACCCCCGGCGCCTACCCGGGTATTGACGCTGAAGAGCGCGGCCAGAGCGAAGCCATTGCCTGGAACCTGCAGGTGATGTCGCGTCTGAAGACACCGATCATCGCTACCGTTATCGGTGAAGGCGGTTCCGGCGGTGCGCTGGCCATCGGTGTTTGCGACCACCTGATGATGCTGCAGTACTCTACCTACTCGGTTATTTCGCCTGAAGGCTGTGCGTCGATTCTCTGGAAGAGCGCCGAGAAAGCCGCCGACGCGGCTGCCGCCATGGGTATCACCGCTGAGCGTCTGAAAGAGCTTGGCCTGGTGGATACGCTGATCCCCGAGCCACTGGGCGGCGCACAGCGCGCACCTCAGGAAACGGCCGAGCGCATCAAACAGCAGTTGCTGACCCAGCTGGCCAAGCTGGATGCCCATTCCAGTGATGAGCTGCTCGACGCCCGCTATCAGCGTCTGATGTCCTTCGGTATTCAGTGAACCCGCAGGGGCTGCTGGCGCAGCTCGGCCCCTGCATGGGCGCCCCGGCCTGGTGGCTGGGGTTGTCCGGCGGCCTGGATTCGATGGTTCTGCTGGAGCTGCTCAGCCAGGCCCGCCAACTCTCTGCTATTCCCCCGCTTCACGCCATTCATGTTCATCACGGATTGCATCCCGAGGCTGACGCCTGGGCGGCGCACTGCCAGCGTGCCTGCGATGCGCGCGGTGTGCCGCTGACGGTGGTGCGTGTGCAGGTGGGGCAGGGTGCGAGTATCGAGGAGGCGGCGCGTGATGCCCGCTACGCGGCTTTTGCTGAGGTGCTGGCACCCGGCGCCGAGTTGCTGCTGGCGCATCACCGCGATGATCAACTGGAAACGGTGATGTTTCGGCTGATGCGCGGCACCGGTGTGCGCGGGTTAAGCGGCATGCCAGCGCGCCGTGCGCTGGGTGCTGGCTGGCTGTCGCGCCCGCTGCTCGGCTGGCGGCGCAGTGAGCTGGAGGCTTGGGCTCGGCAGCGGGGGCTGGACTGGATTGAAGACCCGGCCAATGCCGATGAGCGCTTTGCGCGCACAGCCCTGCGCCACCGGGTTTTGCCGGGGTTGCGCCACGAGTGGCCGCAGCTGGATCGCAGCCTGTTGCGACTGGCCGAGCATGCCGAGGAGGCTAGCGCCTTGCTGGATGAGCTGGCGCTGGATGATCTGCAGCTGGTGGTAGATGTCAGTGCTGATCCGTGGCTGGCCTGCTGGTCGAGGCTGTTGCTGGCTCCGCTACTGAGCTTGTCGGCCGCTAGGCAACGAAATCTGCTACGCAGCTGGCTGCGCCAGCAGGCGGTGCGCATGCCGGATCAACGTCAGTTGCTGCAGATACAGCAGCAACTGGCTGCCGGCGCTGATGCGCAGCCGCAGCTGACACTCGATGGCTGCGCTCTGTACCGTTCGTCAGATCGTCTTTGGCTGGTTCCGGCGCAGTGGGCGCCGGCGCGCAGCGAGCAGGCTTTGTTGCCGCTGCGCGGGGAGCTGGCGCTGACGGGTAACGGCGCGCTGTCTTGTCGACCGCAGGCGGGTGGTTTACGTGACCCGGGCTCCGCGGGTTGGCAGGTGCGTTATCGTCAGGGCGGGGAGCAGATCAAACTGGCCGGGCGGCCGACTCAGTCAGTAAAACAGCTGCTGCAGGAGGCTCATATTCCTGTCTGGCTGCGCCCGTCAGTACCGTTGCTATACTCTGGCGGCGAGCTGGTGTCGGTGGCTGGGCGCTGGAACGCGGAGCGGGCTTTGGTCGAGGGTGCAGGCAATGGTTTTACGGTCAGTTGGAAGCCGGTTTCGGATTGAGCAAGCGGGGGCTGTCTGGTATCCTGACTTCCCATCTTGTCGAGACTTTGGCTGGCCGTTCAGGTCGCCGCTGACTCCCTTCGAATTCCTCGCGGTGCAAGCCGCTTAACTGTTCAATCTATGGGTTTTTCATGACGCGCTACATCTTCGTCACGGGTGGTGTTGTTTCTTCTTTGGGCAAGGGCATTGCATCGGCATCCCTCGCGGCGATCCTCGAGGCACGCGGTTTGAAGGTCACCATGCTCAAGCTGGATCCTTATATCAACGTGGATCCGGGCACCATGAGCCCCTTCCAGCACGGCGAAGTCTTTGTAACCCACGATGGCGCCGAGACTGACCTTGATCTGGGCCATTACGAGCGTTTCGTCAACGCCACCATGAGCCAGAACAACAACTTCACCACCGGCCGCGTCTACGCCGACGTGCTGCGTAAAGAACGCCGCGGTGATTATCTGGGCGCGACCATTCAGGTCATCCCGCATATCACCGACGAGATCAAGAGCCGCATCATCAAGGGTGCTGGCGATGCCGACGTGGCGCTGGTCGAGATCGGCGGTACCGTGGGTGACATCGAATCCCAGCCGTTCCTTGAGGCTATCCGCCAGCTGCGAGTAGAAGTGGGTGCCAAGCGCGCCATGCTGATGCACCTGACACTGGTGCCCTACATTGCTACCGCTGGCGAGACCAAGACCAAGCCGACCCAGCACTCGGTGAAGGAGCTGCGCTCCATCGGCCTGCAGCCTGACGTGCTGATCTGCCGCTCCGACCATCCGATCGATCTGTCCTCACGCCGCAAGATCGCGCTGTTCACCAACGTGGAAGAGCGTGCGGTTATCGGTCTGGAAGACGTTGATACCATTTATCGCATTCCCTCCGTACTGCACGCCCAGGGCCTGGACGACTTCGTTGTCGAGCGCTTTGGTCTGGAGTGCGGTTCGGCTGATCTGGCCGAATGGGAGCGCGTGGTCGATGCCAAGCTCAACCCTGAGCACGAAGTCACCATCGCTATGGTCGGCAAGTACATGGAGCTGCTGGATGCCTACAAGTCGCTGATCGAAGCGCTCAGCCATGCCGGTATTCAGGCGCGCACCAAGGTTAATGTGCGTTATATCGACTCCGAAGACATCGAGCAGCAGGGCCTGTCGCTGCTGGACGGCGTAGACGCCGTGCTGGTGCCGGGCGGCTTCGGCTCCCGTGGTGTTGAAGGCAAGATTGCCGCGGTGCGTTACGCCCGCGAGAACAAGATTCCCTACCTGGGCATCTGCCTGGGCATGCAGGTGGCCGTCATCGAGTACGCCCGCAACGTGCTGGGCTGGAACGATGCCAACTCCACCGAGTTCGACAAGACCTCCGGTCACCCGGTTGTCGGTCTGATCACCGAGTGGCAGGACGCATCCGGTGAAACCGAGCTGCGCACGGAGGCCTCTGATCTGGGCGGCACCATGCGTCTGGGCGCTCAGGAGTGCTCGCTGGAGCCGGGTTCCAAGGCCCACGCCTGCTACGGCAAGGACGTGATCGTCGAGCGTCACCGTCACCGCTACGAGGTCAACAACAACCTGCTGCCCGATCTGCAGGCCGGCGGGCTGCAAATCTCCGGTCGCTCCGGTGACGGCGCGCTGGTCGAGGTGGTCGAAGTGGGTGATCACCCGTGGTTTGTGGCGTGTCAGTTCCACCCGGAATTTACCTCCACGCCCCGGTACGGCCACCCGCTGTTCAGCGGCTTTATCGGTGCGGCGCTCAAGCAGCGCGGCTAAGCCCAGACAAACGTCCAGACAAGAGGCTGGTTCATGACACAGAAAATCGTGCGCGTTGGCGATATCGAAATGGCCAACGACAAACCTTTCGTGCTGTTCGGCGGGATGAACGTACTGGAGTCCCGTGATCTGGCCATGCAGATCTGTGAACGCTACGTCGAAGTGACCGAGCAGCTGGGTATCCCCTATGTGTTCAAGGCCAGCTTCGACAAGGCCAACCGTTCCTCGATCAACTCCTTCCGTGGCCCCGGCCTGGACGAGGGGCTGAAGATCTTTGAAGAGGTTAAGCGCACCTTCAACGTGCCGGTGATCACCGATGTGCACGAGCCCCATCAGGCTGCGCCGGTTGCCGAAGTCTGTGACATTATCCAGCTGCCGGCCTTCCTGTCCCGGCAGACTGATCTGGTTGTGGCCATGGCCAAGACCAATGCCGTGATCAACATCAAGAAGGCCCAGTTCCTCGCGCCGCAGGAAATGAAGCACATCCTCACCAAGTGTGAAGAGGCGGGCAATGACCGTCTGGTGCTGTGCGAGCGCGGTTCCTCCTTCGGCTATAACAACCTGGTCGTCGACATGCTCGGCTTCGGCATCATGAAGCAGTTCGAGTACCCGGTATTCTTCGACGTGACCCACGCCCTGCAGATGCCGGGTGGCCGCAGTGACTCGGCCGGCGGTCGTCGTGCCCAGGTTACCGATCTGGCCAAGGCAGGCATGAGCCAGGGCTTGGCCGGTCTCTTCCTTGAAGCACACCCTGATCCTGACAACGCCAAGTGCGATGGCCCCTGTGCCCTGCGCCTGGACAAGCTGGAGCCGTTCCTTGCCCAGTTGAAGTCGCTTGATGAGCTGATCAAGAGCTTCCCGACGCTGGAAACGGCTTGAGCCGCTACCGCTTTCACCCGATTGACTCGACATACGGAGCTAGCAAGTAAAGATGGCAAAAATCATTGATATCAAGGGACGTGAGGTTCTGGACTCGCGCGGCAATCCGACCGTTGAAGCGGACGTGATTCTGGAAGGCGGCATCATGGGCAGCGCCTGCGCACCCTCCGGCGCCTCCACCGGTTCGCGCGAAGCGCTGGAGCTGCGTGATGGCGACAAGAGCCGTTATCTGGGCAAGGGCGTGCTCAAGGCTGTTGCCAATATCAATGGCCCCATCCGCGAGCTGCTGGTTGGTCGTGATGCGACTGCTCAGGCTGAGCTGGACCGCGCCATGATCGAGCTGGACGGTACCGAGAACAAGGCTACGCTGGGCGCCAACGCCATCCTGGCTGTTTCCCTGGCTGCTGCCAAGGCCGCTGCTCAGGCCAAGGGCGTGCCGCTGTACGCGCACATTGCCGATCTGAACGGCACCCCCGGCGTTTACTCCATGCCGGTGCCGATGATGAACATCATCAACGGTGGTGAGCACGCCGACAACAACGTCGACATTCAGGAGTTCATGGTTCAGCCGGTTGGCGCCAAGAACTTCGCCGACGCGCTGCGTATGGGCGCTGAAATTTTCCACCACCTCAAAGCGGTTCTGAAGGCCCGTGGCCTGAACACTGCCGTGGGTGATGAAGGTGGCTTTGCGCCGAACCTTGCGTCCAACGAAGACGCACTGGCCGCCATCGCCGAAGCCGTTGCCAACGCCGGTTACACCCTGGGTGACGACGTTACGCTGGCACTGGACTGCGCTTCCTCCGAGTTCTACAAGGACGGCAACTACGATCTGGCTGGCGAAGGCAAGGTATTCGATGCTGCCGGTTTTGCTGACTATCTGGCGGGCCTGACCCAGCGCTACCCGATCATCTCCATCGAAGATGGCATGGACGAGTCCGACTGGGCTGGCTGGAAAGTCCTGACCGACAAGATTGGCGAGAAGGTACAGCTGGTTGGCGACGATCTGTTTGTGACCAACACCAAGATTCTCAAGCGCGGTATCGACGAGCAGATCGGCAACTCCATCCTGATCAAGTTCAACCAGATCGGCTCGCTCACCGAGACCCTGGAAGCGATCCAGATGGCCAAGGCTGCCGGCTTTACTGCCGTCATCTCGCACCGTTCTGGCGAGACCGAAGACAGCACCATCGCCGACCTGGCTGTGGGTACCGCTGCCGGTCAGATCAAGACGGGTTCGCTGTGCCGTTCCGACCGCGTTTCCAAGTACAACCAGCTGCTGCGTATCGAAGAGCAACTGGCTGGCAAGGCGCCCTACAAGGGTCGCGCCGAGTTCCGCGGCTGATCGCTCTGGCGGGTTACGCGCACGCGTACCCGCCGTTCCTCAACGGGAGCACCCGGCTTGAAATGGCTCTGGCTGATTACGCTGTCACTGTTGGCGGCACTGCAATACCGGCTTTGGGTTGGTGAGGGCAGTCTTGCCCATGTGTCGCAGCTCAAGCAGCAGATCGCCGCGCAAGCGCGCGAGAACGAGCAACTGCTGGAGCGTAACCGCGTGCTGACCGCTGAGGTCATCGAACTCAAGCAGGGGCTTGAGACCGTTGAAGAGCGTGCCCGCCGTGAGCTGGGTATGGTCAAAGAGGGTGAAACCCTGTTCCAATTGAGCGAGCCATGAGCGCCGCTACACCTGATTTCTGGGTAGTTCTGCCCGCCGCCGGCGTCGGCGCGCGCATGCAGGCAGATCGCCCCAAGCAATACCTTCTCTGGGGTCAACGCACCCTGATTGAACACACACTGGCCTGCTTCCTGGACCAACCGGGGCTGCGCGGGTTGGTGGTTTCCCTGTCTGCTGATGATGGCTGGTGGCCAACGCTGCCCTGCGCCCGGGATGGGCGTATTGCCCGTGCTGTCGGTGGGCGCGAGCGCGCCGATTCGGTGCTCAACGGCCTTATCGCACTGCGTGAGCTGGGTGCGGCCGATGACGATTGGGTGCTGGTGCACGATGCGGCCCGCCCCAATCTCACCGATGGCGACCTGCACAAGCTGCTGAGTACGCTGGCAAGTGATCCGGTCGGCGGCTTGCTGGCGGTACCGGTGCGCGACACCCTCAAGCAGATCGGCCCAGATGGGCGGGTTACGGCAACGCCGGACCGCAGCCAGTTCTGGCAGGCCTATACCCCGCAGATGTTTCGTCTCGGCCCCTTGCAGCAGGCGCTTAGCGCCGCGCTGGCAGCGGGTGCGCTGATTACCGATGAGGCTTCTGCCATGGAGTGGGCGGGGCAGGCGCCGTTGTTGGTTGAGGGGCGGGCTGATAATTTGAAGATTACTCGTCCTGAGGATCTGGAGTGGTTGCGTCAGCGGGATTGCTGATCCTGCTTGCCAGCGATTGAGCTGGCTTCCTTGCGTGGTATCGACGCCTTTCGGGCACAGCATGCTGTGCCCCTACGCCAATCTCGCGAATCTGCGCTGGCCCCCTCGCAGGGACGCGATATATCGCGTCCGCACCCTCGCTCTACTCCGTGCATAACCGATGCACGGCCACGGCATGCCGTGGCCCTACGCCCGCAGGCGTCGGCACCGCCTGCGACCTCCTGTGCCACGTATGCCCAAAGAACACCCACCCGTAGGGACGCGACATGTCGCGTCCGCAATAGACAATACCGCGTGCAGGCCACTCCTAGCGCCGTGATCGCAGACCGTTGGTCGTGCCTGTCTGTTTGCAATTGACCGATACCATGTGAATAAATATGCTGTACGTATATACAGTGTTTTGCTGAGGTTTTCATGGGCGCGGTGGTTGCACTTGATCGGTTGCTGGAGACGCGTCGTGTCTGGCGTGGGCGGCAGCGGAGTGAGCCGGTGGCTGAGCAGCCGACCGGGCATGCGGCGCTGGATGCGTTGTTGCCCGGTGGTGGCTGGCAGCTGGCGGCGCTGAACGAGATTCTGCTGGGCGCGCCCGGCAGTGGCGAATTGCAGTTGCTCTGGCCGCTGCTGGCGCGCTTGACCCAGGCGGGGGAGCGGGTGGTGCTGGTGGGGGCGCCGGCGATTCCCTTTGCGCCGGCCTGGCAGGCGGCGGGGGTGATGCTGGCACAGGTGTCGCTGCTGCAGGTCAGTGGTGCTGAGCGGCTATGGGCGGCAGAGCAGTGTCTGCGCTCGGGCAGCTGCGGCGCTGTGCTGTGCTGGCCGGAGCAGGTTGATGACCGCGCCCTGCGGCGCTTGCAGGTGGCGGCTGACAGCGGCCAGACCCTGGCTTTTGTGCTGCGTGATCGGCGCGCTGCAGACAACCCGTCGCCAGCGCCCTTGAGGCTGCTGCAGGAGCGCCAGCCCAGGCAGTGGCGGGTGCTCAAGTGCCGGGGCGGGGTGGCGCCGGTGCGGTCTGTGCCGGTTTCGCTGTGAGGCTGCCATGCGCTGGCTTTGCATTCTCTTTCCCCAGTTGGCACTGGATGCGGTGCTACGCAGCCGTGACGATCCAACGGCGCCGTTGGCGCTGCTCAGCGGGCCGCCGCAGCGGCGTGTGTTGCAGGCAGTCAATGAGTCGGCGCGTGCACAGGGACTACGTTCGGGGCAGAGTCTGACCCAGGCACGGACGCTGCTGGAATCCTTTGATACGGTTGAACACGACCCGGCGCAGACCGAGTATTGGCAGCAGTTTTTGGCCAGTTGGGCCTATGGTTTCAGCGGCCATGTGAGTTTGGATTTCCCGCGCACTCTGTTGCTGGAGGTGGCCTCCAGCCTGCGTCTGTTCGGCCCCTGGCCTGAGCTTGAACAACGCCTGCGCGCCGAGCTGCAGGCGCTGGGCTTTCAGCACCGGCTGGTGCTGGCGCCCAACCCCTTGGCAGCGCGGGTGCTGGCCAACGTGGCAGACGGTTTGGCGGTAGACGAGCTGGCGCTACCGGCCGAGCTGCAGCGTTTGCCGGTGGCGCGCAGTGGCCTGCCGGGCGAGCTAATTGAGAGCTTGCAGCGCATGGGCTTGCGCCGCCTGCAGCAGGTGCTGGAGCTACCGCGTGACGGGCTGGCCAAGCGTTTTCCGCCGCAGTTGCTGGCACATCTTGATCAGTTGCAGGGGCATCATCCGCTGGCGCTGAGTTGTTATCAGCCACCGGATCATTTTCGCCAGCGCATCGAGTTCAACTTTGATGTCGAGTCGAATACCTCGCTGCTGTTTCCGTTACGGCGTTTGATTGGCGATCTGGCGACCTTTCTGGCCGGGCGGGACTGTGGCGTGCAGCGCTTTGTGCTGCAACTGGAGCACCGCCGCCAGCCGGCCAGTGAGGTGTCGGTCGGTTTGTTGGGCGCAGAGCGTGACGGCGAGCGGCTGTTTGAATTGGCGCGGGGGCGGCTGGAGCGGTTGGAGCTTGCCGCACCGGTGCAGGCGCTGACCCTGCTGGCCGAGGACTTGCCGCGCTTTGTACCGGCCGCAGCAGAGCTGTTCAGTAACCGGCCACAGCAGTCGCAGAACTGGCTGCAGGTCTGTGAGCGACTGCGCGCGCGCCTGGGCGACAAGGTAGTGCAGCCGCTGGCGGCGGTGGATGAACACCGCCCCGAGCGCAGTTGGTTGGCGCAGGAGCGGGGTGACGCCGCCGCGCGTCCGGCCGGGCCGCGCCCCGGCTGGCTGCTGGCCGAACCGGTACTGCTCAATGATCTGTTCCCGCGGGTGCTGGCCGGGCCGGAGCGGATTGAGTCCGGCTGGTGGGATGGCGACGACGTGCGGCGTGACTACTACCTGATTGAAACCCGCGACGGGCGCCGGGCCTGGGCTTTTCATGCTGCCGGGCACCCCGGCCCGTTCTGGGTGCATGGGTGGTTTGCATGAGCACGGGCTACGCCGAGCTGCATTGTCTCTCCAACTTCAGCTTTCAGCGCGGGGCGTCCAGTGCGCAGGAGCTGTTTGCCCGCGCCCGCCAGCACGGCTATGACGCCTTGGCGATTACCGACGAGGCCAGCCTGGCCGGGATCGTCCGTGCCTGGCAGGCGGCGCATGAGTGCGGCCTGAAGCTGATTGTCGGCAGTGAAATTCAGCTGGAGCACGGCCCCAAACTGGTATTGCTGGTCGAGAGTCTGACTGGCTATCAGCGCCTCTGCCGCTTGCTGACCCTGGCCCGCCGCCGAGCTGAAAAGGGCGAGTACTGTCTGCGGCTTGAGGATTTGGCCGACGGACTCGACGGTTTGCTGGGCCTTTGGCTGCCGCGCCACGGCCAGGATGAGGAGCACGGTCGGCAATTGCAGCAGCTGTTGCCAGGCCGGCTTTGGCTGACGGTCGAGCTGCACCGTGGGCCGGATGATGCGTGCAAGCTGGATCAGTTGCAGGGGCTGGCCGCGCGGCTCGGCTTGCCCAGCGTTGCGGCGGGAGATGTGCACATGCATGTGCGCGGACGGCGCGCACTGCAGGACACGCTGACCGCGCTGCGTCATCACTGCACGGTCATGGAAGCGGGTAGCCGGCTGTTTGCCAATGGCGAGCGCCATTTGCGCAGCCTGTCGGCGCTGGCGGCGATCTATCCGCCTGCGTTGCTTGAGGAAAGCCGCCGTATCGCCGCGCGTTGTCAGTTCGACATGAGTGAGCTGCGCTACCAGTATCCGCGTGAGCTGGTGCCGGAGGGGCATACGTCGTCCAGCTGGTTACGTGAGCTGACCTGGCGCGGTGCGGCCTGGCGTTGGCCAAACGGCGTCAGTGACAAGGTGCGAACGCAGCTGGAGCACGAGCTGGCGCTGATTGCCGAGAAGGCCTACGACAGCTACTTTCTGACCGTGCAGGACATCGTCGCCTTTGCCCGCGAGCAGCAGATTCTCTGTCAGGGGCGCGGGTCTGCCGCCAACTCTGCCGTATGTTTTGCACTCGGCATTACCGAGCTTGATCCGTCGCGCAGCAACCTGCTGTTTGAACGCTTTATATCCCGTGAGCGTGACGAGCCACCGGATATCGATGTGGACTTTGAGCACGAGCGGCGTGAGGAGGTCATCCAGTACATCTTTCGCCGCTATGGCCGTGAACGCGCCGCGCTGACCGCGGTGGTCTCTCGTTATCTGTCGGCCGGTGCAGTACGTGATGTGGCGCGCGCGCTCGGGTTGCCGCAGGAGCAAATTGATCAGCTCGGGTGCTGCTGCAGTCGCTGGAGCAAGCAGCTGCCCAGCGCCGAGCGTCTGGCCGAGGCCGGATTCGACGTGAATAACCCCTGGCTGCATCGGGTACTGACGCTGGCTGGTGAGCTGATCGGCTTTCCCCGGCACCTGTCGCAGCATCCGGGTGGCTTTGTCATGTCCGATGCGCCGCTCGATACCCTGGTGCCGGTCGAGAACGCCAGCATGGCCGAACGCACGGTGATCCAGTGGGACAAGGACGACCTGGATGCGGTCGGCATGCTCAAGGTCGACGTGCTGGCGCTGGGCATGCTCAGCGCGCTGCGTCGCACCTTCGACCTGTTGCGGCGCCACCGTGGCCGGGATCTGACGCTGGCGAGCATTCCGCAGGATGATTTGCCGACCTACGAGATGATCAGCCGCGCCGATACCGTGGGTGTGTTTCAGATCGAGTCGCGGGCGCAGATGGCGATGCTGCCACGGTTGCGGCCACGCTGTTTCTATGACCTGGTGATTCAGGTCTCGATCGTGCGGCCCGGCCCGATTCAGGGCGACATGGTGCATCCCTTCCTGCGGCGCCGTAATAAAGAAGAAGCGGTCGACTATCCCTCACCTGAGCTGCGCAAGGTATTCGAGCGCACTCTGGGCGTGCCGCTGTTTCAGGAGCAGGTAATGGAGCTGGCGATTGTTGCCGCTGGCTACACACCGGGCGAGGCGGATGAACTGCGCCGCTCAATGGCCGCCTGGAAGCGCCACGGCGGGTTGGAGCACCACCGCCAGCGGCTGACCGAGGGCATGCTGGCGCGCGGCTACAGTCAGGCCTTCTCCGAGCGTATCTTCGAGCAGATCAAAGGCTTTGGCAGTTACGGCTTTCCCGAGTCCCACGCCGCCAGTTTTGCCTTGCTCAGCTATGCCAGTAGCTGGCTGAAGTGTCATGAGCCGGCGGCCTTTACCTGTGCACTGATCAACAGTTGGCCGATGGGTTTCTACAGCCCGGACCAGTTGCTGCAGGATGCGCGCCGCCACAAGATCGAGATTCGTCCGGTGGATGTGCGCTACAGCGACTGGGACTGCTCGCTGGAAGCGGTCGAGCAGGAGGGAGCGCAACCGGCCATTCGCCTTGGGTTGCGGCAGGTAAAAGGCCTGAATCGAAACGATGCCGAGCGGTTATTGCAGGCGCGCGCCCAGCAGCACTTTGTTGATGTCGCCGACCTGGCCCAGCGGGGCGGTTTTAGTAATCGTGCCCGTGCGCAACTGGCTGACGCAGGCGCGCTGCGCGGGCTGGCGGGTAATCGGTTTCGCGCACGTTGGGCCGTGGCCGGGGTTGAGCCGCAGTTGCCGCTCTTGCAGGCGCAGCATGACCAAACGGAAAGCCCGGCGGTGATCCCGCAGCCCTCGGTAGTGGAAGACATGGAGGCCGACTACGCGAGCCTCGGCACCAGCATGGGCCCGCATCCGCTGGCCTTGCTGCGCGAGCAGCTGCGTGAGCTGGGTTGTCGCAGCTCACGTGAGCTACTGGCGTTGGCGCCGGATCAGTCGGTGCGGGTGGCTGGTCTGGTGATCGGCCGCCAGCGCCCGCAGACGGCGACCGGGGTGACTTTTGTCACCTTGGAAGACGAGTTTGGCATGGTCAATGTGATTGTCTGGAACGACTTGGCCGAGCGGCAGCGCGCGGTGCTGCGCGGCTCACGCCTGCTGGAGGTGCGCGGTCAATTTGAGGCGCGCGATGGTGTGCGTCATGTGATTGCCCGGCAGCTGCATGATCGGACCGGGTTGCTACAAAAACTGGATGTGCGCAGCCGGGACTACCATTGAGCGTTTGTAGGCGTGGTGCTTCCTAAAGAGGTGTGCCCCGGTCACGGCATACCGTGACCGGGGGCTTTGTTACAGCAGCATGGTCCGAATGTCCCCCAGCAACTCACCCAGACGCTTGGTGAACTGCGCGGCCGCTGCGCCGTTGATGGCGCGGTGGTCGTAGGAGAGGGACAGCGGCAGCATCAGCTGCGGCTGGAAGCTGGCACCATCCCAGACTGGCTGCATGGTGGCCTTGGAGACGCCAAGAATCGCCACTTCCGGGCTGTTGACGATCGGCGTGAAGTAGGTGCCGCCGATGTGGCCCAGGCTGGAAATGGTGAAGCAGGCGCCTTGCATGGCGTCGGCTCCGAGCTTCTTGTTGCGTGCCTTGTCGGCCAGCTCGGCCGCTTCGGCTGCCAGCTGCAGCAGGCTCTTCTTGTCGACATCACGGATAACCGGTACCAGCAGGCCGTCCGGGGTGTCTACGGCAAAGCCGATGTGCACGTACTTCTTCTGAATCAGCTGCTTGCCACTGGCTGCCAGCGAGACGTTGAAGTTCGGCTGCTCACGCAGCAGATGGGCACAGGCCTTGAGCAGGAAGGGCAGTACGGTCAGCTTGACGCCGGCTTTCTCGGCAGCCGCTTTCTGCTCCTTGCGGAAGGCTTCCAGCGCGCTGATATTGGCCAGATCGAACTGGGTGACGTGCGGCACGTTGAGCCAGCTGCGGTGCAGGTTGCTGGCGCCGACCTGCTGCAGGCGGGTCATGTTCACGGTCTCGACTTCGCCAAAGCGCGAGAAGTCGACCTCCGGCACCGCTGGGATACCGCTGCCACCGGTTGCGCCGGCAGGGGCTGCCTTGCGTTGCTGCATGACGGCCTGCACATGTTTCTGTACATCTTCCTTGAGGATGCGGTCACGCGGGCCGGTGGGTTTGACGTCGGTCAGGTCGATGCCGAACTCGCGTGCCAGCATGCGTACCGCCGGGCCGGCGTGTACCTTGGCGCCTTCGCGGCTCGGGCCGCCGACCGGCGGCGGGCTGGCGGGCTCTTCGCTTGCGGTGTCGCTGCTGGCAGCAGCCGGGGCCTGCTTGGCGTCGCTCTGCTTGTCTTGCTGCCCAGCGGGCTGCGACTCTGCCTTGGTCTCGCCGTCGCCGCCACTGACCTGCATCTGCATGATCACATCGCCGGTTTTCACGTCTTGTTCCAGCTTGATGTCGATCGACTCGATGACACCAGAGAAGGGCGCGGGCAGCTCCATGCTGGCCTTGTCAGACTCCAGCACCAGCAGCGACTGGTCAGCCTCGACCTGGTCGCCCTTGCTGACCAGAATCTCGATCACGCGGGCGCTGTCGGTACCCAGGTCGGGCACCTTGACGGCTTCGCTGCGGCTACCCCCGCCAGCGGCCGGCTTTTGCTGCTCGGCGCTGGTGTCGGCTTTAGGCTCGGCGGGCTGCTCTGCCTTGCTCTCGGCTTTGGCAGGTTGCTTGCTGGTGTCGTCCTGCTTGGCTTGCTCGCCGCCTTCGACTTCCAGCTCGATCAGCGGGTCGCCTTCTTTCAGGCTGTCGCCCAGCTTGAACTTGATGGCTTTGACCGTGCCGGCCTTGGGCGACGGAATTTCCATGCTCGCCTTGTCAGACTCGACTACGGCCAGCGATTGTTCGGCTTCAACCTGGTCGCCTTCTTTGACCAGAATTTCAATGACCTCGCCTTCACCGCCGAGGTCGGGCACCTTGATGAGTTCACTCATGGGGTTCTCCTCAGCAGTCCAGCGGGTTGGTCTTGGCAGGGTCGATACCGAATGCCTTGAGCGCGTCGGTCAGCACCTTGGGCTTGAGCTTGCCTTGCTCCACCAGCGCGCTGAGCGCGGTGTAGGCCACCCAGTGGCGGTCCACTTCGAAGAACTGACGCAGCTTGCGACGGCTGTCGCTGCGGCCGAAACCATCGGTGCCCAGCACCTTGTACGGCGCCGGAACCCACTGGCGAATCTGGTCGGCATACAGCTTCATGTAATCGGTGGCGGCGATAACCGGCCCCTGACGCTTGTCCAGGCACTGCTCGACAAAGCTGGCCTTGGCCTTGCGGCTCGGGTGCAGACGGTTGTCGCGCTCGACTGCCAGGCCGTCACGGCGCAGCTCGTTGAAGCTGGTCACGCTCCAGATGTCGGCGGTAACGCCAAAATCGTCTTTCAGAATGGCGGCGGCTTCACGCACTTCACGCAGGATGGTGCCGGAGCCCATCAGCTGCACATGTAGATCGCCCGGTTTGCCGGTGGAGTCGAGCAGGTACATGCCGCGCATGATGCCGTCTTCCACGCCTTTGCCCTTGGGCATGGCCGGTTGGGCGTAGGCTTCGTTCATGACGGTCAGGTAGTAGTAGACGTTCTCCTGCTCCTCCATCATGCGGCGTGCGCCTTCGCGAATGATCACTGCCAGCTCGTAGCCGTAGGTCGGGTCGTAGCTGCGACAATTCGGGATGGTCGAGGCCAGCAGGTGGCTGTGACCGTCTTCGTGTTGCAGACCTTCACCGTTCAGCGTGGTACGGCCAGCGGTGCCGCCGATCAAAAAGCCCTTGGCGCGGCTGTCGCCAGCGGCCCAGGCCAGATCGCCGATACGCTGGAAGCCGAACATCGAATAGAAGATGTAGAACGGCAGCATCGGTTGGTTATGGGTGCTGTAGGCAGTACCGGCGGCAATCCAGCTGGACATGGCGCCGGCCTCGTTGATGCCTTCCTCGAGGATCTGGCCTTTCTTGTCCTCGCGGTAGAACATCACCTGATCCTTGTCGACCGGCTCGTACAGCTGGCCGACCGAGGAGTAGATGCCGAGCTGACGGAACATGCCTTCCATACCAAAGGTACGGGCCTCGTCCGGGACAATCGGCACAATGCGCGAGCCCAGCTCCTTATCTTTGACCAGCTGCGACAGGATGCGCACAAAGGCCATGGTGGTGGAGATCTCGCGGTCGCCAGTGCCGTCCAGAATCGCCTTCAGGGTGTCCAGCGGCGGGACCGGTACGCGCTGGCTTTCGACGCGGCGCTGGGGCATATAGCCACCCAGTGCTTCGCGGCGGGCGTGCAGGTACTTGTATTCTGCGCTGCCTTCTTCCGGCTTGTAGAAGGGCAGTTTCTCCAGCTGATCATCGTTGACCGGGATGTCGAAGCGGTCGCGGAATTTCTTCAGGCTGTCGATATCGACTTTCTTGGTGTTGTGCGCGGTGTTTTGGCCCTGGCCGGCGCCAGTGCCGTACCCTTTGATGGTCTTGGCCAGGATGACTGACGGTTGACCTTCGTGGTTGACCGCGTCGTGGTAAGCCGCATAGACCTTGTAGGGGTCGTGGCCGCCACGGTTGAGCTTCCAGATTTCTTCGTCGGAGAGGTCCTTGACCATCTCCTGCAGCTCGGGGCGGGTGCCGAAGAAGTGTTCGCGTACAAAGGCACCGTCTTTGGCCTTGTAGTTCTGGTAGTCGCCGTCGACGGCTTCTTCCATGCGCTGCTGCAGCAGGCCGTTGTCGTCCTTGGCAAACAGCGGGTCCCACATGCGGCCCCAGATCACCTTGATAACGTTCCAGTCGGCGCCGCGGAAGCTGCCTTCCAGTTCCTGAATGATCTTGCCGTTGCCCCGCACCGGACCGTCCAGGCGCTGCAGGTTGCAGTTGATAACGAAGATCAGGTTGTCCAGCTTCTCGCGACCGGCCAGCGAGATGGCGCCCAGGGTTTCCGGCTCGTCGGTTTCACCGTCGCCAACAAAACACCAGACCTTCTGCTTGCCGGGCTCGATAAAGCCGCGGTGCTCCAGGTATTTCATGAAGCGCGCCTGGTAGATCGCCTGAATCGGGCCCAGGCCCATGGAGACGGTCGGGAACTGCCAGAAGTCGGGCATCAGCCAGGGGTGCGGGTAGGACGACAGGCCCTTGCCGTCGACCTCCTGGCGGAAGTTTTCCATCTGCTCTTCGCTGATGCGGCCCTCAAGGAAGGCGCGGGCATAGATGCCGGGGGAGGCGTGGCCCTGGAAGAACACCAGGTCACCGCCATGCTCGTCGGTCGGTGCCTTGAAGAAGTAGTTGAAGCCGATGTCGTACAGCGTGGCGCTGGAGGCGAAGGTCGAGATATGGCCGCCCAGGTCCGGGTCTTGCTGGTTGGTACGCATGACCATTGCCAATGCGTTCCAGCGCACCATCGAGCGGATGCGGCGTTCCATGAACAGGTCGCCAGGCATGCGTGCTTCGTGGGTAACCGGGATGGTGTTGCGATACGGTGTGGTGATGGCGTAGGGCAGCGGGGTGCCGGTGCGGCTGGCCAGTTCACTCAGGCGGGTCATCAGGTAATGCGCGCGGTCTTCGCCTTCGTTGTCGAGCACGGATTCCAGCGCGTCGAGCCATTCCTGGGTTTCGAGCGGATCAATATCGTCTTGCTTCATTATGGTCTCCAGACCTTGTGGGCCTTGCAGATGTTGGAAGCTGCTATGTGCGTGCGGTCTGCAACGCGCCACAGCCTGTGCTTGCCAAACACCTGTGGGTGTTGTGACAGATCGGGGTAAGATTTAGTTCTGTAGTTTTACTACACAAATGCGGCTTTATCTAGTCCTTCAAAGGTCTAGTATGTAGCAATACTACATTTAGACTTGTCAGTCAGGGTTCTCGCTTTTCCCTTGTCGGCCAGCATGGCAAGCTGCGGTTTCGGTTCATGAACAGGATAGACCATGCCCTCCACACTGCCTCCGTTGCCCGCTTCACTGGAAGCGTCCCGTGATCACCACCTGGCCCAGTGGTCTGCTGCGCTGGCGCAGTCTGCCCTTGCGCCGCGCAGTGCTGAACTGGACGCGCGGTTTGAGCAGCAGCTGCCGTTGGTGCTGGCTGCCAGTGACTACGTTGCCGAGCAGCTGCGTCGGGACCCTGAACTGGCCTGGCGGCTGGAGGCAGAGCAGCGACTCTGGCGGCCTTTGGCTGATGGTGGAATGCGCGAGCTGCTGCAGTCAGCGCTCGCTGAGGTGGCTAACGAGGATCAACTGGGCCAGGCGCTGCGCCGGTTTCGCCAGTGGCAGCAGGTGCGCATCATCTGGCGTGATGTACTGGATTTGGCACCGCTGCAGGAAACCACGCGGGATCTGTCCGACATGGCGGACGCCTGCATCGACGAGGCCTATCAGTGGCTGTATCGCCAATGCTGCGCGAGTCTGGGTGAGCCGCGCAGCCGCGACGGCGAGCCGCAGCACATGGTGGTACTGGGCATGGGCAAGTTGGGCGCGGTGGAGCTCAACTTGTCCTCGGATATCGATCTGATCTTTGCCTACCCGGAGGCCGGCGAGACTGGCGGCGGGCGGCGCAGCCTGTCGAATCAGGAGTTCTTTATTCGCCTGGGGCAGAAGCTGATCAAGGCGCTGGATGCGCCGACGGTGGATGGCTTTGTGTTTCGCGTGGACATGCGCCTGCGCCCCTACGGCGACAGCGGGGCACTGGTGTTCAGCTTTGATGCGCTGGAGCAGTACTACCAGAGCCAGGGGCGCGACTGGGAGCGCTACGCGATGATCAAGGCGCGGGTGGTGGCCGGTGATCAGCAGGCTGGCGCCGAGCTGCTGGCCATGCTGCGGCCCTTCGTCTATCGCCGTTATCTTGATTTTGCCGCTATTGATGCGCTGCGTAACCTCAAGCAGATGATTCAGCGTGAGGTGCAGCGCAAAGGGCTGCAGGACAACGTCAAGCTGGGCTCGGGCGGTATCCGTGAGGTCGAGTTTATTGGTCAGGCCTTTCAGTTGATTCACGGTGGGCGCGACCGCAGCCTGCAGCAGCGGCCCATCCTGGGTGTGCTGCAGACCCTGGGCGCGAACGGCTATCTGCCGGAAGAAGCGGTGCGGGAGTTGGCGCAGGCTTATTGCTTCCTACGTGATACCGAGCACGCGCTGCAGGCTGTGGATGATCGCCAGACCCAGATGTTGCCAATTGATGCGCAAGGGCAGGCGCGTATCGCCTGGATGCTCGGGTTTGCCGACTGGGATTCGTTTCGTGCTCGCCTGGACGCCGAGCGGGCCTGCGTTGCCGGCCACTTTGCCGGAGTGATCGCTGACCCGGACGAGGACGAAGCCGACCTGCAGTCACCGCAGGCCGACTGGGTGCCGGTCTGGGATGGCACGCTGGACGAGCCGCAGGGGCTGGAACAGCTTGAGGTGGGCGGCTTTGCTGATGCGCCGTCTGCCTGGCGCCGGCTGCAGGGTCTGCAGGGTTCGCCACGGCTGAAAGCCATGCAGCGTGCCGGGCGGGAGCGGTTGGATATCTTTATGCCGCGCCTGTTGGCGATGGCCGTCGAGCAGGACAACCCTGACCTGGCGCTGGAGCGCGTGTTGCCGTTGATCGAAGCAGTGGCCCGGCGTTCAGCCTATCTGGTGCTGCTGACGGAAAATCCGGGCGCCCTGCGTGAGCTGTTGGTGCTCTGCGCGGCCAGTCCGTGGATTGCCGAGCAGATTGCCCGCTATCCGGTGGTGCTGGACGAGCTGCTCAATGCCGGTCGCCTGTACCGGCCGCCGGAAGCCAATGAGCTGACCGATGAGCTGCGCCAGCATCTGCTACGTATCCCCGAGGACGACCTTGAGCAGCAGATGGAAACCCTGCGCTATTTCAAGCGCGCCCATGTGCTGCGCATTGCGGCCTCCGAGATCGCCGGCACTCTGCCGCTGATGAAGGTCAGCGATTACCTGACCTGGGTTGCCGAGGCGATCCTGCAGCAGGTGCTGCTCTTGGCCTGGCGGGAAATGGTTGCGCGCCACGGGCGACCCGCACGGGCCGACGGCTCACGCTGCGAGCTGGACTTTATCGTGGTGGGCTACGGCAAGGTGGGCGGTATCGAGCTTGGGCACGGCTCGGATCTTGATCTGGTGTTCATCCACGATGGTGACCCGCAGCGCGATACCGATGGCGACAAACCTATCGAAGGTAGCAAGTTCTTTACTCGGCTGGGGCAGCGCATCATTCACATGCTCAACACGCAAACGGTCTCGGGGGCGCTGTACGAGGTCGACATGCGCTTGCGTCCCTCGGGGGACTCCGGTCTGCTGGTTAGCTCGTTGGCGTCCTTCTCGCGTTACCAGCGCGACGAGGCCTGGACCTGGGAGCATCAGGCGCTGGTACGTGCCCGGGCGCTGGTAGGTTGTCAGCAGTTGGCTGCGCGCTTTGATGCTCTGCGCGCCCAGGTACTGGGGCGTGAGCGTGATGAGCAGGCGCTGGCGCGCGAGGTGGGTGACATGCGCCAGAAGATGCGTGACAACCTGGGCACCTCGGCCACCCGGGCCGGTAGCACAGCGGAGGCGTTTACTGCTGCTCAGCTGTTTGATCTCAAGCAGGACCTAGGTGGTATCGTTGACATCGAATTTATGGTGCAATATGCGGTTCTGGCCTGGTCGTGCCGGTACCCCGAATTACTGCGCTACACAGATAACATCAGGATTCTTGATGAGCTGCAAAACGCCGGTCTGATCGCCGGTGAGGATGTCAGCGGCCTGCAGGAGGCTTACAAGGCCTACCGGGCTGCAGCTCATCGCCTGGCTCTACAGAATCAGCCGGGCAAAGTAAGCGGCGACCAGTTTCATGACTTCCGACACGGGGTCATCAAGCTCTGGCAGCAAGTGCTGCCTCCCCAGCAGCCAACCACCGAACCTCAGGGGTGATTGGCGCGGGCGCGCTCAGGCAGAACCCAAGAACGCATGACTGATTGAATAGATACGTATGGAGCTGGCTGCTATGTCGATGGCCGATCGTGATGGTCTAATCTGGTTTGACGGAGAAATGATTCCCTGGCGCGAGGCCAATGTGCACGTGCTGACCCACTCGCTGCACTACGGCATGGGTGTTTTTGAAGGCGTGCGCGCTTACAACACCCCGGACGGCACCGCCATTTTCCGTCTGGATGCACACACGGATCGCCTGTTCGATTCGGCTCACATCATGGGTATGAAAATTCCCTTTACCAAAGAGCAGCTGAACGAAGCCCAGCGCGCTGTGGTCCGTGAGAATAAGCTGGAAACTGCCTACATCCGCCCGCTGGTGTTCTACGGATCTGAAGGCATGGGTATCCGTGCTGACAACCTGAAAGTACACGTTGTTATCGCGGCCTGGCACTGGGGTGCCTACATGGGCGAAGAGGCGCTGGAGCGCGGCATCAAGATCCGCACCAGTTCCTTCACCCGTCACCACGTCAACATCACCATGACCCGCGCCAAGGCCAGCGGTGCCTACATGAACTCCATGCTGGCGCTGCAGGAAGCGGTCTCCGCCGGTGCTGATGAAGCGCTGCTGCTGGACCCGGAAGGCTACGTTGCCGAAGGTTCTGGCGAGAACGTCTTCATCGTCAAGAACGGCACCATTTACACGCCGGAAGTGACTGCCTGCCTGAACGGCATCACCCGCGCGACCGTACTGGCGCTGGCCTCCAAGTTCGACATTCCGGTGGTTGAGAAGCGCATCACCCGTGACGAGGTCTACATCGCTGATGAAGCCTTCTTCACCGGTACTGCCGCTGAAGTAACGCCGATCCGCGAGCTGGACGGCCGTCAGATCGGCGCCGGCCGTCGTGGCCCGATCACCGAGAAGCTGCAAAAGGCGTACTTCGATCTGGTTACCGGCCAGACCGCAGAGCACGCCGAGTGGCGGACGCTGGTAGGTTAAGGACCGCTGAAGGCTTTAGGCTGAACGCTGGAAGGTCAGCTTCCGCGTTCAGCTTCTAGCTTTTAGCCTCCAGCCTAGGGCGGCATTTTATGAATATCCTGATTATCGGTCCCAGCTGGGTCGGCGACATGGTGATGGCGCAAACGCTGTTCACCTGCCTGAAGCAGCGACACGGCGATGACTGCATGATCGATGTGCTGGCGCCCGACTGGAGCCGGCCAATCCTTGAGCGCATGCCTGAGGTTCGTCAGGCCCTGAGCTTTCCTTTGGGGCATGGCGCGCTGGAGCTGCGCACCCGGCGTGAGATAGGCCGTGGCCTGCGTGGCCAATATGATCAGGCCATTCTGCTGCCCAATTCTCTGAAATCGGCACTGGTGCCTTTTTTTGCCGATATTCCCTTGCGTACCGGCTGGCGTGGCGAAATGCGCTACGGCCTGCTTAATGACGTGCGCAAGCTCGACAAGCAGGCTCACCCGTTGATGATCGAGCGCTTTATGGCGCTGGCCTATGAGCCGGGTATCGAACTGCCTAAACCTTATCCACGCCCGGCGCTGCAGATCGACCCTGCCTCACGCGAGCAGGCCTTGCAGCATTTTGCCCTGGAGCTGGATCGCCCGGTGCTGGCGCTCTGTCCCGGCGCCGAGTTTGGCGAGGCCAAGCGCTGGCCGTCCGAGCACTACGCGGCGGTGGCCGATGCGCATATCCGCCAGGGCTGGCAGGTCTGGCTGTTTGGCTCGAAGAAAGACCACGCAGTGGCCGAGCAGATTCGCGGTCGACTGATTCCGGGCTTGCGTGAGGAGGCGACCAACCTCTGCGGTGATACCAGCCTGGCGCAGGCCATTGACCTGCTGTCTTGCGCCGATGCGGTGGTCAGCAATGACTCAGGGCTGATGCACGTAGCCTCTGCGCTCAATCGTCCGCTGGTTGCAGTCTACGGTTCTACCTCGCCCGGTTTTACGCCGCCGCTGGCTGATCGGGTAGAGACCTTGCAGCTTGGGCTTGATTGCAGCCCCTGTTTTGATCGGACCTGCCGTTTTGGCCATTACAACTGCCTGCGTGATCTGATGCCCGGGCAGGTCAATGCGGCGCTGGACCGGCTGGTCGGCAACCCGCTGTCTGATCCCCAGGACAACTGAAGCGCATGCGTGTTCTGCTGATCAAGACGTCCTCGCTGGGGGACGTCATTCATACCCTTCCGGCGCTGACCGATGCGGCACGTGCCATCCCCGGTATTCGTTTCGATTGGGTGGTGGAGGAGGGCTTTGCCGAGATACCGTCCTGGCACCCGGCCGTGGATGCCGTTATTCCCGTTGCTATCCGGCGCTGGCGCAAGAAACCGCTGCAGGCGGTGCGCAGTGGTGAGTGGGGCAACTTCAAGCGCCGCCTGCGCGAGACCCCATACGACCTGGTGATTGACGCCCAGGGGCTGCTCAAGAGCGCCTGGCTGACCCGTTACGCGCGCGCCGAGGTGGTCGGCCTGGACAAGAGTTCAGCGCGAGAGCCGCTGGCTGCGCGCTTCTACCAGCGCCGCCTGGCGGTTGCCTGGGGCCAGCACGCGGTAGAGCGGACTCGCCAGCTGTTCGGTCAGGCGTTGGGTTATACGCCAGCCGAAGGGCTGGGTGATTACGGGCTGGATCGTGGTGCGCTGGGCGCCGAGGTGGCAACCACGCCGTATGTGGTGCTGCTGCACGGTACCACCTGGGTCACCAAGCACTGGCCTGAGGTGTACTGGCGCCAACTGGCCGAGCAACTGGTGGCTGCCGGTGTCGAGGTGCGTTTGCCCTGGGGCAGTCTGGATGAGCAGGCCCGTGCCCTGCGGATTGCCGAAGGGCTCGAAGGCGCGGTGGTCTTGCCACGCCTGCCGCTGCGCGACGTTGCCCGGCAATTGGCGGGTGCCAGCGCCTGTGTGGCCGTCGATACCGGCCTGGGGCATCTGGCTGCGGCGCTGGATGTGCCCACAATATCGCTGTTCGGCCCGACCAATCCCGGCTTTACCGGTGCCTACGGCGCGGTGCAGCAGCATCTGGCCAGTGACTTTGCCTGCGCGCCCTGTTTGCGCAAGCAGTGCAGCTATCAGCCCACCCCGGAGGATGCTCGTCGGTTCGACCTGACCCGCGAGCAACCGCTATGCTTTACCCGTCTGAACCCGGATCGGGTTATGCAGCAATTGCAGTCGTTGCTGCCCAACAAGAGAGTTGTCTGATGCAGCTGGCGTTTGTGCTCTACAAGTATTTTCCCTTTGGCGGGCTGCAGCGCGATTTTATGCGTATCGCCAAGGTCTGCCAGGAGCGTGGACATGCCATTCGCGTCTACACGCTGATCTGGGAAGGCGATATCCCCGAGGGGTTTGAGGTGTTGGTGGCGCCGGTCAAGGCACTCAGCAATCACCGCCGCAACGAGAAATTTACCGCCTGGGTCGAAGCCGATCTGGCCAAGCGTCCGGTTGACCGGGTGATCGGCTTCAACAAGATGCCGGGCCTGGACGTCTATTACGCAGCCGACCCCTGCTTCGAAGACAAGGCGCAGACCCTGCGTAACCCGCTGTACCGTTTCTCAAGCCGTTATCGGCACTTTGCCGAATACGAAAAGGCTGTGTTCTCGCCAGCCGTGAACACGCAGATCCTGATGATTTCCGAGGTACAGCAACCGCTGTTCACCAAGCACTACAAAACGCCGTTGCATCGCTTCCACCTGCTGCCGCCCGGCATCGCGCCGGATCGTCGGGCACCGGCCAACGCGGCTGAGGTGCGTGCCGCGTTTCGTGCCGAATTCGGGCTGGCGGACGATGAGTTGCTGTTGGTGCAGATCGGCTCGGGCTTTATCACCAAAGGAGTTGATCGCTCGATTCGTGCGGTGGCAGGCCTGCCGGCCGAGCTGCGCAAGCGCACCCGGCTGATGGTGATTGGGCAGGATGATCCGGGCAGTTTTCAGCGCCTTGCCCGCTCGCTGGCGGTGGATGACCGGGTGACCTTTATGAAGGGGCGCAGCGATGTGCCACGGTTTTTACTCGGCGCTGATCTGCTGATTCACCCAGCCTACAACGAGAATACCGGCACCGTGCTGCTCGAAGCACTGGTCGCCGGGCTGCCGGTACTGGTGACGGATGTGTGTGGTTATGCCCACTACATCAGCGAGGCGGACTGCGGTCTGGTGGTGCCTACGCCCTTCAAGCAGGAGCAGCTCGATCAAATGCTGGCAGACATGCTCAACAACGACACGCTGCGCAAGGAGTGGCAAGCTAACGCCCTGCGCTTTGCCGATCAGGCTGATCTCTACAGCCTGCCGGAGCATGCCGCCGACGTGATTCTCGGGGAGGGCGCTTGAGCCAGACGCTGACACTGCAAGAACCCTTTACCAGCCTGTGGGCCGGGCAGGATGCCTTTGTAGCCGTCGAGGCGCTGCAGGGCGAGGTATTCCGCGAGCTGGAAGCGCGTCGCACCCTGCGCACCGAAGTCGACGGCAAGGGCTACTTCGTCAAGATTCATCGTGGTGTGGGCTGGGGCGAGATACTCAAGAACTGGTCCACCCTCAAGCGCCCAGTATTGGGTGCGGGGCAGGAATGGCTGGCTATCAAAGCCCTCACTGCCGCCGGTATCGATACCATGACCGCCGTTGCGTTCGGCGAGCGCGGCAGCAACCCGGCCGCGCAGCACTCGTTCATCATTACCGAAGAGTTGGCGCCGACCATTAGTCTGGAAGACTACAGCCGAGACTGGAAACGTACTCCGCCGTCGGCACCCTTGAAGTGGGCGATGATCGAGCGTGTGGCCAGCATGACGGCGGCCATGCATCAGGCCGGCGTCAATCACCGCGATTGCTACATCTGCCACTTTCTCTTGCACACCGACAAGCCTGTGAGCGGCAGGGATTTCAAGCTCTCGATCATTGACCTGCATCGCGCCCAGATTCGGCCCCAGGTGCCGCGCCGCTGGCGCGACAAGGATCTGGCCGGGCTGTATTTCTCAGCGCTGGATATTGGCCTGACCCGCCGCGATAAGCTGCGTTTTTTGCGCCGCTACTTTGCCGCACCGCTGCGCGATACGCTGCGAGACGAGGCGCCGCTGCTGGCGCGGCTTGAGCACAAGGCGCAGCAGCTGCAAGCGCGCTTTGCGCGCAAATACGCCCCAGGGGCTGATGCATGAAACGCTGGACCTTGAACCCCGAGTACGCCACCGGGGAAAGCGGGCGACTATTTGCTGATCTGGAGGCCGTGTTTGGGCTAGAGGGTGAGTTGATCACCTACAGCCCCATCAGCAGCGTGCATAAGGTCTGGGTCGGCGATAGGCACTATTACGTCAAGCGCTATACCAAGAATGGCAAGGGCCTCAAGCAGTATCTGGGGCGTTGGCGTGTGCAGGCAGAGTGGGAGAACCTGCTGCGCTTTCACGCCTGGGGGATACCCTCGGTTCAGGTGGTGGCGTTTGGCCTTGAACGCCGAGCTGGGCGTTTCGTTCGTGGCGCGCTGGTCACAGAAGACCTGCCAGCCACGCGCGACCTGGCAGATCTCGCCGTAAACGCGGATGTGCGCCTGCGTAGACTTGACTGGGTAAGGCACGTTTCTCTTCAGGTCGCGCGGGCCACCCGCATGATGCACGATCAAGGCTTTACCCATAATGACCTGAAGTGGCGTAACCTGCTGGTAGATGATCAGGCGCTGGCCAACGTCTACCTGATTGATTGCCCGGCTGGCAGCTTCTGGTGGGGCCCCATGCTGCGGTATCGCATCATCAAGGACCTGGCCTGTCTCGACAAGCTGGCCAAGCATCACCTCAGCCGCAGCAGGCGGCTGGCTTTCTATAAGATGTATCTGGGCAAAGCTCGCCTGGGCAGCGAGGACCGTAAGCAGCTGCGTGCGATCCTCGCGTTTTTCGAGGGACGAGAATGACCCGCAAGACCTTTATTGCTGTCAACGCACACGAAGTACTACAGCGCCACGGACTCGACTCGATGGACGCATTGTGGGCGCTACAGCTCGAGGCTGTGGATGTGCCAAATACCGGCAGGGGAGGTTGGAGCAGTGTGCACCGGCTGGAGCTGGACGACGCCAACGGTACGTCGCAACACTTCTATCTCAAGCGCCAGGAAAACCACTGCACGCGCACATTGCATCGCCCCCTGGGTGAACCGACCTTTGCCCGCGAGTTCCGCGCGATCCAGCAGTACGCCCGCGAGGGTATTCCCGCGCTGGAGGCGGCCTTCTTTGCCGAGCGCCGTGTTGATGGCCGCGCGCAGGCGGTTTTGCTGACCCGCGCGTTGGATGACTATGCGCCGCTGGATGAATGGTTTGCGCGCTGGGACAGGCTCGCCGTTGAGGATGTTCGCATGCTGATTCGCTCGGCGGCGGCGCTGGTGCGAGCACTGCACAACGCCGATCGCATTCACAACTGCCTGTATCCCAAGCATGTGTTTCTCAAGTTACATACTGATGGCGCCGGCGCCCGTTTTATCGATCTAGAAAAAACCCGCCGCGCGCTGTTCGGCGAGCGTGATCGCATTCGGGATCTTGAAACCCTGCACCGACGCAGCGCCGAGCCCAGTCGCAGTCAGCGCCTGCGCTTCGTGCTGGCCTATCTGGGCAAGACGCGGCTGGATGATGAGGCGCGCCGTTTCATCAACCGGCTGTTGCAGCGTAGTGCCGGCAAGGGAGCCCGCGCGTGAGTCTGCAAGCCCGGCTGCGAGCTGCCGGCCGCGAGCCGCCGTTGCCATGTGACTTCACGCTGCCGCAAGGTCCTGTGCGGGTGTTGCGTTGGCTGCGCGTGTTGCCGGGCAAGCGACTGGTCGCAGAGGTAGACTGCGCCGGTCAGCCTGGGTTGCTGAAACTGTTTATTGCCGCTGGCGCGGAGCGCCATTGCCAGCGTGAGGTCGACGGGCTACTGGCGTTGCAGGCCCAGGGCGTTACCACGCCTGCGTTGTTGGGACACGGGGCGTTGCCTGACGGCGGGCACTATGTCCTGACCGCTTATTTGGCCGGAGCGAGTACGCTGCAGCAGTGCTGGGAGCTTTTGAATAGTCGTGCACCCGGCGATAGCGGGGCGATGGCGTTGCTGGGACAGGCGCTGGCGCTGATCGCCGCGATGCACCGCGCCGGCCTGGTGCAGACCGATCTGCATCTGGGCAATTTTCTGCTGCACGAGCGACTGCTGTACGTCATTGATGGTGATGCGGTTGAGGGCTTGTCACCCGGCCAGCCGCTGACCGCCGCGCAGGCTGAAGACAACCTGGCGATCTTCCTGGCCCAGCTTGATCCTGAATGGGACGCGCTGGGGGAGCTGTTGCTGGTCGACTATCTGCAGCACAATCCCCTGGCCCTCAACCCGGACCGCCTGGCTCAGCTGGTGGCGCAGGTGCGTCAGCGCCGGCTGGATGACTACCTGGGCAAGACCCTGCGCGATTGCACGACCTTTGCGGTGCGTCGCAGCTGGTCACGTTTTTGTGCGGCGCTGCGCAGCGAAGTGGACAGCCTCAGCGCCTTGCTTGCGCGCCCGGATGACGCTCTGGCCGCGCAGCCGCTACTCAAGGATGGCGGTAGCAGTACGGTTGGGCGCACGTGTGTTCAGGGCCGCGAGCTGGTCATCAAGCGCTACAATATCAAGAGCTTTGGCCACTGGCTGAAGCGTTTTTGGCGCCCCACACGTGCCTGGCACTCCTGGCTGGCAGCGCACCGGCTGCAGTTTCTCGGGATTGCCACGCCGGCGCCACTGGCGATGATTGAACAGCGCTTTGGTCCCTTGCGTCACCGCGCCTGGCTGGTTACCGAGTATTGCGGCGGGGTCGACCTGTTGCGTTACCTGGGCGAGGATGGACAGCATCTACCTGCGCCAGAGGTGGCTGATGCCTTGCTTGCCGTGTTTGATCAACTGGTGCAGGCACGCATCAGTCACGGTGACTTCAAAGCGACCAACCTGCTTTGGCATGCTGGGCGTGTGTGGCTGATTGACCTGGACGCGATGCAGGCACATCGCAGCGAGCGCAGCTGGCAGGCAGCCTGGCAGCGTGACCGTCAGCGCTTTGTGCGCAACTGGCCTGCCGAGAGCCCGCTGGCTGCATGGCTGGATGAGCGCCTGCCGCGAGGCTGAACTTCATTTTTGACTGAATAGACGAGGACTACCGTGGGACTTACCGTATTGGGCCTTTCCGGCGCACTGAGTCACGACCCCTCCGCCGCACTTTATATCGACGGCAAGCTGATTGCGGCCGTTGAGGAAGAGCGTTTCGTGCGCGACAAGCACGCCAAGAACAGAATGCCCTACGAGTCCGCCAAGTTCTGTCTTGAGCAGGCCGGTATTCAGCCGGCGGATGTGGATATCGTCTGTATCCCCTTTGCCCCGATCAGCCTGTTTGGCAGCAACGCCCGTTGGCACTACGCCAAGCGCTATTGGTATGCGCCTGATCGTTCGCTCGATGCCATCCTGACCGGTAACCGCCGTTTCAAGCGTTACCGCAAGAAGATCCTTTGGTGTCTGGAACAACTGGGTTTTGATGCCAAGAAAGTCCGTCTTGAGCCGGTTGAGCATCACCTGGCGCATGCCTCCAGCGCCTACCACTGCTCGGGTTTCACCGAGAAGACGGCGATCCTGGGGATCGACGGCAAGGGTGAGTACGCCACCACCTTCTTCGGCTGGGGTGAAAACGGCAAGATCCACAAGATCAAAGAGTTCTACGACCCGGATTCGCTCGGCGGTCTGTATGGTGCGATCACCGAATACCTCGGCTTCGAGATGCTCGACGGTGAGTTCAAGGTCATGGGCATGGCGCCCTACGGTGACGCCGCCAAGTACGATTTCTCCCGCTTGGCCACGTTCGAAAACGGCGAGCTGATCATCAACACCGATTACGCCAACGTTATTGGCTTCCGCCGTTACAAGGAAAAGGGCAAGGGCTACTATTTCTCGCCCAAGCTGATCGAATGGCTGGGGCCCAAGCGTGAAGGCGACATCGCTGATGACCCCTACATCCATTACGCGGCGGCCATGCAAGCGCTATTCGAGAAGCTGGCGCTGGAGATGATCGACTACTATCTCGGCGACATTCTCAAGGAAACCGGTCGCCTGGCCTTTGCCGGTGGCTGTGCCCTGAACGTCAAACTCAATCAACGCATTATTGCGCGCCCGGACGTGAAAGAGCTGTTCGTACAGCCGGCTTCTGGTGATGCTGGGACTGCGGTTGGCGCTGCCTCGTACATTTCGGTCAAGAACGGCGTGCCCGTCGAGAAGATGGAACACGTCTATCTTGGCCCCTCTTACAGCAACGAAGACATCATCGCTGCCTGCGCGCGCCACCCGAACCAGCCGCAGTGGCAGAAGATCGATGACGTACCCCAGGAAATCGCCAAGGTGCTGGTCGAGGGCAACCCGGTTGCCTGGTTCCAGGGCCGCATGGAATTCGGCCCGCGCGCTCTGGGTGGGCGCTCCATTATTGGCTGCCCCAGCGTTGCCGGTGTGGCCGACCGTATCAACGAGCAGATCAAGTTCCGCGAGCGTTGGCGGCCGTTCTGCCCGTCCATGCTCGATACCGTGGCGCCGCAGATGCTCAGTGTTGATCATCCGTCACCCTTCATGACCTTCACCTTTGACGTCAAGGAAGGCTGGGCTGAACGCGTGCCAGAGGTGGTACACGAGGACGGCACCGCCCGAGCCCAGGTGCTCAAGCGTGACTACAATCCGCGCTACTACGACTTGATGAAAGAGCTGGAAGTCATGACGGGCAATGGCGTGGTGCTCAACACCTCGCTTAATCGTCGTGGTGAGCCCATGGTGTGCTCGCCGACCGATGCGCTGAACATGTTTTTTGGGTCTGACCTGCAGTTCTTGATCATGGAAGATATTCTGGTGATGAAGGCTAAGGGCGGCGGGAACTGACCCATGGCAGCCGATGGCGTTGTCTACTTTTCCAAGATGTTCCAGGCTGTTCCCCACCTGGCGCAGGTGGCGCGTGCGCTTCCAGGTACCTTTGTGTCCAGTCGTGTCTCTACGCTGCGCGCTTTTCAGCGCCTGTATCCTGACCTTGACCTAGCACGTTACTCCAAGCGTTTCGGGTTTCTGGTACGCGGTAATCGCTTATTGAAGGGCGCCGGCGCCATTGTGACCGGCTCCCCTTATGGCAGCTTTTTGAAGCCTTACGCGGCGAAAAAGGCCACGGTGTTTCATGGTACCTACATGATGCTCAGCAAGGATGCCTTGCTGCGCAACAGTCACTTTGACCTGCTGTGCGTCATCGGTCCGCGAATGAAAGGCATGCTGGAGCGCTTCCCTGAAGCAGAGCGGCTGAACATTGTCGATACCGGCTTCCTGCCGTTTTGCGAATACCCTGAGCGTTCGGCTCAGCAACGCGCGGCGGTATTGCAGCGTCTGGGCCTCGACCCGCAGCGTCAGACAGTGCTGTACACCTCCAGCCGGCGCGGGTTTGGCTCATGGCAGCGCGCAGCTGAGCAATTGGTGAGTACGGCGCCGCCGCATTTCAATTTGATCCTGCGTCCTCATCCGAGCCAGTCGTTGACTTCTCGCCGCGCCGACAGGGACAGCTTCAAGCGAGTGCGCGCTCTGATTCAGGCACGAGGCAATGCCTTTCTGGATTTGAGTGAATGCGCGCTGTCCGAGGTGCTGTCTGTCTCGGATCTGGTGGTCTCGGATGCCAACTCGCCCAGCGAAGAGGCGCTGTTTTATGATATTCCGCAGTTGATGATAGAAACGCCCGAATGCTCGCGAGACGTCATACGCCAGATTGGCGAGCGTGAAGCCATGCATCCCGACGACCTGTCGCAGTTGCTGACGCTGTATGATTGCGGTCCTAATCTGTATATCGGTGATCAGACACCGGATTTTTCAACTGTACTGGACAGGGCCCTGACCGATCAGACTGCCTATGCCGCCCAGCGTGAGGGTTATTTCTCCTGGGTGTTTGGCTCTCGTGATCGCATGGCCAACGAGCGGGTCGCTCGTGCCATCCAAACGCATCTGCTCTGAAGGGGATTCCCATGCTGACCAACAAGACCATTCTCATTACCGGCGGCACTGGCTCGTTCGGCAACACCTTTGTCCCCATGACGCTGGAGCGCTTCAATCCGAAGAAAATCATCATTTTCTCCCGTGATGAGATGAAGCAGTGGGATATGGCCAAGAAGTACGAGGGCGATCCGCGCCTGCGTTTCTTTATTGGCGATGTGCGCGACAAAGACCGCCTCTACCGGGCGCTGGATGGCGTGGACTACGTGGTCCATGCTGCCGCAACCAAGATTGTGCCGACCGCCGAGTACAACCCGTTTGAGTGCGTGAAGACCAACATCAACGGCGCGATGAATTTGATCGACGCCTGTATCGACAAGGGCGTCAAGGGCGTCGTTGCTCTGTCCACCGACAAGGCCAGCTCGCCGATCAACCTGTACGGTGCGACCAAGCTGGCGTCCGACAAGATGTTTGTTGCCGGCAACTCCTACTCCGGTGAGCACGGCACCCGTTTTTCCGTTGTTCGCTACGGTAATGTCATGGGCTCGCGCGGCTCGGTCATTCCGTTCTTCATGTCGATCAAGGACAAGGGCGTGCTGCCGATCACCGATGAACGCATGACACGTTTCATGATCTCCCTGGAAGAAGGCGTTGAGCTGGTCTGGCATGCCTTTGCCGACATGGAAGGGGGCGAGATCTACGTCAAAAAGATCCCTTCGATGAAAGTGACCGATCTGGCGCGGGTGGTTGCGCCGGATGCCCGTCAGGAGGTTATCGGTATTCGCCCCGGCGAGAAGCTGCACGAGCAGATGATCAGTGCTGAAGATGCCTACTACACCTACGAGTACCCCGAGCACTTCAAGATTCTGCCAACCATCCACGAGTGGGCTACCTGCCCTAAGCGGATCAAGGATGGCAAGAAGGTGCCCGAGGGCTTTGTCTACGCCAGTGACAACAACAGCGAGTGGATGACCGACGCTCAGTTGCAGGAGTGGATCGATGTTAACCGCGAAAAGATCGGGAGTATCTGATAGATGATCCCCTACGGACGCCAGGAGATCAGCGAGCAGGATATCGAGGCGGTGGTTGCTGTCCTGCGCTCGGATTTTCTGACGCAAGGCCCCATGGTGCCGCAGTTTGAACAGGCGCTGGCCAGCAAGGTCGGTGCGACCCACGCGGTGGCGGTCAACAGTGCGACCTCGGCGCTGCATATCGCCTGTCTGGCATTGGAGCTGGGGCTGGGCGACTGGCTGTGGACCACTCCGGTAACCTTTGTGGCATCGGCCAACTGCGCTCTTTACTGTGGGGCGCAGGTGGATTTTGTCGACATCGATCCGCGTACCTACAACCTGTGCCCGGTGGCGCTTGAGCACAAGCTGGTTGAGGCCGAGAAGCAAGGGCGGCTGCCCAAGGTGGTGGTGGCGGTGCATTTGTGCGGCCAGCCCTGTGACATGCAGGCCATCGGCGCGCTGGCCAAACGCTTCGGCTTTGCCGTGATCGAGGATGCCTCGCACGCCATCGGCGGGCGCTATCAGGGTGACTATGTTGGTAGCGGTCGCTTCAGCGACATCACTATTTTCAGTTTTCATCCGGTGAAAATCATTACCAGCGCCGAAGGCGGTATGGCGGTCACCAATGATGAAACGCTCGCGGAGCGCATGGCGCTGTACCGCAGTCACGGTATTACCCGTGATCCGTCGCTGATGGTCGGTGAATCCGACGGGCCCTGGTATTACCAGCAGATCGAGCTGGGCTTCAATTACCGCATGACCGAGCTGCAGGCGGCGCTGGGCGTCAGCCAGCTGGCTCGGCTGGACGACTTTGTTGCTCGCCGCCACGCGCTCGCCCGCCGCTATGACCAGTTGCTGGCAGCGCTGCCCGTCACCTGTCCCTGGCAACACGCCGACAGTTACTCCGGTCTGCATCTCTACCCAATCCGTCTGCAGCTGGAGAAGATTGCCTTGAGCCACCGTGAGGTCTTCGAGCAGCTGCGTGAGCGTGGTATCGGGGTGAATCTGCACTACATTCCGGTACACACCCAGCCGTATTACTCGGCCATGGGCTTTGCTGCCGACGATTTTCCGCAATCGATGGCGTATTACCGAGAAGCTATCAGCTTGCCGATGTACCACTCTCTGACTGAAGCGCAGCAGGATGAAGTGGTCGCGACGCTGACTGAGGTCTGCCATGGCTGAACTCGCCACCGAGCGTGTCTACCTGCGCCCGTTGAGTGCACAAGATGCCACCCAGACCTATGCGGACTGGATGAATGATCCGCAGGTGAACCAGTACCTCGAGACCCGGCACAGTCCGCAGAGCGTTGAAAGCTGTCGTGCGTTTATCGAGCACTGCAATGCGGACCCGGCCAGCCATCTGTTCGGCATCTTCCTGCGACAGGGCGATCGACACGTGGGCAACGTCAAGTTGGGCTTCGTCAACAGCCACTACCAGCGCGGTCAGGTCAGCCTTTTTATTGGCGACAAGGCATGTTGGGGACAAGGGCTGTCCAGTGAGGTCGTGCGTTTGATTACGGCCTATGGCTTCGATTCGCTGGGTTTGCATCGGCTGGAGGCTGGCTGCTACGAGGATAATCTGGCGTCGCTGCGTATCTTCCTCAAGGCCGGTTACACGGTGGAGGGTTTCATGCGCGAGCATGTCACCCTGAACGGTCGACGTATGGGCTGTTTCTGGCTCGGGAAACTGCACAATGAGCATGCGTGAAGTAACTGGCAAGCTGGCACTGGGCACTGTTCAGTTCGGCCTGTCCTATGGCATTGCCAACCAGCAGGGCCAGGTGAGTGTCGAGGAGGTAGGGCAGATTCTCGAGCGCGCGCGTGAGGCCGGGGTTGATACCCTGGATACGGCGATTGCTTACGGTGAGAGCGAGCGTGTGCTGGGCGAGTTTGATCTGAGCAGCTTTAAGGTGGTGACCAAGCTGTCGGCCATCCCCGATGCCTGCGACGACGTGTCCGGCTGGGTGGAACGCCAATTGGCCGAATCGCTTGCTCGGCTCGGGCTGCAGCGCGTTGATGCTGTGTTGTTACACCGTCCGGCGCAACTGCTGGAGCCGCAGGGTGACGCGCTCTACGCTGCGCTGCTGGGGCTCCGTGATCAGGGCCTAGCAGGGCGTATCGGAGCGTCGGTCTATGATGGCGAAGAGCTGGAGCGTCTGTGCCAGCGGTTTGCGCTGGATCTGGTGCAGGCACCCTACAACATTATTGATCACCGTCTTGATGAGTCCGGTTGGTTGCAGCGCCTGTCTCAGCAGGGCACCGCGCTGCATGTGCGTTCGGTTTTTCTGCAGGGGTTGCTGTTGATGAACCGCGAGCAACGTCCTGCCAGTTTTGAGCGCTGGCAGTCACTCTGGCACTGCTGGGACAGTTGGCTGGAAGAGCACCAGCTGTCGCCGCTGCAAGCCACCCTGCGTTACGCGCTCAACCAGCCGCTTATCGAACGTGTGGTGGTGGGTGTAGATAGCGCACAGCAGTGGCAGCAGATACTTCAGGCGGCCGCAGGTAACTGCCCGCCGGTGCCCGCCGAGCTTGGCACTACCGACCCGGCATTGCTAAACCCCGCACTGTGGAAAACAGCATGAAAACCGTTGCAATCGTCCAGGCTCGCATGGGCTCGACCCGCCTGCCTGACAAGGTAATGAAGCCCATCGGCGGCGTGCCCATGATCGAGCTGCTGCTGACGCGCCTGGCACGTGCCCGCGAGCTCGATCAGATTGTAGTAGCGACCTCGGTGGGTGCGCGTAACCAGCCGCTGGCTGACTGTGTACGTCAGCTCGGTTTTGCCTGTGTTCAGGGCGACGAACAGGATGTCATGGCGCGTTATCTGCAGGCTGCGAGGGCACATCAGGCGGACGTCGTCGTGCGTATCACGGGTGATTGTCCGCTGGTTGACCCCGAATTGGTCGATCAAATGATCAGGGGCTATCGCGCTGCAGGCGTGGATTATTACAGTAACGTCGCTCCGCCGAGCTATCCGGACGGTCTGGATATCGAGATATTTAGCTTGCGTGCGCTGGAACAGGCCAGTGAGCAAACGGATGCGGCCTTTGATCACGAGCACGTAACACCTTACCTGCGCGAGTCGGGGCACTTTCGCGTGGGCGCAGAGCAGAATGAACAAGACCTGTCCGGCTGGCGCTGGACGGTGGATGAGCCGGCGGACCTGGAGGTGATTCGCCGCGTGTTCGCGCACTTTGCGCCGGATATTCACTTCAGCTGGCAACAGGTCAAGGCATTGCAGGAGAACAGCCCGACGCTGTTCACAGACAATCAAACGCTGATACGTAACGAGGGGGCCACCATGGGCACCGGTCAGAAATTGTGGAAACGCGCCAAACAGGTCATTCCTGGCGGCAATATGCTGTTGTCCAAGCGCGCAGAGATGTTCCTGCCTGAGCAGTGGCCAGCTTATTTCAGCAAGGCCAAGGGTTGCACCGTCTGGGATATGGACGGCAAGGCCTACACCGACATGTGCATCATGGGCGTGGGCACCAATATTCTTGGCTACGGTCACCCCGAGGTCGACGACGCCGTGCGCGGCACCATCGACAACGGCAACATGTCGACGCTGAACTGCCCCGAGGAAGTCTGGCTGGCAGAAAAGCTGATCGAGCTGCACCCCTGGGCAGACATGGTGCGCTTTGCCCGCTCCGGCGGTGAAGCCAACGCATTGGCGATCCGTATTGCTCGGGCCGCTACCGGCAAGGATAAGGTGGCGGTCTGTGGCTACCACGGCTGGCACGACTGGTATCTGTCAGCCAACCTGGGCGATGACGAGAACCTGGCCGGTCATCTGTTGCCGGGGCTTGAGCCCAACGGTGTGCCGGGCAACCTTAAGGGCACCGTGTTCCCCTTCAACTACAACAACTACGCCGAGCTGGAAGCTTTGGTCAATCGCCACGATATCGGCGTGATCAAGATGGAAGTGGTGCGTAACATGGGGCCGGAAGACGACTTCCTGCATAAGGTGCGCAAGCTGGCCACTGATCGTGGCATCGTGCTGATCTTTGACGAGTGCACATCCGGCTTCCGGCAAACCTTTGGCGGGCTGCACAAGATGTACGGCGTTGAGCCTGATATGGCGATGTTCGGCAAAGCGCTGGGCAACGGTTACGCCATCACGGCGACGATAGGCCGGCGTGAGATCATGGAAGCGGCGCAGACCACCTTCATCAGCAGCACCTTCTGGACCGAGCGCGTTGGCCCGACTGCAGCGCTGAAAACCCTCGAAGTGATGGAGCGCGAGCGCTCCTGGGATTACATCACTCAGACCGGTCTGTCGATTCGTGATGGCTGGCAGAAACTGGCGGATCGTCACGGCCTGCAAATCGATCACTGGGGTCTCCCGGCGCTGACCGGATTCTCGTTCCGCAGCCCCAACGTGCTGCAGTATAAGACGCTGGTCAGCCAGGAGATGCTGGCCAAGGGATACCTGGCCAGCAACGCTGTATACGTCTGTATGGAGCATAGCCAGGACGTGATTGATGGCTACTTTGACGCTCTGGACCCGGTTTTTGCCCTGATCAGCGAGTGTGAGCAGGGGCGTGATGTTGGCGCGTTGCTTAAGGGGCCGGTGTGTCATGGTGGGTTCAAGCGGCTGAACTGATGGGCCTGCAGATCTGTTTTCGTACCGATGCCGCCTTGTGGATCGGTACGGGACATGTCATGCGTTGCCTGACGCTTGCCGATGCTCTCAGCGCGGCCGGGCATGACTGTCATTTCATCTGCCGCAGCCATCGCGGCCACCTGCTGGATGTCATTCATGGCCGCGGTCATACAACGACCGCGCTGCCTGCGGCGCTGCAGCAGGCTGAGCCGGTGGCCGGCTCACATGCTCATTGGCTCGGCGTCAGTGCAGAACAGGATGCCGCTGATACGGCTGTAGTCTTGCAGTCGAAGGGCTGTGACTGGCTGGTGGTCGATCATTACGCGCTCGACGCGCAGTGGGAAGCGCACATGCGGGCATGCTCTCGTCACGTCTTGGTGATTGATGACCTGGCTGATCGCGCGCACGACTGCGACCTGCTGTTGGATCAGACGTACAGCAGACGACCAGAGGACTACCTCTCGCTGGTTCCGGTCCGTGCCCGGTTGCTATGCGGCAGTGCCAACGCGTTGCTGCGTCCGGATTTTGCCGCGCAGCGTGACGCCTCATTGCCCAGGCGCGCTGCTCAGCCATACCCGCTGCAGAAGATTTTGGTCTCCATGGGCGGTGTTGACGCTGACAATGCCACCGCTGAGGTGCTGCGTGGGCTCGCAGCGACGCCGGGCGCTGGCTCTCTGGCGGTGACAGTTATCATGGGCGGGCAGGCCCCTTGGCTGGGCGAGGTCCAGCAGTTGAGCCAGTCTTTGGCGCTTGATGTGACGGTGCTGGTCGATGTGAATGACATGGCCTCTTTGATGGCGCAGGCTGACCTGGCCATTGGCGCCGCTGGCGCGACAGCCTGGGAGCGCTGCTGTCTGGGTTTACCCACCTTGATGGCTGTATTGGCGGATAACCAGCGACTGGTTGCAGAGGGGCTGCGCGCTGCTGGTGCGGTGCAATTGTTGCCAGCGGTTCACCGTCTGGCTGCGTCTCTACCTGGTTTGCTTGAGGGGTTGGTCGCCGATCCCGAGCAGCTCCGGCAGATGAGCCGCCGCGCGGCCGCGCTGGTTGATGGCAGTGGCGCCAGACGGGTTGTGGAGACCATGGAGATGATGTCATGAGTGGCGTGATTGCAGGTAATCTGCGACCGCTGGCTGAGCCTGATCTGGCGCTGGTGCGCAGCTGGCGTAACCATGAGTCGGTACGTCGTTATATGTATACGCAGCACGAAATTGCCGAACAGGAGCATCGTGACTGGTTTGCCCGCTGCGAACAGGACCCGTTGCGCCACCTGCTGGTCTATGAATGTGATGACCAGCCCTGCGGATTTGTACACTTCACTGTGCAAACTGCTGGCAAGGTAGCGGACTGGGGGTTCTACATCGCGCCTGAGGCGCCGCGTGGTACGGGCACAGGGTTAGGCCGTCAGGCGTTGGAATATGGCTTTCAGCGTCTGGCGTTGCACAAGATTTGTGGTCAGGCGCTGGGTTTTAACCAGCGTTCAATCGATTTCCATCGCAAGATGGGCTTCTGCCAGGAGGGGGTGCTGAGAGATCAGCATTTCGATGGGCAGCAGTTTCATGATGTCATTTGCTTTGGCCTGCTCGATTCCGAGTGGCAGGTACGGGGCTGAAGGAGGCTTTTCATGTCTGGTACACCCAGTATCTCCATCGCAGGGCGGCGCATTGGGCTTGACGCGGAGCCCTACATCATTGCCGAGCTGTCGGCTAACCATAATGGGCGCCTGGAGACGGCGCTGCAGATTGTCGAGCAAGCCAAGCATGCCGGTGCCGATGCGATCAAGCTGCAGACCTACACCGCTGACACCATTACCCTGAACTGCGACGCCGAGGATTTTCAGATCCGTGGCGGGCTGTGGGATGGCCAGTCCCTGTATGAACTCTACCAGCAGGCGCACATGCCCTGGGAATGGCACAAACCGCTTTTCGAACACGCACGAAAGCACGACATCACGATCTTCAGCTCTCCCTTCGACTTCACTGCGGTGGACTTGCTGGAGGATCTGAACGCGCCTGCCTACAAGATCGCCTCTTTCGAGGCTATCGACTTGCCGCTGATCCGTTATGTCGCGGCAACGGGCAAGCCGATGATCATTTCCACCGGCATGGCAGATGGCGACGAGATCGCCGAGGCGGTGGAGGCAGCACGCGAGGGTGGTTGCCGCGAGCTGGCCATTCTTCACTGCGTCAGTGGCTATCCGGCACCCGCCGAAGACTACAACCTGCGTACATTGGCAGACATGCGTGAGCGCTTTGGCTTGGTGACTGGCTTGTCGGATCATACGCTGGACAACACCACGGCGATTGCCAGTGTGGTCCTGGGGGCTTCTATCATTGAAAAGCACTTCACTCTAGACCGCAGTGGTGGTGGTCCTGACGACAGCTTTTCGCTGGAGCCAGCCGAACTGCAGGCGCTGTGCCGCGACAGCAAGACGGCGTGGCGAGCTCTGGGGCAGGTGGATTACGGTCGCAAGTCCAGTGAGCAGGGCAATGCGCGCTTCCGGCGCTCGCTCTACGTTACGCGGGATATGAAGGCTGGCGAGCTGTTCACCGCGGATAACGTGCGCAGCGTGCGCCCGGGTTTTGGCCTGCCGCCCAAAATGCTGGATAAGGTGATCGGTCGTCGCGCCAGCTGCGATATTGCCTTTGGTACTGCGCTGAGTCAGGAACTGCTGGACTGAGCCCTGCGCAAACCGGCAGGTTTCAGTCCGCCGGGGCTTGGTGTTCGGTGCGGTTGGGGTAGATGTGATTGTCTTTGCGGGTGATGTAGGTGACATCATCCGGCACATCCTTGTTGATAAAGCTCATCGCGCCGATGCGCACATTGTTGCCGATGCGAATGCCGCTGCCGATGATGCAGCAGTGCGCGCCAATATCAACGTTGTCCCCGAGCTCGATGGGTTTGTTATTGGCCTCGACCGAGCCGATGGTGGTGCACTGGCGCAAGTTGCAGTCACGTCCGATGCGGACACCAGAATAGACAGTGATTGACGTCGGGTGGCCGAGCCATAGCCCCTTGTCGATTTCGGCGCCCAGCATGATTTCTACGCCGTACTTGCGGGCCAGTCCCTTGTTAATACGCTTGGCTATTGACAGGGTAGTGCGTCCCGGACGCGTGTGCAGGTATTGCGACAGGCGCAACCAGAACAGGCAATTGTATGAGTTGTTACGTGCAACGCGGCGGCGTAGCTTGCGCCAGGAAAACCGCTTGTCCTCACCCAGAATCTCGTAGTGCCAGAAGGCCTTCAGTTCGGCAAAGGTGGTCAGCATCGAGGGCTCAGCTCCTTGAGGAAAACGACGGAAAAAGTGAGCGCGCTGCTGCATCGACGAGCGCCCAATCCTGTTCGTAACGCAGCAAGTGTCGATAATTGCGGTTGCGCATGCGGCGCGACAGCGGTTTGCCCAGGCAACGCAGGTCGGAAATGTCGATTAGACCGAGCTGGCCGTCGGGTGTCAGCACGATATTACCCAGATGCAGCGAGCGAAAGTAGACGCCCTTGTCGTGCAGACTGGTGATGAATTCGGCCAGTTGTGCAAATAGCTCGAGTTGCTCCAAGGAGTGCTCGGCGTTTAGCAGGCCGCGCAGGGTTTCACCGGCCAGCGGGTGGTAGTGCACCACACTGCGGTAGGGGTTGAGCAGCTTGTAGGTGGCGATGATTTGCGGGCAGGGAATGTCCAGTTTGCTCAGCGCAACGGCGTTGTCGGCGAAGCGCTGGGCCGGCGGGAAAAACACGGTCTTGGAGAACCAGCTTTTGCGGCGAAACAGCTTGAGCATGGTGCCGTCGGCCAGCAGTAGCACCTTTTCTCCGTGGTGGTCCTGTTCCAGTACATTGGCGTCTGCGCGCCATTGTTGAAATTGTGAATCGCTGAGGCGTTGCATCAAGGCAGTCCGGGGGCAAAAAGCGCAGTTTATCCTACTTTGTGATGGCGGGCTGTGGCGTCAAGCGCTTGTGTTAGACTTCAGCGCTACTGTCTCAGCTTTGAAGGCCCCATGACTGATACGCCCCAAGAAAGCTTTGCCCGCTCAAGCGCGCGCATTTACGCGCGCCTATTGACCTATGTAAAACCCTACTGGAAGGCCTTTGCCGTCAGTATTATCGGCTTCGCCATTTTTGCGTCGGCTCAGCCGGCCATGGCGTGGGTGCTGAAGTACTTTGTCGATGGCCTGGCCGAAGGTGCGGATGCCTTGTTCTTTGGCGTTCCGCTGATCTGGGGGTTTCCTGCCTTTATCGTGCTAATCGCCTTCTATCAGGGGATCGGCTCTTATCTGGGTAACTATTTCATTGCCAAGGTGTCGCTCGGCGTGGTGCATGACTTGCGCACGGCCTTGTTCGACAACCTGCTGACCTTGCCCAATCGCTATTTTGACCTGAACAACTCAGGGCATCTTGTGTCGCGCATTACCTTCAATGTCACCATGGTGACCGGCGCTGCGACCGACGCGATCAAGGTGGTGTTTCGTGAAGGGCTGACGGTGGTTTTTCTGTTTGCCTACCTGTTGTGGATGAACTGGATGCTGACGCTGGTATTGATCGCGATCCTGCCGGTGATTGGCCTGATGGTGAACAGCGCGAGCAAGAAGTTTCGCAAGCAGAGCAAAAAGATCCAGACGGCGATGGGTGATGTGACCCACGTTACTTCCGAGACCATTACTGGTTTTCGTGTCGTGCGCAGCTTCGGCGGCGAGCGCTACGAGTCAGATCGCTTCCACTCGGCGAGTGAAGCAAACCGTCAGCGCGGGTTGAAGATGATTCGCACCGGTGCGGTATTCACGCCGACCCTTCAACTGGTGACCTATGGCGCGATGGCGACGGTGATGTTTCTGGTGCTGTTTCTGCGCGGTGATGCCACTGCCGGTGACTTGGTTGCCTACATTACTGCCGCCGGCCTGCTGCCCAAGCCGATTCGCCAGCTATCAGAGGTCAGCGCCAATATTCAGAAGGGCATAGCAGCAGCAGAGAGCATTTTCGAGCAGCTGGATGAGGTGCCTGAAGTAGATACCGGCACATTGGAAAGCGGGCGGGTAGGCGGTCGTCTGGAGGTGAATAACCTGACGTTCTACTATCCTGGCACCAGCAAACGGGTTCTCAATGACATCAGTTTCCGCGTCGAGCCGGGACAGATGGTGGCGCTGGTTGGGCGCTCGGGGAGTGGCAAGTCCACACTGGCCAACCTGATTCCGCGTTTCTATCAGCACGAGGAGGGTGAGATTCTGCTTGATGGCATGCCGCTGCAGAACTTTACCCTGCGCAACCTGCGTAGACAGATCGCCCTGGTCAGCCAGAATGTCACGCTGTTTAACGATACCGTGGCCAACAACATCGCCTACGGTGATCTTGCCGGTGCCCCCCGTGACAGCATCGTGGCTGCGGCAGAGGCGGCTTATGCGAAGGAGTTCATTGACCTACTTCCCGAGGGCTTTGACACCTTGGTCGGTGAGAACGGCGTACTGCTTTCCGGTGGTCAGCGCCAGCGCCTGGCGATTGCCCGGGCCCTGCTCAAGGACGCGCCGCTGCTGATTCTGGATGAGGCTACCTCGGCGCTGGATACCGAGTCCGAGCGGCATATCCAGGCGGCGCTGGACCGGGTTATGCAGGGGCGTACCACGTTGGTTATTGCGCACCGCCTGTCGACCATCGAGAAAGCGGATGTGATCATGGTCATGGATCAGGGGCAGATAGTCGAGCGCGGCACTCATAAGGAGTTGCTGGCGCTCAACGGTTATTACGCCAAGCTGCACAGCATGCAGTTTGAGGAAGAGCAGGCCTAACAGGTTTAATGCGTGGCTGTCAGCTGGGCCGCCACTACAGGTGATGAAGACAATGAAATTGAGCATGCCCCGATTCGACTCTGCCCCGGTTCTGGTGGTTGGTGATGTAATGCTGGATCGCTACTGGCATGGGCCGACCAACCGTATTTCACCGGAGGCGCCGGTGCCGGTGGTCAAGGTTGACCAGATCGAGGACCGCCCGGGTGGGGCAGGGAACGTCGCCCTGAATATCGCGGCGCTGGGCGCGCCAGCCTGGCTGGTTGGGGTGACTGGCAAGGATGAAGCGGCCGACAGTTTGCAACAGCGCCTGAACGCCGCGGGCGTCTACTGCGATTTTCAGCAGCACGCGGCGCAGCCGACCATCACCAAGTTGCGCGTCATGAGCCGCCACCAGCAATTGATTCGGCTGGATTTTGAACAGGCTTTTGAGACTGATGCCCAGGCGCTGCTCGAGTCGGTGGCGGCGCTGCTGGACAAGGTCAAGGTGTTGATCCTCTCGGACTATGGCAAGGGCGCGCTGGTTAACCATCAGGCGCTGATTGCGCTGGCCCGCGAGCGCGGCGTGCCGGTGCTGGCCGACCCCAAGGGTAGCGATTTCTCGATTTACCGTGGGGCCAGCCTGATTACCCCCAATCTGTCTGAGTTTGAAGCGGTGGTGGGGCGCTGTGAGACCGAGCAGGCGCTGGTCGATAAGGGCATGGCGCTGATTGACGAACTGGCGCTCGATGCGCTGCTGGTAACCCGCAGCGAGCAGGGCATGACGTTGTTGCGCAAGGCCGAGGGTGCGCTGCACCTGCCGGCGCGCGCGCGCGAGGTGTTTGATGTCACCGGCGCAGGCGACACCGTAATCTCTACCCTGGCTGCCGCCTTGGCGGCCGGTGAGGCGCTGCCGCAGGCAGTGGCACTGGCCAACCACGCGGCCAGTATCGTGGTGGGCAAGCTCGGCACCGCCGCGATCAGTGCGCCCGAGCTGCGCCGTGCGGTGCAGCAGGAACAGGGCAGCGGCAGGGGTGTGCTGGGTGTCGAGCAGTTGCTGCAAGCGCTCGAGGATGCGCGAGCCCATGGCGAACGGATCGTCTTCACCAACGGGTGTTTCGACATCATCCACGCCGGCCACGTCGGTTACCTGGAAGAGGCGCGCGCTCAGGGTGATCGGCTGATCGTCGCTATCAATGACGACGCCTCGGTAAGCCGGCTGAAGGGGCCGGGGCGGCCGATTAACAGTGTCGAGCGACGGATGACGGTGCTCGCCGGGTTGGGGGCGGTTGATTGGGTGATCAGCTTCAGCGAAGACACGCCTGAGCGCCTGCTCGAACAGGTCAAGCCGGATGTACTGGTCAAGGGTGGCGATTACAGCGTTGATCAGGTGGTCGGTGGGCCGATTGTGCAGGCCTACGGTGGTGAGGTGAAGGTGCTCAACTTTGTTGAAAGCTGCTCAACCACCGCAATTGTTGAGAAAATCCGCGAGCGTGGCGACGACTGAATTTTCTTAACGCTCTGCCGTCGTTCGTTCGTGAACGGCGGCGCTGTCGCTGCAGCCACTCAGAACCTCTTTATAGCCCGTCTGATAGCGCGCAATTGCCCGCCGCTACCAGCCAGCCCTGTTGTGGCGCAAACGCCTCGCTGAGCAGAAGGTCTTCGGTGGGCTGGGCAACCAGCTCGCCCTGCTGCAGGCAGAACAGCTCGCCAGTGGCGTGATGGTTGCGGTACTCGGCCAGAAACAGCTCGGGGCGCTGGGTGTCCATCCGTGCGATCAGCTCGCCGCTTTCCTCATCCAGAAACTCGTCCGCATGTAGCAGGGACAGGTTGCGCAGCGTCTGCGGCAGTTGCAGGGTCATGCTGTAAACCAGCTGCAGCGAACTGCTGGGCAGGTGCACATAGGCGCGTGGCCGCTCCAGCAGGTTCAGTTCACGACACAGCACCGCCCGTGCGGCGCCACTGCGGGTGCCCAGACTAAAACTCTGCTCGTCGTCCAGTGGCAGGCTGTCGGCGTAAGGTGTGGGCAGCCAGGTATCCTGATAGCGGCCCTGCAGCCAGCCGCTCTCGCTGTGTATCAGCAGCTCCTCGGCGACCTCGGTCATCAGGGTCAGCAAGGGGACCCGCAGCTCGTGGGCTGGGACATACCCTGATAGCAGTTTCAGCACGCGGTCGCCGTGATCTGGGCGATCCTGACGCACCAGCAAACGAAAGTCGCGGCCCTGCCACTGCAGGTGCAGGTCGACCGAAACGCCCAGATTGGCCAGGGTGACCTCGAAACGATGGGGGTCATCCAGCGCTAGTGGTTGCCGCCGCGCTTGCATCTGCTCAAAGCTCAGCGGGCTGCCGACCGGTTCGTAACGCAGCACTTCCGGACTGGCGGCCACAGCGATGGCCTGGGTCTTGAAAGCGACGGGGTTCTTCCGGGCGACAATCTGGGTCATGCCTTACTCCATCTGCGTGAGTACCGAAATGGCAGCCTCGACGTTCTGCGCCAGGTGCGCGGGGTTAATGGTGCCGATGATGGCGCTGGTGACCCCCTGATGGCCGAGTACCAGCTCAAGGCCGGCGCGTACCGGGTCTTCGCCATCCAGGCACAGGTGTCCGCTGGCCAGCGCCTTTTTGATCAGAATGCCCTTGTTGTGTTGCAAGGCAAAGTCCAGCACCGAACGTTCAGCTTGCTCGCGCAGGTTGTAAGTGACCATGGCGCAGTCGCCCTGCTGCAGGGCGCGCAAGCCGCCTTTGACGGTCTTGCCGGAGAATCCGTAGGCCAGAATCAGACCCTCTTGCTTGAGCTGGGCAAGTGTTGGGTAGACCTCCTGGTCGAGCACCTCGAGATCATTACCGTCCGAGTGCACCAGTACCAGTTCCAAACGATCAGTGCCCAAGCGTTGCAGGGAGCGTTCGACTGAGCGGCGGGTGTGCTCGGCGGAAAAATCGAAGTGTGACTGCCCGTCAGTGAACTCCTCGCCAACCTTGCTGCAGATCACCCATTGATCGCGCTGGCCTTTGAGCAATGGGCCAAGGCGTTGCTCGCTAGTGCCGTAGGCCGGCGCAGTGTCGAGCAGGTTGATACCCAAATCGCGGGCCTGCGCCAGCAGATTAAGCACGGCGCCGTCATCCGGCAGTTCGAACCCGCTGGGGTACTTCACGCCCTGATTGCGTCCGATCTTGACGGTCCCTAACCCCAGTGGTGACAGCTGCAGGCCGGTGCTGCCGAGTGTGCGGTAAAACGGTTGCAGGGTGCTCATCGGAAACACATGTCCCACACCGGCTCGGCGACGCGAGGGCGCGGCAGATCGTCCGGTAGCGACGGGTAGTTCTGCGGCTTGATCTGCTGGCGTGTCAGCTCCTCAAGCACCAGATCACTGAGGTTGGGGGCCAGCGCCAGTTTGGTTGGCCAGCTGATCAGCGCATTGCCCTTGGCCTGCACGTAGGCGTTGTCGGGGCGCACCAGCCCACTTTGCGCCGGTTCTGCACGGTTTACCGGCAGAGTGGTCCACTGGCAGTTCTCGAGGTTGATCCAGGGTAAGAGTTCGGCCAGCTCGCGTTTGGCGGCGGCGATCAGCGCGTCGGCGGTCTGGTTGACGCCCTGTTCAGCCAGTTCGCCACCCAGATACCAGCACCACTGGCCGTCTTCACAGGGATGGGTAGTGACGGTCAGCCGTGGCTTGGGACTGGCACCCAGGCAGTGGGCATACAACGGTGGCAGTTGAGGACCCTTGACCAGCACCATCTGCAGCGGGCGGCGCTGCATTGCGGGCTCGCTTTCGCCCCAGTCCTGCAAGAGCGCGTCAGTGCCTTCGCCAGCGGTCAGCACATAGCGCTGGGCGCGGATGCTGGCGCCCTGCAGCTGTACACCGCTGATACTGCCGTCGTCGGCGCGCAGCAGGTGCGGGCTGCTGTCGGCAATCAGACCATCACCGCTCAGCTCGGCGAGCCGCTCAATAGCGGCCGGCACGTCCAGTACCAGCTCGCCTAATTGGTAAACCTTGCCGCGAAAGGCCGGGTTGTTGAACACCTTCGGCAATGCCTTGCCTTTGACCTGGTCAACCCGTCCGCGCAGGGCCTTGCTGGCGAAAAAGCCGGCCAGATTGCTGATCAGGCTGCCGGGGGACCACAGGTAGTGGTGCTCGGACAGTACCCGCACGCCGCGCAAGTCCAGCTCACCCTGGCCGGCCAGACAGCTGCGCCAGCGCTCGGGCATGCCGGCGATGGCTTCGGTAGCGGCGTTGAGCTTGCCGCCCAACGCGTACTTGATACCGCCGTGGATGATGCCCTGGGATTTCACGCTCTGGCCGCCGCCGAGCGCGCCGCGCTCCACCAGCAATGTGTGGTAGCCCGCCTGACGCAGCCGGGCATTGAGCCACAGGCCGGCGATGCCGCCGCCGAGAATGCAGATGTCGGTATCGAGGGTTGTACTCATGGGCTCCCGCTGAAGGTTCAATAAAGGCTCCCTAGTATAGTCTTTGGCGGCGGGCTGGGTCACACTTGCAAGCCATGGCCATTCAAGGCTCTACCTCAGGAGATTCCATGGCGCGTCGTTTCTATTCCCTGCTGTTCTTCCTGTGCATGCCGCTGGTGCTGTTGCGGCTCCTGTATCGTGCGATAAAGGCGCCAGCGTACGCTCGCCGCTGGGCTGAGCGTTTTGCCCTGGGGGGAGACGTGCGCGCAGGTGGTATCTGGGTGCACGCGGTGTCGGTGGGAGAGAGCATCGCCGCCGCTCCCATGGTGCGCGAATTGATGCGCCGCTATCCCGAGTTGCCGATCACCATCACCTGCATGACGCCGACCGGGTCCGCACAGATCCGCAAGCTGTTCGGCGCCCAGGTAGGACACGCCTATCTGCCGTACGACCTGCCGTGGCTGCAACGCCGCTTGCTGCGACGTTTGCAGCCGCGCGTCGGGATTATCATGGAAACCGAGTTGTGGCCCAACTTGGTAGCAGAAGCCAAGCGTGCCCAGGTGCCCCTGGTGCTGGCCAATGCGCGGTTGTCAGAGCGCTCTGCCCGCGGCTATCAGCGCGTTGCACCCCTGGTTCGCCCCATGTTTGCCGCGCTGGACTGGGTCGCGGTGCAAAGCCAGGCTGAAGCGCTGCGTTTTGTCACGCTGGGTGTGGTGCGTGAACAGCTGCAGGTGACCGGCAGCATTAAGTTTGACTTTCGCCCGGACCCCATGTTGTTGCAGCAAGCAGCGGATCTGCGTGCACGCTGGGGTGAGCGGCCGGTGTGGATCGCCGCCAGTACCCACGCAGGCGAAGATGAACAGGTGCTGCGGGCTCATCAACAGGTGTTGCGGCACCGTCCCGATGCCTTGCTGATTCTGGTGCCGCGCCATCCCGAGCGCTTTGATGCGGTGACACGTCAGGTGCAAGACGCGGGGCTGGCCGCGGTCCGGCGCAGTAGTGGCCAGTTGCCGGCGGCTGATCAGCAGGTACTGGTGGGCGACACCATGGGCGAGCTGGTGCTGCTGTACGCCTGCGCCGATCTGGCCTTCGTTGGTGGGTCGCTGGTGCCCAACGGCGGGCACAACTATCTGGAGCCGGCCGCCCTGGCCTTGCCGGTACTGTCTGGCCCGCACCGTTTCAACTTCACTGAAATCAGTGAACTGCTGGAAGGCGCCGGCGCTCTGCAGGTGGTCAACGATGAGGCTGCTTTGGCTGTGGCGGTGCAGGGGCTGCTGGACGACGAAGCTGCTCGCCGGCACGCCGGAGCCGCCGGCAAGGCGGTAGTAGAGGATAATCAGGGGGCGCTTGAACGGTTGCTGGCCGGAATCGCACGCTTCTTGAGTTAAGAAACAACAACGGCGCCTGCAGGCGCCGTTGTTGTTTGTGGGGTGTTCAGAAGGTGGTGCTGTCGGGGTCGCTCGGCAGTGACGGGGCTGGGGCCGGACGACCGCCCAGGGACATCTGCTCCAGCTCTTCGGGCGTCGCCTGGGGGATGAAGTCGCGGTCCGGGTCGTAATTGGGGTTCAGCCACTGGGACAGGTCCTGCAGGTCCTGAGGGCTCAGGGTGCCGGCAGCCAGCTTCAGGTTCAGGTTGTTGATGATGTAGTTGTAACGCACGGTGTTGTAGTCACGCACGGTGCGGAACAGGTTGCGCTGGGCCTGAAGTACGTCGACTACGTTGCGGGTGCCCACTTCATAGCCGGTCTGGGTGGCGTCCAGTGCCGCCTTGGCCGAGACAATCGCCTGGCGGCGGGCGGTTACTTCTTCCACGCTGGATGTCACAGTGCGGTAGAGGTTGCGGGTGTTTTCGACCACGCGGCGGCGCTGCGCCTCGCTGCCTTGCTCGGCCTGGGTTAGACGGTAGGTCGATTCGCGCACCCGAGAGGTGGTCAGCCCGCCGGTGAACAGCGGCATGCTCAACTCCACGCCAAAGCTGGTCAGCTCGGTATCGGCGCTGGCCTGGCCGGCAGCCGGGATGCTGGCGCCGCCGTTGTCGTTGCTGTAGCGCACGAAGGCGTCGACCACCGGAGCATAGCCGGCCTTGCTGCTGCGCAGGGTGTCTTCTGCGCTTTCAATGGCATACCGACTGGCCTGCAGGGTGAGGTTTTGCGCGGCGGCGGTTTCTACCCACTCCTGCATACTGGCGGGGGTCGGTGGCAGTACGGGCAGCTCGTGGCTGATACCGTAGAGGCTGTCGTAGCTCTGGTTGGTCAGGCGCGTCAGGGCCTGGTAGCTGACATCCAGGTTGGTTTCTGCTGTCAGGCGCGCGGCGCGGGCGCTGTCATAGCCGGCACGCGCTTCCAGTACGTCGGTGCGGGCCGACAGGCCGACGTCAAAGCGTTCCTGCGCCTGCTCAAGCTGACGCTCAAAGGCCTTTTCCTCGGCCTTGGCGGTGGCTAGGTTATCGGAGGCGCGCAGCACATCAAAATACGCCTGTGAAACCTCCAGAATCAGATTCTGCTGTGTTGCCGAGAACTCCAGCTGTGCCTGCTGGCTGACCGATTTGGCAGCCTGATAGGTGAACCAGCGGTCCGCGCGAAACAGCGGCTGGGTCAGACTGGCCTGGTAGTAATGGGTGGAGTACTCATCACCCCCCACATTGTCGATCTCCAGATCCTCCCGTGCGGCGCCGGCGCCAATACCCAGGTTGGGCAGCAACTGCGAGCGCGCTTGCGGCAGGGCTTCCTGGCGGGCCAGGGCATCCGCTTCGGCGGCGGCCAAATCAGCGCTGTTCAGCACGGCTTCGCGGTAAATAGTCATCAGATCGGTGTTGGCAGCCGCCGGGCCGGAAACACCAGCCAGCAGCAAGGCGACATACAGAGGGCGGAACATGCAGACATCCTTCGCATGGGGGAGAGTCAAGCAAGGCTAAAAGGCTCGGCAGCCGGGGTCAAGCGAGCAGACGGTAACAATCGGGAACAAACTGTTGCCGCCTGTTTTGCTGACATTTTCGCCGATTTTGTCAGCCGGTGCGCCGCTGCTTTTCGATTGGTGCGCGTGCCGCTTGCGGCCGGGTAAGAACAGCCCCTAGACTATGCCGACATCTTGACGGGGTGCTGCCTGCTTGGCAGCTGAGATGATACCCGTTGAACCTGAACCGGTTAGCACCGGCGTAGGAATCGAGATAGACGGCAACCGCGAGTCCGTAAGGGCTGGCGTAGCCGTGGTTTTTCGGTTCCCTGCGCATTTCAACGCAGTGGAGCACAACAATGAACAGCAAGTTGCCTGATACCGCCATCGCCACCTCGGGTGCCGACAGCGCCGCCACCCAACCCTTCCCTAATTCCCGCAAGGTTTACGTGACCGGCTCGCGTCCGGATATTCGTGTGCCCATGCGCGAGATCAGTCTGGCTGACACACCGACCGATTTTGGCGGCGAATCCAACGCGCCGGTGCTGGTGTATGACACCTCCGGCCCCTACACCGACCCGCAGGCCACCATCGATCTGCGTGCCGGTCTGGCCGATGTGCGCGGCGCCTGGATTGACGAGCGCGCCGATACCGAAGTGCTGCCTGGGCTGACCTCCGAGTTCGGCGCCTCGCGGCTGGCCGACCGTTCCCTTGATCACATGCGCTTTGCCCATGTGCGCACGCCACGCCGCGCCAAGGCGGGCAGCAACGTGTCACAGATGCATTACGCCCGGCGCGGCATCATCACGCCGGAAATGGAGTACGTCGCGATTCGCGAAAACATGAAGCTGCAGGAGGCCCGTGAGTCAGGTCTGTTGAAAGAACAGCATGCCGGCCACAGCTTCGGCGCGAACATCCCCAAGGAAATTACCCCTGAATTTGTGCGCGAGGAGATCGCCCGCGGCCGCGCCATCATCCCGGCCAATATCAACCACCCGGAACTGGAGCCGATGATCATCGGCCGCAACTTCCTGGTGAAGATCAACGGCAATATCGGCAACTCGGCGCTGGGCTCTTCCATCGAAGAAGAGGTCGAGAAAATGACCTGGGGGATTCGCTGGGGCTCTGACACCGTCATGGACCTATCGACCGGCAAGAACATCCACGAAACCCGCGAGTGGATCATCCGCAACTCGCCGGTACCGATCGGCACTGTGCCGATCTATCAGGCGCTGGAAAAGGTGGGCGGCGTTGCCGAGGATCTGACCTGGGAAATCTTCCGTGACACCCTGATCGAGCAGGCCGAGCAGGGCGTGGATTACTTCACCATTCATGCCGGCGTGTTGCTGCGCTATGTGCCGATGACCGCCAAGCGGGTCACCGGCATCGTATCGCGCGGTGGCTCGATCATGGCCAAGTGGTGCCTGGCGCATCATCAGGAGAACTTCCTCTATACCCACTTCGACGACATCTGCGAAATCATGAAAGCCTACGACGTCAGCTTTTCGCTTGGCGACGGCCTGCGCCCGGGCTCGATTGCCGATGCCAATGACGAGGCGCAGTTCGGTGAGCTGGAAACCCTTGGCGAGCTGACCAAAATCGCCTGGAAGCACGACGTGCAGGTCATGATCGAAGGCCCGGGCCATGTGCCCATGCAACTGATCAAGGAGAACATGGACAAGCAGCTGGAGTGCTGCGATGAAGCGCCGTTCTACACCCTGGGCCCGCTGACCACCGACATTGCTCCGGGCTACGACCACATCACCAGCGGTATCGGTGCGGCTATGATCGGCTGGTTTGGCTGTGCGATGCTGTGTTACGTGACGCCCAAGGAGCATCTGGGGCTGCCGAACCGCGATGACGTCAAGACCGGGATCATTACCTACAAGATCGCTGCTCACGCGGCAGACTTGGCGAAGGGGCACCCGGGCGCACAGATTCGTGACAACGCGCTCTCCAAGGCGCGTTTCGAGTTCCGCTGGGAGGACCAGTTCAACCTGGGGCTGGACCCGGACACCGCGCGCGCCTATCACGATGAGACCCTGCCGAAGGAGTCGGCCAAGGTGGCGCATTTCTGCTCCATGTGCGGCCCCAAGTTCTGCTCGATGAAAATCACCCAGGAAGTCCGTGAGTATGCTGCCCAGCAGCGTATCGATGCGGTCGATCTGGCGGTAGAAGAGGGCATGAAGGCCAAGTCCGAGGAGTTTCGCACCACCGGCTCGCAGCTGTACCACAAGCTTTAAGGAAACTCTGATCCGTTTCGCGCGCGTCTTTCGGCTGTGGGTCTGGCACGTCTAGACCCTTGCCGTCTGCCCGCCAGATATGCGAGCTTAAGCGACTGACTCTTATTCGCTCTGCCCTGCGCCCGCGCAGCAGAGCGAATTTATGCTTTGCTTGCAGTCCGCAGCGGGCCCGGTGCCTTGCCCTCTGCAGCTGCCTGATCGGGGGAGTGTGCTTTTGTCCTTTACGCGCGACGACGTGGACATTATCAGCCGGGAAACCGGCTTCAAGGGTTTCTATCGCCTCGACGTTCTCAATCTGCGGCACCGCTTGTTCAACGGCGGGTGGGGGCCGGTGCTGCGGCGCGAGCTGTTCGTGCGCCACGATGCCGTGTGCGTCTTGCCCTACGACCCCTGGCTGGATCAGGTTGTGCTGATTGAGCAGGTGCGCATCGGTGCACTGGAGAAAAGTGACAATCCCTGGATGCTGGAGCTGGTCGCCGGGCTGATTGATACCGATGAATCCCCGCAAGAGGTTGCCCACCGCGAGGCTGACGAGGAAGCTGGCCTGACCCTGCTCTCGCTGCACCCCATTACCCGCTACTACCCATCGCCTGGCGGTAGCGACGAGTTTGTTCACCTGTATTGTGCGCTGGTCGACAGCCGCGGCGTGGGTGGTGTTCACGGATTGGCTGAGGAAGGTGAAGATATTCGCGTCAGTCTGTGGTCGCGCGAGCAGGCGCTGGCCGCGTTGCAGGAGGGGCGTATCGACAATGCAGCCAGCATCATTGCCCTGCAGTGGCTACAGCTCAACGGTGCGCAGCTGCGCGCTGGCGCCGGAGAACAGCCATGAGTGCCTTGCGCAAGCCACGTTACCGGGTCGATCTGATCGGCTTGCAAGCTGCTTGCGAGAGTAACTATTGGCGGCTGCTCAAGTTGATGCCCCAGTTGCATTCGCAGGATGAGGTGCGAATCGATATCGACGCTGGCGACGGCCAGAAACAGGCGCTGCTGATTCGGGTGCTGGAACGCTGCCCTTATACATCGACCTTGCAGTTGGCCCATGAGCGTCGCCACGCCTGGGTTACGCCGCCGAGCATGGAAGTGCGCCTGTACCATGATGCTGGGCTGGCCGAGGTCGTAGCTGCCTACAACCGTCGGCGGTTTCGCGGAGTGTATCCGTACCCCAACGAGCAGATGCTGCAGCCGGATGAGAAGTACCAGTTGAACCAGTTTCTGGGTGAGTGGCTTGGTTATTGTCAGCGCCACGGACAGAGCGCTCAGCCAGTGTCTTTTGCCGGGCAGGGTCTGTGATCCAGTCGCTGGAATCGCTATGCGGCAACGGCCAAGATAATCGCTGAGAAAGCGTACAAGGAGTGGGAGCAGCATGTCGTTAGGATCGGACTTCGTCTGCGTTGTGCAGTTGACCGACAGTCATCTGTTTGCCGAGGCAGAAGGTGACCTGCTGGGCTTGCAGACGCAGGCCAGTCTGGACGCCGTGATCGACATGGTGTTGCAGCAGATCGCGCGTATGGATCTGGTGCTGGCAACCGGCGACATCACCCAGGACGGCAGTGAGGCTGCCTATCGCCGATTTATCGCTTCCAGCCTGCGGCTGCCGGCCCCGTGCTACTGGATTCCCGGCAATCACGATGACGCCGAGTTGATGGCACGGTTGGGTAAACCGCTGGGCCTGACCCGCGATTGGGTGGATATCGGCAAGTGGCGCATCGTCTTGCTCGACTCCAGCATCCTGGGCGCGGTGCCGGGCCGTCTGTCGCCAGCCGCGCTATCCGGCCTTGACGATGCCCTGGCAACGGCGGGCGACCGCCATGTGCTGGTGTGCCTGCATCATCAGCCGGTGAGCATAGGTAGTGGCTGGATGGAACCCATCGGCCTGCTCAATGCCCCGGACCTGCTGACCCGCCTTGAACCCGATCCGCGAGTCAAGGCGGTGCTCTGGGGGCATATTCATCAGCACTTCGACCAGCCGCTTGGTCACCTGCGCCTGTTGGCTACCCCCTCGACCTGCGTGCAGTTTGCGCCCAGCAGTGACGACTTTGCTACCGATACCCAGGCACCGGGTTACCGGTGGCTACGCCTGTATGACGACGGGCGAATCGAAACCGCTGTGTGCCGTCTGCCTGCTGGGCAGTTTCTGCCCGACCCGCAAGCGGCTGGGTATTGAGTTCTGCCAGCGCAGACGGTGGCAGGCAAGCGGCCTGCCGGATACTATGTGACCCCATGTCTGTCTTTGTTGTCGGCTGCCGCACCCGCTGCCCGCATGTTGAAAAGATTCAAGAAGGAAGCCTGCCTCCACCATGTCTCAATCGACCTATAACGCCGATGCGCTGGAAGTTCTCAGCGGTCTGGACCCGGTGCGCCGCCGCCCCGGCATGTACACCGACACCACCCGCCCCAACCATCTGGCGCAGGAGGTCATCGACAACAGTGTTGACGAGGCGCTGGCTGGCCATGCGCGCACCATCAGCGTTGTACTGCATCAGGACAATGCGCTGGAGGTCAGTGATGATGGCCGTGGCATGCCTGTGGATATTCACCCGGAGGAGGGCGTGTCCGGGGTCGAGCTGATCCTTACCCGGCTGCATGCTGGCGGCAAGTTCTCCAACAAGAACTACCAGTTCTCCGGCGGTTTGCACGGGGTGGGTATTTCGGTGGTCAACGCCTTGTCGCACAAGGTGGAAGTGCGCGTCAAAAGAGACGGGCAGGAGTACGCCATGGCCTTTGCCAATGGCGACAAGGTACGCGAGCTGGAGGTGATAGGTACGGTCGGCAAGCGCAATACCGGCACGACCGTGACCTTCTGGCCGGACGCCAAGTATTTTGATTCAGCCAAATTCAGTATCAGCCGGCTCAAACACCTGCTCAAGGCCAAGGCCGTGCTCTGCCCGGGGCTCAAGGTCGACTTTGACGACCGCCAGTCCGGCGAGAAGATCAGTTGGTACTTTGAAGATGGCCTGCGCGACTATCTGGTCGATGCCTGCGCCGAGTGGCCAAAGCTGCCGGAAGAGCCCTTCTCCGGGGCCTTTGCCGCCAAGCAGGAAGCCGTTGACTGGGCGGTGTTCTGGCTGCCCGAGGGCGGCGAGCTGGTGCAGGAAAGCTACGTCAACCTGATTCCTACCGCGCAGGGCGGTACCCACGTCAACGGTTTGCGCGCGGGGTTGCTGGAAGCCATCCGCGAATTCTGTGAGTTCCGCAATCTGCTGCCGCGCGGCCTCAAGCTGGCGCCAGAGGATATCTGGGAACGCGTCAGTTACGTGCTGTCGCTGAAAATGGCCGAAGCGCAGTTCTCCGGTCAGACCAAGGAGCGGCTGTCGTCTCGCGAGTCCGCGGCCTTTGTCTCCGGTGTGGTCAAGGACGCGTTCAGCCTATGGCTGAACCAGCACGCCGACATCGGTCAGCAGATTGCTGAAATGGCGATCAGCCATGCCGGTCGACGTCTCAAGGCTGGCAAGAAGATCGAGCGCAAACGGATCACCCAGGGCCCAGCGTTGCCGGGCAAGCTGGCCGACTGCGTGGGGCAGGACAGCAGCCGTTCGGAACTCTTTCTGGTTGAGGGTGACTCTGCCGGCGGTAGCGCCAAGCAGGCCCGCGACAAGGAGTTTCAGGCCATCATGCCGCTGCGCGGCAAGATCCTGAACACCTGGGAGGTCGAGTCCAGTGAGGTGCTGGGCTCCCAGGAAGTACATGATATTGCGGTCGCTATTGGTGTGGACCCGGGTGCGGCCAGCCTAGAGCAGCTACGCTACGGCAAGATCTGCATCCTCGCCGATGCCGACTCTGACGGTCTGCACATCGCCACGCTGCTGTGCGCCCTGTTTGTCCGTCATTTTCGCCCGCTGGTTGAGGCCGGCCATGTGTTTGTTGCCATGCCGCCGCTGTATCGCGTGGATATTGGCAAGGATGTCTATTACGCGCTGGATGACGCCGAGAAGCAGGGCATCCTTGACCGCATCGAGGCCGAGGGCAAGCGCGGCAAGATTCAGGTCACACGCTTCAAGGGGCTGGGTGAAATGAACCCGCTGCAGCTGCGTGAAACCACCATGGCGCCCGACACGCGGCGCCTGGTGCAGCTGACCGTGGACGAGAGCCAGGACACCGAGCAGCTGATGGATATGCTGCTGGCCAAGAAGCGCTCCTCGGACCGCAAGGCCTGGCTGGAAAGTAAGGGTGATCTGGCCGAGGTGCTGCTCTGATGATGCCTGCTGGTCTGCGCCTGCTGGGTGCCTGTGCGTTGCTGCTGAGCACTACTGCCAACGCCTTTGAGCGAGCGCCTGAGTTGCAGCTTGAGTCGGCCCTGCCGGTGGACGGCATGCCGCGCGGCAATCTTTCCGCCTTGCAGCACTGCAACGGGCAACTGTTGACCCTGTCTGATCGTGAGGACACCAGCCTGTTTGTGTTGCAGCGCGACGAGCATGCCTATCAGGCGAGTGTCGAGAGCTTCACGCTGCCGTCCGAGTCGCCCTCCATGTTGCCCGTCAAGTTGCTGGCCGGCGCCTGGTTGCGCGGGTTGAGCGGCCAGGCGCTGGATTTTGAAGGGCTGGCCTGTGATGGCGATGGCAATCGCTATCTGGTCAGCGAGAGCCAACTGGGCGTTCTGCGTCTGCCGCCGCCGGCCGATACGCCGGTACAGGGCAGTTGGCTGAACCTGGACCCGGCGGTATACACCGAGGGTGAAGCACGCGGTCTCTGGCAGCAGGTCAACGCGCTGGCCGAAGGGGTGGCGATTGATGCCCAGGCCAACACCCTGTGGCTGGCGGCCGAGCGTCAGGGGCGTGGCCTGGTCAAGTTACAGCGTCAGGGTGATCAGTGGGGCTGCCCGCTGGCGGGTTGTGTGCTGCTCGCCGAGCGCCGCTTTCTGCCCACCGAACCCTTTGGGCCGGGCATCCTCAACCGCGAGGTGATGCCGGTCGACTTTTCTGATCTGGCGTTCTGGAAGGGCTGGCTCTGGACATTGGAGCGTAACGCCCATCAGGTATGTCGGCGTAATCCGCTGTCCGGCAAGCGCGAACGCTGCTGGTCGTATGCCCAGTCGGTTTTGGTTGAGCCCTATTTCTATCCTGATGCGCCTTTTGGTCTAGCAGAAGCGCTGCTGATCAGCGAAGAGGGCATTGTCATCGGTCTGGACAACAACAACCGGCTGCGCCCGGATGGCGACGCGCGGCCCTGGCTGTTTCACTTTGCGCTGCCTGACGACTGGCAGGAGGACGTGACGCCGTGAGCGAATCGACGCCTCCCTCCCAGCGCAAGCTGGGTACCGGCATGATGATTCTGGCGTGGATTGCCGGCCTGTTGCTGGCTGCTTTCTGGTTCAGTGGCGTGGAAGAGCGTCAGCGCAACCCCAACCAAAACCCCGAGTCCAGTCGCCTGGACAGCGCGGTCGAGGTGCGGCTTGAGGCCAATCGGCAAGGGCACTATCTGGTTAACGGGCGCATCAACAGCCGCGCCGTTACTCTGCTGGTGGATACCGGGGCGAGTTTTGTTGCCGTGCCGGCCGGTCTGGCCGAGGAGCTGGGGCTGGAGCGCGGCCGGCAATTCATGGTTGATACCGCCAACGGCACAGCACAAGGCTATGCCACCCGGTTGAACAGCCTGCAGATTGGCGACATTCGCCTGTATGACGTGGAGGCCGGCATTGTGCCTGGCATGGGCGGCGATGAAGTGCTGCTGGGCATGAGCGCTTTACGTCAGCTGGATTTTCGTTCGCAGGGCGGTGATCTGCTGCTGCGACAGTACCAATAAGTGTTCAAGCGGGCAGCCCGGTGCTGCCCACCTGTGGAGATAATGCATGAGTGATGGACTGGACCTGAGCCTGGATGGCGTAGAGCGTCGCTCGCTGGCGTCCTTTACCGAGGAGGCCTACCTCAACTATTCCATGTACGTGATCATGGATCGGGCCCTGCCGCACATTGGCGACGGCCTCAAACCGGTACAGCGGCGCATTGTCTATGCCATGAGCGAGCTGGGGCTGTCGGCCAGCTCCAAGCACAAGAAGTCGGCCCGTACCGTGGGTGATGTGCTGGGCAAATACCATCCGCACGGCGATTCGGCCTGTTACGAGGCCATGGTGCTGATGGCACAGCCCTTCTCCTACCGCTATCCACTGGTAGACGGCCAGGGTAACTGGGGCGCGCCGGACGATCCCAAGTCCTTCGCCGCCATGCGCTACACCGAGGCTCGTCTGGCGCGCTACAGCGAGGTGTTGCTGTCGGAGCTGGGGCAGGGCACGGTGGATTGGCAGCCGAACTTTGACGGCACCATGGAAGAACCCATGGTGCTGCCGGCCCGCTTGCCCAATCTGCTGCTCAATGGCACCACGGGCATCGCCGTGGGTATGGCTACCGATATTCCGCCGCACAACCTCAAGGAAGTGGCTGCCGCCTGTGTGCGTCTGCTGGATGACCCGGGCGCAGGCCTGGACGAGATCCTCGAGCACGTGCAGGGGCCGGATTTTCCCACCGAAGCGGAGATTGTCACGCCCCGTCACGAGCTGTTGAAAATGTACGCCAGCGGCCGCGGTTCGGTGCGCTGCCGCGCCGTCTGGGACAAGGAAGATGGCGAGGTGGTCATTACTGCGCTGCCGCATCAGGTCTCCGGTGCCAAGGTGCTGGAGCAGATCGCTGCACAGATGCAGAACAAGAAGCTGCCCATGGTCGCCGACCTGCGCGACGAGTCGGACCACGAAAACCCGACGCGCATTGTCATTGTGCCGCGCTCCAATCGGGTCGATCTAGATGATCTGATGCAGCACCTGTTCGCCACCACTGACCTGGAACACAGCTATCGGGTCAACATGAACGTCATCGGCACCGACGGCAAGCCGGCGGTCAAGGATCTCTGGACCTTGCTCAGTGAGTGGCTGGGCTTTCGTGTAGCGACCGTGCGCCGCCGGCTGCAGTTTCGCCTGGACAAGGTGCTGGCGCGCCTGCACCTGTTGGATGGCTTGCTGGTGGCCTTCCTCAATCTGGATGAAGTCATTCACATCATTCGCACCGAGGATCACCCCAAGGCCGAGTTGATCGCCCGGTTTGATCTGAGTGAACTGCAGGCGGACTACATTCTGGACACCCGCCTGCGTCAGCTGGCGCGTCTGGAAGAAATGAAGATTCGCGCCGAGCAGGATGCGCTGCGCGAGGAACGCGATCACTTGCAGAGCGTGCTGGGTGACGAGCGCAAGCTGCGTAATCTGGTGCGCGACGAACTGGTCGCTGATGCCGAGACCTACGGTGATGATCGCCGCTCGCCGCTGGTGGAGCGCAAAGAGGCCAAGGCCCTGTCCGAAACCGAGCTGGTGCCCTCTGAACCGGTGACGGTGGTGCTCTCGGAGAAAGGCTGGGTGCGCTGCGCCAAGGGGCATGACGTAGACGGTGCCGGCCTGAATTACAAGGCGGGAGACGGCTACCTGGGGCAGGCCAGCGGACGCTCCAATCAGCAGGCGGTGTTTATCGACAGCAGCGGGCGCAGCTATTCGCTGGCAGCCCATACCCTGCCGTCAGCGCGCGGGCAGGGCGAGCCGCTGACCGGACGCTTCAGCCCGCCGGCCGGTACCAGTTTTGACGCGGTGCTGATGCCTGAGGATGAGAGCTTGTACCTGCTGGCGTCCGATGCCGGTTACGGTTTCCTGGTCAAGGGCGAGGATATGCTCGCCAAGAACAAGAACGGCAAGGCACTGCTGAATTTGCCCGAGGGCGGCCGTATTCTCACGCCGCAACGGGTGCGTTATCCGCAGAGCAGCCACTTGGCGGCGGTATCCAACGAGGGTCGTCTGCTGGTGTTCCCGCTCAAGGATCTGCCGCAACTGTCTAAGGGCAAGGGCAACAAGATCCTGTCGCTGCCCTCTGCGCGGGTCAAATCACGCGAGGAGTTTGTCGCCGGGTTGGCCGTACTGCCGCCGGGTGCGCAACTGGTGCTGACCGCCGGCAAGCGCACCTTGACCCTCAAGGCGGCTGATCTGGAGCATTACAGCGGTGAGCGCGGCCGTCGCGGTAACAAGCTGCCGCGTGGCTTCCAGAAGGTTGACGAGGTGGCTGTAGAGCTGCCGTCAGTCAGTACGCCGGCCGACGAAGGCTGACCTGATCGGTGTGTGCTGTACAACCAGCGCAGGCTCAGGCCTGACGCTGGTTGTACAGGGAGCTAAGCTGGCGCTCGAGCAGCGACTGATACGGCTCCAGCAGGCGCTCGATACAGAAGGTGCCGGGTTGGCTGGCAAGGCGCCGAGTCGAGGCGCACTGACGGAGTGGCTCACTGGCAGCGAGCTCCGCGTGGACCAGCAACAGGTTGCGGCTGTGTTGCAACTGCTCCAGCACCTGCTGACAGGCCGGGTGTTCACCCAGAGCCTTCTCATCCAGTCCGGCCAGACCAGCCGCGTGACCGAGCGCCAGTTGCAGGTGCAACGCGGTGCCGGTGTCGGCAATCTCGATCTGCAGGTCATGCCCCAGCACGCGCAATAGTTCACCGCAGCACAGGCCGTGTTTGAGCTCCGCGCCCCCAGCCTCCGGATTGTCCCTGAACAGCAGCACGCTGGTGCCGTCGAACAGCGTGTGCTGCTCGCCGCCGTACAGCTGGCAGGCGCGTTGAACCTGTTGGCGATAACGCTCAAGCAGCGTCATCAAACGCTCGCGCGGGAGCCGGCGCAGGGCTTCCTGGTTACCCAGGCGGACCGCCAGCATGGCCTGGCGAGCCAGACTGGGCGCAGGTTCTTCATCTGCTGTAGCGTCTGTGACCGCCTCCGAGGGAGCGGCCTCGTCTTGCGGGTCTTGCTCTGTCTCGGCGCTGTCGCTGTCGCTGGGGTTGGCTGCTGCCGCATTAGGTGTTTCTGTCGGCGTTTCGTCGACGGCTGCAGTGTCTGGGCTCGGATCTGCTGCTGTGGCGCTGTCCGCGACGTTGATGTACGCGGGTTCAGCCAACGGCGCTGGAACTGGCTCTGGCTCAGGCTCGGGCAGAAGGCCCCGGTGCGCCAGCATGGCGCGTGAGAGTTCTCCGAGCTCATCGCGACGACGATAGCCGGGAGCCGGGTAGTTGGGAGAAGTGTCCCACTCGGCCAGTGCACTCAGTTGACGTGACAGCTCGCGGCCGCGATGCCACGCCAGCAGCCCGCCGAGACCGCCAATCAGCACCAGGCCCCAGATCAGCCGTTCGAGCAGTTGCTGCGCCGGTTGGGCAAAGGGCGCCGCGCTGAGTGTCAGCTGTACTTGTCCAGCCAGTTGATCCTGCAGGTGCACGGCGGCCGGGTAACGCCCCTGGCCGGGCGCGCGGAGTTGGCGTGACGGCTCGCTGCCCGCTTCGGCCAACAGCCGGTTGCTGGGGGAGTAAAGGCTGACGTGGGCAATCATCGGATTCTGTGCCCATTGAGCCAACAGCATATTCAGGCTCAGGCGGTCCTCAGCTGCCAGCGGCTCTGCCACCGAGGCGGAAATTTGCCGGGCCAGCGCACTGCCGGCACGGTCGGCCTGCTGGGCTATGTCCTGGCTCAGCTGAAATTTGCCAAGCCAAAGCAGCAGTATCAGCATCAGCAACATGGGGCCAAGCACCATCAACGGCAATGCACCGGCCAATGTCAGGGAGCGGCGTCGCAGATTGGCGTAGCAGCGGAGAAATAGATTGTCGGGGGGCGTAGTTGGGCGGCTCAAGGCAAGACTCGACTGGTTGCGGAGGCGGCACCCTGGAGGTGACTGGGCGGCGGCGCGTTGGGCGAGTATAGCTATTCACGAAAACGGGAAAAAGGCTGATCTGTGAGCTGTTTGCCAAATGCAGGTAGAATAGCGGCCAGTTCTGTCTGCCGGAGTGCCTGCCTTGAAGGAAATCGTCCTGATCAACATCACCGGTCCCGATCGTCCGGGGCTGACCGCCGCCATCACCGGCCTGCTGGCCAAGGCGCAGGTCAATATCCTGGATATTGGCCAAGCGGTGATTCATGACACCCTGTCTTTCGGGATTCTGGTCGAGATGCCGGCCGGACAGGGCAGCTCCGATGTGCTCAAGGACGTGCTCTTTCGTGGTTACGAGTTGGATCAGCAGGTGCGCTTCACGCCGGTCAGCGCCGAGGAGTACAGCCGTTGGGTGGAAGGGCAGGGCAAGGCGCGGCATATCGTTACCCTGCTGGCCCGTCGCATTACCGCCGAGCACATCGCCAGGGTCAGTGAAATCACCGCGCGCTATGGCCTGAATATCGACCACATCGATCGCCTGTCAGGTCGTATCCCGGAAGGCTTGCCCGAGGATCAGGGCAAGGGCTGCATTGAGTTTTCGGTGCGCGGCGAACCGGCTGACCCAGCGGCGCTGCGTGCTGAGTTTTTGGCTATCGCCCAGGAGTTGAGCGTCGATATCGCTTTCCAGCAGGACAGCCTGTTCCGTCGCAATCGCCGGCTGGTGGTGTTCGATATGGACTCGACGCTGATCGACGCCGAGGTGATCGACGAGCTGGCAAAAGCGGCGGGCGTGGGCGAGGCGGTGGCGGAAATCACCGAGCGAGCAATGCGTGGCGAGCTGGATTTTCGTGCCAGCTTTCGTGAGCGCATGGCGTTGCTCAAGGGGCTACCGATCTCAACGCTCGACAGCATTGCCGAATCGCTGCGCCTGACCGAGGGCGCAGAAACCCTGATAGCCCAGCTGAGACGTCTTGGCTACAAGACGGCGATTTTGTCAGGCGGCTTCAGCTACTTTGCTGAGCGCCTGCAACAGCGTCTGGGTATCGACTACGTCTACGCCAACGCCTTGCCGGTTGAGAATGGTCTGGTAACCGGTGAGGTTCAGGAACCGATTGTAGACGGTCAGCGCAAGGCCGAGCTGCTGCGTCAACTGGCCCAGCAGGAGGGGATCAGCCTGGAACAGACCATCGCCGTTGGCGACGGCGCCAATGATCTGCCTATGCTGTCGATTGCCGGGCTGGGTGTGGCGTTCCGCGCTAAACCGCTGGTCAAACAGTCCGCCAAGCAGGCGATTTCGACCCTGGGGCTGGACGGTATCTTGTATCTGCTGGGCTTTCGTGACCGCGATGGCGCTTGATCAGCGTTTTCCTAGAGCAGCGCTGATTATTCAGCGCTGAAGTCGTAGTTCATGGCGTCGCTTGGGGCCTGCAGGTAGGACCCCTGGATATAGTTGACGCCGGCCTGCCACAGGGTTGGCATCATAGTGGCGCTATCCACGTAGGGCACGATGGTCAATTTGCCCTGGTTGTGCAGGCTGCTGACCATTTCCTTTAGCGTTTCCACCGCTGTAGCGCTGGACAGATCCCGGGTGAACGAGCCATCAATCTTGATGAAGTCGGCTTGCACGTGCTTCAGCGAGGCATAAGGGTTTAGTGCCCCGCCGAAATGGCTTATCGACACACGGCAATGCATCTGGCGCAGGGCATCGGTGTGTACCTTGGCTTGTTTGAGGTAGGTATTGATGTCGGCGTCGTTGAATTGGAAGATGATGGCGTCGCTGGGCAGTCTGGCGTCGCGCAAGGTGTCGGCGATCCACCGCACCATGTCCGGCGACTGCAGGCTTGCTGCACTCAGGTTTAGCAGCAGATGGGTTTCGGCGCCTTTGCTACGGTGGTTGCTCAGCAGCTTTACTGCCTGAGTGATCAGCCAGCGGTCAATATCCAAGGCCAGCCCTGCTTCCATTGCCGCCGGCAGAAACTCGGTGCTGGGTACTTCCTCGCCTTCACTGTTGAGCAGGCGCAGAAAGGTTTCGTAGTTTTCGGTGTCATCGCCGCGCAGGCTGATGATCGGCTGAAACTGCATGCGGAAGGCGTTGGTTTCCAGCGTATGGCGAATCAGTGCAATCAGGTCGCCGCGATTGGCCTGCATGGCCAGCTCTTCCAGAGGGTCGAAAGCCTTGATGGCGTTGCCGCCGGCGGTGCTTAGCTGGTCGGCCAGGCGGTGGGCTCGATCGACCGCTTCGCTTGGGTTGGCACTGGTCTCGCTGATCGCGGCGACGCCCATGCTCACGGTGATGCGTACCGTGCGTCCGTTGGTTTCGAACAGGTGCGACTCCAGCTTCGCACGCAATTCTTCCAGCTGGGGTAGTGCTGTGACGGGCTCCTTGCCCTCGATCAAAATGCTGCAGGCATCATCTGCAAACCGGGCCATCAGCGTATCTTCGCTGAAATGACCGCGCAGCAGTTGTGCAAGGTCTGTCAGCAGCAGGTCCGCGGCACCGATGCCGATGTCGGCCTGCAGGCTGCTGAAACCGTCGATGCCGAGGTACACCAGCGTGCTGAACAAACCTTGGCGCACCGCCTGATCGCGCACGCTGTCCAACTGTTCCAGAAAGTAGTTGCGATTGAACATGCCGGTGACCAGATCCCGGCTGGCCATTACCTTGAGTTTTTCTTCAAATTCGGCGCTCGCGGTTTCGGCGCGTATGACCACCTGCGTGCAGGGTTCGCCATCGTAGCTGGCTGGCGAGAAGCTCAGGCGGACTGGGAAACCCTTGCCGCTGCTATCCACCGCTTTGCAGCGCATTTCGTTTTGACCGCCCTGGCTATCGTAGTGACGCAGGAAGTCTTTGAAGTTCGCCTGATCAGCACTGTCAATCAACCCCACCATCGGTTCGGCGGCCAGGTCGTCGGCGTCTTCGTAGCCAAACAGTTCGCTGTAGGCGCGGTTGGCATAGATGTGCATACCGTCATGCACATAAGCGATAGCGTCAACCGAGCTGTCCAGTAGCAGTTGGCAGCGTTTCTCGGTCTCACGCAGATTCTGCTCGGCGATGCGTCGTTGGCGGCGTGCGTCGAGGTTGATCAGCTCACGGCCGACCACCAGGGTAAGCAGGTTGTCGGCGTCCTGGGGGAGGGCGTCGGCCATGCCGCTGCGTAGCGCTTCGACGCGCATCTCCATGTCAGCCTGGGGTTTAAGCAGAATGAACGGGATGTCTCTGGACTGGCGCTTGATGAGTAGCGCAGCGTCTTCGGCACTCATGAAACTGGTTTCTGGCTGGGCGAGACAGATATCCCAGTTTTGCTGCAGACACTCCTGCAGGTCTTCAACCGAGGTGATGCGGTGGGCGCGGGTGGCGTGACCTGCGTTGCGTAGCAGGCTGACCAGACGCTCGGCGTTGTTTTGTGAGTCGTCGAGGATCAGTAGCCTTATGGCTTGTTTTTCGTTGGCCATGATATTCCGGGCAAGTCCGGCTGCGCGGGCGCGCAGCCTTGTGCTGTGTCAGAGCACTGAATCTACAGAGACTTCCAGAGTGAGTCAAAGTCATCCTCGGTGCTGACTGTCAAAGATGCGCCGTCTGTCTCAGATTGATTCTTCTCTTCCTTGGGCTGCTCGATCAGGTGGTACTCAAACTGGCTGAAGCTGCCCGTTGCAGTCACCCGACTGGTGAGGTGAGCGCGCTCTGCCGAGCCGCCCTGCAGGATGCTGATCTTGCTGTTGACCTGGAATGGCAGGCGCGGCGTGATAATGGTGGCTGGCCGGTCAATGGCGGTCACCTCCGGCAGCAGCAAGGCGCGCAGGTATTGGCTTGGTTCGCCGGTTTTTCGAATCAGTTTGGCGGCGCAGGGCGTGCAGTGCGGCGCAATCAGCTCGATACCCATCTGTGTGCCGCCGCCGCGCACTTGTCGAATCCAGCGCACCACGGCCAGGCTCCAGTCTTGTTCGTTGGCCTCCTGGACGCCGAGCAGCTCGCCTGCCTGCAGCTGTTTGGGTACGTCTTTGGGCCAGGTCAGACAGAAGCCGCCGGGGCTGTGATTGACAATGGGCAGGCTGTGGATGGGGTAGGCGTCATCACCTTCCTCTTCGCTCTCCTCACCCTGGCTGCTGTAGTTGATCTGTTCAATGTTGCCACCGCTCCATTCAACCGACTGTCCGCCGTCAAAGGCCCCGCTCCAGCCGCCTTGCTTGGCGCGTTGGGCAACATCTGAAAAGGGGTTGAGCTCTTGATCGGTGGCGTCGATGATACGTGCGAAGGCTTTGCCGGCAATGCGGTAGTGGGTGGCGCTCATGCCGATGCTGACCCGCAATTGCCCTTGGCTTGGGATGCGGTTGAAGGTGCGTTCGGCCAGATCGCCCCAGGATTGACTGAGGTGTTGCAGCAGTTCAACGCCCAGTGTGCCGGGGATCTTCAGGTCGCCTCGATAGTCGTTGCCTTCGAGCATGAAGTTCTTGATGTCGCTGACCAGGTGGCGGGTATCCAGGCCGAGGCTGCTATCCAGGCTTTCTCCGCGAATCAGTGATTTGTAACGCGGCGGGCAGTCCATGTCGGGGTTGATGATGAACAGCGCCTTGCTGTCATCCGGGTCAACCAGGTCGGCGTGCCTGCTCCAGTCCTCGAGAGTCGCAAAGAGTCGACCCATGGCGCTCTGGCGCATTTGATTGGGACGTGCGGAGCCCATCAGCAGGGCAACCAGATAGCATTGTTCGATGCTCAGGGGCTGTTTGTTGGCGCTTTCGCTATCGTTTACCGGGGTCTGGTGCAGCTTGCGCTTGCGCGCCATCTGATAGAGCTGGTGCAGCTCCAGCCAGATGCCGTCGGCGACCGGGCAGTACAGCTGGAAGGCGCGCAAAAGCGGGCCGCACAGGCCGCGAATGGAGCGTTGCAGCGCGAGAGTCATCAAGTTGGCGTGGTCGCGCGACTTGATGCTGCGTTCCTGTGCCACCACGATCTTGTAGCCGTTGGCCAGGTGGTTCTGCAGGGACTGGGACAGGTTGGCAACCTTGCGCGGTTTGTCTTCCAGCACGATGGACTGACCGAGGTAGTACTTGGACAGCGCGGAGCAGACGTAGTGTACTTCCGGGCGGATGCGTTCGAGCATGGCCAGGCGGCGGTCGGGAGCAACGTCGTACTGGTTCAGCTCGATCAGTCCCTGATACAGCTGGCGGGCGGTTTCGCCAATGTTGGCCTTCGGTAGGTTGGCCAGCCACTGGGTGATCCCCTTCTCCGTACCCTCGGCGAAGCTCAGGTTGCTGAGCGTTTGTTGAGGTATGCGCAAGTGCATTTTTTGCGTTGTGCTATCCATAACAGTCGTATCCAATACGTGCGTTTGCGGCTGAGCCCCGGCAGCGACGTTGCGCTGCTCATCCGTGGCGCTTGAAGGGTCATGTCTTCTGTGAAAACACTGTAGCAGCTTAGTTCTCAACTGGCTAAGTGCAGAGGCCGAGTCGTAATCTGCCATGCGTTACTGCCGAATCCTATGATGTTTTTCATTGCTCGCGTACCAAGGTGACGCTGATCGGAACCTTGGCGGGTTCGCCTGCGGTTTCACGTACCAGTCGGGGTACCAGATAGCCAGGCAGCCTCGTCAGCATCCGGCCGACTAGTTCCCGAGCTTGCTGGTCGGTCACCAAAAAGTGGCTGGCCCCGCGGACGCGGTCGAGCAAATGCAGATAATAGGGCAATACGCCACTGTCGCCTAGTGCTTCACTTAGGGCTATCTGTGCCGTCAGAGTGTCGTTGACGCCCTGCAGCAGCACCGCCTGATTCAGCAGGGTGACGCCGGCCTGGCGTAGCCGGCTGGCCGCATCACGGGTCAGGTCGTCCAGTTCGGCGGCATGGTTGCAGTGCCAGACCATGGTCACAGGTAGGCGTGTGCCGCAGAGGGCGTCGATCAGCTCGGGGGTGATGCGCTGCGGAATCACGATGGGCAGGCGCGTGTGAACGCGTAGCCGGCGCACGTGGGGGATGGCGGCAATTTCTCGGGTCAGCCAGGCCAGACGGCGGTCGTTGGCGGCCAGGGGGTCTCCGCCGCTGTAGATGACTTCGCTGATGCTGTCGTCCTGGCGAATGTAGTCCAGTGCGGCATCCCATTCGGCGGTGCTGAGGCTGTTGTCCTGGTAGGGGAAGTGGCGGCGAAAGCAGTACCGGCAATTGACGGCGCAGCCAGCCGTGACCACCAGCAGCAGGCGGCCGTGATATTTGTGGATAATCCCGGGGCGAGCGTTGCTGTGCTGTTCGCCCAGCGGATCGGTAACGTAGCCCGGTTGTTCGTCCAGTTCGATGCCAAGTGGCAGCACCTGGCGCAATAGCGGGTCGTTCACGTCGCCGGGGCGCATGCGCGAGAGGTATGGCTCGGGTACACGCAGGGCAAAGTCGCGCGCAGCAGCCAGGCTGCCCTCGAGCAACGCGGGGTCAAGCTGCAGGCGCTGGAGCAAGACGCGTGGGTCGGTGATGCTGGAGGCGAGCAGATTTTGCCAGCTGGCAGGCTCAACACGCACCGCAGAAGCATGTATCATTGGCGTTTTTCCGCGCATGGGTATCAGGGTGTCCGACTGAATGCCCCGCAGCTAGGTGGTGCGGCGCGCTTCGGATCATCCGTTTAACTGAAAGTGGGAACTTGTATGGCCAACTATTCTACCAACGAATTCAAACCGGGTCTTAAGGTGATGCTGGACGGTGATCCGTGCTCGATCCTCGAGAACGAATACGTCAAGCCGGGCAAAGGGCAGGCGTTTAACCGCGTTAAAGTCCGCAACCTGAAAACCGGTCGCGTCAACGAGCGTACCTTCAAGTCGGGCGACAGCCTGGAAGGCGCTGACGTGATGGATCGCGAAATGGAATACCTCTACACCGACGGTGAGTTCTGGCACTTCATGGCCACCGATGGCTCCTTTGAGCAGTACGGCGCGGACGAAAAAGCCGTTGGCGACTGCATGAACTGGATGAAAGAGCAGGTTGTTTACACCGTGACCCTGTTCAACGGTGCGCCGATCGCCGTGACGCCGCCGAACTTCGTGGAGCTGGAAGTGGTTGAGACCGACCCGGGTGTGCGTGGCGATACCTCTGGCGGCGGTAACAAGCCCGCCAAGCTGGTCACCGGCGCTGTGGTCAAGGTGCCGCTGTTTATCAACACCGGCGACGTGCTGAAGGTGGATACCCGTTCCAGCGAGTACGTTGGTCGCGCGTAACGGGTTTTGGCTGTTGAAGAAACCGGGGCTCGTCCCCGGTTTTTTGTGTCTGTAAATCGAGGTAGGCAACATGAACCGAGAGTGGCAACCCTGTGCGACTATCGATGCCCTGCGCCAGCGTGCGGGCATCATCAACCAGATTCGGCGCTTCTTTGCCGTGCGTGATGTGCTGGAAGTCGAGACGCCGAGCCTGTCCCACGCCGCCGTGAGCGATCCATTCCTGCATCCGTTTGCTACTGACTTTGTGCCGGAGGGGGGGGGGCAGGCTGCGACGCTGTATCTGCACACGTCACCGGAGTACCCGATGAAGCGCTTATTGGCGGCCGGCAGTGGCCCGATCTGGCAGCTGTGCAAGGTCTACCGTAATGGCGAGGTGGGGCGCAGACACAACCCCGAATTCAGCATGCTGGAATGGTACCGCCCCGGCTTTGATCACCATGAGTTAATGGATGAAGTCGACGCTTTGGTCTGCGCGGTACTGCAAAGTGCACCGGCGCGCCGCATCACCTATGCCGAAGCCTTTGCCGAGCATACCGGGCTGGATGTGCACAGCTGCTCCGATGCCGACCTGCAGGCGCTGGCAGCGTTGCGTTGCGGTTTTGCTGGCGAACTGAGCCGCGACGGTTACCTCAACCTGCTGTTTGCCGAATGCGTTGAGCCGGCATTGCAGGCGCCCACCATGGTGTATGCCTTTCCGGCCTCGCAGGCGGCGTTGGCGCAGATCGTTGAGGGCGATGACCGGGTGCCGGCAGCGGCGCGCTTCGAACTGTTTGTGCAGGGTATGGAGCTGGCGAACGGCTATTTTGAGCTGACCGACGCCGATGAGCAGCTGCGCCGATTTGAGGCTGACCAGCAGCAGCGTGAGGCGTTGGGTGTGGCAGCGTTGCCCATCGACTTTCCGCTGGTTGCGGCGCTGCAGGCGGGGTTGCCGTCGTGCGCCGGGGTGGCGCTGGGGGTTGATCGTTTGGTGATGCTGGCGCTGGGCGCCAGCACGATTGCCGAGGTGATTGCCTTTGATGCCGAGCGGGCCTGATCAGGCGCCGCCGAGCGTACCCATTTTCTGACCCATACTGACCGTGTCGCCTGCTTTCAGGGTGTCGCTCCAGCGTGCTGCGTCCGGTCCGAACAGTACGATGGCGGTTGACCCTAGCTTGAAGCGGCCCATCTCGGCGCCCTTGTCCAGTTGGGGCGCGGCGTCGCCGTAACGGGTGCTGCGCAGCTGGCGGCTGGGTGGTGCGACCAGGCCGGCCCAGACGGTCTCGACTGATGCAACGATCATGGCGCCAACCAGCACCACTGCCATTGGACCGGCTTCGGTATCAAACAGGCAGACCACCCGCTCGTTGCGGGCGAACAGCTCGGGCACGTTCTCGGCCGTCAACTGGTTGACCGAAAACAGCTTGCCCGGCACGTAGATCATGTCTTTCAGCGTGCCGCCGAGCGGCATGTGCACGCGATGGTAGTCGCGCGGCGACAGGTACACGGTGGCGAATTCGCCGCCCTGGAAGGCTTGCGCCTGCTGTGCATCGCCGCCCAGCAGCTCCTGTACGCTGAAGCTGTGACCCTTGGCCTGGAAGATGCGGCCGTGCTCGATCTTGCCGAGCTGGCTGATGGCGCCGTCAGCGGGGCAGAGAATGGCGCCGGGGCTATCGTCCAGCGGGCGGGCGTCGGGTTTCAGGGCGCGGGTAAAGAAGTCATTGAAGCTGGCGTAGGCCGTGGGGTTTTCTTCTAGTGCCTGGCTCATATCCACGTCGTAGCGTTTGACGAACCAACTGATAAAGGGGTTCTTGACCCAGTTCCAGCGGCAGTTGGCCAGCCAGCCCGCTGCGCGGGACAGCAGGTGGTGCGGCAACAGGTACTGAAACAGGATGAACAGACGGTCTGACATGCGCTTTCCTCAGGATTCAACAGGGGTGTCGGGGTGGTTACCCCACTCGGACCACGAGCCGGCGTAGGCCTTGACGCGCGGATAACCGAGGATTTTGGCCGCCAGGTAAGTAAAGCCCGAGCGGTGATGGGTCTGGCAGTGGGTGACTACTTCCTTGTCTGGCACGATGCCCAGTTGCTGCAGTTGCTCGGCCAGGTCGGCATGCAGGCGCAGCCCGCGGGCCGGGTCCATGCCCGCGGTCCACTCGAAGTTGATGGCGCCCGGTATGTGTCCGCCCTTGCTGGCAACCACCTTCTCGCCACGGTATTCCTGCGGTGAGCGCGCGTCCCAGATGACCCGGTCGGGGTTGCGCAGGTCGGCCAGCAAGCTGCTCAGGGTGATCGTGTGGCTGTTGTCGATGCGCAGTTGCGGCACGCTGGTTTCGACCTGATTGGGTGCGGTTTCCAGTGCCAGGCCGTCCTCGATCCAGGCTTTGAGGCCGCCATTGATATAGCTGTAGTGGCGATGACCGATGCAGTCGAGCATCCAGATAAAGCGCCCGGCCCAGCCGCCGCCCTCGTCGTCATAGACAATGTAGTGCAGGTCTTCATGATGACCGAGTTCTGAAAAGATGGCCTGCAGCTCGGCAAAACCGGGCAGTGGGCCAGGGCGAGGGGCGGGGGATGTGGTGCGTGACGGTGTCAGGTGCACGGCCCCGGGGATGTGGCCGGCCAGGTACTGGTCGGTGCTGCACAGATCAACCAGGCGGGTGCTGCGGGCGTCAATCGGCAGCGCCAGATCGCGTGGTTCGATCAGTAGCGGCAAGGTGGCTTGAGCCATGGCATAAGTCTCCTGGGTGTCCTGGCCGGAAAAGGGTGAATGCTAGAGCCAGTTGTGGCTCGCCACAAGGCCTGGTCAATCAGACGCGCCGCTTGAATTCTACCAGCGCCTTGTGCAGACACTGCGCGGTCTTCACCAGTGCCAGCTGGTGCTGCTCGCTCAATGGGCTGCCCTGCTCGCCAGAGACGAAGATCAGTGCCAGCAGTTGCTGGTTGTGTGTCACCGGTGCGAGATGGAATGCCTTGGTATAGGGGTGACGCTGCAGCGCTGCTGGTAGCTGATTGAATTGCAGGTGACCGGCACTGACGCTGTGGCAGGGGGCTGAGTTCAGCCAGCGCAGCCAGGCGCTTTCCTTGCCGGGGCCAACCCGGCTACCCGGTGCGAAGAGCTCGGGAGGGAATCCGGCACTGCTGCGCACCACCAATTGTCCGCTGGCGGCATGTACCAGCGCTATCCAGCTATGTTCTGCGCCAAGACCATTCTGCAAGGCTTGCTGGGCACAGCCAATGACGTCACCCAACTGTGTAAAGGGCGACGGCGTTGTCCTGAGTTGCAGGCACAAGCTGCGCCAGTGCGCCGGTTGGGCACGACTGGGGGCGGGTTGCTTGGGCGCAGCGCCCTGCAGTGGCAGCGTGGCAGATAGTTGTTCAATGGCGGCCGGCTGTTCGGTCCACGGCAGCGTGGCGGCTGGCAGGCGTAAATCTGCGGTGTTGTGCTGATACTGCAGTCGAGCATTGTCAACGGCGTTCTTGTGGCTCAGGCGCTGAGCTTCGGCTACCTCGCAGTTGAGGTAGAGCGCGGCCAGTTGCTGCCAGCGCAGGGTGTGGCTGGTGTACCAGTTGCTATGCGCGCCCAGTGCCAGGCCGCTGGAGATCAGCACGCCGTTGGCTGGCTGGGTCAGCCAGCGGTATAGCTCACGATCGGCGTCCAGGCGTGCTTGTTGTTCCTGCGGGTGGGCGCTGTCGCGGGCTACGTGCAAGGCTTTTACCATAGTGCGCCGGTTATCGTTCAGTGAGCGATAGCCTTGCAGTATCCACGGGGGGAGCCACCAGTCCTGGGCGACCAGCTGCACCAGTTGAAAGCCGGCAGTGGTTGTCGCGGCAACCTGGGTGCGGGTGACGCCATCGGGCAGTGCGCCGCGGTTAAGCTGGTCCCACTGTTCGAACAGGTGTGGTTTTAGGTAGGTGAGGGCCCACAGCGGCGAAAGAAACAGCAGGCTGGCCAGGGACATCTCCTGCCACAGCCGGGCGATGCGATTGGCAAACAGCCCCTGCGCCTGGCCAACAGCGTGCTCGCTGATACTGAGCAACTGGCGGTAGGGCCGCGGCAGTTGGTCATGCTCCACCACTGGCAGCTCGCGCAACAGGGTGTGCAGGCGCTGGGTGCCGAGTAGTGAGCAGGCCTGCTCCAGGGTCAGCACGTCGACATCGCGCTTGCGCGCCGCTTCCCCAGCCTGGCGGCAGATATGCAGAGCCGCCACTGGTACGCGCATAATCTGGTGGGTCAGTTCGGTAATGCTCAGCAAGTCGCTGCCAAGCTGTTCGAGCAAGTGGTCGCGCTGGCCGCTGGTAATCGGCAGCACACAGGCATTCAGCTTCTGTCGCAGCTCGCCGATAACCTCTGTGTAAGCGTTGCTGTTGGGGTGTGTGCTCATGCGCTTTGCGGCTTTATAATAGCTGTTTGCACGACTATAACCTGAAAGGCGGCAATTTGCTGCCCTGCGCTATTTTGGGCGCAAGCTTGCTCGGGGTGACACGGATCTATGTTGAAAATTGGCGGTTTTGTTGTGGTCATCGGCGCCGTGCTCGGTGGCTTTTTGTTCTCTGGCGGCCACATTGCCGCGCTATGGCACCCCTTTGAAATTCTGATCATCGGTGGCGCTGCCCTGGGTGCGTTCCTCGTCGCCAACAGTGGCGCGGTAGTTAAGAAGGTCATGGCTGCCGGACCCGCTATCCTGTTTGGTCATCGCTTCAACAAGGCATTCTACCTGGACGTGCTGGGCGTGCTCTACGAAGTGCTGAACAAGAGCCGCCGTGAAGGCATGATGGCCATTGAGGCAGATGTCGAGGCTCCGGACGAAAGTCCCATCTTTAGCAAATATCCCGTGATTCTCAAAGACACGCACATGACCGAGTTCATTTGCGACTATCTGCGCATTATGTCCTCGGGCAACATGGCGCCGCACGAGCTGGAAGCGTTGTTTGACGTGGAAATCTCGGCGTTGAGCGAGGAGCTGCAAGAGCCCTCCCATGCGGTCACCCGGGTGGCCGATGCCTTGCCGGGCTTCGGTATCGTGGCCGCGGTACTGGGCATCGTGATCACCATGGGTATTCTTGGCGACGCCGAGAAGGCGGAGATTGGTGAGAAGGTTGCTACCGCGCTGGTCGGTACCTTTTTGGGTATTCTCGCGGCTTATGGCTTTGTCGGGCCATTCGCCACCGCGATGGGGCATGTTGCCCATGAAGAGGCCAACACCTACGAGGCGATCAAAATGACCCTGGTGGCCAGCGCACAAGGCTTGCCGCCGGCGCTGGCGGTGGAGTTTGGTCGCAAGTCCCTGTTGCCGGAGCATCGTCCGAGCTTTAACGAGCTGGAAGACTCGGTCAAGGGACGCTAAGCGGTGGACAATAACCAACCTATTATCGTCAAGCGGATCACCCGCAAGGACCATGGCCACCATGGTGGCTCGTGGAAGATCGCCTTTGCCGATTTTGCTGTGGCGATGATGGCGTTCTTTCTGGTCATGTGGTTGATCACGGTGGCCACGCCCGAGCAGTTGCGCAGCATTTCTGGTTACTTCAACGACCCGATCGGTTTCAACGAAGGAGGCAGCCCCTGGGCGATTGACCTGGGTGGGTCCCCTGAAGTTGCTCCGCAGGCCACGCTGAACCAGACCCCGCAGGAAACCGGTCAGCAAGAGGTGAGCGAAGACACTGCGCGTGAGTTGGCTGATCAGGCTGAGCGTCGGGATATGGAGATGCTGCTGCAGGAGTTGCAGAACCAGATCGACAGCGAGCCGGTGTTGCAGCGCTTCAAGGACCAGATTCTGATCGAGATCACCCAGGATGGGCTGCGTATTCAGATTGTCGATGCGGAGAATCGGCCGATGTTTGCCAGCGGCAGCGCGCAGCTGCAGCCTTACTTTGAAGAGATTTTGCTGTCGCTGAGCGACACCATTGCCAAGGTCAAGAAGAAGATCAGCGTCAGCGGCCATACGGACGCCCAGCCTTATGTGGGGCGCCGTGGCTACGGTAACTGGGAGCTGTCCAGCGATCGCGCTAATGCCGCCCGTCGCACCCTGTTGGCCGCCGGTTATCCGGAGGAGCAGGTGGCGCGGGTGGTGGGGTATGCCGACTCCGCGCTGTTCAATCGTGAGGATCCGCTCAGCCCGATCAATCGGCGTATCGATATCGTGGTGCTCAACCGCCATGCCGAAGAGCAGATAATGGAAGGCGCTGATGCCGACGCGCCTGCGCTAGCCCCGCTGGAGCTGGGGGCGGACGCCGAGGCCTCTGCCGTCGACCAGCCCGCGCAGACCTCAGAGCTGCCTGCGCCCTCCGCGCTGCCGCAAGAGGAGCCCAGCGAGTCGGCCGCCCCGCAAGCGCCTGCCGCCGAGGGTGAGCAGCGGCGGCTGAATCTGTTTGATAATGCCGAGCCGTTGCGCCGGCTGAATCAGTAGCTGTCTGCGCCGTCGTCCAGCGTCGACAGAATGTGCCGATAACTAGCCATGCGCACGGCGGAAATATCACCGTTCTCAACGGCCTGAAGCAGGGCGCAGCCCGGCTCGTGCAGATGCTGGCAGTCGCGGAAGCGGCAGTGGCCGACAAAGGGACGAAACTCGATAAACCCTTCCAACAGCTCCTCGTGACTGATATGTGTCAGGCCAAACTCTCGAATGCCGGGCGAGTCAATCAGGTCGCCGCCATCGGGGAAGTGGAACAGCCTGGCTGTCGTGGTGGTATGGGTGCCCTTGCCGGTGCTTTCCGACAATGCCCCAACGCGCAGGTCCTGCCCCGGCAGCAAGGCGTTGATCAGCGATGACTTGCCCACGCCGGACTGACCAACAAAGACACTGGTATGTCCTTGCAGGTTGCTGCGCAGCTGGTCGAGCCCGTCGCCGGCACCGGCTGACAACAGCAGTGTTGGGTAGCCCAAGCGGCTGTAGTCATCCAGCCACTGCAGCAGCTCTGCGCTGTCTGCGGCTGCCGCCAGAAGGTCCGACTTGTTCATCACCAGCAGTGGCTCCAGGCCGGCCTGTTCGGCAGCCACCAGATAGCGGTCGATCAGGTTGGTGTACGGCGTGGGCAGCGGGGCAAATACGATGATCAGCCGATCCACGTTGGCCGCCACCGGTTTCAGCTGGCCGCGCTGGTCGGGGCGGCACAGCTCGGTCTGGCGCGGTTGCTGAGCAACGATGACACCGCCTTGCTGATTGTCGGCGCGCCAGACAACCTGGTCGCCAGTCACCAGCGAAGGGAGGTTGGCGCGGCGGTAGCAACGGCGTATCTGGCCGGCAAACTCGCCGCTGGTGGCCTCGACATCGACCTGCACACCGAAATGAGCAATGACCAGGCCGGGTTGCTCGGGCCCCAGGTCGCCGCCTTCCAGGCTTTCCTCGGCCTTTTCGGCACGTCGTTCGGCACGTGCGGCGCGCTCGTCCTGAATTTTTTGAATGCGCCAGCTCTGGCGGCGGGTGAGGTGTCGTTTGGCCATGGGGTCTGAGTCTGAATAGTCCGCGGCAGTTTAGCAGTTATACTGCAGCCATTGCGCGTCCCGCGCGTCCATCCCTCTGTGCAGGAGCTCCCATGCAACACCCCGACAATCTGATCTGGATCGACCTGGAGATGACCGGTCTGGATCCGGATAACGACGTCATTATCGAAATTGCCACTATCGTGACCGATGCCGAGCTGAACGTGCTGGCAGAGGGACCCTCGTTGGCGGTCAAGCAGCCGGACGCGCTGCTCGACGGTATGGATGAATGGAATACCCGCCAGCATGGGCAATCGGGTCTGACCCAGCGGGTCAGGGACAGCCAGATCAGCGCGGCCGAGGCTGAGCGTCAGACCATCGACTTTCTTGCCAAGTGGGTGCCGGCCGGCAAGTCACCCATGTGCGGCAATAGCATTTGCCAGGATCGCCGCTTCCTGTATCGCGGCATGCCCGAGCTGGAAAAGTACTTTCACTACCGCAATCTGGATGTCTCGACGCTGAAGGAGCTGGCCTCACGCTGGGCGCCGGAGGTCAAGAACGGCTTCAAGAAGCAAAGCAGCCATCTGGCCATGGATGATATTCGTGATTCGATCGCGGAACTGCAGCATTACCGCGAGCACTTTATCAAGTACTGATGCCGTGGCGCTCAAGCGCCCAGCTCACGTGCTCGCGCACCAGCGCCGAGGGGTGGGTTTGGCGCTGTTTCAGGGCTTCAATGACATTGATGCTGCTGGTTGCATTGCCCAGGCCTACGGCCAGGTTACGCAGCCAGCGCTCATGACCAATGCGCCTTATAGGCGATCCCTCGGTGCGCTTGAGAAATGTCGCCTCATCCCAGCGAAACAGCCCGACCAGACTGGCTTGATCCAGACTGTGCCTGGGGCTGAAGTCAGACTCGCCTGTGGGTTTGGCAAACCGGTTCCAGGGGCAGGCTAGCTGGCAGTCGTCGCAGCCGAATACTCGGTTACCCATGGGCTCGCGCAGGGCTTCGGGTATGGCGCCCTTGAGTTCGATGGTCAGGTAAGAAATGCAGCGCCGTGCGTCCAGCAGGTGTGGGCCAGCGAAGGCATCGGTCGGGCAGGCTGTCAGGCAGGCGGTACATTTGCCGCAATGCTCGGTCTGCTGCGGGGCGTCGATGGGCAGGGGCAGGTCCGTGTACAGTTCTCCCAGAAAGAAGTAGCTGCCTGCCTTGCGGTTGATCACCATGGTGTTTTTGCCGATCCAGCCCAGTCCTGAACGGGTGGCCAGGGCGCGCTCCATGACAGGTGCGCTGTCGACAAAGGCGCGGTAGCCGAAGGGGCCGATGAGCTGTTCGATGCGCTCGGCCAGTTGCTGCAGGCGGCGGCGAATCAGCTTGTGGTAGTCGCGCCCCAGTGCGTAGCGGGAGATGTACGCCGCGTCGGGATTGGCCAGGCGTTTGGCCATCTCGGTATCCGTTGGCAGGTAGTCCATCCGCACCGACAGCACGCGCTGGGTGCCGGGCACCAGTTCGTCCGGGTGCGTCCGTTTGCTGCCGTGGCTAGCCATCCATTCCATTTCACCGTGGTAGCCGGCATCCAGCCAGCGCTGCAGGTGCTGTTCGTGCTCTCCCAGATCGACGGCGCCAATACCCAGTTGCTGAAAACCCAACTCACGTGCCAATTCACGAATTTGTTCGGCTAGCTGTTGATAATCTGGTGTTTGGGAGGTCATGGCGGCTGGGGCTGGTTGGCAAGCTTCCCTATAATTGTGCCAGACCTTGAAGGAGCCTATCCATGCTTGCCTCTGCGCCGTTGCTATTACATTCCCGTGAGCAGACTCGCGCGTTGGATGCGGCATTGATTGCATCGGGCCTGTCCGGCCTTGAATTGATGCAGCGTGCCGCGGACGCTGCCTGGACGGTGGTGCAGCAGTGCTGGCCGCGCTGCGGACGCATGACGGTGTTGTGCGGTAGTGGCAATAACGCAGGGGATGGATACCTGTTGGCCCGTCTGGCGCATGCGGCAGGCTGGCAGGTGAGCGTTCTGACGCTGTCGCCGCCGGAGCGCTTGCGCGATGATGCGGCGCTGGCCTGGCAACAGGCTTGCGCCGCTGGTATTGTCGCCGCCCCCTGGTGCGCAGGCAGCGAGCTTGCAGGGGTAGTCGTTGATGCGATGTTGGGCACCGGCCTGCGTGGCCAGTTACGAGCGCTGTATGCAGAGGCTATTGCTGCGGTGAATCAGGCTGATCATCCGGTGCTGGCGCTGGATATTCCGAGCGGCCTGGATGCCGACTGCGGCGTGCCACTGGGGCTGGCGGTATGTGCGACAGCGACCGTCACTTTTATCAGTGTCAAACCGGGCCTGTTAACGGGGCAAGGGCCGGAGTACTGCGGGCGGCTGGAGTTTGCGCCGCTGGTGGCGCAATTACCTGAGTCGGTGCCGGCGGTGATGGAACACTTGCTGCCTGAGCGTTGGCTGCACTGCCTGCCGCCCCGGCAACGGGCGGCGCACAAGGGGCATTTTGGTCACCTGTTGCTGGTCGGTGGCGGGCCGGGAATGGGCGGCGCCATCATGCTGGCCGCCGAGGCTGCGCTGTACGCTGGCGCAGGCAAGGTCAGCGTGGCAACGGCGGCAGAGCACGTCGCGCCGATGCTGGCGCGGCAGCCTGAAGTGATGGTGCATGCGGTGGCGCAGCCGTCGGAGCTGCAGGCACTGTTGCTAGAGGCAGATGCGGTGGTGGTCGGGCCTGGGTTGGGCAAGTCAACGTGGGCTCAGCAGTGTCTCGACGCCTGTCTCGCGCTTGAGAAGCCTCGGGTCCTGGATGCCGACGCGCTCAATCTGTTGGCCGCAGGTTCCGTCTTACCGACGCTGGGCGCAGAGGTGGTGATTACGCCGCATCCGGCAGAGGCTGCTCGGTTGCTTGAAATTGCTACCGCCGAGGTGTCGCAGGATCGCCTGGGCGCTGCGCGGCAACTGGTTGAACAGCTGGGCTGTCAGGTGGTGCTCAAGGGCGCCGGCTCGTTGATCGCCGGGCCGCAGGCCGATGCGCTGTTGCCAGCGCTGTGCAGCGCCGGTAATCCAGGTATGGCGGTCGGCGGTATGGGGGATGTGTTGTCGGGTTTGCTTGGCGCCTTGCTGGCCCAGCGCGTTCCCGCTGCGCAGGCGGCGCGTTATGCTGTGTTGGTGCATGCGTTGGCCGGAGATCGGCTGGCGCAGGCGGTTGGGGAGGTCGGCTTGCGAGCCAGCGAGATGGCGCCGGTTATACGCAGTATCTTGAATCAACGGGGAGCGGTATGAAGCTGGAATTACTGGCCAATGGTGAAGATGCCATGGTTGCGCTCGGCGCGCAGATTGCCGCCGCGCTTGAGGGGCGAGGTGTCGTGTATCTGGAGGGTAATCTGGGGATGGGCAAAACCACCCTCAGCCGTGGCATTATCCGCGCGCTGGGGCACGCCGGTGCCGTCAAGAGCCCAACGTATACCCTGGTGGAACCCTACGAGCTGGGGCCGGTCAACGTATATCATTTCGACCTTTATCGCCTGGCCAGTCCGGAAGAGCTGGAGTTTCTAGGGGTGCGCGATTACTTTGACGGTGACAATCTGTGTCTGGTGGAGTGGCCTGAGAAAGGTAGGGGTGCTTTGCCAAGGCCTGATCTGACGATTACCATTGACGCTGTGGGCAGCGGGCGGCGTCTGACGCTGACTGCCGGCGGCCCACAGGGTCAGGCGACCTGCCAACGGATACAACAAATGCGGAGTGAAGGCTAGCGTGATACGCATGACCGGGGGAAAGCGCCGGCTGACGTTGCTCAGTGCAGTGCTGCTGATCGGCCTGTTTGTGCAATGGGCGCAGGCGGCTGACATTAAAAGTGTTCGCCTGTGGCGCGCGCCGGATAATACGCGCCTGGTGTTCGATCTCAGCGGGCCTGCCGAGCATACCCTTTTCACCCTGTCCAATCCTGAGCGCATTGTTATCGATATCAGCAATGCGCGGCTGACGGCCAATACCAGTGGCCTGGAGCTTGATAATACGCCGCTCACCGGCCTGCGTTCGGCGCCCCGCGATGGCGGCGACTTGCGTGTCGTGCTTGACCTGTCTACGGCCGTGAACCCCAAGAGTTTTGTGCTGCCGCCTAACCAGCAATACGGTGACCGCCTGGTGGTCGACTTGTTTGATCAGACGCCACGGCAAGCCGCCAGCCTGCCTGCGCCGCCCCAGCCCAGCGCCTCGCCGTTGCCTCAGACGCCCACGCGCTCGGCTAGTGAGGCGGGTGATCGGGACATCATCGTTGCCATCGACGCCGGGCATGGTGGCGAAGACCCTGGGGCCATCGGACATGGTGGCGCCCGCGAGAAAGACGTGGTGCTAGCCATCTCCCGCGACCTGAAACGCCTGATAGATGCCGAGCCGGGTTTTCGGGCCGAGCTGGTGCGTACTGGCGACTACTTTATTCCGCTGCGCCGGCGTACCGAGATTGCCCGCCAGCACAACGCCGACCTGTTTGTCTCGGTGCACGCGGACGCCTTTACCCGTCCCAGTGCCAACGGCGCTTCGGTATTTGCCCTCTCGGACCGAGGTGCGACCTCTGAAACGGCGCGTCTGCTGGCTGACCGGGAAAACCGCTCCGACTTGATTGGTGGGGTGGGCGGCGTCAGCCTGGATAACAAGGATCAGGTACTTGCCAGCGTGCTGCTGGACCTGTCGATGACTGCCACCTTGTCGGCCAGCCTGGATGTCGGCCAGCAGGTGCTGTCATCGGTGGGTCAGATCAATCGTCTGCACAAGCCCCGCGTCGAGCAAGCTGGGTTTATGGTGTTGAAGTCGGCGGATATTCCGTCGATCCTGGTCGAGACCGGGTTTATCTCCAACCCGGGTGAGGCGCGCAAGCTGGTGACGCGAAGCCACCAGCAGTCCATGGCGCGCGCGATTTTCACCGGGGTTAAGGGCTATTTTCACCGTAACCCTCCGCCCGGCACCCGGGTAGCCGCGATGAAGGCCGACGGTCGTCTTGCGCAAGGGCCGCGTGAGCATACGGTACGACGTGGCGACAGCCTGTCTGCCATTGCCAACATTTACCAGGTGTCGCTGGCCAGTCTGCGCGACGCCAACAATCTTTCCTCAGACCAGATTCGTGTTGGCCAGGTGCTGAAGGTGCCGGCCAGCAGCATGCTGGTCCAGAACGAACGCTGATATGTCCCGTATTCAATTATTGAGCCCGCGCCTGGCTAACCAGATCGCGGCCGGGGAGGTCGTTGAGCGTCCTGCCTCGGTGATCAAAGAGTTGCTGGAAAATAGCCTGGACGCGGGCGCCAAGCGCATCGATATCGACGTGGAGCAGGGCGGCGTAAAGCTGCTGCGTGTGCGTGATGATGGCTCGGGTATCGAGCAGGATGACCTGCCGCTGGCACTGTCGCGCCATGCCACCAGCAAGATTCGTGACCTGGACGATCTGGAGGCGGTGGCCACCCTGGGCTTTCGCGGCGAGGCGCTGGCCTCGGTCAGTTCGGTCTCACGGCTGACGTTGACCTCCTGTCCGCTGGGTGCCGACCAGGCCTGGCAGGTCGAGACCGAAGGGCGGGACATGGCGCCCAGCGTGCGTCCGGCTGCTCACCCGCGGGGGACGACGGTCGAGGTGCGCGACCTGTTCTTCAATACTCCTGCGCGGCGCAAGTTTCTGCGTACCGAGAAAACCGAGTTTGGCCATCTGGAAGAGGTGGTCAAGCGTTTGGCGTTGTCGCGCTTTGATGTCGCCTTCAACCTGCGTCATAACGGTCGCCCGGTGCTCGGCCTGCCGCCGGCACAGACCGAGCAGGAAGCGCGGCGCCGTGTGGCGAGCGTCTGCGGCCCGGCCTTTGTCGAACAGTCGCGACAGATTGACAGCGAGCGCAGCGGTCTTCGTCTTTGGGGGTGGGTCGGCTTGCCTACCTTTTCGCGCAGCCAGGCTGACCTGCAGTACTTCTTTGTAAACGGCCGGATGATCAAGGACAAACTGGTGGCGCACGCGGTGCGTCAGGCCTATCGGGATGTGCTGTTTCATGGCCGCCATCCGACCTTTGTGCTGTTTATGGAGCTGGACCCGGCTGTGGTAGATGTGAATGTGCACCCGACCAAGCACGAGGTGCGCTTTCGTGATGGTCGCATGGTCCACGATTTTCTCTTCAGTACCTTGTACCGTGCACTGGCTGATCAGCGGCCCGGTGATCAGGGAGACGACGACCAGGCCTCAGCTCAGCCGCCATCGCCAGTCAGTCAGCCTGCCGTCAGTGGCCTGGATGCCGGCGTGTTCTCGGGCCAGCAACGCATGGTGCTGAACGAGGCGCCGCCGGCCTGGAGTGCAACGCCTGCCAACAGCTATGTTCCGCCATCACCGCCGCCTCAGGGTACGGCCGCCGCCTATGCCGGGCTGTACGGCAATGGCGGTGCGTCGGTGCCGAGTCTGCCGGCCTCTGTGGAGGGGGAGGATGTGCCGCCGCTGGGCTACGCGGTGGCGCAGATGCACGGCGTTTTTATTATCGCCGAGAATGCCGCCGGTATGGTCATTGTCGATATGCATGCGGCGCATGAGCGCATCACCTACGAGCGTTTGAAGCAGGCAATGGATCAGGAAGGGCTACGCAGTCAGCCGTTGCTGGTACCTGCCAGCATGGCAGTGAGTCAGCGCGAAGCCGATTGTGCGGATGAACATGCGGCCTGGTTCCAGAAGCTCGGCATGTCATTGCAGCGCATGGGGCCGGAAACCCTGGCGATCCGTGAAGTGCCTTCACTGTTGCGCCAGGCAGATGCCGAGCCGCTGGTGCGCGACGTGTTGAGTGATCTGCTGGAATACGGCAGTAGCGACCGTATTCAGGCGCACCTGAATGAGCTGTTATCTACCATGGCCTGCCACGGGTCGGTGCGCGCCAATCGGCGGCTGACCCTGGCTGAGATGAATGCCCTGTTGCGTGATATGGAGCAAACCGAGCGCAGCGGTCAGTGTAACCACGGTCGTCCGACCTGGACGCAGCTAAGCATGACCGAGCTGGACAAGCTGTTTATGCGGGGGCGCTGATGGTTGCTCCCGACGAGGCTGTGGCTCTGCCGCCGGTGATATGCCTGATGGGGCCAACCGCGTCCGGCAAGACCGACCTGGCGATGTACCTGTACGACCAGTTCCCCTGCGAACTGGTCAGTGTTGATTCGGTGCTGGTATATCGCGGTATGAATATCGGCGCGGCCAAGCCTGATGCGCAGGCCCTGCAGCGGTATCCGCACCACCTGATCGACATCCTGGACCCGGCCGAGCCCTATTCGGCCGCGCGCTTTCGTGATGATGCCCTGGCGCTGATCCGCGATATCACCGCACGTGGCCGCGTGCCGCTGCTGGTGGGTGGCACCATGTTGTACTTTAAGGCTTTGTTTGGCGGTCTCGCCAACATGCCTTCGGCTGATCCGGCGGCCCGTGCGCGTATCGAGCGGATGGCGCAGGAGCAGGGTTGGCCGGCCGTGCACGCAGCGCTGGCAGAGGTTGACCCCGTCGCCGCCGAGCGTATCCACCCCAATGATCCGCAGCGGATTTCACGTGCTTATGAGGTGTTTCTCGCCAGCGGGATTACACTTACGCAATGGCACCAGCGTCAGCACGCAGAAAAAGCCTCTGATCAGCCGCCCGGTACCGGTGTTTTACCTTATACTGTGCGCTATCTGGCGGTTGCTCCCCAGGAGCGCGCAGTGTTGCATGAGCGAATTGCTGAACGTTTTACGCAGATGTTGCAACAAGGGCTGATTTCCGAGGTCGAAGCCCTGCATGCGCGTGGTGATCTGGATGTCAGCATGCCCTCGATTCGGGCGGTCGGTTATCGACAGGCTTGGGATTATCTGGAAGGGCGGCTGAACTACGAGCAGATGCGTGAACGGGGCATCATCGCAACGCGCCAGTTGGCCAAGCGGCAGTTTACCTGGTTGCGTGGCTGGAATGAGCCGATTGAGTGGCTTGACAGTCTCGACCCGAAAAGATTCGAGCGGGCCTTGAAAGTGCTGCAGACGGCCTCATTATGAGGTTTCGACGCTTCTGCAAGCTGTGCTTGTGCAGTAACGGTGCCTGCTCGTCTTTTGGATAATGGACAGGCCGGCCGATTCGCATTGAAATAATGCTCAAAATTATACGGTTTCCATAAAAGGAGTGAGGCAATGTCAAAAGGGCATTCACTACAAGACCCTTACCTGAACGTTCTGCGCAAGGAACGAGTTCCGGTATCTATCTATCTGGTCAACGGCATCAAACTGCAGGGGCAGATCGAGTCTTTTGACCAGTTCGTCATTTTGCTGAAGAACACTGTCAGCCAGATGGTCTACAAGCACGCTATTTCCACTGTCGTTCCCGGTCGCCCGGTGCGTCTGCCGACGCAGCCCGGTGCTGACGAAGCCGAGGCCGGCAATCCCTGATGATGCAGGAGGCCTGATTGTTTTTTGAGCGCCATGAAGGGGGTGAACGTGCCATTCTTGTTCACCTCGAAGGTCTGGACGAGCAGCGCCAGGAAGATCCGCACGAATTTATCGAACTGGTACGTTCTGCCGGCGCTGAAAACGCAGGTTTCCTGACCGTCTCCCGCCACCAGCCCACCCCGCGTTTTCTTATCGGTAGCGGTAAGGTCGATGAGCTGCGGGCGCTGGTCAAGGCCAGCGAAGGCGAGCTGGTCATTTTCAACCACACCTTGACCCCCAGCCAGGAGCGCAATCTTGAGCGCGAACTGGAGTGTCGGGTTATTGACCGTACCGGTCTGATTCTGGATATCTTTGCCCAGCGCGCCCGTACCCACGAGGGCAAGTTGCAGGTGGAACTGGCCCAGCTCGACCACCTCAGCACTCGCCTGGTGCGGGGCTGGACGCACCTTGAGCGTCAGAAAGGTGGTATTGGCCTGCGTGGTCCGGGTGAGACCCAGCTGGAGACTGATCGTCGCCTGCTGCGTGTACGTATCAAGCAGATTACCAAACGTCTTGAAAAGGTGCGCAGTCAGCGTGATCAGGCGCGCCGTGCGCGGCGCCGCGCTGAAATTCCGGTGGTTTCACTGGTGGGCTACACCAACGCGGGCAAGTCGACCCTGTTCAATACGTTGACCGTCTCCGAGGTGTATGCAGCAGACCAGCTGTTCGCAACGCTGGACCCGACGCTGCGCAGGATCGAGCTGGCAGACATCGGGCCGGTGATTCTGGCCGATACCGTAGGTTTTATCCGTCACCTGCCGCACAAGCTGGTCGAGGCGTTCCGCGCCACCCTGGAAGAGTCCAGTCAGGCTGACTTGCTGTTGCATGTGATTGATGCTGCCGATGAAGAGCGCGAGTCCAATGTCGAGCAGGTGCATCATGTGCTCGGTGAGATCGGTGCCCTCGAGCTGCCGATGCTTGAGGTGTACAACAAGATCGACCTGATTGACGGCTTTGAGCCGCAAATTCAGCGAGATGAAGACGGTGTGGCAGTGCGAGTCTGGATCTCGGCGCAGCAGGGGCGCGGGCTGGATCTGCTGGCGCAGGCCATCGCTGAGCGGTTGGGGGATGATATTGTGCAGGAGCACATTCAGCTCGATTACGCCGAAGCGCGCCTGCGCGCCCAGTTTTATGCCGCTGGTGCGGTGCTGGGGGAGCAGATTGGTGAAGATGGCCGGCAACAGCTGGAAGTACGCCTGCAGCGCAGTGATTTCAATCGCCTGCTCAAGCGTGAAGGCTGGCAGCCGGAGCAGTTTCTGCAGCAACATACTTTGCAATGAAAGCGGGGGAGGCCGGTTCGCGTCCCCTGTCAGGTTTACGGTAGGATTGCACCCTGTTTCGGCGCCCCGGCGGCCCGAACTTTGATTGGTTACAGACAACGGAGAACGCTATGGCCTGGAATGAGCCTGGTGGCGGCAATAATTCTAACGACCAGGACCCTTGGGGTAGCGGCGGCGGTGGCAATCGCGGCGGCAAGCAAGGTCCGCCGGATCTGGATGAAGCGCTGCGGAAATTGCAGGACAGCCTGAACAATCTGTTCGGCTCCGGCAAGCGCGGCAGCAAAAGCGGCGGTGGCAGCAGCACCGGTGGTGCTGGTATCCCAAGCTGGATGTGGGCGCTGGGCCTGGTACTGATTCTCGGCTTCTGGGTGTTCAAGGCCGTGTACATGGTCAATGAGCAGGAGCAGGCGGTTATTCTGCGCTTCGGTGAATACCATCGCACCGTCGGGCCTGGTCTGCATCTGTATTTCCCGCCGGTTGAGCGCAAGTTTCAGCGTAACGTGACCCAGGTGCGTTCCTATCGCCAACAGGGTCAGATGCTGACCGAAGACGAGAATATCGTTGAAGTGCCGGTGGCGATTCAGTACCGCATCTCCAATCTCGAGAACTTTGTGCTCAAGGTCGAAGACCCTGAGACCAGTCTGCGTCACGCGACCGAAAGTGCTGTACGCCACGTTGTGGGTTCTACCCCGATGCACCAGGTGCTGACCGAGGGGCGTGAGCAGATGGCGGTTGAGGTAACCGAGCGTCTGCAGCGTTATCTGGACAGCTACAACACTGGTATTGCGGTGACCCAGGTGAACATCGAGAACGCACAGGCACCGGCCGAGGTGCAGGACGCGTTTGATGACGTGATTCGCGCCAAGGAAGATGAAGTGCGTGCGCGCAACCAGGCCGAGGCCTACGCCAATGGGGTGATCCCTGAAGCGCGTGGCCGCGCCCAGCGCATGCTGGAAGAGGCTAATGGTTACCGTGATGAGGTGGTGGCCCGCGCAGAAGGTGAAGCCAAGCGCTTTGATCTGCTGCTCGAACAGTATGTTCTGGCGCCTGAGGTACTGCGTGAGCGCCTGTATCTGGAAGTCATGCAAGACGTGCTGAGCAGCACCAGCAAGGTGCTGGTGGCTGGCGGAGAAGGCAGCAATAACCTGCTTTACTTGCCGCTCGACAAGCTGATGAATCAGGGTGGCAGCAGCGGCTCCAGCAGTGCCAGCTCCGGTCTGCCGCCGATCGTGCAGAGCGATTCATCTGCCCGTACGCCTGCTTCGCAGCAGCGTGATCTGCGCTCCAGGGAGTCCCGCTGATGAGTAACAAGTCACTGTTTGGATTGATTGTGCTGCTGGCCGCTGTAGTTGTTGGCTGGAACAGCTTCTTCGTGGTTAGCCAGACTGAGCGCGCCATCGTGCTGCAGTTCGGTAAGGTGGTGCAGAACGACGTGCCGCCAGGTCTGCACTTCAAGCTGCCGTTTGTGCAGGAGGCGCAGAGCTTTGATGGTCGTCTGCTGACGCTGGATACCGCTACCCAGCGCTATCTGACGCTGGAAAAGAAAGCGCTGATGGTGGACTCCTACGCCAAGTGGCGCATCGCTGATGTGCAGCGTTTCTACACGGCGACGTCAGGTCTGCGTGCGATTGCCGAAGAGCGTTTGTCGCGCCAGCTGGAGTCCGGTCTGCGCAATGAGGTGGCGCGCCGTACCCTGCACGAGGTGGTGTCAGGTGAGCGCGATCAGTTGATGGCTGACATCACGGCGACCCTGGATGAAAACGCCCGACGCGAGCTGGGTATCGAGGTGGTGGATGTGCGGGTCAAGGCGATTGACCTGCCGACTGAGGTAAACCGCAGCGTATTCGATCGTATGAGTACCGAGCGTGAGCGTGAGGCGCGTGAGCACCGCGCCAAGGGTGCTGAGCTGGCCGAGGGGATTCGCGCTGACGCTGATCGTCAACAGCGCGTGATCATTGCCGAGGCATTCCGTGAGTCCGAGAAGATTCGCGGTGATGGCGATGCGCAGGCGGCGGCTATCTATGCCGAAGCCTACAATAAGGATCCGGAGTTTTACTCCTTCTCGCGCAGCCTGCAGGCTTATCGCGAGAGTTTCGCCAGCAAGTCCGACATGCTGGTGCTGGATCCGGAGAGCGAGTTCTTCAAGTATATGCAGGCTGATCCTCTGCAGCGTTGAGTGCTTCGGCACTGAAAGACGGGCTGCCTTTGGGTAGCCCGTTTTGCTGTCTGCAGGGTCGATGAGTGCGTGCCGATTTGCGCAGTGTCGGTCGCGCAAAACGTGTTACACTTGCGCAGCCGGGTTAGCCCGGCTTTTTTGTGACCGGTCCACGCTGCCTGACGCGCCGGCAGGGGTGGTGCTGACGGGGACGGACATGTTGCAGGAAATCTTGACGGCACTTTGCCTGGTGTTGGTGATAGAGGGGGTGCTGCCCTTTCTGATGCCGGCCCGCTGGCAGCGAATGCTGAGCGGCATTTCAGAGCTCAGTGCGCGTCAGGTTCGGCTGGCAGGGCTTGCCAGCATGTTGATCGGCACCCTGTGCCTGTATCTGGTTCGCTAGGTGTCCGAGTGTCACGCAGAGGCTCGGCACCCTGTATGAAAGGTTTAAAAAATGCCTAGTGTAGACCGTTGGCTGTTGCCTGACGGCATCGACGAAGTGCTGCCTCGCGAGGCGGCACGTATTGAAGCAGCCCGTCGACAGCTGCTGGATCTGTTCTCCCGTTGGGGCTATGACCTGGTCATTACCCCGCATATCGAATACCTCGAATCGCTGCTCACTGGCGCTGGCCATGATCTCGAGCTGCAAACCTTCAAAATGATTGATCAGCTGTCCGGGCGCATGCTCGGGCTACGTGCCGACATCACGCCACAGGTTGCGCGCATCGATGCGCACACGCTAGGCGCCGAAGGGCCGTCTCGGCTGTGCTACTGCGGTAGCGTGCTGCATACCCGTCCGCGGGCGCTGGCGACCTCGCGTAGCCTGATTCAGTTGGGTGCGGAGTTGTACGGTGATGCGTCCAGTGCCAGCGATATTGAAGTGATTTCGCTAATGCTGGAAACCCTGGCGCTCTGCCGCGTCGAAGATGTGCATCTGGATATTGGTCATGTGGGTATTTACCGTGGCTTGATTCAGGCAGCCGGGGTGACTGAGCAGACCGAACAGGCCCTGTTCGATGCGCTGCAACGCAAGGCGGCCGATGAGGTCGCGGCCTTGGCGGGCGGTGTGGAGCAGGGCTCGCTGGGTGCCATGCTGTGCAGTCTGGTTGAGCTCTCTGGCGGTGTCGAGGTGCTTGATCGAGCGCATGCGCTGCTTGATGGAGCGCCAGAGGCGGTGATGGCGGCGCTCGACGATCTGGCTGAGGTGGCTCAGGTGTTGGCGCGCCAATACCCGGATGTGCCGTTGTATTTCGACCTTGGTGAATTGCGCGGCTACCATTACCACACGGGTGTGGTGTTTGCGGCATTTGTGCCGGGGCTGGGGCAAAGTGTTGCCCAGGGTGGTCGTTACGACGATATCGGCAGTGACTTCGGTCGCGCCCGCCCGGCCACTGGGTTTTCTACTGACCTGCGGTTTTTGGTGCAGCGCGGGCAGATTGCCAGCGCCGATATCGCCTCGGCGGTGTGGGCGCCCTATAGCGCGGAGCCTGGCCTGCAGCAGGCCGTGGCTGAGCTGCGCGCAGCCGGCCAGCGAGTCATTGTAGCGTTGCCAGGCCAGGCTGATGCTGAGGCGGCGGCGCACGGTTGTGACCGTATTCTGACCTGGCGCGACGGTCGCTGGCAGGTCGTTGAACTGAATTCGTGATTAGACGGCCGCAAGGCCATTTCATTTCTAGTGAGGCATGGGCTGAACATGGGTAAGAATGTTGTCATCCTGGGGACCCAGTGGGGCGATGAAGGCAAGGGTAAGATCGTCGACTTGCTGACCGATCAGGTCGCGGCGGTAGTGCGCTATCAGGGCGGTCACAACGCCGGCCACACACTGGTGATCGATGGTGAGAAGACCGTACTGCACCTGATTCCCTCGGGGATTCTGCGTGACAACGTCCAGTGCTTTATCGGTAACGGCGTGGTGCTGTCGCCGGAAGCGCTGCTGAAGGAACTGACTCAGCTGGAAAGCAAGGGTGTGCCGGTGCGCGAGCGCCTGCGTATCAGTCCGGCTTGTCCGTTGATTCTGCCGTATCACGTTGCTCTTGATCAGGCGCGTGAGCTGGCCCGTGGCGAAGCCAAGATCGGTACCACTGGTCGCGGTATCGGCCCGGCCTACGAAGACAAGGTCTCGCGCCGTGGTCTGCGTGTGGCTGACCTGTTCCATCGCGAACGCTTTGCCGCCAAGCTGGGCGAGGTGCTGGATTATCACAACTTCGCCCTGCAGCACTACTACAAGGTAGAGCCGATCGACTTCCAGAAGACGCTGGATGAGGCGATGGAGTATGCCGAATGGCTGGCTCCGCTGATGACTGATGTGACCGCGCGTCTGCACGAGCTGCGCCGCGAAGGTGCCAACATCATGTTTGAAGGGGCTCAGGGCTCGCTGCTGGATATCGACCACGGTACCTATCCCTTCGTGACCAGCTCCAACACCACTGCCGGCGGTACTGCTACCGGGTCCGGCTTTGGTCCGCTGTATCTGGATTATGTGCTGGGTATCACCAAGGCCTACACCACCCGTGTTGGCTCGGGCCCGTTCCCGACCGAGCTGTTTGACGAGGTGGGTAGCCGCCTGGCCGAGCGTGGCCACGAGTTTGGTTCTACCACTGGGCGCGCGCGTCGCTGCGGCTGGTTTGATGCGGTCATTCTGCGTCGCGCTATCGAGATTAACAGCATCAGCGGCCTGTGCCTGACCAAGCTGGACGTGCTGGACGGTCTGGATGTGATCCGTATTTGTGTGGGTTACCGCAATGCTCAGGGTGATGTGATTGAAGCGCCGACTGACGCGGATAGCTACATTGGGCTGGAGCCGGTGTACGAAGATATGCCTGGCTGGCATGAGTCGACTCTGGGTGTGAAGACACTGGAAGGTCTGCCGGCCAATGCGCAAGCCTATATCCGTCGCATCGAGGACCTGGTGGGTGCGCCAATCGATATCATCTCGACTGGCCCGGATCGTAACGAGACTGTGATCTTGCGCCAGATCTTCTGAGTGTGAGCGTGGTCTGAAAAAAGGCGTCCTGCGGGGCGCCTTTTTTTGTCTGCATGGCGGATGGTGCCACGCTGGGCGGGAAGGGTGAAATTCAGGCATAAAAAAACCGAGCGCATGGCTCGGTTCTTTTACGAAATTGGTGCCCAGGAGAAGACTCGAACTTCCACGACCGTAAGGTCACTAGCACCTGAAGCTAGCGTGTCTACCAATTTCACCACCTGGGCGATTTCTTTAAGCTGAAAAAACCGAGCAACTGCTCGGCTTTTTCTGAATTGGTGCCCAGGAGAAGACTCGAACTTCCACGGCCGTAAGGCCACTAGCACCTGAAGCTAGCGTGTCTACCAATTTCACCACCTGGGCATGTCATCTGAAACTGCTATGCTGAGGCAGGGCTCGCTGCGATGGCTGTTTCCTGTTGACGGCGCGAATCTTAGATAGTCGTAGCGGAGTTGTAAACCCCTGACGTGAAAAAAATTATCCTGCAAACAGGTGCATGTGACATTGATTTTCGGTTCAATAGGCGCCTATGACGAAAAAGACCAAATCCCCCGGTTCGACCTCTCGGTCGGACACCTCCAACACTTCCCGCAATAACGTCACGTCCTCTGACTGGAGTCAGATGGACCCTGAGGCGCGGCGCGAAGCAGAAAAGTATGACAACCCCATTCCCAGTCGCGAGCTGATACTGCAGCTGCTGGAGAATCGTGGCGCGCCGGCAACGCGCGCCCAGCTGCAGCAGGAGTTTGGGCTGCAGGATGAAGAGAGTATCGAGGCCCTGCGCCGCCGCCTGCGCGCCATGGAGCGCGATGGTCAGGTCATCTACACCCGCCGTGGCGCCTATGCGCCAGTGGATAAGCTGGATCTGATTCCCGGGCGTGTGCAGGGGCACCGTGATGGCTTCGGCTTCCTGGTGCCTGATGACGGTGGTGAAGACCTGTTCCTCGGCCCCTCGCAGATGCGCCTGGTATTTGATGGCGACCGTGTACTTGGCCGTGTCACCGGTGTGGATCGCCGTGGCCGCAGCGAAGGTGCAGTGGTCGAGGTGATAGCTCGCGCCCATGAGATTCTGGTGGGGCGCTATTACGAAGAGAACGGCATCGGTTTTGTGGTCGCTGACAACGCCCGTATCCAGCACGATGTGCTGGTTGCGCCAAGCGCGAAAGGTGGCGTCAAGCACGGCCAGTACGCCGAGGTGCGCATTACCCAGTGGCCGACCATGAGTCGTCAGGCCCAAGGTGAGGTGATTGAAGTGGTTGGCGACTACATGGCGCCAGGCATGGAAATCGAAGTTGCGCTGCGCAGCTATGACATTCCCAGCGAATGGCCCGATGCGGTCATCAAGGAAGCTGAGCGCCTGAAGGATCATGTGGTCGAGAAGGACAAGCTCAAGCGTGTCGATCTGCGTCACCTGCCATTGGTCACCATTGACGGTGAAGATGCCCGCGATTTTGACGATGCTCTTTACTGTGAACCGCACAAGGCCAGTGGCTGGCGTCTGTTCTCTGGCGGCTGGAAGCTCTACGTTGCCATCGCGGATGTGTCGCACTACGTGCCGATTGGCTCGGCGCTGGACGAAGAGGCGGAGCTGCGCGGTACCTCGGTGTACTTCCCCAGTGAAGTGATCCCCATGCTGCCGGAGGCGTTGTCCAACGGTCTGTGTTCGCTGAATCCGCATGTAGATCGCCTGGCTATGGTCTGTGAAATGACCATTTCCAAGACCGGTGAGCTGACCGATTTCGAGTTCTACGAAGGGGTGATCCACTCCCATGCGCGGCTGACCTACAACAAGGTCTCCAGCATGCTGGAACATCCGCGCAGCCGTGAAGGCAAGGCGCTGCGCGAGCAGTACGGCGAGGTGCTGCCGCACCTGGAGAGCCTGTACGAGCTTTACAAGGCGCTGGCCAAGGCGCGCCAGGGCCGCGGCGCGATCGATTTTGAGACTACCGAGACCCGCATGGTTTTTGGTGAGGATCGCAAGATCGTGGAGATTCGCCCGACCACGCGCAACGATGCCCACAAGATTGTCGAAGAATGCATGCTGTGTGCCAATGTGGCTACCGCACGCTTCCTGCAGGAGCTTGAACTGCCCGGTCTGTACCGCGTGCACGACGGCCCGCAGGCCGAGAAGGTGGAGCGCCTGCGCGAGTTTCTAAACTCCCAGGGCTTGAGTTTGACGCGCAAGAAGGGTGTGCCGACGCCGGAAGACTATGCGGCCGTGCTGGCCAAGGTGCAGGGTCGCCCGGACGCCCAGCTGATTCAGACGGTGATGCTGCGTTCGCTCAGTCAGGCTGTCTATAGCCCGGATAACGCAGGTCACTTCGGCCTGAATTACGAGGCCTACACTCACTTTACCTCGCCGATTCGGCGCTACCCCGACCTGCTGGTGCATCGCGCCATTCGCAGCGTCATTCGCTCACGGCGCAACACCGATCTGGTGCGCCGTGCTGGTGGCGGTGTGATGCCCAAGGCGCGCATCTACCCCTACGATCATCAGCGCCTGGCCGAGCTGGGCGAGCAGTGCTCGCAGCACGAGCGTCGTGCCGATGAGGCAACCCGCGATGTAGTCAGCTGGCTCAAGTGCGAGTTCATGCAGGACAAGGTGGGCGAGAGTTTTGATGGCCTGGTCACGGCTGCTACCAGCTTTGGCTTGTTTATCGAATTGACTGATATCTACGTCGAAGGGTTGTTGCACGTCACGGCGCTGCCGGCGGACTACTACGTGTTTGATGCAGTGCATCACGCCCTGGTAGGTGAGCGCTCGGGTAGACGCTTCCGTCTCGGTGATCCGGTGCGTGTGCAGGTGGCGCGGGTGGATCTGGATGATCGCAAGATCGACTTTGAAATGGCTCAGGATGCACCGCAGCCCCAACCGCAGCCGGCTGAGCGCCAAGTGTCTGCCAGTCGGGCGATGCGTGAGAAGCTGCTGGCGGACGCGCGCCGTGCTGCCGGTGAAACAGAGCCTCGCAGCAAAGGTCGCTCCGGCGCGGGCAAAGCACCGGCGAGCAAGGGTAAGGGCAAGTCGGCCAAGCCAGCCGGCGCTGCCAAGCCTGCGGGTAAGAAGCCAGCTGGTGATAACCGCGGCCCGCGTAAGCGTAAGGCCCGTTGAGTATGAGTGATCTGGAGCGGGTATTTGGTCTGCACGCGGTGCAGGCTCTGCTGGATCGTCATCCCAAGCGGATCAAGCGCCTGCTGCTGCAGGCCGGACGCCTGAATGAGCGTCAGCAAGCACTGCTGGCGTTGGCTGAGCGCCAGGGGGTCGCCATGCAGCGTGTCGCCGGTGATGAGCTGGATGCGCAGGCCGAGGGTGTGCATCAAGGTGTGCTAGCCGAGGTGGTGCCCAGCCAGGTGTGGTCCGAGGAGATGCTGGGGCATATGCTGGACCGGTTGGAGGGTACGCCCTTGCTGTTGGTGCTGGACGGCGTGACCGACCCGCATAACCTGGGCGCCTGTCTGCGCAGCGCCGATGCGGCTGGCGCGCACGCGGTGATCGTGCCGCGTGATCGTTCGGCCAGTCTGAATCCGACGGTACGCAAGGTGGCCTGTGGCGCGGCTGAAACCGTGCCGCTGGTGGCGGTGACCAACCTCAGTCGTACTCTCAAGCAGCTCAAGCAACGTGGGCTGTGGGTGGTGGGCACGGCGGGCGAAGCGGACCAGCTGATCTATGACGTGGATTTCACCGTGCCGTCGATCATCATCATGGGCGCAGAAGGCGCCGGCATGCGCCGTCTGACCCGCGAGCATTGCGACTACCTGGCCAAGCTGCCCATGGCCGGCAGCGTTAGCAGCCTCAATGTGTCGGTAGCCACCGGTATCTGCCTGTTCGAAGCGGTACGCCAGCGCGGGGTCTCGAGCTGACTTGTATGCCGGCGGTGCCGTGGGCGCCGTCGGTGTAACTCAACCCTTGCAGGCTAACCAGTCTCCCGCCCACGCTATTGGCTTCCAGCCTGGGTTTTACCTGTCTCAGGACCGCTACTGGCATTTCCCTTGCAAGCCGAGCGGCGCTTCACTAGAATGGCCGCCCCAAACCCTATGTTCCACTCCTTGCCAGACTGTTTGGGCAGCTGGCTATAACCCGTAAGGAGCTTATATGCGTCATTACGAAATCGTATTCCTGGTTCACCCGGACCAGAGCGAGCAGGTTAGCGCGATGGTTGAGCGCTACAGCAAAGTGATCGAAGAAGACGGCGGCAAAGTACATCGTCTGGAAGATTGGGGCCGCCGCCAGCTGGCTTACCCGATCGACAAGATCCACAAAGCTCACTACATCATGATGAACGTTGAGTGCAGCGCCAAGGCACTGGATGAGCTGAGCGAAAACTTCCGTTACAACGATGCCGTTATCCGCAACATGGTTATCCGTCGTGACGAAGCCGTTACCGAACAGTCTGACATGCTCAAGTCTGAGGAAAGTGGCCGTGGTGAGCGTCGCGAGCGTCGCGAGCGCAACGACGACAACGATTCCAACGACAATGCTGACAACAACAGCAACGACGCCGACGACAACGGTGACGACGAGTAAGTTTTTTCAGTTCCCATTCCAGAATTAAGGAGACGCTGCCATGGCACGTTTTTTCCGTCGCAGAAAGTTCTGCCGTTTTACCGCTGAAGGCGTAAAAGAGATCGATTACAAAGATCTCAACACTCTGAAGGCCTATGTCACCGAGACCGGCAAGATTGTCCCGAGCCGTATCACCGGTACCAAGGCCAAGTACCAGCGTCAGCTGGCCGTTGCTATCAAGCGCGCCCGCTACCTGGCTCTGCTGCCTTACACCGACGGCCACGGTCGTTGATTGGTAGCCAAAAGTAATTGATCGGGAAGCCGAATCGGCATGCAGGGGCTCGCTGAATTCATAATGCGCGGTCGTCGGCAAGCCACCCTGGTGGTGGGTTTGTCAGTCGCCGTCCCCCTGTTGTTCTGGTTTGGTGCAGTAGTACTGGCGCTGGTGCTGTTGCGCCGCGGTTGGTCGGAAGGTATGTCGGTTGTGGTCTGGGGCGCGCTTCCCGCGCTGGCCTGGGCCCTGATAGGCGATCCGACCCCGCTGCTGGTATTGCTGGGTAGTGCCGCGCTGGCACTGTTGTTGCGTCAGCGTAGCGAATGGTCGCTGGTCGTGATGGCGACAGCGCCGCTGGGGTTGGTGTTTGCCCTGGTGTTGATGGCGACACTGCAGGCGCCCTTGCAGCAGCTGGCCGAGCAGATTCAAGCGGCCCTGCCGCAGATGCTCAGTGAGCTGGGTGAGGTCGACGAGGCAGCGCTTGCGCGCCTCCAGGCCATGCTGGTGCCGCTGCTGGCTGGCCTGATGGGTGCAACCCATGCGGCCATGACGCTGCTCAGTCTGATTCTGGCGCGTGCCTGGCAAGCCAGGTTGTACAACCCGGGTGGATTCCGCGAGGAGTTTCATCGTTTGCGGTTGGCACCCTGGATGAGTGTGGTGCTGCTCCTGGCCGTGTTTGCCGGGCCCCAGGTCGATGGCCTGGTGCTGCTTGCGCCGGTTGCCACTGTGCCGCTGCTGTTTGCCGGCCTGGCGCTGGTACACGGCGTAGTCGGCATCAAGCGGCTGGGTATCGGCCCGCTGGTGGTGCTGTATGTGGCGTTACTGTTCGTGTGGCAAGTGCTGTACCCCCTGATCATGATTTTGGCGTTTATTGATAGTCTGTTTGATTTCCGTTCCCGCCTGAAGCCGGTTTCCGGTGGCGGCAACGATGACTCAAACGGTCAAGGTTGAATTAAAGAGGTCATCGCAATGGAAGTTATCCTGCTCGAAAAGATCGCGAACCTGGGTAACCTGGGCGACAAAGTCGCTGTTAAAGCTGGTTACGCTCGCAATTTCCTGCTGCCCTTCGGCAAAGCCACTCCGGCGACTGCTGATAACGTAGCTGCTTTTGAAGCACGCCGCGCCGAACTGGAAAAGATCGCTGCTGAGAAGAAAGCCGAGGCTGAAGCCCGCGCTGCCAAACTGGCTGATCTGACTGTCACCATCGCTGCTAACGCAGGCGAAGAGGGCAAACTGTTCGGTTCCATCGGTACTCGTGACATCGCTGACGCTGTGACTGCAGCTGGCGTTGCCATCGAGAAGAGCGAAGTCCGTCTGCCCGACGGCGCGCTGCGTACCGTTGGCGAGTTCGACATCGACGTGCAGCTGCACACCGACGTCGACGCTACCGTCAAGCTGGTTGTTGTAGCCGGCTAATAACGATTGGCCTCGCGCTATCCGCCCTGAGCGGATGATTTGCCGGGGCTTTGTCGTTAGACTTCAACACGGCGCCTGTCTGCGGACAGGCGCCGTGTTGCATTTCTGATCAGGCTGTTTTGAGCGCACTCCCATGACCGAATCACTGTATACCGACCGTCCCGAGCTGGATCTGCAGACCGCAGCCCTGAAGGTGCCCCCGCACTCGATTGAGGCCGAGCAGGCAGTCCTTGGCGGCGTGATGCTGGACAACATGGCCTGGGAGCGGGTGGCCGAACAGCTGACCGACAGTGATTTTTATCGCCACGACCACCGGCTGATCTTTCAGGCGCTGTTGCGTCTGGCCTCGCGCAACCAGCCGTTTGACGTGGTGACCCTGGCTGAAGAGCTGGACAAGGAAGGACTGACCGACCAGGTGGGTGGTCTGGCCTACCTCGGGCAGCTGGCCAAGAACACGCCCTCGGTAGCCAACATCAGTGCCTATGCGCAGATCATTCGTGAGCGCTCCACCCTGCGCCAGTTGATCAGCGTCAGCACCGAGATTGCTGATACCGCCTTCAACCCCAAGGGTATGCAGGCGACCGAGGTGCTCGATGATGCCGAGCGCAAGATTTTCTCGATTGCCGAGAGCCGCCCGAAGACCGGCGGACCGGAAGGGGTCAATGCACTGCTGACCAAGGCGATCGACCGCATCGATACGCTGTTTAACAGTGAAGGCTCCATTACCGGTCTTTCCACCGGCTTTACTGACCTGGACAACATGACCTCGGGCCTGCAGCCGGCTGACCTGATTATCGTCGCAGGTCGTCCGTCGATGGGTAAGACCACCTTTGCCATGAACCTGGTCGAGAACGCGGTGATGCGCAGCGACAAGGCGGTGCTGGTGTTCTCGCTGGAGATGCCAGGTGAGTCGCTGATCATGCGTATGCTGTCTTCGCTTGGTCGCATCGACCAGACCAAGGTGCGTTCAGGGCGGCTGGACGATGAGGATTGGCCGCGTCTTACCTCGGCGGTCAACATGCTCAACGACCGCAAGTTGTTTATCGATGATACCGCTGGCCTGTCCCCGATGGAGATGCGCACCCGCGCCCGCCGTATCGTTCGCGAGCACGGCGACCTGGCACTGATCATGATCGACTATCTGCAGTTGATGCGTATTGGTGGCGCGGCGTCGGAAAACCGCACCAACGAAATTTCCGAGATTTCCCGGTCGCTCAAGGCGTTGGCCAAAGAGTTCAACGTGCCGGTGGTTGCCCTGTCGCAGCTTAACCGCTCGCTTGAGCAACGGCCGAACAAGCGCCCGATCAACTCCGACTTGCGTGAATCGGGTGCGATCGAGCAGGACGCGGACGTCATCATGTTTGTCTATCGTGATGAGGTCTACCACCCCGACACCCAGGACAAGGGCGTCGCGGAGCTGATTATCGGTAAGCAGCGTAACGGCCCTATCGGCACGACACGGATGGCGTTTCTGGGCAAATACACCCGTTTTGAAAACCTCGCACCGGGCTCGTACTCCGGCTACGGGGAGGAGTGAACATGGCCGTCTCTATTCCGGTCGCCAAGCATCAGCTGTTCGACTATCCGCGTTACTGGGCCGAGTGCTTTGGACCGGCGCCGTTCATGCCGGTCAGTCGCGAAGAAATGGATCAGCTCGGCTGGGACAGCTGTGATGTGATCATCGTCACCGGCGATGCCTACGTCGACCATCCGTCATTCGGCATGGCGGTGATTGGCCGCCTGCTGGAGGCGCAGGGTTACCGTGTCGGCATCATCAGCCAGCCTGACTGGCACAGCAAGCAGGACTTCATGAAGCTCGGCAAGCCCAACCTGTTTTTCGGGGTGGCTGCCGGCAATATGGACTCGATGATCAACCGCTATACGGCTGATCGCAAGGTACGTTCCGATGATGCTTACACCGCCGGCGGACAGGGCGGCAAGCGACCGGATCGCGCCAGCCTGGTCTACAGCCAGCGCTGCCGGGAGGCCTTCAAGGATGTGCCGATTGTACTTGGCGGTATCGAGGCCTCGCTGCGCCGCATCGCCCACTACGACTACTGGCAGGACAAGGTGCGGCACTCCCTGCTGGTCGACGCCAAGGCTGACATCCTGCTCTACGGTAACGCCGAGCGGGCGGTTGTTGAGGTAGCCCATCGTCTGAGTCGTGGTGAGCCGATTCAGGACATTACCGATGTGCGCGGTACAGCGTTCATTCGCCGCGATACGCCGGAAGGCTGGTTTGAGCTGGACTCCACCCGCATCGACCGGCCCGGCAAGATCGACAAGATCATCAACCCCTACGTCAACACCCAGGACACGGCCGCCTGTGCGGTGGAGCAGGCCAAGGGTCCGGAGCCCGAGTCGGCGGCCGACGAGGCCCAGGTCATCGAGCTGCTGCCGCACCCGCGCCTTGAGCGCGACCGCACGGTGATTCGCTTGCCGGCCTTCGAAAAAGTGAAGGGCGACCCGGTGCTGTACGCCCACGCCAACCGTGTGCTGCATCTGGAGACCAACCCCGGTAACGCTCGCGCGCTGGTGCAGCGTCACGGCGATCGCGATGTCTGGTTCAACCCGCCGCCCATTCCGTTGAGCACCGAGGAGATGGACTATGTCTTCGGTTTGCCCTACGCGCGCGTGCCGCACCCGGTCTATGGCGGCGAGCGGATTCCTGCCTACGAGATGATTCGCTTCTCGGTCAATATCATGCGCGGCTGCTTCGGCGGCTGTACCTTCTGCTCAATCACCGAGCACGAAGGGCGCATTATCCAGAACCGCTCGCACGACTCGATCATTCGTGAGATCGAGGACATGCGTGACAAGGTGCCTGGCTTTACCGGGGTGGTGTCCGATCTGGGCGGCCCGACGGCCAACATGTACCGCATCGCCTGCAAGAGTCCGGAGATCGAGGCGGCCTGCCGTAAGCCCTCCTGCGTATATCCGGGCATCTGCGACAACCTCAATACTGACCACTCCTCGTTGATCGAGCTGTACCGCAAGGCGCGGGCGTTGCCGGGGGTGAAGAAGATCCTGATCGCCTCGGGCCTGCGCTACGATCTGGCGGTCGAGTCGCCGGAGTACGTCAAGGAGCTGGTGACGCACCACGTCGGGGGCTATCTAAAAATCGCGCCCGAGCATACTGAGGACGGGCCGCTGAGCAAGATGATGAAGCCCGGTATCGGCAGCTATGACCGCTTCAAGCAGATGTTCGAGAAGTTCTCGAAGGAAGCGGGCAAGGAGCAGTACCTGATTCCCTACTTTATCGCGGCGCATCCTGGCACCACCGATGAAGACATGATGAATCTGGCGTTGTGGCTCAAGCGCAACGGCTTCCGCGCTGATCAGGTACAGGCGTTTTACCCATCGCCCATGGCCACGGCAACGGCCATGTACCACTCGGGCAAGAATCCGCTGCGCAAGGTGACCTACAAGAGCGATTCGGTGGGCACCGTCAAGGGTGAGCGTCAGCGTCGACTGCACAAGGCGTTTCTGCGTTACCACGACCCGAACAACTGGCCGCTGCTGCGTGAAGCGCTCAAGAGTATGGGGCGCGCTGACCTGATCGGTAACGGCAAGCATCAGTTGATCCCCAGTTTCCAGCCGGCGGTTGGCAGCTATCAGAGTGCGCGGCGCAAGAACTCGACGCCGACCGGTAGCAAGAAGGCCGGCCGCATGCTAACGCAGCACACCGGCTTGCCGCCGCGGGAAACCGGCGCCGGCAAGGGGCAGAGCAAGCGTGGTCGCAATGGCAGTGGGCCGGCGCGCAAGGGCGGGCGCTGAAGGCTGTCGCTATCGTGCTGATAGCGGCTTTCAAATAGCCCGGGTCGTCCTATGCTTCTAGAGTAGTGCGAGTAAAGCGTGGCCAGCCGGCCACGCTGTAGCAGTGTTCTGGAGGTGGTTTATGTGGAACGAAACCTGGCTGAGCTGGTGGGCAGATTACGCGAGTGCCAGCGCTGCCTGATGACGTCAGAACAGGCCGACGTTGTCGCTCTTCATGGTGCGCCAGTGCTGTAGCTGTTCACGTAGCTGATTCAGTTCTACCGGCTTGGCCATGTGGCCGTTCATGCCGGCCTTGCGTGCCCGTTCACGGTGCTCTGGCAGGATGTGTGCGGTCAGGGCGATGATGGGAATTGGTTGCGTGCCGCCGCGCTGTTCCCAGTGACGTATTCTCTCGGCCGCGGTAAAACCATCCATTTCGGGCATTTCACAATCCATCAGCACCAGATCGTAGCTCTGCTCCTGCACTGCTTCGACGGCTCGCAGGCCGTTGTCTACGGCGCTGGCCGATACCCCCAGTTTTGCCAGCATGCCAAGGATCACCTTGGTGGATATGGCGTTATCTTCGGCAATCAGCACGCGGAAGTCGCTTTCACTGTCGCCGGCTTGTTGCGTTTCGCGCTGTTCACGGTCGGTGCTGTCCGGGATCGGCGCACGGCGCTGGTTCCACTCATCAATCAGGGTGGTACGCAGGGTGTAACCGGCAACCGGCTTGCTCAGAATGCGGCGGATGCCGGCGTTGCGAGCAATGACCCGGCTGGGCACCTGGTTCATGCCCGTGAGCATGATGATCAACAGGTCGCTGCTCAGTACCGGGTCGTCCTTGATGCGGCTGGCCAGCTCCACGCCGCTCATGCCAGGCATCGACTGATCCAGCAGGAGGATGTCGAACGGGTTACCCAGGTTGGCCTGATTGCGCAGCATTGCCAGCGCTTCGCGGCCGCTGGAGGCGCATTGGGCGCGCATGCCCCAGGCGGTGGTCTGCTGCTGGAGTACTTTGCGGCAGGTGGCGTTGTCATCCACGATCAAGATGTTGCGCTCGAGCAGGTTGCGGCCTTCAGCAGCCCCTTCGTCCGAGGTGTCCAGATGCGTAGCAGGCAGTGTGAACCAGAGCGTATTGCCTTGTTCGCCGCTGGTCTTGATGCCAATTTGGCCTTGCATCATGTTGATCAACTGGCGAGTGATGACCAAGGGCAACTTGCCATCGGTATCTGACTGGTCGAGGAAGCGAGTGACTTTGAAATCCTTATTCAGCAGGCTGTCGCGGGCTTCGTCTGGCATGCTGGTGCCAGTATCCTGAATGGCAAAGCGCAGTTGAGGCGTACTGTCGCGTTGCTCGAGCCCGACAACCAGCAGCACTTCGCCCGAGTCGGTGTGCTGCAAGGCGTTGGCCAGCAGATTCATCAGCACCTGACGCAGCCGGGTGGGGTCGCCCTGCAGGGTGCGCGGAACCTCCGGATGAACAAAGCCGATCAGCTCGACACTCTGATTTTCCGCACGCGTGCGGTAAATATCGAGACAGTCGTTGACCAGGGCGTGCAGATCGAACTGCACGCGCTCCAGCGTCAGCTGGCCGGACTCCAGCCGCGACATATCGATGATTTCGTTGATCAGGTTGAGCAAATCGTTGCCCGAACCATGGATGGTTTGCACGTAGTCGCGCTGCTTGGCCGATAGCGCGGTATCCAGCAGGAGTTCGCTCATGCCCAGTACGCCATTCATAGGGGTGCGAATCTCATGGCTTATACGCGCCAGAAATTCTGCCTTGGCGCGCTGTTCGGCGTGCGCAGTCGCACTGTCCTGGCGTTCGTGGATGCGCTTGGCTAGATGCACTTGCAGCCGGCGGAAGAGGCTCCAGCTGAAACCGACCAAGGCGCTCCAGAGCAGCAGGTCAGCCAGGTAGGCTGCGGGGATTTGTTTGCCCACATAGTTAGAAACCAGCCCTTGGCCCAGCAGCAGGGATACGCCGATGGTGAAGGGGCGGTCGAATGGGCGGCGCGCCGCGTGCAGCAGGCCCAGAATCAACAGCATGCAGAGTGGTTGGCCAATCAGAATCAGATTGGAAACAAAACGGAACAGGGGAGGGAAGCTGGCAGCGATGGCTGTCAGCAGCGCCGTAGCTATCGCCAATGCGTAAACGGCACGCTGCAACCCCCTGTGCTGGCGGGCAGTGAATTGGCTATTGAGCAACAGGGCCAGCAATGGGTAGGCGCAGAAGAACAGGATGTCTCCGGGTTGGCCATGCAGCTGAGGCATCAGGCTGATAACCCAATTCAGGGCTGTCAGGCTGCTGGCGGCAAGTATCAGGCCCGCCGCGGCCAGCAACACGTGGAAGGGGTCGCGCCCGATCAAGCCGTGCAGCATGCCGTGCAGAAACAGAGCCAGCAACAGACCGACCAGGATGCCCTGAACGGTTTGTTGCATCGAATGATGCGCAGCTGCGGCTTTGATGTCCTGCAGCATGATGCGGGTTGCCAGTGGGTAGTCGTTCTTCAGGCGCAGCAGCAAGGTGTCGCCGGCTGCGCTACTGCCCTCCAGCGGAAAGGCAAAGCCATGGAACGGCAGCGGGCGGCTATTGAACGGCTGCTGGGCACCCGTGCGATACAGTTGGCGGGGTTCGCTCTCTTGCAGGCGATAAATATCGATCAGCCCTATGGCCGGGTTATCCACGGTGAGGAGCTTGTCCTGTACCGAGTCGAGGGTGAATTCCACCCACAAGGTGCCGCCGTCTCCAGGCAGCGTCAGCGGGCCTGCTGGGGCGGGAATAAAGCGATTGGCATAACGATTGGACAGAATGTCCTGCAGCGTCAGGTCGCCGCTGGGGTCAACAAAGGTGCGGTAGGCAGGGGTGCTGCTGGCGACCGTATCAACCCTTAGGGTGAGCGTGAAGGCGATGCCGAGCAGCAGGGCGAGCAGCATTGAACTGACTTGCTTCACGTGGGTCCTGTCCTTGGTCTGAGTATCCGGTTGACGATGTCGCTAGCGAGTATAGCCCAGTGAGAGTCTGCTCGAAACGGACTGGGCGGACAGCGTGCTGTCCGCCCAGGCCAATAACCAAGCGCCGGAAAATGCCGTGCGGTTTGCGCTACGGGCTTGGCTGATGCGTCCTTACTGCTCTCTGGCGATAGCGCGGTAGCCAATATCCTTGCGGTAGAAGCAGCCGTTCCAACTGATCTGCTCGGCCAATCGATAAGCGCCCTGTTGGGCTTCGCGCACGCTATTGCCCAGGGCCGTAGCGCAGAGCACGCGGCCGCCGCTGGTGGTCACTTGCCCGTCTTTCAGGGCTGTGCCGGCGTGGAAGACCTTGCCGCTGTCGCTGACGGCGACATCCAGGCCCTGGATGACGTCGCCCTTGGCGTAGTCGGCCGGGTAGCCGCCGGCAGCCAATACCACGCCCAGGCTGCAACGCGGATCCCACTTGGCGTCGACCTTATCCAGGGTGCCAGCGTTTGCCGCTTCGATCAGCTCAACCAGGCTGGACTGCAGGCGCAGCATGATCGGCTGGGTTTCCGGGTCGCCAAAGCGGCAGTTGAACTCGATGACCTTGGGGTTGCCCGCTGCATCAATCATCAGGCCGGCGTACAGAAAACCGGTATAGACGTTGCCTTCGGCGGCCATGCCGCGCACGGTCGGCCAGATCACCTGATCCATGACGCGCTGGTGAACCTCGTCGGTAACCACCGGAGCGGGGGAGTAGGCGCCCATGCCGCCGGTGTTGGGGCCGGTGTCGCCGTCGCCAACGCGCTTATGATCCTGGCTGGTGGCCATCGGCAGCACGTGCTCGCCATCGACCATGACAATGAAGCTGGCTTCTTCGCCGTCCAGGAACTCCTCGATGACAACGCGTGAGCCGGCTTCGCCAAAGGCATTGCCGGCCAGCATGTCGCGCACGGCGGCTTCGGCTTCATCCAGCGTCATGGCAACGATCACGCCCTTGCCCGCCGCCAGGCCGTCGGCCTTGATGACGATCGGCGCACCCTTTTCACGAAGGTAGGCCAGTGCCGGCTCGATCTCGGTGAAATTCTGGTACTCCGCGGTCGGGATCTGATGGCGGGCCAGAAAGTCCTTGGTGAAGGCCTTCGAGCCTTCCAGTTGGGCTGCGCCAGCGGTGGGGCCAAAGCAGGGCAGGCCGTGCGCGCGGAAGCGGTCGACGATACCCGCGACCAGCGGGGCTTCCGGGCCGACGATGGTCAGGCTGACGTTGTCCTTGGCAAAGGTCACCAGCTTGTCGAGGTCCAGTACGTCGATGGCGACGTTCTCGCATTTGGCTTCGATCGCGGTGCCGGCGTTACCCGGGGCAACGAACACGGTCTGTACGCGCTCGTCTTGGGCCACTTTCCATGCCAGCGCATGCTCACGCCCGCCGCTGCCGATAATGAGTATATTCATTGTCATTCTGCTCTATTGAGAAGTCTTCGGGCTGAACGCTGAAGGCTCGAGGCTGGAAGGTCTGGTTACGTGCTAGAGGCGGAGGTTTGTGCTCCGCTCCAGTACTATTGCGCGTCGTTGGCCTTCCAGCCTTTAGCCTCCAGCTTTCAGCGGCTATTAATGTCTGAAGTGGCGCATACCAGTGAACACCATGGCCATGCCGGCTTCGTCGGCTGCGTCGATCACTTCCTGATCGCGCATGGAGCCACCTGGCTGGATGACGGCGCTGATACCAACCTTGGCTGCGTTGTCGATGCCGTCGCGGAACGGGAAGAAGGCGTCGGAGGCCATGACCGCGCCGGCAACCTGCAGGCCAGCGTGCTCGGCCTTGATGGCCGCGATACGGGCGGAGTTGACACGGCTCATCTGGCCGGCGCCAACACCGATGGTCTGGCGGGCCTTGGCGTAAACAATGGCGTTGGATTTGACGAATTTGGCGACTTTCCAGGCAAACACCAAGTCGTGGATTTCCTGCTCGGTCGGCGCGCGCTTGGTGACCACTTTCAGGTCGTCAGCGGTAATCATGCCGATATCGCGGCTTTGCACCAGCAGGCCGCCGTTGACGCGCTTGTAGTCCCAGTCGGCCTGGCGGTCGGTGCCCCATTCGCCGCACTCGAGCAGGCGGACGTTGGCTTTGGCGGCAACCGCTGTACGAGCCTCAAAGCTGATGCGCGGGGCGATGATCACCTCAACAAACTGACGCTCAACGATGGCGGCGGCGGTAGCGCCGTCCAGCTCGCGGTTGAAGGCGATGATGCCGCCAAAGGCGGACTCGCTGTCGGTTGCCCAGGCCAGGTCATAGGCTTTGCGAATACCGCCTTCGTCGTCCGGTACCACGGCGACACCGCAGGGGTTGGCGTGCTTGACGATGACGCAGGCAGGTTTGGTGAAGCTCTTGACGCATTCCAGCGCGGCGTCGGTATCGGCCACGTTGTTGTAGGACAGCTCCTTGCCCTGCAGCTGGATGGCGGTGGCGATGCTGGCCTCGCTCGGCGCGGCTTCCTTGTAGAAGGCGGCTGCCTGGTGCGGGTTCTCGCCGTAGCGCATGTCCTGCACCTTGATGAACTGGCTGTTGAAGGTGCGCGGGAAGGCCGCGCGGTCTTCGGTGCTCAGCGTGTCGCGGGTCTGCTCGATGGTGCCCAGGTAGTTGGCAATCATGCCGTCGTAGGCAGCCGTGTGTTCGAACGCCTTGAGAGCCAGGTCGAAGCGCTGGGCGTAGGTCAGACCGCCGCTCTTGAGGGCTTCGACAATGCTGTCGTAGTCGCTGGCGTTGACCACGATAGCGACGTCCTTGTGGTTTTTGGCGGCACTGCGGACCATGGTCGGGCCGCCGATGTCGATGTTCTCGATGGCATCAGGCAGGGTGCAACCGGGCTTGGCTACGGTGGCGGCGAAGGGGTAGAGGTTGACCACCACCATGTCGATGGGCTGAATGCCATGCTCGGCCATGACGGCGCCGTCGAGGTCACGACGCCCGAGAATGCCACCGTGGATTTTCGGATGCAGTGTTTTCACCCGGCCGTCCATCATTTCCGGGAAGCCGGTGTAATCGGCTACTTCGACAGCCTTGATGCCTTGCTCGCAGAGCAGCTTGTAGGTGCCACCGGTCGAGAGAATTTCAACGCCCTGGGCGCTCAGTTCGCGGGCAAAGTCGACGATACCGGTTTTGTCAGAAACGCTGATCAGCGCACGGCGTACCGGCAGGCGGGTAGTTTGGTCGGTCATCTTGGATCCAGGCTAGGAGGTTGTGGTGTCGAGTCATTCATGATCGGGTTGGGCTGAACGCTTTAGGCTGTAGGCTGGAAGGTCTGGCTCGTTGTGGGAGAAGACGCCGGCTGCCCGGCTCACCTCTGACTGCTTCTAACTTCCAGCTTTCAGCTTCTAGCCTTCAGCCTGCTGTTTCAGAGCAATCCGTACTGTTTGAGCTTTTTGCGCAGGGTGCCGCGGTTCAGTCCAAGCACTTCGGAGGCGCGGGTCTGGTTGCCCTTGACGTAGTTCATCACGCTTTCGAGCAGCGGCGCTTCCACTTCCGACAGCACCATGTTGTAGACGTCGGTCACGTCCTGGCCCTCAAGGTGCTGAAAGTAGTTGTGCAGGGCATCTTCTACGCTGTCACGCAGCGTTCTTTGATCGCGGGTCTCGTTCGTCCCGCTGGCGGGGAGGGTGGATTGACTGCTGTCGCTCACAGTGGGGTTTCCATCAGATAGTGTTGTGTCGAAATTCATGCTGCCAGATCTCCGTCCAACAGTCGGTTGAAATAGCCGGCGACCGCTAGCGTCTGCTGTTCAGCATCGCTGATCCGGTTGAAATCGCGGCGAAATTCGTTGGCGCCGGGTAGCGTTTGCAGATACCAGCCAACGTGCTTGCGGGCGACGCGGGCACCGTGTTCGGCGCCGTAGAACGCGTGCAGCGCCTGCAGGTGCTGCAGCAAGATCTGCTGTTGTTCGGTCAGGGGCGGCTCTGGCAGTTCCTCGCCGGTGCGCAGAAAGTGGTCCACTTCACGGAAGATCCAGGGCCTGCCTTGGGCTGCGCGGCCGATCATCACAGCGTCGGCGCCGGTGTGCCGCAGCACCTGCGCGGCTTTGTGCGGGCTGTCGATGTCGCCGTTGGCAAATACCGGAATCGAGATGCTTTGCTTGACCGCGGCGATGGTGTCGTACTCAGCCTGGCCGGTATACAGCTCCGAGCGGGTGCGGCCGTGGACGGCCAGTGCCTGGATGCCGCTGTCTTCGGCAATACGCGCGACGCGCAGGGCGTTGCGGTTCTCGGGGTCCCAGCCGGTGCGGATCTTCAGGGTTACGGGGATATCAACCGCCTGTACAACGGCTTCGCAAATGGCTGCTACCAGGGGCTCATCGCGCAGCAGGGCAGAGCCAGCGGCCTTGTTGCAGACCTTCTTGGCCGGGCAGCCCATGTTGATGTCGATGATCTGGGCGCCTAGTTGCGCATTCATGCGCGCGGCCTCGGCCATCATCTGCGGGTCGCCACCGGCAATCTGTACCGAGCGGGGCTCCGGCTCGCCGTCGTGTTTGAGGCGCAAGCGGGATTTGCGGCTGTTCCACAGACGGGTATCGCTGGTCACCATCTCGGATACCACCAGTCCGGCACCCAGCCGCCGACATAGTTGTCGGAAGGGTTGATCGGTCACCCCGGCCATGGGGGCCAGGATAAGACGATTGGCTAGCTGGTAAGGTCCGATACTGATCACTGCTGGTCCATCCCTGTAATGCCCGGTTATCAGCGCCGCAACAACGGCACGGCGTCCCGTCCGGATGTGCCCGGTCAGGGTGATGAAGTGCGAAAAGGGCCGCCATGATACCCGCAAAGCATGGCCTGTTAAAGACTGTGCTGGGCGTTTTTTGTACAGCTGATCAGGTAGTGTAGGCCAAGCCTGAGTGAATGTGCTCAGGCTCTCGACGAAAGGATGATTCAAATGTCATGGGGTGATGAAGTCCAGCTGGTAGCTGGTTGCCTGGCTGCCCGGTGCGACCATGCTGAGAGCGATGTGGATTGGCGTCTGCGATGGCATCAAGGTGCTGCCCGCCAGCTCGCCTGCCAGGTACTCTTCGGGGCGAAAGTCCTTGCTGCTGACGGTCTCACCGCGACTGTTGCTGAACAGCATGCGGATGACCGGGAAGGGCTGCGCGTACTCGGCCCGGTTGTAGATGATGACGTTGATATCCAGGCTGTTGGGGAATTCGGGGTGCGGTCTGACCAGCAGGTTGCTGCTGCGGATCTGACTGACGTCCACCCGGGCGGGTAGCTGACAGCCTGCAACCAGGCACAGGTCCTCCATCATCGGACGCAAGCTGGCGTCACGGGCCCAGGCATCGAGGTTGTAATAAAGCGCCTGAGCCGCCAGTGCGAACAGTGCCAGCAGACTCAGGGAGCCCCACAGCAATGTGTGGCGCGCGCGGCGCCGACTTAGCGGCGCGGCCAGCTGTAGCGGCTCGTCTTCGAGTTCTGGCAGCAGTGCCTGACTATCGATGTCGGGCTCGGTGCGGTTCCGCTCGTGCGTCGTGGGCGTTTCCGGCTGCTCGCGTTCTGCCTGCAGCGGTGCTTCTGGTTGGCCGCGGCGGAAGATGGCGCTGTTGTCGGTGTGCTGCAGCGGAACCAGGTGGGCGCGTGGCGGTGCTGCGGGCGCAGGCTCGGGCTCCGCGTCTGGCTGCGCGGGTTCGGCGGTTGTGTCTGGTTGCTCGCTGGTCGGGTCAGGGTCGCTAGCCTGGGGTGTGGCGAGGAAGGCTTCGTTCAGCTCCAGCTCGTCGTGGCTGTCCAGGCTGCTGAAACCGGGCTCGAGGCTGTCCATGTCGCGTCTGGCAGTTTCGGCCAGGGTGAGCGCTGGCTCGTCGTCGTCAAGCAGCTCAAAGCTGGCGCTCGGGTGTCGGGTGTCGGGTTGGCTTGAGGGGGGTGGCTCGGCGCTGTCGCGCGGCGTGATCTCGTCGAGAATTGATTCGTCCAGCCCCAGGGCTTCGAGGTCCAGCTCGTCCAGCTCAAGGTCGTCGTGAATCAGCAGGGTTTGCTGCTTGCCAGGCTCCTTGCGGGCGGCCGGGGCGGCCGGGCTGTCCTGAGCGGCGGGCAGGGCGTTGAACACCTTCAGGCAAGCGCCGCAGCGCACATTGCCGGCAGCGGCCTGCAGCTGCTCCTGTGTGAGGCGAAAATGGGTCTTGCAGAAGGGGCACTGGGTGACCTGCAGTTCGCTCATGTCTGGCCGGCTGTCCTGTTGCGTGGAGTGAGTCGCGAAATCGCTATTCTGCCCGCATTAGCGGGGCGCTGTCATCGCCGCTTGCCGCTCACGCGAATCCAGCCGTCCTGGTCTGCTACCGGGTCCAGCTCGAAGTCATCACGGTAAGCCTGCAGGATCTCCTCGGTCTGCTCCGCCAGGATGCCGGACAGTGCCAGAAGTCCGCCTGGCTTGACCAGGCTGGCGAGCTGCGGCGCAAGGCTGACCAGCGGGCCGGCCAGGATGTTGGCCACCAGCACGTCGGCTTGTGCGGTGGGCATCTGCTCTGGCAGGTACAGATCAAAGCGTTCGTCGGCCAGTTGGTTGCGCCGGGCATTGTCGCGCGAGGCTTCCAGTGCCTGGATGTCGATGTCGGTACCTACCGCATGATCGGCGCCCAGCAGCAGGCCGGCAATGGCGAGAATACCCGAGCCGCAGCCAAAATCGATCAGCGTCTTGCCCTGTAGCTGTTGGGCGTCGAGCCACTGCAGGCACAGGGATGTCGTCGGGTGGGTGCCGGTACCAAACGCCAGGCCCGGGTCCAGCAGCAGGTTGACGGCATCGGGTTCGGGCGCGGCATGCCAGCTGGGTACGATCCACAACCGTTGGCCAAAACGCATGGGATGGAAGTTGTCCATCCAACTGCGCTCCCAGTCCTGATCTTCGATCTGCTCCAGCTCGTGCGCAGGCAGCTCGGCCTGCCAGAGCAGGCGCAGGTGCTGCAATAGCGCCTCGCCGTCGGTGTCGGCCTCGAACAGGGCGAGCAAATGGGTGTTGGACCACAGCGGGGTGGTGCCCAGGTCTGGCTCGAAAATCGGTTGGTCTTCGGCGTCCATAAAGGTAACCGACACAGCGCCCAGCTCCAGCAGCTGGTCTTCCAGTGCGGGGGCCTGTTCGGGGGTGATGGCAAGACGCAGTTGCAGCCAGGACATAGGGGCTCCTTCGGCGCAGCTGCAAGCGACAAGCTTCAAGCTGCAAGATCGGCAGAAAAAGAAAGGGAGCGATAATTCGCTCCCCCGAATGGTGCAGATAATACGCTGTGAGCTGGCAGCTTGCAGCTGGGGCTTACTTCAGCCCCAGCTTGTGCTCCAGATAGTGAATGTTGACGCCACCCTTGCAGAAGCCTGGGTCGCGCACCAGTTCACGGTGCAGCGGGGTGTTGGTCTTGATGCCGTCGACCACCAGCTCGTCGATCGCGTTGCGCATGCGCGCCAGCGCCTCGTCGCGGGTCGCGCCGTAGGTGATCAGCTTGCCGACCAGCGAGTCGTAGTTCGGCGGTACCTTGTAGCCGCTGTACAGATGCGAGTCGACGCGCACACCGTTACCGCCGGGCGCGTGATAGAAGCTCACGGTGCCGGGGCTGGGCATGAAGGTCTTGGGATCTTCGGCGTTGATGCGACACTCGATGGCGTGGCCGCGAATGACGACGTCGTCCTGGCTGATGCTCAGAGGTTGGCCGGAGGCGACCAGCAGTTGTTCCTTGACGATATCGATGCCGGTGACCATTTCGGAGACCGGGTGCTCTACCTGCACGCGGGTGTTCATCTCGATAAAGTAGAACTCGCCGTTTTCGTAGAGAAACTCGAAGGTGCCAGCGCCACGGTAGCCCAGATCGATACAGGCCTGCACGCAGCGGGCCTGAACCTCGGCGCGGGCCTTCTCGTCGATACCGGGAGCGGGTGCTTCTTCGATGATTTTCTGGTGACGGCGCTGCAGCGAGCAGTCGCGATCGCCCAGGTGGATAGCGTTACCCTGGCCGTCAGACAGCACCTGAACTTCAACGTGACGCGGGTTGGTCAGGAACTTCTCCAGATACACCATCGGGTTGCCGAACGCGGCGCCTGCTTCAACCTGGGTCAGCTTGATCGACTTGATCAGCTCGGCCTCTTCATGCACCACGCGCATGCCGCGACCACCGCCGCCGCCTGCCGCCTTGATGATGACCGGATAGCCGACGCGCTGGGCGATTTTCAGGCACTCGGCCTCGTCTTCCGGCAGCGGGCCGTCAGAGCCGGGGACTGTGGGGACGCCGGTTTCCTTCATGGCGGCAATCGCCGAGACCTTGTCACCCATCAGGCGGATAACCGCAGCGCTCGGACCGATAAAGGTGAAGCCGGAGTTTTCGACCTGCTCGGCAAAGTCCGCGTTCTCGGCCAGGAAGCCGTAGCCGGGGTGGATGCCGTCGGCGCCGGTTACTTCGGCCGCGCTGATGATCGCGGGGATGTTCAGGTAGGACTGGGTCGCTGGCGCCGGGCCAATGCAGACGGACTCGTCGGCCATGGCCAGGTGCATGAGTTCACGGTCGGCGGTGGAATGCACCGCCACGGTTTTCAGACCGAGCTCCTTGCACGCGCGGATAACCCGCAGGGCAATTTCACCTCGGTTGGCAATAAGTACTTTTTGCATCGCAGCCTCCAGGTTGGGCTCAGGCGATGCTGAACAGCGGTTGATCGAATTCGACCGGCTGGCCGTTCTCGACCAGAATCGATTGCACTACGCCGCTCTTGTCAGCTTCGATGTGGTTCATCATCTTCATGGCTTCGACGATGCACAGTACGTCGCCGGCCTTGACGGTCTGGCCAACTTCAACGAATACCGCGGCAGTCGGTGAGGGCGAGCGGTAGAAAGTGCCGACCATCGGTGAGCGCACCAGGTGTCCACTTGGCTCGGCCGGTGCAGCCGGTGCGTCGGCGGCTGCCGGGGCTGCTGCTGGTGCGGGAGCGGCGGCAACGGGGGCCGGCGCGACCTGATATTGCGGAGCGGCGACCTGCTTGCTGTGGCGGCTGATGCGCACAGACTCTTCGCCTTCATGAATTTCCAGTTCGTCGATACCGGACTCTTCCAGCAGTTCGATCAGTTTTTTGACTTTACGAATGTCCATTGATGCGTGCACTCCAGATCAGGTTTGCGTAATTCAGTGTTGTTCGATCTTCTCTATGGCTGCCTGCAGGGCCAGCTCGTAGCCCAGGGCGCCCAGACCGCAAATCACCCCTTCGGCAACGTCCGAGAAGTAGGAGTGATGACGGAAAGATTCGCGCTTATACACGTTGGATAAGTGAACTTCGATGAATGGGATGCTCACTGCGAGCAATGCGTCACGTATTGCCACGCTGGTATGGGTAAAAGCAGCGGGATTGATGATGATGAAGTCGATGGCTTCGTCGCCGGCGGCGTGGATGCGTTCAATCAGTTCGTGCTCTGCATTGCTTTGCAGGCTCAGCAGGTGATGGCCGCGCTGGCTGGCCAGCTCACGCAGGTGCTGGTTGATCTGCTCCAGGGTGGTGGCGCCGTAAACGCCGGGCTCGCGGCTACCAAGGCGGTTCAGGTTGGGGCCGTGTAGAACCAGAATGCTGGCCATGTTGCGTCTGTTCCCTTGTGTGACGGGTGACCCGTTGGTCGCGGTTTTTTCGGCAGTTTGCCGCAATCAGTTCGGCCTGTCCAGAAGGGGAATATTGACATCAGATGTCAGCATGATGGCTGCATTATGGCGCAATATTATTTTGGCCGGCGCGTTCTGCAAGTGCGGCGAATTCGTTCTTTGAGACTTCGCCCTGAATGCGCAGGTCACGCAGCTCGGTGCCGTTGGCGGAAAAAAACAGGTAGGCCGGCGGACCAAACAGGTTGTGCTGTGTCAGCCAGGCCCGTTGGGCAGGGGTGTTGTCGGTGACATCCAGTTTGAGGCGCAGGTGGCCGCCCAGCAGTGTCTGAATGTCGGGCTGGTTGAGAATGGTGCGCTCCATGACCTTGCAGCTGATACACCAGTCGGCATAAACGTCGACGATGGCAGGCTGTCCCTGCTCGGCCGCCTGTACCAATGCCTGCTGCAGCTGTGCCGGGTCTTGCAGTGTGGTGAACAAGGACGCTTGGGCGCTGGTGCCCACGCCACCAGTCAGTGGTTGCAGAGGCCGCAGCGGGTCTTCGCCGCCGGCCAGCGCGCCGAACAGCGCCGCTGCGGCGTACAGGCCAAATAGCAGAGCGATGGTCTGGCGCAGATACTGGCCACTTTGCAGGGACGCCAGACGCACAGCCAGGCCGGCGGCCAGCGCCGCCCACAGCGCCAGGCTCAGCGGGCCGGGCAGCACCCGCTCCAGCAGCCAGATGGCGACCGCCAGCAGACCAAAGCCGAACAGATGCTTGACTGTTTCCATCCAGGGGCCGGAGCCGGGCAGCAGGCTTTTGCCAAACAGCGTGACCAGCAGCAGCGGTGTACCCATGCCCAGGCCCAGGGCAAACAGGTTGATGCCGCCGCCGATGGTGTCCCCGGTGCTGCTGATGTAAACCAGTGCGCCGGCCAGCGGCGCGGAAATGCAGGGCGAGACCACCAGTGTGGAGAGAGCGCCCATGGCGGTGGCGCCGGGCAGCGAGCCACCGTGCGCGCGACGATTCAGGCGATCCAGGGGCTCGCGCAGGGCGGCTGGCAGGCGCAGGTCGAACACGCCGAACATGGCCAGAGCAAAAAGCAGGAAGAACAGTGCAAAGGTGCCCAGCACCCAGGGCGACTGCAGGCGTGCCTGCAGGTTGAGAGCCGCGCCGAAGCTGCCAATCAGTGCGCCGACGATGGCCAGGGTAACGGCCATGCCTAGCACGTAGCCCAAGGCCAGGCTCATTGCGCGAGCACGGCCTATCTGACTGCGGCCCAACACCATGCTCGACAAAATCGGCAGCATCGGCAACACGCAGGGGGTAAAGGTCAGACCCAAGCCAGCGGCGAAGAACAGCAGCAGGGTAATCAGCCCGCCGCGCTCGATGGCAGGCGTATTCTGGGCCGCATCAGTAGGGGGGGGAACGGTGGCGGGGGTGGCGCTGCCCAGGGCGGAGGGTAACTCCAGGGCGACGGTTTCGGGTGGGTAGCACAGGCCGGCGTCGGCGCAGCCCTGAAAACCGAGGTTCAGTTGACGTGTGCCGGCTGGCACGGCCGCCGGGTCCAGGGTGATTTGCAGTTGGTTGTAGTACACCTCCACATCGCCGAAGTACTCGTCGGTCTTGTGGATACCGTCCGGCAGCTGCATCTCGAGGGACACTCCCTCGTCGGTGCTGACCTGCAGGCGGTGACGGTAGAGGTAATAGCCCGGCGCAATGTCGACGATCAGGGCCAGTCGTTCGTCGTCGGCGTCCAGTACACCAGGACGGAAAGCCTCATGCACGGGCAGAAAGTCAGCCTGGTTGCTGCTGCCCTGCAGCAAGCTGCCGGCGCTGCGACTATCGGTGAACTGGGCGTGGGCGGCGCTGGCGCAGAGCAGTAGCGCGAGCAGGACGAGACGAAGCGCGGACATGGGATAACCGACCTGAAAAACAGACGGTCATCATACGGTGTGTGCCGTGCCGGCGGAAGGGCGCGGCGGCCCTTGGGTGGTCGCCTAAGTGTTGCCAAATGGGACAAGGAAGCGCTGATTCACTTCGCAGGACGCGGGAAATGGATCACTGCCTGCTCAGATTCGAAACGCCGATACCGCCGACAGCAGCGCTCGGCTGCGCTGGCTGATTTGCTGGGTATGCTGTCGGGTATGGCTGACCATGCCCAGGTTGGCGTCGCTCAACTGGTGAATCTGCTGGCTGTTCTCGCGAATGGTGCGTACCCGCTCAGACTGGGCGTCAGTGTGGGTGGCGATATGTTCGGCCAGCTCGGTAATGCGGTCGATGGCGTTGACGATGCGCCCCAGAGCGGCGTCTGCCAGCTGTCCCTGTTCGGCGGTATGGCGTGCATGCTTGACCTGCTCTTCCATCTGGCCGGCGGATTGGCGGGCCACCTGTTGCAGGCGCTCGATCAACTGGCGAATCTCCTGCGTAGAGCCTGCCGTGCGTTGCGCCAGCCCACGAACTTCATCGGCAACCACGGCAAAACCGCGCCCGGCCTCGCCAGCCCGCGCCGCCTCAATGGCCGCATTCAGGGCCAGCAGGTTGGTCTGTTCAGCAATACCCTGAATGACCTGCAAGACGCCACCGATGGTGTCGGATTCGGCCACCATGCGATCAATGGTGCGGGCACTGCTTTGTACCTCCTGCACCAGCTGTTGCATTTGCGCGATGGTGCCACCGATGACTTTCTGGCCGTCGCGTACTTCGCGGTTGGCGGCGCGCGCCAGTTCTGCGCTTTCGCCGGCGTTGGTGGCGACCAGTCGGATGGCCTCGTCCATGCCGCCGATATCCTGATTGATGGACTGGGTGTCGCGCTGCTGCTGGGCGGCGCGGTCGTGGGTGTCAGCGGACAGTCGCTCCAGGTCGTCACTGGTGCCGCTGAGCGCCTCGGCCTGCTGGTTGATGGTGGTGACCAGTTCAATCAGATACTGGCGCAGCTGATTGGCCGCCAGCTCCAGTTGTTTCAGTTCACTGATGCGCGAGCTGGACTCGAGCGGCTGAGTGAAGTCGCCCTCGGCGTAGGTCGACAGCACCGGAGCGAAGCGGCCGATCGCCTTGGACAAGGCCCGCTGCGAGCGCTCGATCAGGAGCGCGATAAGAATGATCAGACCGATGATGGCCAGCTGTACGTTGCGCACCTGATGGGTGATACCGTCGCGGGCGGCAGTCAGTGCCGGGCGCATCTGCGCGGTGCCCGCTTGCAGGTTGTCGATCCTTTCTCCGGTAATTTGCTGCAGTTGCGCGCGTTCGGCGATCAGCGCGCCGGTGCGCTCAAGCTCGGCAGGATAGCGTTTGAGTAGCGACAGCAGGGTGCGTTTGAAGTCGGCGCCGGGGTCAACGGCGTCAGCGCTGCTGTCGGTATTGATGCCCAGCAAGGATGCGAAGGGGTCGTTGCTGTTTTCTTGCACAGCAATCACCCCCAGCAGCGGCAGCGCATCCAGTGCGGTGGCGCGCTCCTGTGCACCCTGCAGCAGGCGTTGCAGGTTGGTCAGCAATGCCGGGTCGTTCTGGCTGAACAGCTTGGCGCGCGCCAGGCTGATACGCAGCAGGTCTGCCTGCAGCTCGTCGATCAGACGGACATACTCCATCGCCTGGCGGGCGCCCTGTTGCTGACCGTCGCGGGCATAGCCGGCCAGGTGAGCCAGTTCGGCCTGTATTTCCCGTTCAGCCTGGGTCAGCAGCCCCTGCGGGTCGCCGGCGAGCTTGCCTACTGCCAGCAGGTCCGTTTGCATAAAGTCGATAAAGGCCGCCAGTGGCTCAGCTAGTGGCTGGCGGATGTCGTCAGGGAAAGCCTGCAGGTTGTCCTGCAGTGCGCTTGCGGTGTGTTGCGCTTGCTGCAGGCGAACAGCGTCGCCGCTAAGGCGGTAGGCCTCGGTGTCACGCTGCAGGGCCTGGGTTTGGCTGACAATATTCAGGTAGGCGTCCATCAGTGTGTAAGGCACCTTGAGTGCCTGCTGCGCCCACCACAGGCTGGCGGCCAGGGCGATGCCCACTGCAACCAGCAGGCAGGTGTTGAACAGAGTCAGGGTTTTCAGGCGCATGCGCGGGCTCTCGGACAGGGTGAGACGACCGCGATGATAGTGTCAGTTGTGTGACAGCTTGATGAAAGGTGGCGATGTGCCGTTACCCTTTACCCCGACATGATCGACCGCATCGGGCGGGCAGGGGTGACCTCACGGTGATATGCTGGTGCGCATGACAGCGACGGGAGTCTGGATATGGCATTTGGTAAAGGAAAGTCCGCTACACACACCGATGGCGACAAGAGCCGGCTGGGTAAGCTGATACTGGTTCCAGTACTGATCGTGCTGCTGATCCTCGTGTTGGTGGGTTGGTACTGGAGCAGTGAGCCGGGGCTTGAGCCCGTGGCCGGCACACCGAAAACCGAGCAGGTCAGCGGTGAGTACACGGCGATGACCTTGCGCGGGTTGATGTTGACGCTGTTGGACAAGCCCGGTGGTTATGTCAGCAACGACATCATGCCGCCAGGGCTGCTGATGGATAACATGCCCAACTGGGAGTACGGCGTGCTGGTGCAAGTGCGCGACATGACCCGTGCGCTGCGCCGCGACATGGCGCGCTCGCAGTCGCAATCCACCGAGGATCGCGATCTGGTCAAGGCCGAACCGCGGTTCCACTTCGATAACAACAGTTGGGCCATGCCGGCCAGCGAAAGTGAGTATCGTGACGGCGTCAAGGCGCTGGATAGCTACATAGCCCGCCTGCGCCGGGGGGAGGCCAACTTCTATTCCCGCGCCGACAACCTGTCCAGCTGGGTCAGCGACGTAAGCACGCGTCTGGGGTCACTGTCGCAGCGTTTGTCGGCCAGTGTTGGGCGTGCGCCGCTGATTGACGACGGCCAGCTGGGCGAGACTACGCCCTGGCTTGAGGTTGATGACGTGTTCTACGAGTCACGGGGCACGGCCTGGGCGCTGGTGCAGTTGCTGCGCGCTGTTGAGCACGACTTTGGCGATGTGCTGGAAAAGAAAAACGCCCTTGTCAGCCTGCAGCAGATTATTCGTGAGCTGGAGGCTGCCCAGCAGACCCTCTGGAGCCCGATGGTGCTCAACGGGGATGGCTTTGGCATGCTGGCCAATCATTCGCTGGTCATGGCCAATTATCTGTCGCGTGCCAACGCGGGCATGATCGAGCTGCGCCGGTTGCTGGAGCAGGGCTGATACGTGGATCACCAACAGGTAGAGGCGTATCTCAAGCGCTCAGGGGCTGAGCGGGTGGTGTATGTCGATGAGCATGACCAGCCGCTCGGCGAGGTAACTCGTGCTGAAGCGCAGGCGCGGGGGCTGATTACCCGCTGTACCTTTATTTTTGTGTTCAACAGTCGTGGCGAGTTGTGCGTGCATCAGCGCACGGCCCACAAGCGGCTGTATCCCGCGTTCTGGGATGTGGCTGCCGGCGGCGTGGTAGCCGCTGGCGAAAGCTACCTGCAAGGGGCCGAGCGGGAGCTGGCCGAGGAGCTGGGGGTGCAGGGCGTGCCGTTGACAGAGCACTTCCGCTTCTACTTTGACGCGCCTGACAGCCGTCTGTGGGCCGGGGTCTTCAGTTGCCGCTGGGATGGCCCCTTGCGTTTGCAGCCGGAGGAAGTGCAGGCCGCCCGTTGGGTCGATCTACGCGGTGATTGGCGGCGCGCTGGTGAGCAGTACGCACCTGACTCGCAGGAAGCCCTGGCACGGTTGTTGAAACACCCTTCTTTGGATCTTTCTGCATGAAAAAGACCGGTTTGCAGGCCCTGGGTGGCCTGGTCTATTCCACTGACTCTGGGCGCATGTGCCCTGACTGTGAACAGCCTCAGACTCAATGTCGCTGCGCCGAGCAGGCGATGCCCGAGGGTGACGGGGTTGCGCGGGTGCGCCGTGAAACCAAGGGGCGTGGTGGTAAAACGGTTACCACGGTGAGTGGGGTGCTGTTGAAAGCAGATGACCTAAAGGCATTGGCCAAGCGCCTGAAGAATCGCTGTGGTTGTGGCGGTGCCGTCAAGGACGGCGTCATCGAGATTCAGGGGGATAAGGCTGAGCAGGTCTGTGAGCTGCTGAGCGCCGAGGGCTACCAGGTCAAACGCGCCGGAGGCTGATATGCCGCTGCTGGCGTATTGGCGCGATCAGGTCACCCAGCGCAAGGTCTGGGCCATTGCCTTTCCGTTAATTCTCTCCAATATCAGCGTGCCGCTGGTCGGGCTGGTCGACACCGCCGTGATCGGTCACCTGGACGCGGCTTATCATCTCGGCGCGGTTGCGGTCGGCAGCACCCTGTTTACTTTCGTACTCTGGGCAGCCGGCTTTCTGCGTATGGGGACCACCGGGTTTGCTGCGCAGGCGAGCGGCGCCGGCAACGGCAACGAACTTCGTCGGGTGCTGGCCCAGTCGCTGTGGCTGGCGCTGTTGTTGAGCCTGCTGGTGTTGCTGCTGCGCGAGCCGTTGCTGCTTGCCGGATTGCACTATCTCGACAGCAGTCCGGCGCTGCTGGAGCAGGCCGGGCTGTACTTCCATATTCGGCTCTGGAGCTTGCCGGCGGCGCTGGCCAACTTTGTGTTGATCGGCTGGTTTATTGGTGCGCAGAACAGCCGTGCTCCCTTCGCCATGCTGCTGACCGTTAACCTGTGCAACATTGCGCTGGACCTGTTGCTGGTGGTCTGGCTGCAGTGGGGCGTGGCTGGCGCCGCCTGGGCCAGTGTGTGCGGCGATTACCTCGGGCTGATGCTGGGCCTGATGCTGCTGCAACCGATTTTGCGCCGCCATCCTGGGCGTGTGGTCTGGTCTCAGGTGTTGGGCCTGCGTGGTGCGGCGCCTCTGCTGCGGGTCAATCGTGACATTCTCATTCGCACGCTGGCGTTGCAGTCGGTGTTTTATCTGCTGGTGGTGCAGGGTGCGCAGTTGGGAGATGAGGTGGTGGCCGCCAACGCGGTGTTGCTTAACTTCATGCTGCTCACCTCCCATGCCCTGGATGGCCTGGCGCATGCGCTGGAAGCCCTTGGCGGGCATGCCCTGGGTCGCCGTGATCGACGCCAGCTAAGCGCAGTGCTGGTGGTGACCGCGGTGTGGTCGCTGCTGCTCAGCCTGGGCTTTGTGCTGGTGTTCATGCTGGCCGGTGAGGCGATCATCGCACTGCTCACGGACTTGGCGACGGTGCGTACCGTTGCAGGCGAGTATTTGCCCTGGATGGCGCTAATGCCCCTGGTGACGGTGTGGAGTTACCTGCTTGATGGGTTGTTCATCGGCGCATCGCGCGCGTTGGCCATGTGCAACGCCATGCTGCTGGCGCTGGTCTGTTATCTGCCCCTCGTCTGGTATTTGCAGGGGCTGAATAATCATCTGGTGTGGTTCGGTTTCATGGCGTTCATGGCGCTGAGAGCGCTGTTTCTTGGGGGCTGGTTCATCTGGTTGTGGCGTACCGACCGCTGGATGCCGGCGGGTGACAGCAGCTGCCGTAGTGATGAGTTAAGTGCATGATTGGGGGGCGCACTTAACGGCTGGGTTGGGGGCGTAGCCACCAGTGCAGATAACGGCCCAGGTGCTGATAGGCGGGGTGCTGGCTATAGCGCAGCTCAAACTCGATCAGGTCATCGAGGCTGCTGTTGCTGCAAAAGGGTTCGGGCATGTAGTCGTAAAACACCCTGACACCGCTGGTGCCCTCGCACCTAAGGCCGGCAGCCTCAGTCCAGGCTTTCACGTTCTGCGGATCCAGTGGCTGCTGCGGTGTCAGGCCGCTTTTGCCCTGGCCGGACAGTGGTTTCTTGCGCAGCTTCTTGAACTGGCCCTTGACCAGATTTTTGTAGATCAGCGCGTCGCGATTGTAGAACGCCAGTGACAGGGCGCCGCCTGGCAGTAGCAGCGTAGCCAGCTGTGCTAGCGCGTCGGCGGGCTCGGCCAGCCACTCCAGCACCGCATGAAAAACCACCAGATCATACTGCTCACCCTGCGCTGCAAGGGTCTGCAAGGGTGATTGCAGGTAGCGTACTGGCTGCGGGGGATTGCTCACGTCGATGCGCTCGCGGGCGGCTTCAAGCATCACGTCTGAGGGCTCCGCAACCGTCAGCTGATGGCCCAAACCCGCCAGCCAGCAGCTGATTTGCCCCAGCCCGGCACCAATATCGAGGATGCGCAGCGGCCTGTCGGCTTGCATGAGCGCAGGCATCCACTGTTGCATGTCGCGTTGCAACACGGCAAGGCGAATGGCGCCTTTGGGGCTGTCGTAGATGCGTTTGGCAAAGCGCGCACCCAGATGGTCGAAGTAGCGGTCAGTCATGGCCAGACTCTGCCGTGCAGGCATAAAAAAAGCCAGCTTGTGGCCGGCTTTTTAGCGGGGCGAAACGCTTATTTTTGGTAAGCGTTTACAGCCTTGACGATTTCCGCACGGGCTTCTTCAGCGCTGCCCCAGCGGTCGATCTTGACCCACTTGCCAGCTTCAAGATCCTTGTAGTTCTCGAAGAAGTGCTGAATTTGCTGAATCAGCAGCTCGGGCAGGTCGGTGTATTCTTTGATGTCGCGATACAGCACGCTCAGCTTGTCGTGCGGTACGGCGATCAGTTTGGCATCTCCGCCACCGTCGTCGGTCATGTGCAGCACGCCAACCGGGCGCGAGCGGATGACAGAACCCGGCGCAACCGGGTGCGGGGTTACAACCAGCACGTCCAGCGGGTCGCCGTCGTCGGCCAGGGTGTTGGGGATGTAGCCATAGTTGGCCGGGTAGAACATCGGGGTAGCCATGAAGCGGTCAACAAACAGCGCGCTGCTGTCCTTGTCGATCTCGTACTTGATCGGCGCGTGGTTGGCTGGGATTTCGATGGCGACGTAGATGTCGTTGGGAATGTCTTTGCCGGCGGGGATCTTGTCGTAGCTCATGGGTTTCCTGAGGGCCGTAGTGGAAAATTGGCCGGCATTATAGGCGCATCGGGCCAGCTATACCAAGCAAAAAGGGGTGAACCTTGGTCGTAGTGCAGTTGGTCGGGTGCACGGGTACGGCCAGTTGCCGAGCAGCTGTTGGTTGATCGAACGCTGCTGCGACAACAGGTTGTCGCTATAACCGCCTTTGTGGACCGGTTACTTCAGCCTGAGAGCGAAGTACATGAAGTCGTGGTCGTTGCTGAAACCCAGTGAGCGATACAGGCTCTGGGCGACCATGTTGTCTTCGCCGGTCATCACGGTCATGCGTTCGATACCTGCCTCGCGCGCGAGGTTTTTGGCGTGATTGATCAGCTTGTCGGCCACCAGTTGGCGCCGCGCCTCTTCAATCACGTAGATACCCTTGAGCACCCAGCTGGCAGAGAGGGTCAATGCCGAAAAGCTGGGAATAAACTGACAGAAGCCCAGCGCCTTGCCCGAATCCTCGTCTTCGGCGACCAGGATAATTGCTTGCTCGTGTGCCAGGCGCGCTTCAAGAAAGCGGCGGGAGGCTTCTGGCTTGGCCAGTTGCCCGTAGGTTTCGCGGTACTTGATGAACAGTGGGGTTACCTCGTCAAGGTGGTCAACATCAGCCTGTACTATGCGCATACGAATCCCCTGATAATGGTCATTAAGTGTCTATGAGGTTTTTTGTGGTCACTCTCCGCATCCTGCATCAGCCCTGAGCAATCTGCAATCGCGGAGCATAAAAAAACCGCCGGCAGCGCGTTGGCTGCGGGCGGTTTGTTGTTTTGCTTTGCTGCTCAGTATGGACGTCAGACCGAGAAGGGCGGCAGTTTTTTCTCGACCGTCTGTCGCTTCAGGGTAACGTACTGCGGCAGGCCGTTGCTGAAAGGCGGGAAGTCTTCTCCCTGGATCAGGGGAGAGAGATAGCGGCGGCAGGCGTCGGTAATGTGGAAGCCGTCTTCGGTGATGAAATCGCGTGGCATAAACTTCTCGACGTTAGCCACATCCTTGAGCGGTGCTTCAATGATGTCCCACTCGTAGGGCGCGTCATTCAAACGGCGTACCGCCGGCATGATGGCGTTTTTGCCCTGCAGGGCGATTTCCACGGCGGCCTTGCCCAGGGCGTAGGCCTGATCCACATCGACCTTGGCGGCGATGTGGCGCGCTGCGCGCTGCAGGTAGTCGGCAACCGCCCAGTGGTACTTGTAGCCCAGCTCGTCCTTGACCAGCTTGGCAATGGTCGGTGCCACGCCGCCCAGTTGAGCGTGGCCGAAGGCGTCGGTCAGGCCCGACTCGGAGAGGAACTTGCCTTCCTTGTTCTTGATGCCTTCGGATACGCCGATTACGCAGTAGCCGTAGGTTTTGACGCACTCGTCGACGCGAGCCAGGAAGGCCGGCTGGTCGAACTCGACTTCCGGGAACAGCAGAATGTGCGGCGGTTGACCCTCGCCTTCGCTGGCCAGGCCGCAGGCGGCAGTGATCCAGCCGGCGTGGCGGCCCATTACTTCGAGAATGAACACCTTGGTAGAGGTGGCGGCCATGGAGGCAACGTCAAAACCGGCTTCACGGATGGACGTGGCGACGTACTTGGCCACCGAGCCAAAGCCCGGGCAGCAATCGGTGATGGGCAGGTCGTTGTCCACGGTCTTGGGTACATGGATCGCCTGAATCGGGTAGCCCAACGTCTCGGACAGCTGGGAGACCTTCAGGCAGGTGTCGGCTGAGTCGCCGCCGCCGTTATAGAAGAAGTAGCCGATATTGTGGGCCTTGAAGACCTCAATCAGACGCTCATACTCGGCGCGGTTGGCTTCCAGGCTTTTCAGCTTGTAGCGGCAGGAGCCGAATGCGCCGGACGGGGTGTGGCGCAGGCCGGCGATGTCTTCAGCCGACTCAAGGCTGGTGTCGATGAGTTCTTCGGTCAGTGCGCCGATGATGCCGTTGCGACCGGCGTAAACAGTGCCGATCTGATCCGGGTACTGGCGAGCCGTTTCAATAACGCCTGCGGCAGAGGCGTTGATGACGGCGGTGACCCCACCGGATTGGGCATAAAAAGCGTTCTTGACGGTCATGCGAACTCCATGTGTAAGACGTGATCGAAGTCGTCCGGGCAGAGAATAGTGCAACAAAAACGCCCCGGAAGCGGGGCAGGGGCGGACAGATGCGCGCATGATAGCCGAAAAGCTGTTGCGCTTGCATGTCCGTCGGGCGGACGCCGGTGCTTGACATCAGCGTGGCCGTCGCCATCCTGTTTCGCTTTCAGCTTTCAGCTTTCAGCTTTCAGCTTTCAGCTTTCAGCTTTCAGCTTTCAGCTTTCAGCTTTCAGCTTTCAGCTTTCAGCTTTCAGCTTTCAGCTTTCAGCTTTCAGCGTAAGCTGTAGCCCTACGACAGTCACAAGGAATATTCATGCATCTCCACATTCTCGGCATCTGTGGCACCTTTATGGGGTCGCTGGCCTTGCTGGCACGTGAGCTGGGCCATGAGGTCAGCGGCTCGGATGCCAATGTCTATCCGCCCATGAGCACCCAGCTGGCCGAGCAGGGGATCGTGCTGCAGGAAGGTTATGATCCGGCGCATCTTACGCCGGCGCCAGATCTGGTGATTGTCGGTAACGCCATGGCGCGTGGCAATCCGGCGGTGGAGTACATGCTCGATCAGGGCATGCCCTATGTCTCCGGCCCGGAATGGCTGGCGCGGCATGTGTTGCAGGATCGCTGGGTACTGGCGGTAGCTGGCACCCACGGCAAAACGTCAACGTCCAGCCTGCTGGCCTGGCTGCTGGAAGATGCGGGTATGTCGCCGGGCTTTCTGATTGGCGGGGTGCCGCAGAACTTTGGTATCTCCGCTCGCCTTGGCGGTACGCCCTTTTTTGTAGTGGAAGCAGACGAGTACGACAGCGCCTTCTTCGACAAACGCTCGAAATTTGTTCACTACCGTCCGCGTACGGCCGTGCTGAACAACCTGGAATTTGACCACGCGGATATCTTCCCTGATCTGGCTGCCATCGAGCGGCAGTTTCACCATCTGGTGCGCACTGTTCCCGCCTCCGGCCTGATCATCCATCCGGCGCAGGACGAGGCGCTGCAGCGCGTGGTCAAGATGGGCTGCTGGACGCCGTGTCAGACCACCGACGAGGGCGGAACCTGGCAGGCGCGGCTGCTCAGTGATGACGGTTCGCGCTTTGAGGTGTGGCTCGACGGCGAGCTGCAAGGCGTAGCTGAATGGCAGCAGACCGGTCAGCACAATGTGGCAAACGCACTATCGGCCTTGGCGGCTGCGCGCCATGTGGGTGTGACACCAGCGCAGGGGATTGCCTCCTTGGGCGGCTTCCGCAATGCCAAGCGTCGGATGGAAAAGCTGGCCGACATCAACGGCATCAGTGTGTACGACGATTTTGCTCATCACCCGACGGCGATTGCCACCACGCTGGCTGGCTTGCGCGCTCAGATCGGTGATGCGCCGCTGATCGCGGTGATTGAGCCGCGCTCCAACACCATGCGTCTGGGTAGCCACATGGCGGCGTTGCCCGCCAGTGTTGCCGATGCGTCGCAAGTGTTCTGGTATCAGCCGGCAGGTTTGGACTGGTCGCTGGACGGCGTGGTGGCTGGTAGCCCGGTTCCGGCGCAGGTGGCCAGCGATCTGGACGCGATTGTCGAGCAGGTCGTGGCTGTTGCAACGCCGCAGACGCGAGTGGTGGTGATGAGTAACGGTGGCTTTGGCGGCATCCATCAGCGGCTGATTCAGGCGCTGGAGGCGCGTCATGGCTGAGCGGGTTACGCTGGCAGTTACCGGTGCGTCCGGCGCCCAGTACGCGATGCGTCTGCTGGGCTGTCTGGTCGAGGCCGGTGTAGAAGTCTCGTTTCTGATTTCGCAGGCGGCGCAACTGGTCGTGGCGACGGAAACCGAATGGCAGCTGCCGCCCAAACCGCAGGCGCTGGAGCACTACCTGACCGAGCAATTCAAGGCGGCAGAAGGGCAAATCAGGGTCTACGGCAAGCAGGACTGGATGGCGCCGGTGGCTTCAGGCAGTGGTGCACCGGCAGCCATGGTGGTGTGCCCCTGTTCAACCGGCACCTTGTCTGCGATTGCGACCGGGGCCAGTAACAATTTGATCGAGCGGGCCGCCGATGTGGCGCTGAAAGAACGCCGCAAACTGATTCTGGTGCCGCGTGAGACGCCATTTTCCAGTATTCATCTGGAAAACATGCTGAAGCTCAGTCAGATGGGCGCGGTGATCATGCCGGCGAGCCCCGGCTTTTATCACAAGCCGCAGTCGATTGATGATCTGATCGATTTTGTGGTGGCGCGGATTCTGGGGCAATTGGGGATTGAGCAGGCGCTCATGCCGCGTTGGGGCGAGTAGTAGGCTGCGGCTATCGCGCCGCAGCCCGGCAGCAGATCAGACGAAGTACAGCGACAGGCCTTCGGAGATAAACGCGGGCTTGTCCACGCCCTCGATTTCCAGGGTGTTGCGGGCTTTCAGCAGCCACTGCCCCGGATTCTTCTCGGTGACGTCAACGATGGTGCTGTGCAGACGCACGCGCGAGCCAACGCGAACCGGCTGGATGAATCGCAGGCTATCCATGCCGTAGTTGACGGCCATTTTCAGACCTTCCGGACGCGGCAGCAGGCCTTCGGACAAAGTCGGTACCAGCGACAGTGACAGGAAGCCGTGGGCGATGGTGCCGCCGAATGGGGTTTTCTTGGCCTTTTCTTCGTCGATGTGAATGAACTGGTGGTCGCCAGTGCACTCGGCGAATTGGTTGACGCGCTCCTGGTCGACCAGCAGCCAGTCAGAATGCCCCATGTCCTTGCCGATGAGGGAGGTTAGTTCAGATACGGGAATGGCTGTCATATTACTCTCCGTGATTCTTATTGTGTGGGGTGCGCCCGGCAGTGTTACCCTGCGGCGCTAAGGTGTCTACGCCAGCATGTTTGCAAGGGGGCGGGTGGGGGTCAATGCAGGTTTGGCTTTCATTGGTCTGCTGAATGATCCAACCACCTGTAAGCAGGCTATGTCGGGTAGGCAAGATTGACAAGAGGCGCTGAGCAAGGAGGCGGCCTTTCGGGGGGATGCATGAGCGAAGCAGTAGCAGTCTTTCCGCTGAAATCTCTGCTGTTACCCGGATGTCATCTGGATCTGCAGATTTTTGAGGCGCGTTATCTGGATATGGTCAGCCGCTGCTTTCGGCAACAGCAGGGCTTTGTCGTGGTGGGGCTGGAGTCGGGCTCTGAGATGGGTTCGGGCAATCTGCGCTTTGGCGCGATTGGTTGCGAGGCGCGCATCATCGACTGGCAGCAGCGCGATAATGGCTTGTTGGGAATTCGGGTGCTGGGCGACCGGCGTGCGCGGCTGAGCGACGTGCAGGTGGCCGGGGACGGGCTGGTCACTGCGCAGGCGCGCTGGTTACCCGAGCAACTGGATGCCAGCCTGCAGGCCGACCACGACGAGTTGCTCCAGCTGCATCAGGCGCTGTTGCAGCACCCCTTGGTGCAGCGCCTGGATCTGCCGCCGGTTGAGGGCAGTCAGCAGCGCCTGGCCTGGCAGCTAACCAGCTTGCTGCCGCTGCCGTTGGAGCAGAAAAACCAATTGCTGGCCATCGACCGGCCAGAGGAGCGTCTGCAGTGCATTGGTGATTGGTTGCAGCAGGTGCAGGCCTAGGCAAGCGCTTCCTTAAGCCAGCAGCCAGATAGCAACCAGATAGGGCCAGAGCGCGATCAGCCATCGTAGCGTCCGCGGCGGTGTAGGCAGCGGGCCGAAGCGCTCGGTCAGCCAGCACGCCAGCAGCCCGGCGCTGACAGCGCAGAGCAGAGCGCGCAGCAGTTCCAGCGGCCCTAGGGCCTGGTGTTGCAGCAGGTTGCTAAGCAGCAGGCCGAGCAGCGGAAGGGGGTAAAGCAGCCAGCTGGCGCGCCACCAGAAATGCCGCCCCCGGTTGCAGATCACCAGCAGGGCGCAGAGTAGCGAGAGCACCAATGTGCTGGTTGCCGCCAGCGGGCTCAGGCCAATCACCCAGTCCAGCAGCACGGCAAAGCCCAGTGTCAGCAGCAACAGACTCAGAGCGCGCCACTGACGACAGGCCAGCAACAACAGTGCAATCGGCAGGGCGACCAGCAACAGGCTGGGGTGCAACAGGCGCAGTCGCTCGGTGCCGGGCAGTTGCAGGTACTCGCGGCTGCTGATCAAGGTGTCGCTGAAAATCGCCAGCGCACTTTGGTTGCTGGTCAGCACCAGCAACGCCAGCAAGCAGAGTGCCGCCGCTGCCAGCGCGCTCCAGCGCCGCTGCAGGCGCAGCAGATAAAGGCTGCCACCGATCACGATCACTGCCCCGACGGCGACACTCAAGGCCTGATTCCAGAACAGCGGCGGTACCGCCCAGCGCGCCGCGCGGCCAGCGGAGTAGCCGGGAATCAGATAGGCCGGTGCCCAAGCCACGGCAGATAGCAGGTTGATGGTGATAAAACGCCAGGCGGGCATGTCGAACATGCCGGCTACCAGCGGGATGATGGGACGAATGGGGCCGATGAAGCGGCCCAAAACCACGCTGACCCAGCCGTAGCGGCGGAAAAAGCGCTCGCCGCGGTCGATCCATTGCGGGTGGCGGCGAAACAGCGACAGACGGCGAATGTCCTGATGAAACCAGCGCCCGAGAGCAAAGCTGAGCAAATCACCAATGACCGCGCCGCAGAACGCCCAGGCAATGGCCTCCAGTAGCGGCATATCGGCACCGGCGGCCAGCGCGGCAAAGGCAAACAGCAGAAATACCCCGGGTACGACCAATCCGGCGACCGCCAGCGATTCGGTCAGCGACACCAGAAAGATCGCCAGGCCCAGCCACTGAGTATGGGCGCCCAGCCATTGGGTCAGCTCGCTCAGCATGGGTGGCTTTCCTGTCGCACCTGCTGGTGCGCCGCTTCCAGCGCCAGGCGGTGGTAGTGCTCGCCTTCAATCTGGCCACGCCGGGCCGGGTTGCGGGTGCAGTGCCGGCTGTAGGCGGCGTCGACCCAGCGGTAGAGCAGGTGCTCGTCGCGACCGCTGGGGATACCCAGGCGCGGGGCGCGCAGTACCTGGTTGGGCTGGTAGCCGTCGTCTTCGAGCAGCAACTGGTCAGCACTAAAGCGCTGCGCGTTCCAGTCCGGTACGCGGATCTGCAGCGAGCGGCACAGCAGTGTTTGCCCGGCGCACAGCCGCTCGGGTGCGCGAGCCCCGCCGCTGGCGCTGGGGTTGAGCGTTTGCATCCGGACCAGGCTGTCGGCTGGGCTGAGCGCGTCGACCACCGGATAGCCCGATTTGAGCAGCACGCCGCAGCCCTCGCCCAGTGAGCTGCAGTTCATCGAGTCGCCGCCCCGGGCGTAGTACATGTAGATCGTACCGGGCGCCATGAACAGGGCGCGCCGGGCCTCGGTGTAGCCGAGCGAGGCGTGGCTACCGCGCTCCTCCAGCAGGTACGCCTCAGTCTCGATGATGCGCGCCGCCAGCCACTGGCCGTTGAGTCTGCGGCGAATCACCTTGCCCAACAGGGCAACCGCCAGCGTGCGGGCATCTTGCTGAAAGAAATGCTCTGGCAAGGGTATCGGGGAGGGGATGCGGGTGCGGGTATCGGGCATGGGCTCATGGTAGCAGGCGGTGGATGACACATTGAATTGCACAGCGACCGCAGGCGGCGCTGTCAAGCCATTGGTGACCCGGCTATAATGCCGCATTTGGTCAACCGGTGGCAGGAGTTAGCATGAGTGCGGAACAGGTAGCGGTATACATGACGACGCTGGGGCAGCAGGCCCGTACGGCCTCGCGCGTGATTGCCCGTGCCCCAACCGCCGTCAAGAATGCTGCCTTGCTGGCGACTGCTGAAGCCATCGAAGCCGCCACCGAGCAATTGGTTGCAGCCAACCAGCTGGACCTGCAGGCCGGCCGTGACAATGGCCTGGACGACGCCATGCTGGATCGTCTGGCGCTCACGCCGGCTCGCTTGGCAGCCATGGTCGAGGGTTTGCGTCAGGTCGCGGGCCTCGATGATCCGGTCGGTGCGTTGCGTGACATGAAGTTTCTGCCCTCCGGCATTCAGGTTGGCAAGATGCGGGTGCCGCTGGGCGTCATCGGTATCATTTACGAGTCGCGCCCCAACGTGACGGTAGAGGCGGCCAGTCTTTGCCTGAAATCGGGTAATGCCTGCATCCTGCGCGGCGGCTCCGAGTCGATTCACTCCAACCGTGCGATTGCCGAGTGCCTGCGTCAGGGCCTGGCGGCGGCCGGTTTGCCGGATGACGTTGTGCAGGTGGTAGAAACCACTGATCGCGCGGCGGTTGGCGCACTGATCACCATGCCCGATTACGTTGATGTGATCGTGCCGCGCGGCGGCAAGGGCCTGATCGAACGCATCAGCCGTGAGGCACGGGTGCCGGTCATCAAGCATCTGGACGGCATCTGCCATGTGTACGTGGATGACCGTGCTGACTTTGACAAGGCCGAAGCCATTGTCATCAACGCCAAGACCCATCGTTACGGTGTGTGTAATGCAATGGAAACCCTGCTGGTCAACGAGGCCATTGCCGGGCCTTTCCTGCAGCGCGTGGCGCCGCTGTATGCGGCCAAGGGCGTTGAGCTGCGTGGCTGCCCGGCCACCTGCGCATTGCTGCCCGATGCCGTAGCGGCAACCGAGGAAGACTGGTCGAGCGAGTATCTGGCGCCGATCCTGTCGATCCGCGTGGTCGCCGATATGGATGCGGCCATCGAGCACATCAATACCTACAGCTCGCAGCACACCGACGCCATGGTGTCCGAGGATTACACCCGCGCCCGCCGCTTCATTGCCGAGGTGGACTCCAGTTCGGTGATGATCAATGCCTCGACCCGCTTTGCCGATGGTTTCGAGTATGGCCTGGGCGCGGAGATCGGTATCTCCACCGACAAGATCCATGCCCGCGGCCCGGTTGGTCTGGAAGGGCTGACCAGCGAGAAGTACGTGGTCTTCGGCGACGGTCATATTCGTCAGTGAGCCGTCGCTGATGCGCCGCGTTGGTCTGCTGGGCGGCACCTTTGATCCGATTCACTTCGGTCACCTGCGCAGTGCCGTGGAAGTCCGTGAGCAGCTGCAGCTCGATGAGCTACGGCTGATCCCCAGCGCCCGGCCGCCCCATCGCGATCAGCCTGGCGCCAGCGCCAGTGCGCGGTTACGTATGGTGGAGCTGGCGGTAGGGCAGCAGGGCGACTTGCAGGTGGATGATCGGGAGCTGCGGCGCGAGCGTCCGTCCTACACCGTAGAAACCCTGGAAACCCTGCGCGGCGAACTGGGCGCGGAGGTCGCGCTGTTTATGGTGCTGGGCTGGGATGCCTTTTGCGGATTACCGAGCTGGCACCGTTGGGAAGAGCTGCTGCAGTTGGCCAACCTGGTGGTGCTGCAGCGGCCCGATTACGACCTGGAAGTCCCCGAGGTACTGAAAGACCTGCTGGCCGCGCGCAGCGCAAGCCAGCCCGAGCGTAGCCATGGGCAGATCATCTGCCTGTCGCAAACGCCGCTGGCGATTTCTGCCACACATATTCGCGCGCTGGTTGCAGCGGGCGCTTCACCGCGCTTTCTGTTGCCGGACGCGGTGCTTGACTATATTGACAACGAAGGGCTGTACCGGCCCTCAACCGAGGATTGAAACCCCCCATGCAGATTGAAGAACTGGTCCAGCTGGTCGTCGATGCTCTGGAAGAGCTCAAGGCCAAAGACATCGTTAAGATCGATGTACGTGAGCACACCAGCGTGACCGACTACATGATCATCGCCAGCGGTACCTCCAACCGCCAGGTCAAGGCGCTGGCGGACAACGTGGTCGAGAAGGCCAAGGACGCCGGTCGCCAGCCGATGGGTGTCGAGGGCAAGGAGTCCGGCGAGTGGGTGCTGGTCGACCTGACTGATGTGGTGGTGCACATCATGCAGCCGGCTACCCGCGAGTTCTATGACCTGGAACGCCTTTGGCAGAGCGCCGAATCGCGTCGCGCCGCCCAGCAACCGACAGAGTAGGCCGGTTTGCGCATTCGCCTGATCAGCGTGGCCTCGCGCATGCCGCGCTGGGTCGAGCAGGGCTATCAGGAATACGCCAAGCGCCTGCCCCCCGAGCTGCCGCTGGAGCTGGTGGAAATTCCCCTGACCACGCGTGGCAAGAACGCTGACGTCGCGCGCTTGATGCGGCGCGAGGGCGAACAGATGCTGGCGGCTGTACAACCTGGGGAACGTATCGTCACCCTGGAGGTCAATGGTCGCGCCTGGTCTACCGAGACCCTTGCCGAGCAACTGGATAGCTGGCGTCTGGATGCGCGTACCGTCAACCTGATGGTGGGCGGGCCGGAAGGGCTGCCGGACGAGGTGACGGCGCGCAGCGATCAGCGTTGGTCGCTGTCGCCGTTGACCCTGCCGCATCCGCTGGTGCGCATCCTGCTCGCCGAGCAGTTGTACCGGGCCTGGACCATTCTCAATCGTCATCCCTATCACAAGTGATTCATGGCCAAGCCGATTCACCTGAAAGACCACAATATTGATGCCCGCATCGTGCAGCGCCGTTTGGTGCTGGCAGCGGTGGTTGTGGTTGCGCTGGTGGGCGCGCTGGTGGCGCGCATGTACCACCTGCAGGTGACTCAGTACGAGCATCACTCCACCCTGTCGGAAAACAATCGGGTGCACGTCCAGCCGATTCCGCCCACCCGCGGCCGTATCTACGACCGCAACGGTGTGGTACTGGCGGAGAACCGGCCCAGCTACAGTCTGACCATCACCCGTGACCGGGTTGAGGACCTGCCGGCCACCTTTGAGCTGCTGCGCTCGCTGCTGGCGCTCAGTGAAGAGGACCTGGCTCAGGCTGAGCGCCGCCTGTCGCAGGCGCGCCGTCCTTTCGAGTCGGTGCCAGTGATGTTCGAGCTGACCCAGGAGCAGATTGCCCGCATTGCGATCAACCAGTTCCGCCTGCCCGGTGTCGAGGTGCAGGCCAGCTTTGTGCGCTACTACCCCTACGCGGATCACTTTGCCCATGCGCTGGGCTATGTGGGGCGCATTAACGAGCAGGAACTCAAATCCATCGACCCGGTGGCCTATGCCGGCACCCACTACATCGGCAAGACCGGTATCGAGCGCTTTTACGAGCAACTGCTGCACGGCACTGTCGGTTATGAAGAAGTCGAAACCAATGCCCGTGGCCGGGTGCTGCGCGTGCTCAAGCGCACCGAGCCGGTGTCCGGAAGTGACCTGACGCTGGAGCTGGACGCCGAGTTGCAAGCGGTGGCCGAAGAAGCACTGGGTGATCGGCGCGGCGCGGTGGTGGCCATTGATCCGAACACCGGTGGGGTGCTGGCCTTTGTCAGCAAGCCCGGTTTTGACCCCAACCTGTTCGTCACGGGCATCAGTTACGCCGATTACGGCGCGCTGCGTGACTCGCTCGATCAGCCGTTGTTCAACCGGGTGCTGCGCGGCCAGTACCCTCCAGGGTCGACGATCAAGCCCATTGTCGCCCTGGCCGGCCTGGATGCCGGTGTAGTCACGCGCACCAGCCGGGTCTACGATCCGGGTTTCTACCAACTGCCCAATGTCAGTCATAAGTACCGCAACTGGAACCGTGCTGGCGACGGCTGGGTGGACATGTCCTACGCCATCGCCCGTTCCAACGACACCTATTTTTACGATCTTGCCCACAAACTGGGCATCGACCGGCTGCACGACTTCATGAGCCAGTTTGGTATTGGTCAACGCGTCTCCATCGACATGTACGAAGAGGCCGCCGGTCTGATGCCCTCGCGCGACTGGAAGCGTGGTCGGTACCGCCAGCCCTGGTATCCGGGCGAGACGCTGATTGCCGGTATCGGTCAGGGCTACATGCTGGCGACACCGCTGCAGCTGGCGCAATCCACCGCGCTGATCGCCAGCCGCGGTGTCTGGCATCGTCCACGCTTGCTCAAAGAGGCAGAAGGTTTGTTGCCGGACGAGTCTGACACGCCGCCGAACATCCAGATTCGCAATGACAGCGACTGGGACTTCATTACCCAGGCCATGCAGGATGTAATGCAGTCACCGCACGGTACTGCCCGTGCAGCGGCCGCCAACGCGCCCTACAACATGGCCGGTAAAAGTGGCACCGCGCAGGTGGTGGCGATTGCCCAAGGGGAACGCTACGACTCGGCAGCCTTGCGCGAGCGGCACCGGGACCACGCCCTGTTTGTCGGCTTTGCGCCGACAGAGAAGCCGATGATTGCAGTGGCTGCGCTGGTCGAGAACGGCGAGTCCGGTGGCCGCGTGGCAGGCCCGGTGGTTCGCGCGGTGTTTGACGCCTGGGTGCTGCCGCGCCTGCCGCAGGAGCCGGCGCCGGAGTCGGCGGAGCAGGAGACCACACCATGAAGTCGATGCCGGTGTCCGGACAGGGCCTGCGCAGCAGGGAGTCGATCTGGACCCGTATCCATGTTGACCCCTGGCTGTTGCTGTTGATTCTGGCGCTGGCGGCGGTGGACGCTTTTGTACTGTATTCGGCCAGTGGCAAGAACCTCGGCATGGTGTACCGACAGCTTGCCTATTTTGCCGTGGGTATTGCTGCCATGCTGGTGGTGGCGCAGTTTCAGCCGCGCTTTATGCAGCGCTGGGTACCTGTGGCCTATGTTGGCGGCGCCCTGTTGCTGGTGGCGGTGCTGGCGGTCGGCACCGAGGCCAAGGGCGCGCAGCGCTGGCTGACGATCCCGGGTGTGATGCGGTTTCAGCCATCGGAGATCATGAAGCTGGTGATGCCCATGAGCGTGGCCTGGTATCTGGGGCGGCGTACCTTGCCGCCGAGTTTCAAACACGTGGTCGGCTCGCTGGCGATTGTCATGGTGCCCACGGTGCTGATCCTCAAACAGCCGGATCTGGGCACCTCGCTGCTGATTGCTGCTTCGGGCATCTTTGCCTTGCTGCTGGCCGGGCTGCGCTGGCGCTATATCATCGGTGCGCTGCTGGCGCTGGCGCCGGCGGCCGCAGGGATGTGGTTCTTTGTTATGCACGGTTATCAGAAACAGCGCGTGCTGACCTTCCTCAACCCGGAAAGCGACCCGCTCGGTTCGGGCTGGAACATCATCCAGTCCAAGGCCGCTATCGGGTCGGGTGGGGTGTTCGGCAAGGGCTGGCTGCAGGGCACCCAATCGCACCTGGATTTCCTGCCGGAAGGCCATACGGATTTCATCATCGCCGTGCTCGCCGAAGAGTTCGGCATGGTGGGTGTTTGCCTGCTGCTGGGTATGTACCTGCTGGTGATCGCCCGCGGCATGGTGATTACGTTGCAAGCCCAGGATGCATTCTGCAAACTGCTTGCGGGCAGCATTACGCTGACCTTTTTCGTCTACGTATTCGTCAACATCGGCATGGTCAGTGGTCTGCTGCCGGTGGTGGGCGTGCCGCTACCCTTCATCAGCTACGGGGGAACTTCGCTGGTGACCCTGCTGCTGGGCTTCGGCATTCTCATGTCAATCCAGACACACAAGAAATGGATGGCACAAAGTTGATTGCATTTTCACTGTTTCGCCGCCAGTGCGCGGCACTCGTCCTGGGTTCCGCCTGTGTGCTGCCGGCGCAAGCGCAGGATTACGGCCCGGACCACCCCGGCGTGCCGGCCTTTATTGAGCAGATGCAGCGCGAGCACGGTTTCAGCGCCGAGCACGTGCAGGCCTTGCTGGATCAGGCCGAGCATCAGGACAACATTATCAAGGCCATTTCGCGTCCGGCCGAGCGGGTCAAACCCTGGCACGAGTACCGGGCCATCTTCATCACCGATCAGCGTATCGAGCGCGGCCTGGCGTTCTGGGCTGAACACGCCGACACCCTGGCGCGGGCCGAGCAGGAGTACGGCGTTGAGCCTGAAGTAATTCTCGCCATTATCGGCGTCGAGACCTTCTACGGCCGTAACATGGGCTCCTATCGGGTGCTGGACGCGCTGGCAACGCTCGGGTTCGACTATCCGCCGCGCGCCGACTTCTTCCGCAAGCAGCTGATGAGCTACATGGTGCTGACCCGTGAGCAGCAGATTGATCCGCTGACGCTGAAGGGCTCCTACGCCGGCGCCATGGGCTATGGGCAGTTCATCCCCTCCAGCTATCAGGCCTATGCGGTCGACTTTGATGGCGACGGCAAGGTCGATATCTGGAATAACCCGGTCGACGCCATCGGTAGTGTTGCCAATTATTTCCACCAGCACGGCTGGACCCATGGGGCCCAGGTGGCAGTTGCCGCTGAGGTGACGGGTGAGCGCGTGAAGGAGGGCATCACCGAGACCCAGGGTCTGGAGGCGCGGCGTACTGTGGCCGAGCTCAAGGCGCTCGGCTGGACGCCTAAGACTGCACTGCCGGATGAGCAGGAAGTAATGGCATTTGAGTTTGATGCCGGGGAACGAATGCAGTACTGGGTCGGTCTGAACAATCTGTACGTCATTACCCGCTACAACCGCAGCGTCATGTATGCCATGGTAGTGCACCAACTCGCAGACCTGTTACGTGAGGCCAGGCCCGAATGATGCCGACTGCCATGTCCCCGATACGTTGCCTGTTGCTCAGCAGCCTGGCAACGGTGCTGGTGGCCTGTTCTTCTGCGCCGCAAACCGGCAGCAGCACTACCAGCGCGCCGTCGTCCAGCGCCCCCCGGCCGCTGCACGACGGCCCGCCCAGCTATATGCAGGATGTGTCGCAGATCCCCGATGCGGTGCCGACACCGCATACCGGGGCCTACAAGGCCTCGCCGTACACGGTGCTGGGGCAGCGCTATCATCCGATGCAGGACGGGCGCAACTACCGGGAGGAGGGTACTGCCTCGTGGTACGGCACCAAGTTCCACGGCCAGAACACCGCCAACGGCGAGTTGTATGACCTCTACGGCATGACCGCAGCGCACAAGACGCTCCCGCTGCCGAGCTATGTAGAGGTCACCAACCTGGAAAACGGGCGCAAAATCATTGTGCGGGTCAATGACCGTGGTCCGTTCTATTCCGACCGCATCATTGACCTCTCCTTTGCCGCCGCCAAAAAGCTTGGGTATGCCGACCAGGGCACCGCCCGCGTGTTGGTGCAGGGCATTGACCCGGTGGCCTGGCAGCAGCAGAACAACCCCAGCTATCTGGTAACCCGTGAGGCAGTGAGTGCGGCGCCCGTGGCTGCTGCCCTGCCGCCAGAGCCGGTTGAAAACGTGCAGACTGGCCTCTATCTACAGGTCGGTGCCTTTGCTTCAAACCAGGCTGCCGAAGCGCTGCGCCAGCGTGTGCTGGGTGTGGTCGGCAGTAATGTCTGGGTCAGTCCGGTGCAGGTTGATACCCGCACATTGCATCGTGTTCGGGTTGGCCCGCTGTCCAGCCAGGACGAAGCGCGGCGGATGATCGAAACCCTGCGCGTGGCCAATCTGGGTACGCCCACGCTGGTCACCGTGAACTGAACAGCTGTATCCCTAACAACGTCTCTCTCCACCATATTGTGAGCACCATGTTGAAAAAACTGATTTCGACCCTGCTGATTTCCACCGCCGTTGTCGTGACCGGCGCTGCCCATGCGCAGAGCCCGGCCACGCCGACGCTGAACGCGCCTTCTGCGGCAGCACCGATTGTGCCATCGGCGCCGGACCTGGCGGCTACCAGCTACCTGCTGATCGACGCCAACAGTGGTGCGGTACTGGTCGAAAACAACGCCGACAACCCGTTGCCGCCCGCCAGTTTGACCAAGATGATGACCAGCTACATCGTCAGTCAGGAGATCAAGCGCGGCCAGATTGCTGAAAACGACCCCGTGCTGGTGAGTGAGAAGGCCTGGCGCATGGGCGGCTCCAAGATGTTTATCCGCGTGGGTACCGAGGTGTCGGTTATTGACCTGCTGCGTGGGGTCATCATCCAGTCTGGTAATGACGCCAGTATCGCCTTGGCCGAGCACGTTGCCGGCAGTGAAGATGCCTTTGCCGACCTGATGAACGCCCAGGCCCAGCGTCTGGGCATGACCAACAGCCATTTTGTTAATGCCACCGGTTGGCCGGCTGAGAATCACTACGCCTCGGCCCGCGATCTGGCCACCCTGGCGCAGGCGATCATCCGTGATGACCCCAAATCCCATTACGCCATTTACGGCGAGAAGGAATTTGTCTGGAACGAAATCCGCCAGCCCAACCGTAACCTGATGCTCTGGCGTGACAGCACCGTGGACGGCCTGAAAACCGGCCATACCGAAGAGGCCGGCTATTGCCTGGTGGCGTCTGCCAAGCGCGATGACATGCGCTTGATCTCGGTGGTCATGGGCACCACCAGTGAGGCGGCGCGCGCAGCCGAAACCCAGAAGCTGCTGACTTGGGGCTTCCGCTTCTTTGAAACCAAAACCTTCTACCAGCCGGGGCAGGTATTGTCCGAAGAGTCGGTCTGGAAGGGCGCGCAGAATAGCGTTGAGCTGGGCCTGCAGGATGGTCTGATGCTGACGCTGCCCAAGGGGCAGGCGGACAGGCTGGAGGCTGGTCTGACCCTGAACAAGCCTATCGTAGCGCCGATCCAGGTGGGCGATGTACTGGGTGAGGTAGAGGTCAAACTGGGTGATGAGGTGGTGCACAAGGCACCGCTGGTTGCCCTGTCTGCGGTCGAAGAGGCAGGCTTCTTTGGTCGCCTGTGGGATAGCATTCGCCTGTTCTTCTACGGCCTGTTTGACTGAGGAGTACCCCATGGCTGATGTAAACGAGCCCCAGGCTCCGAAAATCGAGTTCCCCTGCCAGTACCCGATCAAAGTGATCGGTACGGCCAGTGACGACTTTGCCGAGGCGATCTGCCAGGTAGTCAAAAAGCACGACCCAGGCGCTGATACCAGCGCCATCGAGCTCAAGGACAGTAAGAACGGTCGCTTTCTGTCGCTGCGCATCGTGATTACCGCGACTGGACAGCAACAACTCGAAGCGCTGCACCGTGATCTCAAGGCGACCGGTCGCGTGCACATGGTGCTGTGATGGGCGCCTCGCCCCTCCTGCAGGTGCGCCATCTGGGGCTGGTTGACTACCAGCCCACGCTCGAGGCCATGCGTCGGCTGACTGAAGAGCGTGGCCCCGATACGCCTGATGAAATCTGGTTGCTGCAGCATCCCCGCGTGTTCACTCAGGGGCAGGCGGGCAAGGCAGAACACGTGCTGGCTCCCGGAGACATACCGGTGGTGCAGGCCGAGCGCGGCGGTCAGGTGACCTACCATGGTCCTGGCCAGCTGGTCGGTTATCTCATGCTGGATTTACGCCGCCTGGGTCTGGGTGTGCGCGACCTGGTCACGGCCATGGAGCAAAGCCTGGTCGATGTGCTCGCATTGCATGGCGTGGTTGCAGCCCCCAGGGCAGATGCGCCTGGCGTCTATGTTGGCGCCGACAAAATAGCCTCGCTGGGGTTGCGTGTGCGCAGGGGCTGCTCGTTCCATGGCCTGGCGCTGAATCTGGATATGGATCTGGAGCCCTTCGGGCGGATCAATCCCTGTGGCTATGCAGGGCTGCGCATGACGCAGCTGAGCGAGCATGTCGCCCAGCCGGTGGATATCGCGGTGATTGAGCAGCAGCTGGCCCAGGCGCTGCGGGCGCGGCTGGGCTACAGCGCCTAGCGGCGCTCTTAGCCGAGATTCAATGCGGGAATCAGGCTGACGTCGCTGGTGTCCTGCGCCTGGCCAGGCACCGGGACGGGGGCTGCCAGGCCCAGGTTGTTCTTCTCGAATACCCGGTCGGCGCGGTAGCTGGAGCGCACCAGCGGGCCCGCTGCCACTTCCATAAAGCCCATTTCCAGCCCTATCTCGCGGTAGCGGTTGAACTCTTCGGGGCTGACCCAACGTTGAACGGCCAGGTGATTGCGGGTTGGCTGCAGGTATTGGCCGAGGGTAACGATGTCGACGCCAATCTCGCGCAGCTCCTTGAAGGTCTGCAGGATCTCGTCGTCGGTTTCGCCCAAGCCAACCATCAAACTGGTTTTGGTCAGTACCTGAGGGCGGTGCTTCTTGGCGTGAGCCAGCACATCCAATGTCTTGCGGTAACCTGCGCGTGGGTCACGTACGTCATGGGTCAGGCGCTCGACGGTTTCGACGTTCTGGGCGAAGACTTCCAGACCAGAGTCGACCACTGCCTCGATGGCGCTCAGCTCGCCGTCGAAATCGGGGGTCAGGGCTTCCACCACCACCTGCGGAGTGCGTTGCTTGATAGCGCGTACGCAGGCGGCGTAATGGGCTGCGCCGCCGTCGTCCAGATCATCCCGATCAACCGAGGTCAGCACGATGTAGCGCAGCGCCATCAGCTCGACCGACTTGGCGGTGTTGTCCGGCTCTTCCTTGTCCAGCCAGCCGTTGGGGTTGCCGGTGTCGACGGCGCAGAAGCGGCAGGCGCGGGTGCAGACCGAGCCCATCAGCATGATGGTGGCCGTACCGTTGGACCAGCATTCACCCATGTTGGGGCAGTGCGATTCCTGACAGACCGTGCTCAGGCGGTGTTCGCTGACGTTGCGTTTGACCGCTTCGAAGCGGTCGCCGCCAGGCGCTTTGACGCGCAGCCACTTTGGCTTGGGGGAAAACACCTGAGGTTCGGCGCTGTTGCGGCGTTTCTGACCGTCCTTGATGGCGGCGATACCTTGGGCGTTGCGAAATTTCTCGCCACTGGCAACAGACTTCTGCGGGCTGTCGGACATGGGGGGCAGGACTCCTGGTAGGGCTCCACGGGGTGCCAGTCGGCACGGGCGGCTTTTGGCCGCCGTGAAGTTTACCACAGCCCGCTGCCCTAGGGGACCAGCACTAGCGTGCGCGCAGCTGCTCCAGCAGGGCTGCGGATGCATAACCGTCGGCCGGAACGCCACGCTGCTGTTGGAAGCGCCGGATAGCGTTGCGCGTATTGGCGCCGATGATGCCGTCGATGCCGCCTGGCTCAAGCCCGCGCTGGGTCAAAAGGCGCTGCAGCTCCAGCCGTTCGCTGCGCGACAGCGGCCGGTCCTCGGTGGGCCACTGGCCTTGGATCTGGCCGTTGCCCTGAAAGCGGTCGGACAGCAGGCCGATTGCCAAGGCGTAGCTGGTGGAGTTGTTGTAGCGCATGATGGTGCTGAAGTTGTGCAGCAGCAGGAAGGCTGGGCCGCGGTAGCCAGCAGGGAGCAGGATGGACGCCTGTTTGTCCGTCAGCTCAGCGGCAAAGCTGTCTGCCACGGCGGGTCTGACCCCGAGTGCCTGCCATTCGCTGACCGACTTTTTCACGCTGGGGTCGGCTAGCGCGTAATCAAAGCTGGCGCCCAGGCGGACTTCCTGCCCCCAGCGCTGGCCGCTCTGCCAGCCGGAAGCTTTCAGATAATGGGCGGCGGACGCCAGGGCGTCAGCTGACGAGTTCCAGATATCCCGGCGTCCGTTCCCGTCAAAGTCCACTGCGTACTGGTTGTAGGTAGTGGGAATGAACTGCGTTTGCCCCATGGCGCCGGCCCAGGAGCCGAGCATGGCTCTGGGCTCAATGTCCCGGTGCTGCAAGATGTCCAGGGCTGCCAGCAACTGGTCATGGGCGAACGCCGGACGGCGCCCCTCGTGGGCGAGGGTGGCGAGGGAGCGAATAACCTCGCGACTGCCCATGTTCTGGCCAAAGTTGCTCTCCAGGCCCCAGATAGCGGTGAGGATATGGCGATCAACGCCATAGCGCTGTTCGATGGCGTCGAAGGTGGTCGCTTCGTCGCGTAGCCGGCGCTTACCACCCGCGACCCGCAAGTTGGACAGTGCGCCGTCCAGATAGGCCCAGACCGGGCGCGAGAACTCGGGCTGGCTGCGGTCGGCCCGGATCACGTCAGGATCGGGGGTGACGCCGCTGAAGGCGCGATCAAACAAGTCTGCATCAATGCCCTTGCTCAACGCTTCGCGGCGAAAGTCGGCCTGCCAGGCGCTGAACGTCTGGGGTTGCTGTGGTGTCTCGACGCTCGCTGTAGCCGGCGCTGTCGGCGCTACCACTGCCGGTGTGAGGTTCTGGGCAACGCTGGGTGTCTCGGCACAAGCGCCGAGGCATAGCAGGCTGAGTGAGGTGAGCAGTTGCAGGCGCGTGCGGCGAGCGGGCATGAAATAGCGTATTCCCTGATAGGTGAGCGGTAGTATCGGCAGGGCAACGCGATGCGTCTGCCTGGGCTTTTGGAGACTACTGCGGTGCAAAAGGTTCCGGCAAGCGGCTGCTCGCAGCATTATCCAGCCTCTGTCGACAATGACAGCTGAGGGCGCATCCGGCAAGGGCGGCAAATGGCCGCCTTGGAGCAAGTATGCTAGAGTTCGCGCCTTTCCCGGTTCGTCATATGGCTCGCCCTGCTGTAGTAGAGGCGCGGCCTGGCTCTGCGCAGCTGTGTCCTGACGCGGCCAGCTGCCAGGTCTGTGCTGGTAACGGCGGAGTTGGCGCGACTGGTGACCCTTCTCACTGGTATTGAACAGGTTTGCAATCTGATGACTCTGACAGACAGGTTACGCCGCGAGTGGCTATCCAATGTGCGCGGCGATCTCTTGTCCGGGCTGGTGGTAGCGCTGGCGCTGATCCCCGAAGCCATCGCTTTTTCCATTATCGCCGGCGTTGATCCCAAGGTCGGGCTGTATGCCTCCTTCTGTATCGCCGTGGTGATTGCCTTTACCGGCGGACGGCCAGGCATGATCTCGGCAGCTACCGGCGCCATGGCGCTGCTGATGGTGACGCTGGTGCGTGAGCATGGGCTGCAATACCTGTTGGCCGCCTCCTTGTTGTGTGGGGTGCTGCAGATTGCCGCTGGCTACCTGAGACTGGGGTCGCTGATGCGCTTTGTCTCGCGCTCGGTGGTGACGGGCTTTGTGAATGCGTTGGCGATTCTGATCTTCATGGCGCAGCTGCCGGAGTTGACCAATGTCACCTGGCACGTCTATGCCATGACCGCGGCAGGTCTGGGGATTATCTACCTGTTCCCGCTGTTGCCGCGCATTGGCAAGGTGATTCCTTCGCCGCTGGTATGCATTCTGCTGCTGACCGCGGTAGCGGTTTACCTGGGTCTGGATATCCGCACTGTCGCGGACATGGGCGAGCTGCCTGATACGCTGCCCGTGTTCCTCTGGCCGGACGTGCCGCTGAATCTGGATACGCTGCTCATCATCCTGCCGTATTCGGCGGCGATGGCGGTGGTGGGGCTGCTGGAGTCGCTGATGACGGCAACCATTGTGGATGATCTGACTGACACCCCGAGCAACAAGAATCGCGAGTGTAAGGGGCAGGGCGTGGCCAATATCGCGTCTGGTCTGTTGGGTGGTATGGCCGGCTGCGCGATGATCGGACAGTCGGTGATCAACGTGAAGTCAGGCGGCCGCACGCGGTTGTCCTGTCTTGTTGCCGGTGTGGTGTTGCTGATCCTGGTGGTCTTTGCCAGTGATTGGGTCGGGCAGATCCCGATGGCGGCACTGGTCGCGGTGATGATCATGGTGTCGATCGGCACCTTCAGCTGGGATTCGATTCGCAATCTGCGTCATCACCCGCTCTCGACCAATGTGGTTATGCTGGCCACGGTTGCGGTCGTCGTGGCTACCCACAACCTGGCTTACGGTGTGTTTGTTGGTGTGCTGCTGGCAGCGCTGTTTTTTGCCAACAAGATCGGTCATTACCTGCATATCGGTAGCGAGTTGAGCGCCGATGGCAATGAGCGCCGCTATCAGGTGGTTGGTCAGGTGTTTTTCAGCTCCTCCGATAAATTCGCCGCAGGCTTTGACTTCAAGGAAGCGCTTGATAGGGTGGTCATTGACCTGCATCGTGCCCATTTCTGGGATATCACTGCGGTGGGCGCGTTGGATAAGGTCGTTATCAAGTTCCGCCGGGAAGGCACTGCGGTAGAAGTGATTGGTTTGAATGAGGCGAGTGCCACCATCGTTGACCGCTTTGGCGTACACGATAAGCCGGAGGCGGTTGACCACCTCGGTGGTCATTGAGGCTAGGGTCTGTTGACGTTTTGTTCATCCGCCTGTTGCTGCCTGTAAAGCCACCAATCAAAGAGCGAGGAACTCAGTTTGGTCAGCACATCCCTGTGCCTCACCCCTTCGGGGCTGGCGCGCAAAAACGCTCCCGGCGTTTTTGTGGTCATTCCAAATAAGCGACGAGCGATATCGAGTGGCGGCTTTACAGGCGCAACCTCGGCGGCCCCACCCGGAGGGACGGGGCCATTTTTCGGCCATGCTGCGTTGTCGGTCGCTTGTGTGGAATGACCACATTGCACTCCCTCCGCCTTGCCTGGCCGAAAAATGACCTCCGGCAGGCGGTTGAACAAAACGTCAACAGACCCTGGAGGGCAGCATGAACGAATCACGGGTATTGGCTTGTATCGACGGCTCGGCTGCCAGCGAGGCGGTCTGCGATTATGCGGCCTGGGCCAGTCTTCGGCTGACGGCCCCTTTGACGCTCTTGCACGTACTTGAGCCAGTGCCGGGTTCAGCACCCGCCGATCTGTCCGGCAGCATTGGTTTGGGCAGTCGTGAGTTGCTGCTCAACGAGCTGGCCGAGCTGGATGAACGGCGCGCCCGGTTGCTGCGTGAGCAGGGCAAGCTGATGCTTGATGCCGCCTGTGAGCGAGCGCGCGCCGACGGCGTTGCCGAACCCTTGCTGCGCCAGCGTCATGGCCGGCTGGTAGATACCCTGCAGGAGCTGGAGTCAGAGGTGCGGCTGCTGGTGATGGGGCGTCAGGGCGAGGCCTGCAGCAAGGCGTCAAGCCAGGTCGGCAGTCAGTTGGAGAGCGTGATTCGCACCTTGCACCGCCCGGTGCTGGTGACCACAGGCACCTATCGGGCCCCGCAGCGCGTGCTGGTCGCCTTCGATAACAGCCCGAGTGTACGCAAGGGGCTAGACCTGCTGTTGCAGAGTCCGCTGCTGCGTGGGTTGTCGATTCATCTGCTGATGGTCGGCGCTGACACGGCTGATTCTCGCGAGGCAATCGAGGCCGCGTGCCGGCAGCTGCATGAGGCTGGGTTCGAAGCCAGTGCTGCGATTCGCGCCGGCGAGGTAGAAGACGTGCTGCTTGGCTATCGCCGCGAACAGCAGATGGATCTGATTGTGATGGGCGCCTACGGTCACTCACGGATTCGGCGGTTTCTCGTGGGCAGTACCACCACGGCCATGTTGCAGCGCACCGACTGTCCGTTGTTGCTGCTGCGCTGATTGGCGAGGGGCGGGCTCTGCTCTTTGCCTGCCTAGGGTCTGTTGACGTTTCGTTCACCCGCCTGCCGGAGGCCATTTTTCGGCCAGGCAAGGCGGAGGGAGCGCAGTGTAGTCGCTCTACATAAGCGACCGACAACGCAGCATGGCCGAAAAATGGCCCCGGCCCTGCGGGTTGCGCCTGTAAAGCCGCCACTCGGCGTCGCTCGTCGCTCACGTGGAATGACCACGCTACGCTTCTCGCTCCTTGATTGGTGGCTTTGCAGGCTGCAACAGGCAGGTGAACGAAACGTCAACAGACCCTAGAGCGGCAGGCGGGCGCCGGCAGCTTCTACCAGAATGCGCGCCAGGCCATCCCAGGGTGAGCCTGGCGCCTGTCCCTTGATTTGCTCATCTACGTTTTGCGCGGCGTTCAGCCAGCGTTCCCATGCGTCGGCCGGATGACGTTGCAGGGCACCGCGCAGCAGCGGTTTGCGCTTATCCCAGACCGGTGGGCGCTGGCTGGAAAACACCTTGTCCAGCGGTATGCCGCGAGCCTGCTGCTGGGCCATGTCCGTGAGCGAGCGCAATTCGCGGCTGACCGCCCAGAGCACTACGGGAGCCTCCACCCCTTCGCCACGCAGGCCGTGCAGCATGCGCAACGCGTGCTGCGGTTGGCCCTGCAGCATGGCATCGCTAAGGTGGAAAATATCGAAGCGGGCACTGTCAGCGACGACTTGCTGTACGGTCTCCAGTTCCAGTTGGCCCTGTGGGCAGTAAAGCTTGAGCTTTTCAATCTCCTGCGCGGCGGCCAACAGGTTGCCCTCGACCCGGGCGCTGAGCAGGTCAACAGCCTCGGGACTGGCTTGCAGGCCGGCCTGCGCCAGGCGGTCGCGAATCCAGGTTGGCAGTTGCTGCGGCTCGATCGGCCAAATTTGCACAAAGCGGCTGTTGGCGTGCTCGATCAGCCCTTTGGCCCATTTGCTGCGCTGGGTACTGCCGTCCAGCTTGGGCAGGCTGATCAGCAGGGTGGTGTCTTCGGCGGGTTGCTCGAGATAGGCGAGCAGCGCCTTGGCGCCAGCGTCACCGGGCTTGCCCGAGGGCAGGCGCAGTTCCAGCAGACGCTTCTGGGCAAATAGCGACAGGCTGTGGCTGGCCTCGTAGAGTTGCGCCCAGTCGAAGCTGCGGTCGACATCAAAGACCTGGCGTTCTTCGCTGCCGGCAGCGCGGCAGGCCTGACGGATCAGATCGCAGGCTTCGCCGCACAGCAGTGGATCGTCACCACTGACCACATAGATCGGCGTCAGCCCGTCCCTGAGCTGTTTGCCCAGCTGGGGCGCATTGAGTTTCATGCGTTGCTCAGTTGCCCTGTTGCTGGTCCAGGCGCGATTCGCGGCTGGACAGCTCGCTCTCGGTCAGGCTGGAGAGACGGAACAGCAGCTGACGGGTCAGGTCCTGACGCATCTCCCGGCGTAGCAGATCTTCTTCTTCAGTGGTGCCGATGATGTTGTCCTTGTCGTTGACATAGGTGCGCTGCGTGTCGATGGTTTCCGGACCAATCAAGGCGCGGTCCTGGCGATCGGCAATCTGGAAGGTCAGGCTGCTGCTCAGCTGGTATTCCGCCGGGGTCGAGCTACTGGTGTAGCTGACCGCTCGACTGCTCTGGTTCTCTGCCAGCAGCTGCAACGTGTAGGGCGCGCTTGGGGTGACCTCAACGCCGTCGATTTCCAGCGCCTGCAGCACTTGCTGGTAGGTTGGCCCATAGCGGTTGTGGGCGGTAACGTTGAGCTGGTTCAGCTCAACGCTATCGACACCGGTGCCGCGCAGGTGAAAACCGCAGCCGGAGGCGAGCAGGGTGGCGCCGAGCACGGCGCAGCTGAGCAGCAGGCGGGGTGTGGACAGTGACATCTTGGCTCTCCGTTGCAAAATCAGTTGGCGACAATGTTGACCAGCTTGCCGGGGACGACGATGACCTTGCGGATCGTCAGTCCTTCGGTAAAGCGCAGCACATTCTCGTTGTCCCGGGCAGTCGCTTCAATCAGCTCGCGGCTGGCATCGGCGGCGACTTCTATATGACCGCGCAGCTTGCCGTTGACCTGAATCACCAGTTGCAGGCTGTCCTGAACCAGGGCGCTTTCGTCGACCTGCGGCCAGCGCGCATCAATGATCGCGTTGCTGTGACCCAGTGACTGCCAGAGGCTATGGCTGATGTGCGGGGCAATCGGCGCCAGCACCAGGGCGACGGTCTCCAGCCCTTCGTGCAGCAGCGCGCGGTCCTGCTCGGCGTCCTGCGGGGCTTTTTCCAGCACATTCATCAGGGTCATGACGGCGGCAATGGCGGTGTTGAACTTGTGGTGTTGGCCGATATCCTGGCTGGCCTGCTTGATGGCCAGGTGAATGGCGCGGCGTACGGCTTTCTGGTCGTCGCTCAGGTTGCTGAGGTCGGCTTTTGCGGTCGGGCCCTTGGCGTGATGCTGCTGGTTCAGGCGCCAGACGCGGCGCAGGAAGCGCTGGGCGCCTTCAACACCGGAGTCGGACCACTCCAGGCTCATGTCCGGCGGTGAGGCAAACATCATGAACAGACGGCAGGTGTCGGCGCCGTACTGGTCGATCATGGCCTGCGGGTCCACGCCGTTGTTCTTGGACTTGGACATCTTCTCGGTGCCGCCAATCTCGACCGGCTGGCCATCGCTGCGCAGGGTGGCGGCGATGATCTTGCCCTTGCCGTCGCGCTCGATATCCACGTCAGCCGGGTTGTACCAGGTCTTGGAGCCATTGGCTTCAAGGCGGAAGTAGGTGTCGGCCAGTACCATGCCCTGGGTCAGCAGGTTCTTGAACGGCTCGTTGCTGTTGACCAGGCCTTCGTCGCGCATCAGCTTGTGGAAGAAGCGGGCGTAGAGCAGGTGCAAAATCGCGTGTTCGATACCACCGATGTACTGATCAACCGGCAGCCAGTGGTTGGCGGCGGCCGGGTCGACCATGCCCTGGTCATACTGCGGGCTGGCGTAGCGCGCGTAGTACCAGGAGCTCTCGACGAAGGTGTCCATGGTGTCGGTTTCACGCTTGGCAGCGGCGCCGCATTTCGGGCAGCTGCATTCGTAGAATTCGGGCATCTTTGCCAGCGGGCTGCCGGCGCCATCGGGGATCACGTCTTCAGGCAATACCACCGGCAGTTGGTCATCCGGCACCGGTACGTCGCCGCAGCTGTCGCAGTGAATGATCGGGATTGGGCAGCCCCAGTAACGTTGGCGGCTGATGCCCCAGTCGCGCAGGCGGAACTGGGTGCGCGGCTCGCCCAGGCCTTTCTGCTTCAGCACTTCGCCAATGGCGGTGAAGGCGCTGTCGTAATCCAGGCCGTCGAACTCTTCGGAGTTGATCAGCTCGCCTTTCTCGCCGTAGGCGTCTTGCCACGGCTCGGGTGTTTCGTCACCGGCGGAGGTGCGGATGACCGGCTTGATCGGCAGGCTGTATTTGCTGGCAAAGGCAAAGTCACGCTCATCATGCGCCGGCACGGCCATCACCGCGCCTTCGCCGTAGCCCATCAGTACATAGTTGGCGACCCACACCGGCAGCTTCTCGCCGGTCAGCGGATGCAGCACATACAGAGGGGTCGGCAGGCCTTTCTTTTCCTGGGTGGCAATATCCGCTTCGGCAACGCCGCCGCGCTTGCACTCATCAATAAAGGCCTGCAGGGCAGGGTTGTTTTCGGCAGCCTGGGTCGCCAGCGGATGCTCGGCGGCGACTGCAACGTAGGTTGCGCCCATCAGTGTGTCAGGACGGGTGGTGAAGACTTTCAGGGTGCCGTCGTGACCGATGCTGGTGGTGTCGTAGGGGAACTGGACTTCCATGCCGACCGACTTGCCGATCCAGTTGCGCTGCATGGTCTTGACCTGTTCAGGCCAGCCGGTCAGCTCATCCAGCGAGCTCAGCAGCTCGTCGGCGTAGTTGGTGATCGCGAAGTAGTACATCGGGATTTCGCGCTTCTCGATGACTGCGCCACTGCGCCAGCCCTTGCCGTCGATTACCTGCTCGTTGGCCAGTACGGTCTGATCGACCGGGTCCCAGTTCACGGTACCGTTTTTGCGGTAGATGATGCCTTTCTCGAACAGGCGGGTGAACAGCCACTGCTCCCAGCGGTAGTAGTCGGGTTTGCAGGTGGCGATTTCTCGCGTCCAGTCGATGGCCAGCCCCAGGCTTTTCAGCTGGGTGCGCATGTAATCGATGTTGGAGTAGGTCCAGGCGGCCGGAGCGACCTTATTGTTCATCGCGGCGTTTTCCGCCGGCATGCCGAAGGCGTCCCAGCCCATGGGCTGCAGTACGTTCTTGCCCTGCATCCGCTGGTAGCGAGCGATCACGTCACCGATGGTGTAGTTGCGCACATGTCCCATGTGTAGCTTGCCGCTGGGGTACGGAAACATCGACAGGCAGTAGTAGGTGTCCTGACCAGGGGTTTCGCTGACCTTGAAGGCCTCGGCGTTATCCCAGTCAGCCTGGGCGGCGGCTTCTATCTCACTCGGTGAATACTGTTCTTGCATGGCGTGGGTCTGGTGACTCGTACAGAGGAAAAAGGAATGGGGCAGGATACACCACCCGGCGCCCCTCAGGTAGTCGCTGTGCCATTCGTCGTCGGGCGGTTAGCAAGCGTGTTGGGGCGTCTATTCTCTAGGAAAGCCCGCGCCCTACTGGTACGGGCAAATCCGCTCGGGAGGTGACAGCATGTGTGCAGGAATATCAGAGACGCTGGTCAGTCATTCTGCCGACAGTGGCTATAGCCGCTTGCTGCGACGCTTGGATCAGGCTCTGGATATGGCGCACACGCGGCAGTGGATGGGCGGTAACGCAGAGTTGCCGCCGGAGCTGGAGCTCAAGGGTCTGAGTGAGGCCGACCTGGCGCTACTGCAACAGATACTCTGTGCGCTGGCAGAGCGCACACCTTTACCGGGTCTGGCGCCGCCGCAGGACACACGGCACTAGCACCAGCAGCGCCAGGGCAATCAGCGGCCAGCTGCGCCAGCGCAGGTAGGGCGTCAGGCCGGTCATGGGTTGCACTTCACCGATCAGCACATCTTGCTGGAATTGCGGAATGCGCTGGCGAATGCTACCGCGCGGATCAATCAGCGCGGTGACGCCGTTGTTGGTCGCGCGAATCATCCAGCGCTGGGCTTCCAGGGCGCGCATCTGCGCCATTTGCAGGTGCTGCAGCGGGCCAATCGAGGAACCAAACCAGCTGTCGTTGCTGATGGTGATCAGCAGCTCGCTCTGGGCGGCCAGCCTGGCGGCAAAGTCAGGGTAGACGGCCTCATAGCAGATCAGCGGTGCCAGAGCATAACCTGCTGCCTGCAGTGGCAGCTGATCGGCCGGGCCGCGGCTGAAGCTGGACATGGGCAGGTCAAAAAAGTCGATCAGCCCGCGCAGTAGCTCTTCCAATGGCACGTACTCGCCGAAGGGGACCAGCTTCTGTTTCATGTACTGGCTGCGTGGCTCGCTGCCACCAACCATGATGCCGTTGTAGATGCGCAGGCCATCGGCATCCTGGGTGTCGATCGGGATGCCGGTTATCAGGGTGCGTCCTTCCTCGGCCAGATTGGCGGCGATGCCATCGACAAAATACGCTCCCTGGCTTTGCAGGACAGGTATGGCGGTTTCCGGCCACACCACCAGGTCGGTCGCTGGCTGAGCGTAGGTCAGGTCGCGATACAGCTCCAGCGTGCGGGTAATGTAGGCCGGGTCCCACTTGTTGGACTGGGCGATATTGGCCTGCACCAGGTTGACGCTCAGGCGCTTGCCGGTTGGCTGCGTCCAGTCGATGTAGGACAGCAACAGGCCGCCGCCCCAGATAGCGCCAAATAGCAGCGCCGCGCCGAGCAGCTGCAGCGGCTTGCGCGCCAGGCGCCACTCGCTCAGCAGGCAAGCCATGAACACCGATAGCACGCCCAGCAGCCAAACGCCGCCGATCGGCGCCCAGCCGGCCAGCCAGGTCTGGCTGTGGGCGTAACCGTGATACAGCCAGGGGAAGCCGGTCAGGAACCAGGCGCGGAACATTTCCTGAGCAAACCACAGTAATGCAAAGCTCAGGCTGCCGCTCCAGGCGCCCTGTGGGCGAATAAAGCGTGCCCAGACCCAGGTCATCAGAGCAAAGAAGCAGGCCAGGCCCAGCTCCAGGCCGCCAGTCAGGAAGGCAGCCAGCGGCGGGGAGGCATTGCCGTGCAGGTGAATGCTGATATAGATCCAGGACACGCCAGAGACAAAGAGCCCCAGCCCCCAGGCGCCGCCGCGTAACGCTGCCTGCCCGGGCGTAACCTCCTTTAACCCCTGATAGAGCAGGGCCACCGAGAGCATGCCCAGCGGCCAAAGGTTATAGGGCGCGAAGGACAGGGTGCTGAGCGCGCCCGCGACCAGGGCGATCAGGTGGCCGATAAGGCCGGGGCCGCGCAGGCGGCTCAGCAGGGCGTGCATGGGGTGTTCCTTATCGCGATGGACTCAGCGGTTGACCAGGGTAACGCGCAGCAAGTGGACGCGCCGGCTGTCAGCATTCAACACGCGCACGCGGAAGCCGTCCAGCTCGACGACCTCGTTGCGCTTGGGCAGGTGGCCGAACGCATTCATCACCAGGCCGCCAACCGTATCAAACTCTTCGTCGGGGAAGCTGGTGTCAAAGTGCTCGTTGAATTCATCGATCGGGGTCAGGCCCTTGACCAGATAGTCGCCGCTGGGCAGCGGTTTGATCTGGCTGTCTTCATCGACATCGTGCTCGTCTTCGATGTCACCGACGATCTGCTCCAGCACGTCTTCGATGGTCACCAGGCCGGCAACGCCGCCGTATTCGTCGATGACTACGGCCATGTGGTTGCGGGTGGCGCGAAACTCTTTCAGCAGTACATTCAGGCGCTTGGATTCGGGCACAAAGGTGGCCGGGCGCAGAATGTCCTTGATGTTGAAGCGTTCGGTGTTTTCTTCCAGCAGCAGCGGCAGCAGGTCTTTGGCCAGCAGTATGCCGAGCACGTCGTCGATGCTCTCGCCGATGACCGGAAAGCGCGAGTGCGCTGCCTCGATCACCGCCGGCAGGAATTCACGCGGGCTTTGGGTTGCCTTGATGGTGGTCATCTGCGAGCGCGGCACCATAATGTCACGGACCTGCATGTCCGAGACCTGCAGTGCACCCTCGATGATCGACAGGGCCTCAATGTCCAGGACCTCGTTGCTGTGCGCCTCGCGCAGCAGCTCGAGCAGTTCCTGGCGGTTTTTGGGTTCATGGACAAAAGCCTGGACTAGCTTATCCAGCCACGACTTATGCCCGTTGGTCGATCGATCTTCGCTCATTGATCCTTACTCATCATCGTCAAGATAGGGGTCGGCTATGCCGAGTTCTGCCAGCAATTCCCGTTCCAGGCTTTCCATTTCTTCGGCGTCATCGTCGTCGATGTGATCATAGCCGAGCAAGTGCAGGCAGCCGTGGATAACCATGTGCGCCCAGTGGGCGAGCAGGGGTTTGTTCTGTTCGGCGGCCTCGCGGGCCACCACGGGGACGCAGATAACCAGATCGCCCAGTAGTGGCAAATCCAGTTCGGCAGGCAGGTCAGCGGGAAAGGACAACACGTTGGTCGCGTAATCCTTGCCGCGGTAGGTGTGATTCAGCTGGCGGCCCTCATCGGCGTCCACCAGACGGATGGTCAGCTCTCGGTCGGTACCGGCACCCAATGCCAGCCCGACCCAGCGTATGAAGCTGTCGTCGTCAGGCTGATCAGCGGCGCCGGAGGCGCGCTGGATATCCAGCTCAATGCTCATCGCGGCGTTCTCGGCGGGCGCTTTCCTGCAACGCATCAAAGCGGTCATAGGCTTCGACAATGCGCTGTACCAGGGGATGACGCACCACGTCTTTGGACTGGAAGTGGGTAAAGCCGATGCCTTTGACGTCCTTGAGCACCTCGGTGACATGCGCCAGGCCAGAACGCGTGCCGCGCGGTAGATCGACCTGGGTGATGTCGCCAGTGATCACGGCGGTGGAGCCAAACCCGATGCGCGTGAGGAACATCTTCATCTGTTCCAGCGTGGTGTTCTGCGACTCGTCCAGAATGATAAAGCTGTTGTTCAGCGTGCGGCCACGCATGTACGCCAGCGGCGCGATCTCGATCACCTGCTTCTCGATCAGCTTGGTGACTTGCTCAAAGCCGAGCATCTCATACAGCGCGTCATACAGCGGGCGCAGATAGGGGTCGATCTTCTGGGCCAGATCGCCCGGCAAAAAGCCCAGCTTCTCGCCAGCTTCCACTGCCGGACGCACCAGCAGGATGCGGCGAATCTGTTCGCGCTCCAGCGCGTCGACCGCGCAGGCCACCGCCAGATAGGTTTTACCGGTGCCGGCCGGGCCGATACCAAAATTGATGTCGTGCTCCTGAATGGAGCGCACGTAACTTTGCTGGTTGGGGCCGCGTGGCTGGATGGTCATCTTGCGGGTGCGCAGAATCACCGGTTTCTGGTTGCTGCCGCTGTCGTCCAGGGTTTCACTCAGGCTCTGCAGCCCTGATTCCTGCAGATACAGATGTACGGTGTCCGGGCTCAAGGCGTCATTGTCGCGGGTTTCACGATACAGCTGACGCAATACCGCCTCGGCGGCGCGGGTCAGGGACTCGTCGCCAATCAGCTCGAAGTGGTTGCCGCGGTTGCGCACCTCGATGCCGAGACGTTGCTCGATTAGGCGGAGATTTTCATCGAACTGGCCGCAAAGGCTGGCGAAACGACGAGGATCGATAGGTTCGATGCTGAAACGATGGATGTGTGCGGATGCGTTCAAAATGGTCCAGATGGCGCCGTGTGGCTAAAGGGCGTACAGCATAACGCCCGTTGGGCGGGAGGAAAAGCGTAAACAGCGTCGGCTGAAAGCTGGAGGCTTGAGGCTGGAAGGTAAAGGTAGGTCCAGTGGGTCAAGATATGCGGCCGGTGTCAGCCGCATATAACCAGCCGCTTGCTCAGGTTCAAACTTTCCAGCCTTCAGCCGGCGGGGATCACCCCGCCAACTCCCCTCTGAGCGAGTGCGGCAGCGCTTCGATGATGTTGACGTCGACAAACTGCCCGATCAGGCCGGGATTGCTGCAGCGGAAGTTGACGACGCGGTTGTGCTCGGTGCGGCCCTGCAGCATGCCCGGGTCCTTCTTGGAGAAGTCGCTGACCAGGATGCGCTGGGTGGTGCCGACCATGCGGCGGCTGTTCTCGAAGCCCTGCTGATTCAGGCGGGCCTGGAGGATTTGCAGGCGCTGCTTTTTCACGTTCATCGGCGTGTCGTCGTTTAGGTCGGCCGCCGGGGTGCCGGGGCGCGAGCTGTAGACGAAGGAATAGGAGAAGTCGAAGCCCACATCCTCAACCAGCTTCATGGTCTGCTCGAAATCACGGTCGGTTTCGCCGGGGAAACCGATGATGAAGTCGGAGCTGAGGATGATGTCCGGCACGGCTGCTTTCAGCTTGCGGATGCGCGACTTGTACTCTAGTGCGGTGTGGTTGCGCTTCATCGCCGCGAGTACCCGGTCGGAGCCGGACTGTACGGGCAGGTGCAGGTATTTCACCAGCTTCGGAATCTCGGCGTGGGCCTGGATAATGGCGTCCGAGAACTCCAGTGGGTGGCTGGTGGTGTAGCGAATGCGTTCGATACCGTCGATGGCTGCTACTGCGTGCAGCAGGTCGGCAAAGTCGGTGCCGTCAAAGCGATAGCCGTTGACGTTTTGACCCAGCAGGGTGACTTCCTTCACGCCGTTTTCGGCCAGGTGAACGATTTCGCTCAGCACATCGGCCAGCGGGCGGCTGACTTCTTCGCCGCGGGTGTAGGGCACCACGCAGAAACTGCAGTACTTGCTGCAGCCTTCCATGATCGAGACAAAGGCTGTGGGCCCATCCACGCGCGGCTCGGGCAGGGCGTCGAATTTTTCGATCTCGGGGAAGCTGACGTCTACCTGCGGCTGATGGGTGGTGCGCGCAGCGTCGATCATCTCGGGCAGGCGGTGCAGGGTCTGCGGGCCGAATACCACGTCTACGTAGGAAGCGCGGTCGCGGATGGCGGTGCCTTCCTGGCTGGCGACGCAGCCGCCAACGCCGATAATCAGCTCGGGATTCTTCTCTTTCAGCGGGCGCCAGCGTCCCAGTTCGGAAAAGACTTTTTCCTGCGCCTTCTCGCGGATCGAGCAGGTGTTGAGCAGAATGACATCCGCCTCGTCGGGGTTGTCGGTCAGCTCCATTGCCTGGTGGTCGCCGAGCAGGTCTGCCATGCGCGAGCTGTCATACTCGTTCATTTGGCAGCCGTGGGTCTGGATAAAGAGTTTCTTGGCCATGGGAGTGTGCTGAGGGTGCTGGAAAAAGGGGCGATTATACACACAAGCGCCTGCCTTTGTTATGCCGGCCCCTGTGCTATGATGCGCGCCCGCCGAGCGGTCCTGCTCTGGCGTTCCTTCATGCATGTCAAGGTGTTGATCAAGCGGCCATGAGTAAAGAACAGCAACCGGTCTTCCGAGTCATTTTTCAGAACCAGGGACAGGTTTTCGAGCTTTACGCCCAGCAGATCTTTCAGAGCGAGCTGTGGGGCTTCATGGAGATAGAAGAGCTGGTGTTTGGCGAACGCTCGCAGATGCTGGTCGATCCGGCAGAAGAGAAGCTCAAGAGTCAGTTCGAGGGCGTCAAGCGCAGCTTTATCCCGGTGCACTCGATTATTCGCATTGACGAAGTAGAGCGTGTCGGCACGGCCAAGATCAGCGAGGCCAAGGGCGACGGCAATATCATGCACTTCCCGATGCCGCCGCGCAGCGATAGCTGAGCCTTGTCAGGGCGCCGAGTCTTGCTCGTCGTTCTGCTCTTCTTGCGGTGGCATCGCGCCACTGAGCTGCTCTTCGCGAATCTGCGCCAGGTAGTCACGGAACAGGGTGCCAAGCACGTGGTTGGCTACCTGCATTTCCTGCTCGTTCATCTGCAGGGCCACCAGATCGGCCGCGTCCATGGCGTCGTTACTGCCGTTGACCGCCGACATCTTCAGAATGATGTAGGCCTGCGGCAGGTTGCGGGTTACCCCCTCGCCCTGAAAATGCATCATGCCCAGGCGGTATTGCGCTTGCGGCTGGCCCTGAATAGAGGCTTTCTCTAGCCAGTTCAGCGCATTGGCGTAGTTGCGCTCCACGCGCTCGCCACGGTAATACAGCTGCCCCAGCTCAAACTGTGCCCGCAGGTCTCCGTTGTTGGCAGCCTCTTCGCAAACCTCGATAGCCAAGGCGAGGCTGTCATCGTCCACCCGCTGAAAGGCGCAGCGGTCCTGCGCACTGATCAACAATGGGTTGCCAGTCTGGGCCAGCAGAGGCGCGGCTGGCATAGCCAGCAGGCCGAACAGGGCTAGTTGCTTGAGCGGGCGGTGCATGGGCGAATCAAAGTCTCGGCTTGGGATCTTCACTCGACGCCGCAGCGTCGGACGTGGGTCTATTGTGCGCCTGTTCGCCCAGCAGGCCAACCGCCAAAGCCGCGCCCAGTAACGCCGGATAAAGCGACAGCAGGGTGCCGTTGACAGCAAAGAGGTCGGCCAAGGGCGTCGCGCCAGGTAACAGCAGCGGCGCCAGGGTGCCCGCTGCGCAGACCAGCGCCAGCGGCAGCGGACGGCGGTCATTGCCCAGCACCCGCAGGCAAGCCAGCAGCATGACCCCAAGCGCGGCGCAGTTGATCAGCCACTGATAGCCGTGTAGTGCGTCCATGCGGCGTGACAGTTCAAATGCAGCCATTAGCCCCAGCAGGATGCGACCCCAAGTCGCTGGCTGCCAGCGCAGGCCAAACCCGAGGTACAGCGCGGCGAGACCAAGCAGTGGCAAGCTCAGGTTTTGCGCAGCCAACCCGAGAATGCGCTGGGTGTGCGCCAGCTTGCTGGTGCCGGGTAGCGCGCCAAGGCTTAGCAAGAGGCTGGCGCTGGCGGCCAAACCCAAGCCGAGCAGGGCGGCGGTGATGGCGCCGCGTGCGGGGACATCCAGCGGCGCGCGCTGACGCCAGAGCCAGACGCCAACGGCAATCAGCAACAGCGTCAGCAGTACATGACCCAATGCGATCATAGGGCGGCGAAGGCCTTTTCAGCTGCGTCCAGGGTCAGTTTCAGCTCGGCATCGCCATGGGCGATGGAGGTGAAGCCGGCCTCGAAGGCGCTGGGCGCCAGATAAACGCCGCCGTCCAGCATCAGGTGGAAGAAACGCTTGAAACGCTCGGCATCGCTGGCCATGACGTCCTCAAAGGTGATGATGTCGTCGGCGCCGGAGAAGTACAGACCGAACATCGCGCCAGCCTGGGTGGTGACGAACGGCACGCCAGCAGCATCGGCACGTTCCTGCAGGCCGGCGAGCATGCGGCTGGTGTAATCGGTCAGTTCGCTGTGAAAACCCGGGCGGCTGATCAGGCGCAGGGTGGTCAGGCCGGCGGCCATGGCCAGCGGGTTACCCGACAGGGTGCCAGCCTGATAGACCGGGCCGAGCGGAGCGATGCATTCCATCACCGCGCGCTTGCCGCCAAAACAGCCGACCGGCATGCCGCCGCCGATGATCTTGCCGAAGGTGGTCAGGTCCGGGGTCACGCCGTAGTGGGCCTGGGCGCCGCCGAGGGCCACGCGGAAACCGGTCATCACCTCGTCGAAAATCAGCACCACGCCGTGCTCGTCGCAGGCCTCGCGCAGGCCCTGCAAAAAACCAGGGGCCGGCGGCACGCAGTTCATGTTGCCGGCAACCGGTTCAACGATAATGCAGGCAACCTGCTGGCCGACGTCGGCCAGGGTGCTGCGCACCGCTTCGATGTCGTTGAAGGGCAGCGTCAGGGTGTGCTTGGCAAAGTCGGCCGGCACGCCCGCAGAGCTGGGTACGCCCTGGGTCAGCAGGCCGGAACCGGCCTTGACCAGCAGGCTGTCGGAATGGCCGTGGTAGCAACCTTCGAACTTGATGATGCTGTCGCGGCCGGTGTAGCCACGGGCCAGGCGAATGGCGCTCATGGTGGCTTCGGTGCCGGAGCTGACCATGCGCACCATGTCCATTGACGGCACCAGCGAGCAAACCAGTTCTGCCATCTCGGTTTCCAGCGCAGTCGGTGCGCCGTAGGACAGGCCGTGCTGCAGCTGATCGCGCACCGCATCCAGTACGTCCGGGTGGCTGTGGCCGAGGATCATCGGGCCCCAGGAGCCAACGTAGTCAACGTAGCGCTTGTCGTCTTCGTCAATGACGTAGGCACCTTCGGCGTGCTTGAAGAACAGTGGCGTGCCGCCGACGCTCTTGAACGCGCGGACGGGTGAGTTGACGCCGCCGGGGATGTGTTTCTGGGCGCTGGCAAACAGGGATTCGGAACGGGACATGGCAGGTCTCTCAGGATGCGTGAATGAGTTGGCTGAACTGGCGGGCGCGTTGTTGCACCGCCGCAGCGTCGGGGGCGCCGAACAGGCCGTTGATCACGGCCAGATAGTCGACGCCGGCGTCGAGCAGGGTCGACGCGTTGTCCAGGGTGATGCCGCCGATGGCGACGATGGGGGCGGCAAACTGCTGGCGCGCTTCGCGCAGCAAGGCCGGCGTTGCTGCAGGTGCTCCTGGCTTGGTGACGGAGTTGAAGAAGCGGCCAAAGGCGATATAGCTGGCGCCGTCAATCAGGGCGCGCTCGGCCAGCTGCAGGCTGGCGTGGCAGGTGGCGCCGAGCAGTGCGTCAGGGCCCAGTTGCTGGCGGGCCTCACGCAGTGAGCCATCTTCCTGGCCCAGATGCAGGCCGACGCCGAGTTCAGCGGCCAGCGCCAGGTCATCATTGATGATCAGCTCGCAGCCATGCTGGCGGCACAGGGCAGCCAGCTGGCCGGCTTCTTCCAGCCGTTTGCCGGCGTCAGCGGATTTGTCGCGGTACTGCAGCCAGCGGGCGCCGCCGATGAGTGCGGCTTCGACGTAGGGCAGCAGCTTGCCATCAGCGAGCAGCCTGCTGTCGGTGATGGCGTACAGGCCGCGCTGGCTCATGAGCAGAAGTCCAGCGGCAGGCGGCGCGGTACGTACTGGCCGTGACCGGGTTGTTCGGCGTCACGCAGGGTGCGCCAGGTGTAATCCAGAGCCGAGCGCACCGCGCTGACCAGCTCTTCACCCAGTGCCAGACGGCCGGCCAAGGTGCTGGCCAGGGTGCAGCCGGAGCCGTGATAGCTGCCGGGCAGGCGTGGGCAGGTGAAGTCGTGCTGGCTGCCGTCGGCGCAGTACAGGCGGTTGTGGATTTCCGCCTCGTCACCGTGGCCGCCGGTGATCAGCAGGTGGCGAATGTGCGGCAGCAATTTTTCCGCACACTCATCGGCGCTGCCGTCGGGCAGTTCGGCCAGAATACGCGCCTCCGGCAGGTTGGGTGTGGCGATGGCCGCCGCCGGAAACAGGCGCTCGCGAATGGCAAAGCCGACGTCGTCCTTGCCCAGCGAGCCGCCGCCGCCAGCGCGCAGCACCGGGTCGCAGACCAGGGGGGTGTCGGGTAGGCGCTGCATCAATTCCAGCACGGTGTCGACCATCTCGACCGAGCCCAGCATGCCCAGCTTGACCGCTGAAATCGGCATGTCGCTGATCACCTTGTTGGCCTGGGCCAGCACCCACTCGCGGTCGAGTACGCGGAAGTCGCTGACGTCGACGGTGTCCTGCACGGTCAGCGCGGTGACCGTAGGGGCCGCGTGGCAGCCCTGGGCGATCAGCGCCTCGATGTCGGCCTGCAGGCCGGCACCACCACTGGGATCGTGGCCGGAGAGGCAGAGGACGACGGGCTTGAACGGGTTGGGTTGGGTCATGGCGAGTGGTTCCGCGAGCTGACGGGCGTTTAACCAGCTCCGGCGCGCGCTCGGAGCTGGCATGACAGCCCGTTAGCATACCATCTTGCCTGTGCGGCGGGGTGCTCAGGCGTGCTGCAGATGCAGCCTCTGTTGTCCCGGGTCGTACCGCCAGTGCGGTTGTCCGGGTGTCAGTGCAACACCACCGACCCAGTATCCTGTTGGCCGGCAACTAAAACCGTCGGCTTTTCCTTGCAGCACCGCTTGGCCCTGCGAGCTAAGTTGGATGACGCGCTGGGGCCAGTCGGCTTCGCTGCTATCAACGTGCAGCAGCGGCGTGGGGCCGTTGAGCAGCGGTTGCAGCAGCCACCAGAACATCAGGTCGCCCAAATAGGGTAGCGGCTCAACCTGCCTCATTAGCTGAGCAAAGACCTTGCCGGTCGGCATTGGGCCTTCACGCTGCAGAATCTGCAGGGTGAGACGCTCCGTCAGCCCGAGCCCATGCGTCAAGTCCGGTAGTTGTTGCAGATGGCGGTGGAGCGCAAGGCCGAGCATCGGCAGGGCGGGTGTGCCGGTCTTGATCAGGGCCAGCAGGGCGGTGGGGTCGGCCGCCGTCAGCGCGTGCCAGGCGTCGCTGCCAAGGCGCAGCAAGTCAGGTTTGATGTGCTTGCGTTGCGGCCACAGCCAGCTCAGCACTTCGGGCGCCAATTGGCCGATACCGATGAAGCGCGCTACGCCCGGCACCTGATCGACCGCAATCAGCTGCAACTCGGCGCCGGGTTGCAGCTCGCGCAGGCGATGCAGCAGGTAGGCGAGGATCAGTTGGTCGTAGCTGTCGTGCTCGAGCCACAGGACGATGCGCTGGTACGGCGCAAGGTTCAGCAGGGCGTTGTAGCTCTGCTGTTGGCGGCCCAGCGCATCGGCGGGCGCCAGATTGAAGGCCTGCGCAAGAAAGGCGGCGCGTTCATGCAGCAGGGTTTGCGGGTCGCTATCGCTCAGCGGGCCAATGCAAAACGGGTCAGAGAATTCCAGAAAGTCGCCGGTCAGTCCTGCGGTGCGCAAGCTGTGCTGGATATCGCTGCCGCAGCGAATGTGCAGGGTCTTGCGGTCCTGGTCACCGGTGCGTTGCAGTTGCTGATTGGCCAGGCTGATGCTCTCGATGTGCTGCTTGAGTCGTGGCCAGCTGGCGAAACCGGCCTCTCGCGCGATGACCAGCTGGGCGTCGGCCAGACGCAGGGTCTGACTGCGCGGCGGCAGGTGCTGGCTAACGCGCTGCAGGGCATCAGGGTCGCCGGCGTTGAGCGATTTGAGCAGGTCTTTGGCGCGCTTGCGTTGCTGCTCCAGGTTGAGCCTGCCGTTGCTGACGGGGCTGCTGGGCGAGCGGCGAGGTGCTTTGGGTGTGGACATACGATCCCCTTATCGGGCCTGTGTCCGCCTGGCAGGCTGGGTGTCGTATGGCGATATCGGAGGTGGTTACAGCGGGCGCAGCCCTTTCCGCGAACGGGGACGCCTTGCGGCGCGAGTCAGAGCATCGCCGCTGGCCGGCGGCTTGTCAACACACCATGGCCCCTTCAGACACTGGTTGCTGCTCGCCTGGTTTGTCTACACTGTGAGGCACGAAAAGCCCCCATCAGACCAATAATAAGGTGGTTTATGAAAGCGATTGATCAATGGTTTGACGAGTACGGTGAAAGCCACCGTAACCCGATCAACAAGCTGACCCACTGGATTTGTGTACCGCTGATTACCTTCAGCGTGCTTGGCATGCTTTGGGCAATCCACCCTTGGGTAGCGATGCTGGTGGTTGGCGCCTCGCTGGTGTTTTACGCCATGTTGTCCTGGCAGATTGCCGCCGCCATGCTGGTTGTCAGCCTGGTGATGTTGCTCATCCTCAGTTTGATGACCTATGTGTTCTGGCCCAGTGTGGCGATTTTTGTACTGGCTTGGATCGGTCAGTTCATTGGGCACCACATCGAGGGCAAAAAGCCGTCCTTCTTCAAGGACTTGCAGTTTCTGCTGATCGGGCCTGCCTGGCTGTTGGGTTATGTGTTCAGGCTGTTCGGGTTGCGCTACTGAGAAAAAAGGGCGCCGGTTGGCGCCCTTTTTCGTGCAGCTGGCTTATGACAGCTGATGTTTCATCACTTTGCCGTTGGCATTGCGCGGCAGCACCTGCGCCTCGCCGTACAGGCGCGGGCGCTTGTAGTCGGCCAGCAGCGGCTCCAGGTAGGCGCTCAGCTCGCTGTGCAGGTCGGCGACCGGCTCGCGCAGCACAACAACCGCCTTGACGGTTTCGCCCCACTGCGGATGCGGTACGCCAAATACCGCAACTTCGACGATATTCGGGTGCGCTTCCAGCGCCACTTCAATCTCCCGCGGATAGACGTTTACGCCGCCGGAGATGATCAGCTCCTTGGCCCGGCCCAGTACCCAGTAGTAGCCGTCGGCGTCGCGGCGGGCCAGGTCGCCGGAGTCCAGCCAGCCGTCGCTGTGCAGGCACTCGGCGGTGGCTTCCGGCTTGTTCCAGTAGCCGAGCATCATGCCTTCGGTGCGGATCTGGATCTGGCCGGTGCATTCGCCTGCAAGCTCGTTCCCGTGCTCGTCGACCATGCGCAGTTCGGTGTGCAGCGCGCCGCGGCGGCCGATCGAACCGGCTTTGCTGGCGTGTTCTTCCGGCATCATGATGCTGCCGCTCGGGCCGGCTTCGGTCAGGCCGTATACACAGTACAGACGGTCGGTCTGCATGCGGTCGGCCAGAATCTCCAGTTGTTCGGTCGACATCGGGCCGCCGCCGTAGATCCAGTACTGCATGGAGCTGATATCGCGCTCGGTGATGTCCGGCTGCTGCGCGGTCATCATAAAGGCGACCGGGGCGCCGAAGAAGTGCGTGGTGCGCTCCTTCTCCACGGTGTCCAGCAACAACGTGGGGTGGAATTCGGGCAGAACTACGTGAGCGGCGCCGACGTAGGTGCCGCCAAGCAGAAAGACGTTGAGCGGCGCCGAGTGGGTCAGCGGCATCATGTGCAGCATGCGGCTGTGCGGGCGCATGTCCATTTCCAGCGCGGACGAATTGGCAACGGTCAGCAGGGCATGGTGGTTAAACAGTACGCCCTTGGGTTTACCGGTGGTGCCGGAGGTGTAGAGCAGCGTGCAGGGCTGTTCGGCCGGCATCTCGGCGACGCTCCAGCGGCTCTGCATGTCGGTCACCTGTACAGCCGGCTGATCCAGGCGCAGACAGGGTGCCAGCGTGCTGGCGCGGTCGGCGTGGTCGCCCAGCGCGATGACCAGACGGGCGTCACAGTCGCTGAGGATGTACTCCAGCTCGGCGGTTGTCAGGCGGGCGTTGACCGGTACCACGATGGCACCAAGGTTGATCACGGCAAAGTAGCCCAGCACCCAGCTGTAGCTGTTGGGCATGTACAGGGCGACGCGGTCGCCGCTGCCGATCTGGTACTGCTCATGCAGATGGGCGGCCAGGCGCAGGCTTTGGTCATGTAGCTCGGACCAGCTGAGGCGGCAGTCAGCGGTGATCAGGGCCTCGCCCGCGGGGAACTTGCGGGCGTTGACCGCGATCAGCTTGGGAATGTTCATGGGGTGTCCATCCTGTTGTTGTCGTGGAGTGATGGGATCTTACGGTGTTGGCTTCAGCCGGCGCTTGGCAGTTCACGCCACTGCCCCGGTTGCAGGTCGCCCAGAGACCAGTCACCGATGCGCACGCGCACTAGTCGCAGGGTCGGCAGGCCGACTGCTGCGGTCATGCGGCGTACCTGGCGGTTGCGGCCTTCGCGGATGGTGATCGCCAGCCAGCGGGTTGGCACGCTTTTGCGGAAGCGTACCGGCGGGTTGCGTGGCCAGAGTGCCGGCTCATCGATCAGTTCGACTTCGGCTGGTCGCGTGGGTCCGTCATTCAGCACTGGACCTGCTCTGAGCTGCGCGAGCTGCTGTTCGCTGGGCTCGCCCTCTACCTGCACCCAGTAGGTCTTGGGCAGCTTGTGCTTCGGGTCGGTGATGCGGGCCTGCAGGCGGCCGTCGTTGGTGAGCAGCAGCAGCCCTTCGCTGTCGCGGTCCAGCCGCCCGGCGGGGTAAACGCCCGGTACCGAGACAAAGTCGCGCAAGGTTGTTCGGCCGTCGCCGTCGGTGAACTGGGTAAGCACGTCGAAGGGCTTGTTCAGGGCAATCAGGCGCGGCTCTGCGGGTGGCGGCGCGGGTTTGCGGCGCGTGCGCTGAGGCGGTCGCGGGCGAGGCGGGCGGGGCGTTTGCTTCATGGCATTCCCGGGTCAGGTTAGGCGGCAGTGGGGGCGGGCATTGTCCATTTGCCTGGCGCCGGCTGCAACGCGCTGGTCAGCCGCCAAGGCCACCAGCGCGACGCCCAGGTCGCCAAGGAACGGGGCGTGAGCAAAGCCTTTACGCACCAGCCCTCCAATCTGTTGCTGTGTTCTGCCCATGGCCGCTTCTACAGCGTTGCCGGCGTGGAGCGGGCGACCAGGGCTTCGACATCCAGGCCACGCGGCAGGGTGCCGTAAGCCTGGCCGTGCTGGCCCAGTCGGCTGGCAATGAACGCATCTGACACGGCGCTGTTACCGGCTTCGAGCAGCAGCTTGGCCTGCAGCGCGGTGGCGACATCTTCGGTGAGCTGGCGGGCGCGATACTGGATGTCGTCGGTGTCGGCAAACTGCTGTTTGATGCGTTCGATGCGTTGCTTGAGGGCGCTGGAGCCGTGGCCATCGCCCAGTTCGATAAACAGCGCATCGAGTACGCCGGGCTCCTTGGACAGCGCACGTAACACGTCCAGACACTGGACATTGCCCGAGCCTTCCCAGATGGAGTTGACCGGAGCCTCACGGTACAGGCGGGGGAGGATGGTTTCTTCAACATAACCCGCGCCGCCGAGGCATTCCTGCGCCTCGTTGATCATGCCGGGGGCGCGCTTGCAGATCCAGTACTTGCCGATGGCGGTGACCAGCCGGGCGAACTTGTCTTCCTGTTCGTCATGCGCATGATCCAGCGCCTTGCCCATGCGCATGGTCAGGGCGAGTGCCGCTTCGCTCTCCAGCGCCAGGTCAGCCAGCACGTTCTGCATCAGTGGCTGCTCGTTCAGTACGCGAGTGCCCACGCAGCGGTGCGCGCAGTGGTGCGCGGCCTGGGTCAGCGCCTGGCGCATCAGCGAGCTGGAGCCGATCATGCAGTCAAAGCGCGTCAGCGAGACCATCTCGATGATAGTGGGTACGCCGCGGCCTTCTGCGCCAATCATCCAGGCCAGCGCGCCACGGTACTCAACTTCACTGGAGGCGTTGGCCCAGTTGCCCAGCTTGTTTTTCAGGCGCTGTATGTAAAATTCATTGCGAGTGCCGTCCGGGCGGTGACGCGGCAACAGGAAGCAGCTCAGGCCCTTGTCAGTATGGGCCAGGGTCAGGAAGGCGTCGCACATGGGGGCCGAACAGAACCATTTGTGGCCGACCAGCTCATAGGCCTGACCAGGGCCGCCTGCGCCGACCGGGTAGGCGCGGGTGGTGTTGGCACGCACATCGGTGCCGCCCTGTTTCTCGGTCATCGCCATGCCAATGGTGGCGCCGGTTTTCTGTTCAATCGGCAGGTTGCGCGGGTCGTACTGGCGCGACAGGATCTTGGGCAGCCAGTGTTCTGCAATCTCGGGCTGCAGGCGCAAGGCCGGTACGCAGGCAAAGGTCATGGTCAGCGGGCAGCTGGTGCCGGCCTCAGCCTGATTGTGCAGGTACATGGTGGCGGCGCGCGCGACCTGCGCGCCAGGTCGCGGGTCAGTCCAGGGGGCGCTGGTAATGCCGGCGGCAATGCCGGCAGCCATCAGCTCGTGGTAGGCCGGGTGAAACTCGACCAGATCGATGCGATGGCCGTAGCGGTCGTGGCTTTTGAAGACCGGCTTGTTCTCGTTGGCCAGAAAGCCTGCGTGCATCAGTGCATCGCCGGCCTGCTGACCATAGGCGTTGAGCTGGGCGTCAGCCCAGTCACCCTGATAGCGGCGCACCCACTCTTGCAGCGGCAGGTCAGCGCGGTACAGGTTGATGCCCTCCAGCGGCGGCACCTGATTGATGACGTCATGGGTTTCGGCGTACTGATGCAGCTGGGTCATGGGACCTCCTTGGCGTTGATGGCGCGCAGACAAAAGCGAATGATGGCCAGAGTGACGGCCTCAAGGGTCTCGCTGGGCAGGCCGCTTTCGCGGTCAGCGCGGGCCTGCGGTGACAGTGGGCCGACCAGCGACTCGGCAATGGCGCCAACCACACAGGCGGCGGTCAGCGGGATGTTTTCGACGGCAAAGCTGCCGTCGGCATTGCCCTCAACCAGTAGTGCGCTGTACAGCGTGGCATAGGCTTGACGGTAGTAAAGCCGCTGGGTTTCGACCTCTTCCTCGGCGGGTTCGGCGATCAGCGCGTAGGCCAGCTGGCGGCTGTGCCAGGCGCGCGCGGCAAACTGCGTAAGACCGCTCTTGAGGCGGTCTACTGCGCGGCCGGGGCCCTGAAACTCGCGCTTGAGGGTTTCCAGCTCAATGCGGGTGGCCTTGACGAAGACATCGGCGGCTAGCGCGCCCTTGCCCGGGAAATGCCGGTAAAGGCTACCGGTGGCAACGCCGGCAGCGCGCGCCAGGCCGCTCATGGTCAGGTTGCTGAAGCCGTTATCGGCAACCTGTTGCAAGGCGCAGTCGAGAATGTGTTCACGCAGCGCCTGGTCGCGCTCGATGCGCTGGGCGGTGGTGCGGTAGGCCATGCGCTGTATCCTGTATTGTTCTTGTGGATCTGCTGCGCGGCCGATGGGGGCGTGCAGCAGATCTTTAGTGAATCAGGATTCAGACTTTGGGGCAGCGGGGATAATAGCCAGAAAAGCGGCTGAATTGGTCAGTGTTCGACCACCATGATCAGGACTTCCTTGATCACAAAGGCCAGCACGCCAAGGCCAAGGGCAAAAAACAGCACCGCGGTGCCCCAGCGCCCGGCCTGAGATTTTTTTGCCAGGTCCCAGACGATAAAGCCCATAAAGGCAACGAGGCCAAAAATCATCAGGGGCATGGCGATGGCTTCGAACTGATCGTAAGTCACAGGCGACTCCGGTTAGAAAGAGGGGGCGACAGTATAACGGCTCTGCTGTCTGGCCGGGCACTGTCTGAGCCGCCCAATGTCTTACCGCGAGCCGAGGTGCTTGAGCGGGAGTTCGGTACTGCCGATGATCTGGTTGAGTACAAAACTGGAGCGTACGCTGGAAACGCCCTCGATGCGCGTCAGGGTACCAAGCAGCAGTTGCTGATAGTGCTCCATATCGGGGACGACCACTCGCAGGTGGTAGTCGGCGTCCATGCCGGTGACCAGGCAGCAATCAAGCACCTCCGGGCACTGCCCAATGACCTTCTCGAAACCGGCAAAGCGTTCAGGGGTATGGCGGTCCATGCCGATCATCACAAAGGCGGTTAGCTTTAGCCCCAACTTGGCTGGATCGAGCAGGGCGACCTGTCGCCTGATTAGTCCACTTTCTTCCAGCTGCTTGACCCGTCGCGAGCAGGGCGAAGGAGACAGGCCGATGCGCTCAGCCAGCTCCTGATTGCTGATGCGGGCGTCATGTTGCAGGGCTGCGAGGATCTTCAGGTCGTAGCGATCGAGGTGAAGAGTGTCCATTATTTTTCCTGATTGCTGGAGTTTGTTATTTTTTAGTTATTTATTGCGCACATGGCAAGCATTTGTGCAAAAAGAGGGAATTAATGGCGGGCGGGTCGCGATACCATGTTCAACAGATTCAGCCAGAGCCGGTCGTCCAGATCGCTACGTCCACAAGGCGAAGCGGAGCCACAGCATCCAGAAGGTGTGAGGCAAGCCGGTTACCCAGCCCACAAGGCAAGGGAGTAAGGAACCACCCCAAGAGGATGGCACAGGACGTATAAAAGGCGAGCTGCCCCGCAGGCAGCTCGCCTTTTTGTTTTTTTAGGCCGGGTCCTTGTGGACCAGCACGTCAGCTTGCGGAAAGCGTGTGCTGATGGCCAGGCGAACCTGCTCGCCGCGTTCATGAGCTTGCGCCAGGGTGAGTGACGCCGGTAGCTCCAGATGCAGCTGCATGAACCAGTGCTGGCCGGACTGACGAGTGCGCAGGTCGTGCACGCCCACTACGTCCGGGACGTTGCGCGCCAGCGCAAGTGCTTCGTTGCGGACCTCGTCCGGCAGCTCGTGGTCCATCAGAATCTGAACGGCGTGGATGCCGATGCGCACAGCACCATAGCCGATGAAGAGCGCTACACCAGCCCCGAACAGGGCGTCGGCGTGCTGTATACCCAGTTGAGCCAGCAGTAGGGCTGCGATGATGCTCAGGTTAAGCAGCAGATCGGAGCGGTAGTGCAGGGCGTCAGCGCCAACGGCGGTGGACTGGGTGTGTCTGATGACGTGGTGTTGCACCGCCAGCAGCCCCAGGGTGGCAGCTATCGAAAACAGCATTACCGCGATGCCGGACCACGGGTCGTCGACCGCGGTGGGGTGCAGCAAACGGTCAATCCCCTGCAGCAACACCAACAAGGCCGAGCCTGTGATGAAAGCGGATTGGGCAAGACCTGCCAGCGCCTCGGCCTTGCCATGACCAAAGCGGTGCTCGCGGTCAGCGGGTTTCAGGGCATAGGCCACAGCGACCAGGTTGATCAGCGAGGCCGCACCGTCCATCAGCGAGTCGATCAGACCGGCCAGCAGGCTGACTGAGCCGGTCTGCAGCCAGGCTAGCGTTTTTAGGCCGATCAACAGCAGCGCGACCGCCACCGAGGCGCGTGTTGCCAAACGCAGCAGACGTGCGCGTTCCTCGCTACTGACGGTCGGCTTGCTCACGCGCGCGGGGGTTGGCCCAGCAGGGCAAGCTCTTGCGGACCAGGCTCGATCTGGCGGGCATTGTCCAGCGGCAGGCTCAGACCCAGCTCCTGCTGCAGAATGCCTTGCAGCGCCTGACGGTCAACCTGGCGATCGGCGTCAACAGCCGGTTGCAGCTTTTCCGGCGCCACGCTGTAGCGGCCGTTGGGCAGGTAAATGGCACCAGTGGCAAAGTCTACGCCAAAGGCAACCAAGCCGGGGATGATGTAGAACAGCAGGCCAATGCCGTTGAGGATGGCCACGCCGGGGTCGATCTGGCCGCTGATCTGGCCGCGCCGTTCGGGGTAGAAAAGCGAGCCGCAGGCGCTCAGTTGCGTCAGCAGCGTACCGGCCAGAACGAGGGAAACAACGGGTTTCAAGCGCATGGTCTACCTTTCGTAGGAGCGAATGTCTGCTGGCAAGAATAGCGCGGCCCGGCGGATGACGGAAAGCCTGCCACCGCTATAATGCCGGCTCATTTTCTGCTGTTGCCAAACCATGTCCGAACTTCCTGTCCTCCAGATACTACCTGACTTGCAACAGGCGCTTGCGCAGCATGATGCGGTGGTGCTGCAGGCGCCACCGGGTGCCGGTAAAACCACCCAGGTGCCTTTGGCATTGCTGCAATGTGACTGGCTGGCCGGGCAAAAAATCGTCCTGCTGGAGCCGCGCCGCCTGGCCGCCAGAGCCGCCGCTGAACGGCTTGCAGAGTTGCTGGGTGAGCCGGTTGGCCAGACCGTTGGCTATCGCATCCGGCTGGAGAGTCGTGTCAGCGCCGCGACTCGCATCGAAGTGGTTACCGAAGGGATCTTGCAGCGCATGTTGCAGGATGATCCGGAACTGCCTGGTGTTGGCGTGGTGATCTTCGATGAATTTCACGAGCGTAGCCTGGATGCTGACCTGGGGTTGGCGCTGTGCGTGCAAACCCAGCAATACCTGCGCGACGACCCGCCGCTGAAGCTGTTGGTGATGTCGGCAACGCTGGATGCCCAGGGGGTTAGCAGCTTGCTGGATGACGCGCCGATCATTACCAGTGAAGGGCGCCAGTACCCGGTGGATATTCGCTATGACGCACCGGCCACCTTGGGTCGGTCCAACGACGCTGAAGTTGTGCGAACCGTGCTGCGTGCAGTGCACGAAGAGTCGGGTAGCGTGCTGGTGTTTCTGCCGGGCATGGCGGAGATTCGGCGGGTGCTGGCGCGGTTGGAGGAGGCGTTGGGCGATCAGCCGAACGTGCTGCTCACGCCGTTGTATGGCGACCTGGATTTGGCCGCCCAGCGCCGTGCGATTGCGCCAGCGCCCGAGGGTAAGCGCAAGATCGTGCTTGCCACGGCGATTGCCGAGACCAGTTTGACCATCGAAGGCATTCGTGTGGTGGTGGACGCGGGGCTGTCGCGTGAGGCGGCCTTTGATCCGTTGTCCGGCATGAGCGCGCTGCAGACCCGCCGGGTTTCCCGCGCAGCGGCGGAGCAGCGTGCCGGCCGTGCCGGACGACTGGAGCCTGGCGTGTGCTATCGCCTCTGGTCTGCCCAGCAGCATGAGCAACTGGCCGCCCAGCGTGAGGCGGAGATACTGCAGGCTGACCTTGCGCCGCTGGCCTTGCAGCTGGCCCAGTGGGGCGTGCAGCAACCCGATGAACTCGTCTGGTTGGACCCGCCCCCTTCAGCTGCGCTGGCGCAGGGGTGCGAACTGCTGGAGGGCTTGGGTGCCTTGGTGCGCGATGGCGCCAACTGGCAGCTGACAGAGCATGGTCGCGTGCTGGCTGGTTTGCCTATGCACCCCCGGCTGGCGCACATGCTGGCTGAAGGGCAGCGCCTTGGTCTGGGCGAGCTGGCCGCGCGCATTGCCGCGGTGGTGGATGAGCGGGACCTGCTGCGCCGCGCCGACAACGCTGATCTCAGCCGCCGCCTTGGCCTGTTTGACGACCCGCGCGGCGCGGATGTAGATCGCGGCGCGTTGCAGCGGGCCAAGCGATTGGTGGAGCAATGGAAACGTTTGCTGAGCCGACTGCCGTGTACCGACCCGGTGAGCGACCCGCAGAGTGACGACTGGCATGGTGTGCTGCTGGCGCTGGCCTACCCCGACCGTATTGCCCAGCGCCGCAGCGCTGCGGGTTCAGACTACCGCCTGGCCAATGGTCGCTCCGCCGGGTTTGCCGATGTCGACCGCCTGCAGCAAAGCGAGTGGCTGGCGATTGCTGCACTAGGCGGGCAGGGTGGGCAACGTCAGGCGCGCATCTTTATGGCCGCCGAGCTGAACGTCGAGCGTCTGCTGACGGTGGAGCCGGGCATGCTACAGGTACGCGATACGCTTGAATGGGACAGTCGCACCGAAACCCTGATGGCCGAGCGGCAGGAGCGCATCGGTGAGCTGGTCTGGTGCCGCAAGGCGCTGCCCAATGTGGCGCCGGAGCAGCGTCAGCGTGCGCTCTGTGATGTGGTGCGGCGTCAGGGCATCAACCTGCTGCCATGGAAGCCGGAGCAGCGCCAATGGCAGGCGCGCGTTATGCTGCTGCGCGAGCTGGATCTGGCGCAAGGTGCTGACAGCCGCTGGCCGGACCTGTCGGACGAGGTCTTGCTCGCCAGCCTGGAAGACTGGCTGGCGCCATATCTGGATAAGGTCAATCGACTGGCTCACTTCGCCAATCTTCAGCTGGGCAACATCCTCGCCGGATTGCTGCCTTGGCCGCTGCCCAAGGAGCTGGACGAACAGGCGCCGACCCACTGGACGGTGCCGACCGGCTCGCGGATTCGCATCGACTACAGCGAGACACCACCGGTGCTCGCGGTACGCCTGCAGGAGATGTTTGGCAGCGCTGATACGCCACGCATCGCCGGAGGGCGACAGGCGCTCAAGCTGCATCTGTTGTCACCGGCGCAGCGCCCGGTGCAGGTTACCCAAGACCTCGCCGGCTTCTGGCAGGGCAGTTATGCCGAGGTAAAGAAGGACATGAAGGGCCGCTATCCCAAACACTACTGGCCGGATGACCCGCTGCAGGCTGAGCCCACCCGCCGTGCAAAGCCGCGCGGCACCTGAAATTGATCAGTGCTTCCTTAGATTGGTACATCCCTTACAATGCGCCCCTTTGATCAGCGGAGACTCCGATGGACAACACCAGCCAGATTCTTGAGCGCAGTGCCGAGCTGTTCAGTGGTCAGCGCCTGCTGTTGGTCAATCCGGCGGCCGATGGGCTGACGCGCAGCCTGTCGGCTGACTGGACGCTGTGGAGCTGGGATTACGCCGCCGCTCGCGGTCTGGCCGCTGGGCTGCCGGAAGATCGATTGGTGTTCTCGCATCTGTGCCCGCCAGTAACTGATCTGGACGCGGCGATTTTGGTCATGCCCAAGGCGATCGAGCGCGCTGAATATGCGCTGGCGCAGATGTTGCCGCTGCTGGCGCAGGGCAAGACGGTCTATCTGGTAGGCGAGAAAAAGGGCGGCATCACCCGTGCCGAGAAGCTGCTGGGCCGCTACGGCGCGCAGCCTCAAAAGCTTGACTCGGCGCGCCATTGTCAGCTCTGGCGGGTGGTGGTCGATCAGCCGGTTGCGCCGTTCGTGCTGGAAGACTGGCTGCAGCAGTATGAATTGACGGTCGATGACCAAGCCCTGCACCTGGTCAGCCTGCCCGGGGTGTTCAGTCATGGTCGCCTGGACGAAGGCAGTGAGCTGCTGTTGGCCGAGCACCGAGCGCTGCCTGAGGGGCGTGTGCTGGACTTTGGCTGCGGCTCCGGTGTGCTGTCGGTGGCGATGGCGCGGCGCAATCCGGGCTGCCGGTTCGAGCTGGTGGATATCGATGCGCTGGCAATCTACTGTGCCGGGCAGACGCTGGCGCTCAACGGCATTGAGGCCGAGGTGTATGCCTCGGATGGGCTGAGTGATGTGCATGGGCGCTTTGTGGCCGTGATCAGCAATCCGCCGTTCCATACTGGTATCCGCCAGGACACCAGCATTGCCGAGCGCTTTTTCAATCAGGTGACGCGCAATCTGCTGCCGCGCGGCGAGTTGCGTATCGTGGCTAATGGCTTTCTACGCTATCCGCCGTTGATCGAGGAGCATATTGGCCCTTGCCATGTGCTGCGCGAAAACAACCGCTTCAAGGTCTATTCGGCGGTCGCTCCGGGTTGATTGCGCTGCGACCTGTCGCTATAGTTGCGGCCGTCTTAGGGGAGTAGCCTCCTTGCAAGCGCCTGCTTGCACCGGCAAACGTCAACATAATTGATCCGCAGATCATGGCGTTTGCGACCCTCCACCGCCCTGTGCGGTATCGGGTTTGACGAGACCTATGACATACACGTACCAGCCGAGGGCGGGGGTGCGCGTGTGTCATTGGTAACTCAACCCGCCCTCTGTTGGAAAATCCGTGGACGCTTTTTTCGTTTCAACCGGGATTGTCACGCTGGCAGAGATCGGCGACAAAACCCAACTGCTGGCGTTGATGCTGGCCGCACGTTTTCGCCGCCCCTGGCCCATTATCTGGGGCATTCTCGTTGCAACCATCGTCAATCACGCGCTGGCTGGTGCGTTGGGTCAGCTGTTGGCCGAGTATCTGACGGACGCTTGGCAACATGCCGTTTTGGCAGTGTCGTTCTTGGTGGTGGCTGCCTGGGCGCTTATTCCGGACAAGCTGAGCGCCGATGAGGCACCGCAGAGCAGTCGCTATGGCGCCTTTCTGGTCAGTTTGGTAGCGTTTTTTCTGGCGGAGATGGGGGACAAAACCCAGGTCGCAACCGTGGTGCTGGCGGCGCAGTTTGACGCCTATTTGTGGGTGGTAATGGGCACCACCCTGGGCATGTTGATAGCCAACGTGCCGGTGGTTGTGCTCGGCCAGGTGGCGGCTCAGCGGCTGCCGCTTGCGATGATCCGGCGTGTCACCGCGATGGCCTTTCTGGCGCTCGGGCTCTACTCGGCCTGGCAGTTGCTGCAGCTTCAGTAGCGTTAGCTGTTGGTAATGCTGCGATTGCGACCCTGCTCTTTGGCTTGATACAGGCGGCGATCCACTGCGTCTAGGAAGTCGCGTGGATCGTCCTGCTGGCTGGGCACGGCCGTACCTATGCCCATACTGATGGTGAGAATCTGACTGACTGGTGAGGTGGCGTGGACAATCTGCTCCTTGAACAGCAGCGCCCGGCATCGTTCAGCGACCCGCTCAGCCGCCTTGGCATCAGTCTCCGGCAGCACCAGAATAAATTCCTCGCCGCCGTAGCGGGCAAAGAAGTCCCGCGAGCGCGCGGCTGCGCCGCTGAGCACTTTGGCAACCCGCTTGAGGCAGTCGTCGCCGGCGATGTGCCCGTAGTGATCGTTGTATTGCTTGAAGTAATCGATATCGAGCAGGATCAGCGACAGGGGCTGACCAGTGCGCCGGGAGTTGGTCCACTCCAGCTGCAGGATCGAGTCGAACATGCGTCGGTTGGCGACGCCGGTCAGGCCGTCCTTGAAAGACAGTTCTTCCAGCTCTCGCTGCAGGGACTTGAGTTTTTCCTCGGTCTTCTTGCGTTCGCTGATGTCGAACATGAAACCGATGAGTGCCTCTACCTCGCCGTTCTCGTCCCGTGCTACATGTACCACGTCGCGTATCCAGACGTAATCTCCGTCGGCGGTCAGCGCCCGGTAGTCTGCTTCATGGTCCGTACCGGACTGTGACTGGGAAACGCAAAAGTTGACCACCCACTCCCGATCCTCCGGGTGCATCCGGGTGGCCCAGTCATCCACGCTTAGCCAGCTGTCCTGTCGCCAGCCCAGCAACTGCTCGATCTGCGGGCCAATGTACGTGAAGGCCATGGTCTTCCAGTCGATCTTCCACGGAATGGCCTTGGTCGATTCCAGCAGTGTTTTATACACCGCACTGTCTTGGGCAATTTCGATCGCGATGTTGTTCATCATGGCGTCTCTTCTGGGCAAGGTTGGCAGTCAGTTACTGATACCAGTTAGCAGGTGTCATGCCAAGTGGCCATGGCGCTCGGTCACGTTGGCGGTTGTGTGCCCGCAAGGCTGCGCTGCGCCCGCTGATACAGCGCCATCAGCTGGTCCGGCAGGGTCTGGCCAACCCGCGCGCCCACCGGGTTCTCGCGTAGTGACAGGTCAATAAAGAACGGGTTGATATTGCGCAGTTGGTCAATCTTGTCCTGCGCTCCCGCGAGAATCGCGTGGGCGTTGCTAAGCGTGTTGTCGATGGTCGACATCGGCATAACCTTCCGTGGAGTGTCAACTCTTGTGTATAGCACTCCCAAGTCGGCCTTGCCACCGCGCCTGGTCGCCGAGTGCGACCAAAGCACACTGCCGGTTGTCATCTTGCTGTGTTACCTATGACCTGGATCAGCACCTTCACCGAACCCAAAACCCATACTCTGTGCTGCCGATTCAAGGATGTCCGTCATGAGCTCTGTTATTGCCCGCGTGTCCCGTTGCCTGCTGCCTTCTTTACTGTTGTGCTGGAGCAATTTTGCCTTCGCTGCCGAGCCTATCGCCCTTGGCCTGAACCTGCCGCGCACCGGGCAATATGCGCAGGAGGGGCTGATGCAGATGCGTGGGGCGCTGTTGGCGGTGGACCAGATCAATCAGGCGGGCGGCGTGCTGGGACGGCCATTGACGTTGCTGGAGCGGGATTCGGCGTCTAACCCTGAGCGGGCGCGACGTAACGTCGACGAGCTGGCAGACGACGGGGCGCGGATGCTGTTTGGTGGTGCCTCCAGTGCGGTAGCCATTGCGGCCGGGCAGCGCGCTCGCGAGCGTGGTCTGCTGTACTTCGGCACGCTGACCTACTCCAACGACACCACCGGCGCAGCCGGGCATCGCTACATGTTCCGCGAGAGCTACAACGCCTGGATGGCGGCGCGGGTGCTGTCGGCCCAATTGCAGGAGCAGTTTGCCGGCAAGCGTTACTACTACGTGACCGCTGACTACACCTGGGGGCATAGCACTGAGCAATCGATGCGCCACTTTACCGACACTGCGTCTGCCGAGACCCATGGCGCGACCCTGGTGCCCTTTCCGAATGCGTCGCTACGTGAGCTACGCGAGGCGCTGCAAAAAGCTAAGGAAGCCGAGCCGGAGGTGTTGGTGCTGGTACTGTTTGGTGAGCAGATGGTCAAGGCAATGGGCATTGCCCGGCAGCTTGGCCTTGAGAATGTGCAGATTGTGGTGCCCAACCTCACCCTGAGTATGGTCGAGCAGGCCGGCCCGGCGGTAATGGCCGGTGTGATGGGCGCGGTGCCTTGGGCCTGGAATGTGCCGCAGCAGTTTGACTATCCGCGTGGTGAGGCCTTTGTCAGTGAGTTTGTTGAGCGCTACGAAACCTACCCCTCCAGCTCGGCAGCCTCGGCTTACAGCATTGTTTATCAGTGGGCGGATGCGGTGAGCCGTGCGGGCTCGCTGGACAGCGAGACGCTGATTCGCGCACTGGAAGGGCATAGTTACCAGCTGCTGAAAGACGCCCAGACCTGGCGAGCCTTTGATCACCAGAACCTGCAGACGGTGTACGCCGTGCGCATCAAGCCGCGTACTGAGGTGATGGCTGACCCGCTGCGACAGGACTATTTCGAGATCCTGGGCTCGCTGTCGGGCGAGCAGGCTGCGCAGACCCTGGAGCAATGGCAGCAGGTACGCCGTGAGGCCGGGCAGCCGCAGAGCCTGCAGTAGGGCTGGCGCCTTGCAGGCTGCAATCGACCATCAAGCCTAGCGGCGGGCCTAGAAACCCTGCGCCGCCAGCAGTGCGGCGACCTGCTCAAGGGCGGGGATATCCTGCACGTCGGTCTCCAGCCAGGGCAGCTGCGGGCGCGGCAGTGCGGCAAAGGAGGCTTCGATCTGTTGCAGGTACTGGGCCTCCTGGTCACGACGGCGCTGCAAAAAGGCGCCATCGGCTTCGGCCGGAATGACGCGGTTTACCAAGGTGGCGACCACCGGGATACCCGCGTTACTGAGCGCCATGACTGCGCGTTCGGTTTCCAGAATGGGCAGGCGCTCCGGTGTAAGCACGAACATGAAGCCGCTCAGCGCCGGGTCTTCCAGCTGGCGCCGGGCCTGGTGAAACAGGCGGCGGCGGGTGCGCAGGGTGTCGGCCACATCGCGGCTGCGTTTGTCCAGCCCGCTGAGTTGGTCTTCGTTGGGGTCGGACAGCGGGTTTGCCAGGTCGCGTCCGCTGCGCGGTGTCAGGTGCTGCAGAACCTTGCTCAGCTCGGCGGATTTGCGGTTGTGGCTGAGCAGGCCGTCGGTCCAGGCGGCCATGGCCTCGGGGAGTGTCAGCAGGCGCAGGGTGTGGCCGGTGGGCGCAGTGTCGAAGATGATCAGATCGTAGGCGTCTGGAGGGGCGGTTACCAGCCGGGCGATGCGCTCCAGCAGGGCCGCCTCCTGGGTGCCGGGTGAGTGACGGGTCAGCTGCATCTGCCGGGTTAGCTCTTTGAGCATGTCGGGTGACGCCAGTTTGCGCATCTGCTCGGTAACCCTGGCCAGATGGGCGTCGACTTCGGCGTCCGGGTCGATTTCCATGGCGTCGAGGTTGGGTAAAAGGCGGCGCGGGCTGTCATCCAGACTACGTGCAAAGACGTCGCCCAGGCTGTGAGCAGGGTCTGTGGATACCACCAGGCAGCGCTTGCCGCGCTGGGCGGCCAGTACGGCGAGGGCAGCTGAGACAGTGGTCTTGCCGACACCGCCCTTGCCGCCGACCCAGATCAGGCGGCGTTCCAGCAGGTTGGAAAGGTTGGATGAAATAACGTGTCTCCTGATCAGCAGCAGCGGAAATGGTCCAGCGGCGAGTGTTCCATGCCCATGCGGCGGTGCCAGTCGTGGAAGCGCTCCAGCAACAACGGCTGCAGCTCCAGCGTGTAGTAGGACGCGGGGTTGGGCACGCCCATCATTTCGCTAAACACCAGCAGCATGAACAGGTCATCGTGGTCCCGGCGACTGCGGGCAATGGCGCCGCGGTAGCGCGCGCTGTAGCTCTCTTCAAGAAAGAAACGGGCCTGGCTAAGCCAGGCCCGCCAGTTGTCACCGCGTTCAGCTGGCATCGGATTGTTCGGCCGCCGCCAGTGCACGGTGGCGTTTCAGTGCTGCGGCGCACTCCAGCGCCACCAGAATGGCGGCCACCAGCACCACGATATCCAGCCCCAGCAGGAAGTAGTTCTCCTGTTCAAAGAAGGTCTTGAGCTGCAGCACCAGGGCCAGCACGGTCATGATCAGCAGGAAGCACAGCGGCAGCAGGGTGTACCACATGGGGCGGCGCATGTGCACCAGCATCACAGTGATCACCAGCAGGGTCAGACCGGCCAGCAGCTGATTGGTGGTGCCGAACAGTGGCCAGATGATCATGCCGCCCGAGCCGTCTGCACCGCCCGCGCCAAAGGCGAGCAACAGACAGGAGCCGATGGCCAGGAGGGTCGCCGGCAGCGGCTTTTTCATCCACTGCTGGTTATAGATTTCACCCCACTCCTGGAAAATGTAGCGTTGCAGGCGCAGACCAGTATCCATGGTCGTGCCGGCAAACAGCGCTGCCATCACGGTCAGCAGGGTTGCAGCGGTTACTTCCGGCAGGCCCAGGCCGTTGTGGATGACATAAGCGCCGCCCTGCACGAAAGCCGTCACGCCGCCTTGGCCAAAGGCCGAGTACATGGCTTTCCAGTCAGTCAGGCTGGCAAAGCCGGCGCAGGCCACGAGAATGGCCGCCAGTGACAGGCAGCCTTCACCGATGGCGCCAAAGTAACCGACAAAGCGCGCATCGGTTTCCTTGTTCAGCTGCTTGGAAGTGGTGCCTGAGGCGACCAGGCCGTGGAAACCGGAAATGGCCCCGCAGGCAATGGTCACGAACAGCAAGGGCAACAGCGACGGGGTGCCGGCGGGCACATCGTTGTTGATCATGGGGGCCACCAGCACCGGGTTGAGCAGGGCGATGGCGCCATAGAGGATCAGCAGCCCTACAAACAGTTGCAGGCCGTTGATGTAGTCACGCGGTTGCAGCAGCATCCACACCGGCAGGACAGAGGCGATACCGGCATACAGGAACAGCAGCAGAATCCACACGGCGTTGCCGGACATGCCGGCTACCTCGGCCGGCATCTGGATCGGCACGCTTGGGCCGGCCCAGATCAGCGCATACAGCGCGACTACGCCAATAACCGATACCACCGGCAGGCTGATGATGCGGCGATAAATCAGCTGACCGACGATCAGCGCGACGACGATGGCGCCCCACACCGGCAGTACCGCAGTGGGGAAGTTCATCATCAGCTTGGCGATCACCACGGCGAACACCGCGTTGACCATCAGCAACACCAGGAAGATCACGATCATGAAGATGCTGCGCGCGCGCTTGCCGACCACATCGCCGGTCAGTGAGCCGACCGATTTGGCCTTGTTGCGCACACTCGCCCAGATCGCGCCCATGTCGTGCACGCCAGCGAAAAAGATAGTGCCCATGACCACCCAGAGGAAGGCGGGCAGCCAGCCCCAGATCACGGCAATGGCGGGGCCAACGATGGGCGCGGCGCCGGCGACAGAGGTGAAGTGGTGCCCCCAGAGCACAAAGCGGTTGGTCGGGACAAAGTCGATGCCATCCTCAAACTCGTGCGCCGGCGTGCGGAAGTCCGGGTCGAGTCGATAAATGTGTTTGGCAATGAAACGCGAGTAAACGAGGTACCCGAGGGACATCATGACCAGCCCGATCAGCAGAAGGATCGCTGCGCTCATGGGGTGAGGCTCCTGTACGGTTGGATCTTGTTTTAAGCGCTTTGCCTTTGTCTCAGGCAAAGCGCTTACTACTATAGTTCAGTGCGCCAGCAAGCGTGCTACGACTTATGTCTAGGGTGGGCGTGGGGCCTTCAGCGACTGGCGAGCCACAAACCGCATCCGATCATCAAACCGCCGCCCAGTTTACGCGCACCGGGCCGACCCAGCGGCCGGGAAAGGCGGCTACCGAGCACGGCGTACAGCCCCTTGACCAGCAACAGCGCGACAGCAGTGGTGCCCAGTACCTGCAGACATAGCAGCGGCGACAGTGGGGCGGTGACAAATAATGGAAAGAAGCTGGCATAAAACACCAGCGCTTTGATATCGCTCAGGGTCAACATTAGCCCGGCCAGCAGGCTGGCACCCCAGTTGCCTGCAGCGTTAGGTATTGGGCGGGTTGTCGGCTGCCTGTGCCAGAGCGTCCAGCCAAACCAGATCAGATAGGCCGCCGCCAGCCAGCGCAGCAGCTGGAACAGGGAGCCAAGGCTCTCCATTGCTGCCTGCCAGCCGGCCAGTGCCAGTGCGGCTAGCAGCAGGTCTGCGAGGGTAATTCCCGCTGCGGCAGCCAGGCCGTGGCTGATACCCCGCTCGGCGCTGCGAATCACCACCAAGGCAACGCTGCTGCTGGGTAGCATCGCGAGGGCAACCAGGGCCAGAAACAGTGACAGCCAGGCTGCAAGGCTCATCAGCGGTCATGCACCTTGCGTACGCGCTCGCTACTGGCAGGATAGCGCTGCAGCAGTGACGTGGGTCGAATAGGGCGGGTGACAAGATCTCCGCCGCAGTTGGGGCAGCGGCCGGCGAAGCGTTGCTGGGCGCAGTCGCGGCAGAAGGTGCATTCAAAGCTGCAGATCATGGCGTTGCCGGCATCGGCCGGCAGGTCCGTGTCGCAGCACTCACAGTTGGGGCGTAATTGCAGCATGGCGAATTCTGAGGGTGGAGTTATTCGTTGTTATAGCAGCGGCTGATGCGCGGTGAAAGTTGCCTGGCAAGGGTATACGCTGACGGCTGACTTCTTACAGATGCGAGCAAGCCCATGCCAAGCCTGACCATTGATATCATTTCCGACATCGCCTGCCCTTGGTGCGCCATCGGCTATGCCCGCCTGGAACAGGCACTGACCGCGCTAGAGGGTGAGATTGAAGGGCGCGTTGAGTGGCATGCCTTTGAGCTCAACCCGGACCCGAATCAGCGACCCATGCCGATCGTCGAGGCGCTGTCGCGCAAATACGGCCGCACGGAAGCCGAGATGCGGGCGGCGCAGGACAACATGATCCGTATCGCCACCGACCTGGGGCTGAACTTTACCCACATGCAGGAACGCAGCACCGCCAACACTTTTGATGGCCACCGGCTGGTCAAGTGGGCGGCCGAGCACGGCCGGCAGACGGCGATGAAGCAGGCGCTGTTCGATGCCTACTTTGGTGAAGCCAAGAACGTCAGCGATAAAGACGTCTTGCTGGAGGCGGTGGGCGCGGCCGGGTTGGATACGGCGGAGGCTGAGCAGGTGCTGGACAGTGACCGCTTTGCCGATATCGTGCGCGCCGATGAGGCAAAGTGGCAGCAAGCCGGTATCTCGTCGGTGCCGGCTTTTGTGATTAATGGCCGCTATCTGATCTCGGGTGCGCAGGAGCCGGACTATCTTGTGCAGGCCTTGCGCGAGGTGGCGAGCGAGTCTGCGGGCTAGTGCAGTCATTTTGCAATCTTGTGACAGCATACTGACTGGCATCTACGCTCGGATAGTGACTTCATGACCCACGAGAATCCAGCCCCGGCCAGCCTGCGCTCGGCGTTTGCGTTCTGGCTCAAGCTCGGTTTTATCAGTTTTGGCGGCCCGGCTGGGCAGATTGCCTTGATGCACGAGGAGCTGGTGAGCCGGCGGCGTTGGCTGTCGGAGCGGCGGTTTTTGCATGCGCTGAACTATTGCATGCTGCTGCCCGGCCCGGAGGCGCAGCAACTGGCGACTTACCTGGGTTGGCTGTTGCACCGCACCTGGGGCGGCGTGGTGGCAGGGCTGCTGTTTATTCTGCCTTCGTTGGGTTTGTTGATATTGCTGGCGTGGGTCTATCTGGTGTTCGGTCAGGTGCCCTGGGTGGCTGGTCTGTTCTATGCGATCAAGCCGGCGGTCGTGGTGATTGTGTTCCAGGCCGCCTGGCGCATTGGCGGCCGGGTGCTGCGTAACCGCTGGCTCTGGTTGATTGCCGCTGCGGCCTTTGTGGCCATATTCGCGTTGCGGCTACCATTTCCTCTGATCGTGCTGGGCGCTGCACTGGCCGGAGCGCTGGGCGCGCGTTGGCGGCCCGCAGCTTTTAGCGCCGGTGGCGGTGACTCGGTATCCGCATCTGCTGCGCCGGCGCTGATTGATGACCACACTCCGACCCCTGAACACGCGCGCTTTAGCCGTATGCGGTTGCTGCGATTGCTGTTGGTGGGGGCGCTGCTCTGGTGTCTGCCAATGTTGGTTTTGACGGCAAGCGTAGGTTGGGACGGCACCCTGACTCAGATGGCCTGGTTCTTCACCAAGGCGGCGCTGCTGACCTTTGGTGGTGCCTACGCGGTGCTGCCCTACGTGTACCAGGGCGCGGTGGTGCAGTTCGGCTGGCTTTCTCCACTGCAGATGATCGATGGCCTGGCGTTGGGCGAGAGTACGCCGGGGCCGTTGATTATGGTCGTAGCCTTTGTGGCCTTTGTCGGTGGCTATCTGGGACAGGTACTGGGGCCAGATCAACTGCTGGCCGGCGGCGCGCTGGCGGCACTACTGGTGTGCTGGTTTACCTTTCTGCCGTCCTTTGTGTTTGTGCTGGGCGGTGCGCCGTTGATTGAGGCAACCCGCGGTGAGCTGGGCTTTAGCGCGCCTTTAACAGCGGTCAGTGCAGCCGTGGTGGGGGTGATTCTGAATCTGGCGTTGTTCTTTGCCTGGCACGTTTTCATGCCCCAGGGCGTGGGCCCTGACTGGTTGGCTTTGGGCATTGCCGTGGTGGCGGCGACCTTGGTGTTCTGGCGCGGCTGGACGGCCCTGCAGACCCTGCTGCTGTGTGGCGCAGCAGGTCTGCTGTTGGGCGTCGTCGGCTGGCTGCCCTGAGTCTCTGGCAGGTCTGGTTCAGGCCGCGCTGGGGGCCGCCGGGCCGCCGAGGCGGTTGAGCAGGCTGCGCAGCAGCACACCGTACAGCGGCAGGAACAGCAACAGGCTGATGATCAGCTTGATGACGTAATCCACGGTGGCAATCTCAACCCAATGCTCGGCCATGAAGGGGTTGCTGCTGTGCCAGAAGGCCACTGAGAAAAACGCGAAGGTGTCGGCCAGGTTGCCGAGCACGGTCGACAGGCTCGGCGCAATCCACCAGGCTTTGATGCGGCGCAGACGATCAAACACCTGGATATCCAGCAGTTGGCCCAGTACATAGGCTACGAAGCTGGCCAGCGAGATGCGCAGCACAAACTCGTTGAACGACAGCAGTGCGTCGATGCCCCGGTAGCTGCCTTCCTGAAATACCACCGACACGACGTAGGAAGCCACCAGCGCCGGCAGCATGACGCGCGCGATGACGCGGCGAGCGGCCTGTTTGCCGAGCAGGCGAACGGTCAGGTCGGTAGCCAGGAAAATGAACGGAAAGCTGAAGGCGCCCCATGTGGTGTGGTAGCCGAACAGGGTGATCGGCAACTGCACCAGATAGTTGCTGGCGATGATGATAGCGATGTGAAAACTGATCAGCAGTGCAAGCGCGCGGCGCTGCATGCCGGACGTAAGTGCGGTCATGGTCTGTCCTTTTTACGATTCGGACCGGTTGGTCCGCCGTTTTGTCAAATGGGGTGAGGGAACCCATGTCGTTCGGTATGAACGGCGCGCAATTCTACCGATATTGCGGCAATTGACCAGTGAATTTGCGTGCTTCCGACTGGCGGGCCCAAGGCGGGCTCGCCGCTCGGTAGGCGATTATCTGGCTGCTTCGTACAGCGCCTGTACCTGAGGAGCCGCCGCCTGCAGTGCCTGAATTCGGCCGGCAGAGGAGGGGTGGGTGCTCATGAACGCTGGCGGTTCGCCCTGAGAGGCCGCCTGCATCTTCTGCCAGAGGCTGACGGCGGCTTTCGGGTCGTAGCCGGCGCGGGCTGCCAGTTCCAGACCGATCAGGTCGGCCTCGCTTTCGTTTGAACGGCTGTTGGGCAAGGTCAGACCGTACTGCACGGCCATCTGAGCCGCCTGGTTGCCGCCTTCACCCAAGCCCAGCAGGGCGCTTGCCAGTTGCGTGCCCATTTGCGTTGCGTAGGCGCGGGAAATGGCCTCGCGGCCGTGCTCACGCAGAGCATGGGCGATCTCGTGGCCCATGATCTGGGCAATTTCGGCATCGGTTAGCTCCAGCTGGTCGATGATGCCGGAGTAGAAAAGGATCTTGCCGCCAGGGGCACAGCTAGCGTTGAGCTGGTCGTTCTTGATCAGGTTTACTTCCCAATCCCAGTTGCTGGCGTCCGGCCTGAAGTGTGGCACCTCGTTGATCAGCTTGGCCGCAATGCTGTTGAGCCGGCGTACGGTGGTGGCGTTGGTATTGAGTAGCCCCTGTTTTTTGGCTTCGGCCAAGGTCTCCTGATAAGACTCGGCCGCCATCTGGTTGACCTCATCAGATGACAGGCCACTCATCATGTACTGGGTTCGACTAACCCCAACGTTACCACCCTGGGTGGTCTGAACGCTCTGGCAGCCAACCAGCGCAACAAGTGGTAGGCAGAGAAGGAAACGCAGTCGCATGGCAGATACTTCCTTGGTGTCTGGAGAAACAGGGACCGGACGGCTGCGCTGCGTTACTACAGCGGGTGTGGCGCCGGTGACGTCAAAAGGGTAACAGACCCGGGCGGACTGTTGAAAAACTACCTGTGTTGTCATGGTCACGTTTTACGCAGCGCGGCTCAGTGCTGCCCGGCGTTGGTCGGCGGCATCCTGAATGCTGTCACCTACCGCCTGTACAGCTTCACCGACGCCGGCCACGGTATTGCAGCCGGTCAGTGACGGCTCTGGAGGTTGGACCGCAGTAAATAGCTAAAGTATTCACAACACTGCAGATTTTTCCTCGCTGGCCGATACCCCCCTTGAAGCGGTATCTTTTCACGCCCTGCTGTCCAGAATAGAGGTATTTCATGAAATTCAGGTCCATTCAGCTGTCGATCGCCGTTCTGGCCGGCGCCTGCCTGTTTATTGCGGTTGGGGTGATGACCCTGTATTCGCTCTATTCTGCCGAGCGCAACCAGGCGTTGGTGCACGAGCGCAGCCATGGACTGGCCGAAAACCTGATTGAGGATCGCCTGATGGCGATTGCTCGTGGCCAGCAGGCGCGTATCCAGCAGCGGCTGGAGTACCCGTTGACCGTGGCGGCCCAGTTGGCCCAGCTCAACAGTCTGCTCGGGCAAATTCAGGGCGATGGTATGCCGGCGCTGATGATGGGGCGTGAAGAAATGACCCGGGTCATCCGCATGACGCTGGAGCAGAACACCTCGCTGTGGGATGCCTACGTGGGCTGGGAGCCCAACTCGCTGGACAACCTGGACAGCTTTTTCGTTGGTATTGAAAGCGACGGCTACGATGGTACTGGGCGCTACATGCCGATCTGGTATCGCAATGATGACGGCAGCCTGGCGATCGAACCGCTCGGCAACATGGAGAGTAATGACCTGCTGGAAAACGGTGTGCGTGCCGGCGAGTACTACCTGTGCCCGCGCGAGACGCTGAAGGCCTGTGTGATTGAGCCCGCCCCCTATGAAGTGGGCGGACGCACCGTATTGCTGTCGTCATTCACCGTGCCCATCATCGCAGACGGTGAGTTTATGGGGGTCGCGGGCGCGGACTTGTCGATGGATTTTCTGCAGCAGCTGCTGCAGCGCAACAACCAGGATCTCTACGATGGTGCAGGACAGCAGGTGCTGGTCAGCGCTGCTGGTCGTCTGGTCGCTTACACCGGAGATGACGCGCAACCCGGCGACCCTGCCGATCGGGTGCTGAGTGCGGCGCAGCTGGAGCGTTTGAACGGTCTGAGTGATGAGCCGACGTACCTGCTTGACGAGGCGGCCGGGCGCATTGAGCTGAGCATGCCGGTGTCGCTCGGGGAAACTGAAACGCGCTGGGCATTGTTGATCAGCCTGCCACTCGATGTCGCCATGGCGGGCTTTAACCAGATGGAGTCCGAGCTGAATGACCAGCGCCAGGCCAACACCCTGTGGTTGGCCCTGATCGGGCTGCTGGTCGCGGTAGCCGGCGTGGTGGTTATGGTGCTGGTAGGGTATGGCCTGGCGCGCCCGGCGCGGGCGCTGGTCGCCATGCTGGACGACATCGCCAAGGGAGACGGTGATCTGACCAAGCGTCTGGAGGTTGACCGCGAGGATGAGCTGGGCGCCATCGCTCGCGGCTTCAATGCGTTTCTCGACAAGTTGCAGGGCATGATTCGTGAGGTGGTGGGCTCGGTGCAGCAGGTGACCGATGCCTCTGAGCACACGGCCGATATCGCCATGCGTACCAACGATGGTGTGCAGCGTCAGCTCAGCGAGATTGACCTGGTCGCTACCGCTGTGACCGAGATGACGGCGACTGCGCAGGATGTGGCGCGTAACGCCTCGCAGGCCGCCAGTGCCGCTCACAACGCCGATGGCTCGGCCAGCCATGGTCGTGAGGTGGTCAAGGCAACCTCTGAGGCCATTCAGAGCCTGTCGCAGGATATCCAGCGTGCGGTAGACAGCGTGCAAGCGCTGGCCCGTGACAGCGAGAACATCACCGGCATCCTCGACACCATCCGCGGCATCGCCGAACAAACCAATCTGCTGGCGCTGAATGCGGCCATCGAGGCGGCGCGGGCCGGCGAGCAGGGCCGTGGTTTTGCGGTGGTGGCCGATGAGGTCCGCAACCTGGCGCAGAAAACGCAAAACTCGACGGCCGAGATTCAGGCCATGATCGAGCAGTTGCAAAATGGCACCCGTGACACCGTCAAGGTCATGGAGCAAAGCCGTAACCGCACCGAGCAAAGCGTGCTGCAGGCCGAGGAGGCTGACGCGGCGCTGACGTCTATCACGCAGGCAGTGTCGGTAATCAATGATATGAACAATCAGATTGCCAGTGCAGCCGAGCAGCAGAGCGCGGTGGCCGAGGATATCAATCGCAACGTCACCACCATTGATACCGTGGCCAAGGCGGTGGCCAAGGGAGCTGATGAAGCCTCGCAGGCCAGTGGCTCACTGACCAAGCTGGCTGAGCATCAGCGTCGCCTGATTAATCAGTTCAAAGTTTGAGCAGGGCCGCTCGGGTTGCAGCAATGCGGCCCGGCGGTGGTCGGGTTGCTTACGGCGGGGTTGACCGGGTAGATCATCTCGATGCGCCCCTCGGCGTTCAGCAGCAAAGGTTGCAAGGCGCTGACGGCGGTGCGCTCGGCCAGCCAGATCGCCTGCTCGCCGCTGTTCAGTGCGGCGGGCATGCGGTCACCCAAGCGGCTGGCCAGCCCCTTGGCGGGTACGGTGATCAGCGCGCAGCTGTCCCAGAACTGCCCATCATCGAGTTGGTATCTCTCCCACAGGCCCGCCAGCGCCAGACCGCCTTCCTTTCGACGTAGATACCAGGGCTGCTTGCGGGCGCCCTGCCGCAGCCAGAGAAAGTAGCCGTCGACTGGGATCAGACAGCGCCGTTGGGCGAATGCCTGGCGGAACATCGGTTTCTCATGCAGGTATTCGGCGCGCGCAGAAAAGCTCGCGCGGCTGAGGTCGGTGAGCCAACCCGGAGTCAAATTCCACAGCGCCTGCACGCACTCCATCTGCCCGGCCTGTTTGCGCAGGATCAGCGCTGGCTTGCCCGGTGCCAGATTCCAGTTGGGTTTCCAGTCGGCGGGCAGTTGGCTATGGGGCGGGCTGAACTGGGCCAGACGCCCGCTCATGCTTGTGGCTCCCCGGCGCCTTGCCACTCATCTTCATCATTCAGCGGGCTGGCGCTAAGGTAGTCGTGAATCAGTTGCTGGCTGCGCAGCAGGTCGTCATCCTCGACCCAGAGCCCAAGCAGGTCGTGTACCGGCAGGTCGCCGATCGCCCCTTGCAGGTAACCGCCGCTGATGTGGCTGCGAATGTGATGGGCTGCCAGCATGCCCGATAGCAGGTTGGCTTCGGCAAGATCGGCCGGGCTGTAAACGCGCTGCATGCTTAGTCCTGTTCCCGGCGCAGGTCGATGTGCACTTCGTCGCTGTGTTCGTCGATCCACAGATTGACCAATATCGGCTGACAGCAGACCTGACAGTCTTCGACATAGGATTGCGCGCCGCCGGTCAGGTCCAGCAACAGGGTGATGGGCTCGCCGCAGTGGGGGCAAGCGAGGTTGGCTTCTTCCAGCGCCTGCACTGTGAATACTCCATACATTCGGGGTGTGACACAAAGTGTAGCTGCATCGTCAATCTGGCGAAACCGCAGTCACCGACGCATAATGCGCGGCTGACGACAAGACTCAGAGGGTGACATGAGCGAGTTCGAGGGTATACGCCCCTACAACGATGCCGAAGTGCCGGCCGTGCTGCAACGGCTGCTGGCCGACCAGGAACTGATGCGCATGCTGGCGGCTTATCGCCTGCCACGCTTCAATCGCCTGCTGCCGGGGCTCAGTCGACGCCTGGTGCAGGTGGCATTGCGTCGCGAGGCGCGTGGTGTGGCAACGGTGGATGATCTGCAGCAGCGGCTTGAACCCTATCTTGATCGTCTGATCGAAAACAGCACGCTGGACGTCACTTACAGCGGTCTGGACCAGCTCAGTCCGACGCAGTCGCACCTGTTTATTGCCAATCACCGCGATATCGTGATGGACCCGGCGTTCGTCAACTACGCGCTTTACCACGCCGGCCACCCGACGCCGCGTATCGCCATTGGCGACAACCTGCTGCAACGTCCGTTTGTCAGCGACCTGATGCGTCTGAACAAGAGCTTTATCGTGCATCGCTCGTTGACCGGGCGGCGCGAGAAGCTGCAGGCCTACCAGAACCTGTCTGCCTATATCAGCCACTCTATCGCCGAAGGTGAGTCCATCTGGATTGCCCAAGCCGAAGGGCGTGCCAAGGACGGGCTGGATGAGACCGACTCGGCAATCATCAAAATGTTCTGCATGAGCCGCAAGAGTGAGCCGTTCGACGAGGTGATTGCCTCGCTGAATATGGTGCCAGTGTCCATTTCCTACGAATGGGACCCGTGCGACGGCATGAAGGCTCGCGAGCTTGAACAGCGTGCTCGCACCGGCGCCTATGCCAAGGAGGCCGGAGAGGACGATCGCTCCATCGCCATGGGGCTGACCGGTTACAAGGGGAGGGTGCACGTGGCCTTCGGTACGCCGTTACCGGCGGGCATGGCCGATGCGCGAGCGGTAGTGGCCGAGGTCGATCGGCAGGTGCTTGGTAACTATCGCCTGTATGCGGCCAACTACCTGGCCTTTGAGCAACAAGAGACCTTGCCGCCGGCGCTGGCTGGTTGGCGAGACGGTTTCTCTGCGCTGGAACTGGCGCAGGAGCAACAGCGCTTCACCGCACGGCTGGACGCGCTTCCCGAGGCGCTGCGGCCGTTCTGGCTACTGCAGTATGCCAACCCGGTGCGCAGCCACCTGCGGGTGCTGGGACAGGACTGAAGGTCAGAACTGGGTACTGGTCAGCGTCAGTAATGTGGCTAACCCAAGGCAGAGGCCGCCTACACTGTAAAACAGGCGGTTGACGCGCTGATCGCGGTTTTGGCCAAGGTCGCTTTCACTGGGCGGCAGAGTGGCCAAGCGCTGACGACCCAGACTGCTGCGCAGTTGGGTGGCAATCCACAACCAGCTGCCATTGACCGCAAAGAACAGGGCGAGGGCGTTGAGCACCAGCGCCGGGTTTTCCAGGTAATACAGCCAGGCTGCCTGTAGTGGGAACACGGCAGTACCTCCGGTGTCTCGGATTCGGGCAACCAACTGGTTTTTGTAGTTTTACAGGTTACGACGAAACGCAAATAGGGAATGACGTGGCGCTGGGTGTTTCAGAGCGCCGGTTCATAAGCGCGGCCGATGTTATGCCAGGGCGCGATTGATTTCGACCCGAATTGATCATTTTCCGATCAATGGTTGTCAAAGCAAAGTAGCGGTATCGGTTTCCGGCCGTGGTGCCTTTTTCGCGGCGCTGCAGGTCGACTTCAGCGAGGTGGGTGAGATGAAAAAGCAGTCTGTTGCAATCGTGGTGTTGGGTGCGCTGCTGGCGCTGGGTGGTTGTGCGTCGTCGCTGACTGGCGATGTTTATAGTCGTGAGGATGCACGCACGCCACAGACGGTCCGCATGGGCACCGTTGAGTCGGTGCGCCTGGTGCAGATCGAAGGCACCAAAACCATCATCGGTCCGGCTGCCGGTGCCGCGATTGGCGGCGTGGCTGGTAGCACCGTCGGTGGCGGGCGCGGTAGCACCGTCGCGGCTATCGTAGGTGCTCTGGCCGGTGGTATGGCTGGCGCCGCGGCCGAGGAAGGCATCACGCGCACGCAGGGCGTGGAAATTACTGTCAACGAAGACGGCGGCTACACCCGCGCCTACGTGCAGGAAGCGGTGGAGGGGGTGAGCTTTGCGCCGGGCGAGCGTGTTCGTATCATGACGGTCAATGGTCAGTCCCGGGTGGTGAAGTAGCCTTGCCAAGCGGCAGCGCGCATGGCCCGCGCTGTCCTGCAGGCCCGGTAGACTACGCATTTTGTAACGGATTCAGCGGCTTGCGTTGATCGGGGACAGGGCCTTGCCTCTATAATGGCCTGCGCTATTTACGCGCGGGCCATTGTTTTGGGAGTGGGCTTGCCTGTGATAGCCGCATTGGCCATTAACGGAGTAAGTCCCGCATGACCTTGGCGCTGATCGTCATTCTTCCGCTACTCGGCAGCTTGCTGCCGCTGCTGTTCAACAATCAGGGGCGTTCGCTGTGTGCTGCGATGACCATGGTCGCGCCGGTGATCGGGCTGGTGCTGCTATGGCAAGATGCCGGTGCAGTGTTCGCCGGACAGGCGGTTATCCAGTCCTGGCCCTGGTTGACGGACTTGGGGCTGAACATCAGCTTTCGTCTCGACGGTCTGAGCTTTCTCTTTGCACTGATGATTCAGGGCATTGGCCTGCTGGTCATTCTGTACGCCCGTTACTATCTCTCCAAACGCGACCCCATGGGTCGTTTTTTCTGCTATCTGCTGCTGTTCATGTCCGCCATGCTGGGCGTGGTGTTGTCCGAAAACCTGCTGCTGATGATGGTGTTCTGGGAGATGACCAGTCTGTCGTCCTTCCTGCTGATCGGCTACTGGTCGCACTCTACCGACGCACGCAAGGGCGCACGCATGGCGCTGGCCGTGACGGGCGCTGGTGGTCTGGCGCTGCTGGCCGGCGTTCTGTTGCTGGGGCAGGTGGTCGGCAGTTACGAGCTGACCGATGTGTTTGCCGCTGGCGAGCAGATTCGTCAGCACGCGCTCTATCCGGTGATTCTGGTGCTGGTGCTGCTGGGCGTTTTCACCAAGTCGGCGCAGTTTCCCTTCCATTTCTGGCTGCCCCATGCGATGGCGGCGCCAACCCCGGTCTCGGCCTATCTGCACTCGGCGACCATGGTCAAAGCCGGCGTGTTCTTGTTGGCACGGCTGTATCCGGCACTGGCAGAAACGGATCTGTGGTTCTATCTGGTCAGCAGTGCGGGCATGGCGACGCTGCTGGTGGGGGCCTGTACTGCGCTGTTTCAGCATGACCTCAAGGGGTTGCTGGCCTACTCAACGATCAGTCACCTGGGCCTGATTACCCTGCTGTTTGGCCTGGATACCCAGCTGGCGGCGGTAGCAGCGGTGTTCCATATCATTAACCATGCGACCTTCAAGGCTTCGCTGTTCATGGCTGCCGGCATCATCGACCATGAGACGGGTACCCGCGACATGCGGCGCATCAACGGCTTGCTGCGTTTTATGCCGCATACTGCGACGCTGGCGATGGTGGCGGCCTCAGCGATGGCAGGCGTGCCGTTGCTCAACGGCTTTCTCAGCAAGGAGATGTTCTTCACCGAGACGCTGGAGCAGCACATGCTCGGCAGTTTCAGCTGGCTGATTCCGCTAGGCGCAACGCTGGGCGGGGTGTTCTCGGTGGCGTACTCGCTGCGCTTTATCCACGATGTATTTTTCAACGGTAAGCCGGTCAACCTGCCCAAATACCCGCCTCATGAACCGCCACGCTATATGAAAGTACCGGTAGAAGTGTTGGTGGCCATGTGTCTGGCGGTTGGCCTGGCCCCCGGCTTTACGGTAGCAGGGTTGCTTGCCTCGGCGGCTTCGGCAACCGTTGGTGGAGATCTGCCCTATTACAGTTTGGCCATCTGGCATGGTTTCAACCTGCCGCTGCTGATGAGCGTCGTCGCCATGCTGGTCGGCATCGCGGTGTATTCTGCCCGCCGTCCGCTGTTTGCCTGGTATGCACGCCAGCGTGACATTGATGCCAAGCTGGTGTTTGAGCGGGCCGTGCAGGCGCTGGTCCGAGCCGCTGCGCGCTTGACCCTGCTGCTTGAAAATGCGTCGCTGCAGCGCTATCTCACTTGCCTGCTGCTCAGCGCGCTGGTGGTCAGCGGCTACTGGCTGTGGCGGCTGCCATCGCTGCAGGGCACGGTTGCCCTGACCCCGGTCGATGGCGTGACTCTGGCTGCGGCCCTGATCATGATGCTGGGCGCCTTGGCAACCGTCTATTGGCACCGGCTGCGTCTGGTGTCGCTGACCATGCTGAGCGTCGTTGGCCTGGTGGTATCCCTGAGTTTTGCCCGGTTTGCGGCGCCGGATCTGGCGTTGACGCAAATTTCGGTAGAGGTGGTAACCATCGTGCTGCTGATGCTGGCGTTGTTCTTCCTGCCGGCCCGCACACCGCGCGAGTCCTCGGCACTGCGACGGGGGCGTGACCTGCTGATTGCCGGCGCATGCGGCCTGCTGGTGGGCGCCCTGGCCTTTGGTATTTTGACGCGCCCCTACGACAGCATCTCTGACTTCTTCCTCGCCAACGCGGTTAGCGGCGGTGGGGGGCATAACGTGGTCAACGTGATTCTGGTCGACTTCCGTGGTTTTGATACCCTTGGCGAGGTGACGGTGTTGGCCATTGCCGCCATCGCCATCTATGCCTTGATCGACGGCCTGCGTTTGCGCGTACCAGGGGCTGACAGCCTCGGCAAGCCCTGGGCAAAGCGTGGTGATCTGCTGATGCTGGTGAACCTGTCGCACGTTTTGCTGCCGCTGGCTCTGGTGATTTCCTTCTATATCTTCCTGCGTGGCCACAACTTGCCCGGTGGTGGCTTTATTGCCGGTTTGATTACCTCGGTGGCGTTGATTCTGCAGTATGTTGCCAGCGGTGAGGCCTGGACTTCTGAGCGGTGGCCGGTGAACTACCACTGGCTGGCAGGTGCCGGGGTGCTGATTGCAGGGGCTACCGGCTTGGGTAGCTGGGCCCTTGGTTATCCCTTCCTGACCAGCGCGTTCGGTCACTTCTATATCCCGCTGGTGGGTGACATTGAGCTGGCAACCGCCATGCTGTTTGACCTGGGTGTTTATCTCACGGTGGTGGGTGCCACGCTGTTGATTCTGGCCAATCTGGGCAAACTGCCCCAGACGCGCGGAAGTGAAGGAGAGTTCTGATGGAGCTGCTGTATGCGGTGGCACTGGCGGTGCTGACCAGTTGCGGGGTGTATCTGATGCTGCGCGCGCGAACCTTTCCGGTCGTCGTCGGGCTGGCACTGTTGAGTTATGCGGTCAACCTGTTCCTGTTTGCCACCGGCCGAATTGGCGATGCAGCACCGGCGGTGCTGGGTAAGGCTGAGGTGTATGCCGACCCGCTACCCCAGGCACTGGTATTGACGGCTATCGTTATCGGCTTTGCCATGACCGCCTATGCGCTGGTGCTGGCGCTGCGCGCCCAGGGCGAACTGGATAGCGACCACGTTGACGGCAAGGGAGACCATTAATGAGTCACCTGCCAATTATGCCAGTGCTGGTGCCCATGTTTATCGGCGCACTGCTGCTGGTGCTGCGTGGTAGCCTGGATATGAAACGCGCGCTGGCGCTGCTGGCAACCCTGGTGCAGGTGCTGCTGGCCAGCCTGCTGCTGGTAGAGGCGAGCCAGGGCACCCAGGTCTATGCCTTGGGCAACTGGATGCCGCCGTTCGGCATCGTGCTGGTGGTTGATCGGCTCAGTGCCTTGCTGCTGCTGATTACCTCGGTACTTGCCAGCGGCGCGTTGTTGTATGCCATTCGCGGTGACGACGCTGCCGGCCGCAATTTCCACCCGTTGTTCCAGTTCCAGTTGATGGGGATTAACGGCGCCTTCCTGACCGGCGACCTGTTCAACCTGTTTGTCTTCTTCGAGATTCTGCTGATTGCCTCCTATGCCTTGCTGCTGCACGGCGCGGGCTCGGCGCGGGTGCGCTCCGGCCTGCATTACCTGCTGCTCAACCTGACCGGCTCGGCGCTGTTCCTGATTGCGGTGGGCACCTTGTACGGTGTGACCGGCACCTTGAATATGGCGGACATGGCGTTGCGAGTGCGTGAGCTGGGGGCCGACGATGCGCCCTTGGTGGGCGCTGCGGGCATGCTGCTGCTGGTGGTTTTTGGTTTGAAGACCGCTTTCTTCCCGCTGTATTTCTGGTTGCCGCGTGCCTACGCTGCGGCCAGCGCGCCAGTGGCCGCGCTGTTCGCGATCATGACCAAGGTCGGCTTGTATTCGATCTTGCGGGTTTACACGCTGATCTTCGGGCAAGACGCCGGCATGCTGGCCGATATGGCTGCCGCCTGGCTCTGGCCCCTGGCGTTGATCACCCTTGCGCTAGGCGCGATAGGTGCCCTGGCGGCCAGCACCTTGAACGCACTTAGCGCCTATCTGGTGGTGGTCTCGGTGGGCACGTTGCTGGCTGGGGTGGCGCTGGGTACCGAGCAAGCCCTGAGCGCCAGTCTGTTCTATCTGATGCATTCAACCTGGATCAGTGGCGCGCTGTTTTTGCTTACCGGGATAATTCAGCGCGTGCGCGGACCGCGCTTTGCGGCGCGACTGGTGGCCGGCCCGGCGCTGCCGCACCCGATGCTGCTGGGCGGGCTGTTTTTCCTGGCGGCGATGTCGATTGCAGGCATGCCACCGCTGTCGGGCTTTATTGGCAAGCTGACGCTGCTCAGAGCCGCCGGTAGCGGCATGAATGCCGCCTGGCTGTATCCAGTGGTGCTCGGCGGTGGTCTGCTGACGTTGATCGCGCTTAGCCGCGCTGGCAGCACCTTGTTTTGGCGGCGCGCCGATGTTGCGCTCACCGGCGAGCCGCTGGATGGCATGCGCTTGACCGCCGCCTTGCTGCTGTTGCTGTGCAGCCCGGCGCTGGTGGTCTTTGCGGCGCCCACCCTGGCGTATCTGAGCCTCACGGCCGCCCAGCTGTTGCAGCCGCAAGACTACATTGATGCTGTGATGTCTGTGGTACCGGTCACGGGAGAGGCGCCATGAAACGACCTGATCGCTGGTTTCCTCACCCCTGGTTGAGCTTGTCGCTGCTGATCGGCTGGTTGTTGCTGATGAACTCGGTATCGTTCGGCAATGTGTTGATGGGGGCGGTGCTGGGCTGTCTGATTCCCTGGTTGACCCACGTGTTCTGGCCAGCTTCGCCTTACCGGCTACGCGTGCTGCCGCTGCTGCTGTTTGTGGCGCGAGTGGTTACCGACATCGTGCTGGCTAATCTGCAAGTAGCGCGGTTAATCCTGGGGTCGCGCCGCGCTTTGCGTCCGGCCTTCGTCAATTACCCGCTGTCGCTGGAGCGTGATTTCTCCATCAGTGTGCTGGCTAGCACCATCTCCCTGACGCCCGGCACTGTGTCTGCCGATATCAGTGCAGACCGCAAGTGGCTGCTGATTCACGGCCTGGATGTGGGCGATGAAGCCGCGCTGATCGAGCAAATCCGCCGACGCTACGAAGAACCGATTCGGGAGATATTCGAATGCTCGACACCGTAGTGCTGATCTGTCTGGGCATCATCAGTCTGGCGATGCTGCTGACCTTTGTGCGGCTGGTGCGCGGACCGGATCTGCCGGACCGTATCCTTGCGCTGGATACGCTCTATATCAATGCCATCGCGCTGATCATGTTGCTGGGGTTATATCTGGACTCCAACCTGTTTTTCGAAGCCGCGCTGCTGATTGCCGTAATGGGCTTTGTCAGCACGGTTGCCATCGCCAAGCACTTGCTGCGCGGCAACATCATCGAATAGGAGATACCGCATGGGCGAAGCGAGCTGGGTGGAATGGCTGGTTGCGGCGCTGCTGCTGACCGGTAGCCTGTTTGCGCTGGTGGGAGCAATCGGCTTGTGCAAGTTGCCGGACTTTTTCATGCGTTTGCATGGGCCGACCAAGGCGACCACGCTGGGCGTTGGCTCGCTGGTGGTGGGGTCGATGGTGTATTTCAGTGTGCAGGGTGGGGCGCCGAGCCTGCATGAGCTGCTGATCACCTTCTTCCTGTTTATCACCGCCCCGGTCAGCGCCAACATGCTGGCCAAGGCCGCGATGCACGAAAAGTTGCGCCGCGAAGCACGCACCCGCGGCGAACCCTGGGATCAGTAAGGGCACAGCAGGCTGTGCCCGGGCGCGCTCAGGCCGTAGCTGGCTGCGCCTTGATCCGCGGAAAGCCAAACACAATGGCCAGTACAGCCATCAAACCCAGCAGCCAGCAGTAGTGCACCTGAGTGATCAGGGCCAGCGGTGACAGCGCGGCCAGCGAGCCAGCCAGCAGGATTTGCGCGCCGTAGGGTATCAGGCCCTGCACGACGCAGGAGAAGATATCCAGCAGGCTGGCACTGCGTCTTGGGTCGACCTCATAATGCTGCGCCAGGTCCTTGGCGACACTGCCACTGATGATGATAGCGACGGTGTTGTTAGCTACAAACAGGTTGGTCGCGGCCACCAAGCCGGCGATACCGGTCTCGCCACTGCGCCGCCCAGCGTTGCGTGCGGTCAGCGCCTGAATACGTTCACGCAGCCAGTCCAGCCCGCCTTCCTGCTTCATGATGGCCGACAGGCCGCCAATCAGCATCGACAGCACCATGATTTCCAGCATGCCGGCAAAGCCCTGGTAGATATCGTTGCCGTAGGTGGCCAGTGCGTACTCCGGTTGGATCAGCATGCCGGTCACGCCGGACAGGATGATGCCGGTCATCAGTACGATCATTACATCCAGGCCGCACAACGCCAGTACCAGGACCGCCAGATAAGGCAGCACCAACCAGGGGTTGAAGTCTGCGGCCACCGGTTCTGCGCTGGTGTCGCCCAGTACAAACAGCAGTACTAGCGTCAGCAGCATGGCCGGCAGGGCGATAGCCAGGTTGAGGCGGAACTTGTCGCGCATGCCCACGCCCTGGGTGCGGGTGGCGGCAATGGTGGTATCGGAGATGATCGACAGGTTGTCGCCTGCCATCGCTCCACCGATCACCGCTCCCATTGCCAGCGGTAGCGAGAGGCCGGTCACCTCGGCAAAGCCCATGGCAATCGGTACCAGCGCGCCGATGGTGCCCATGGAGGTACCCATGGCGGTAGAGATAAACACAGCAATAACGAAGAGTCCGGGCAGGATCAGGCTGGGCGGCAGGATACTCAACCCCATGTTGACGGTGGCATCAACGCCGCCAATGGCCTTGGTGACGCTGGAGAAGGCACCGGCCAGCAGAAACACCAGCGCCATGGTGATGATGTTGCGGTCACCGATGCCGGCAACAAAGGTTTGCAGGTTGTCACGATAGCTTGGTTTGGCCAGCAGCAGGCCAAGGATGATAGCCGGCAGAATCGCGACCGGCGCCTTGATTTGATAGAAGGCGAACTCGGTGCCAGCCAGGCTGTAGTAAATGCCGCTGCCAAGGAAGATCAGCAGAAACAGCAGCAGAGGCAACAGCGCAACTGCTCGAGGTTGAGTGGGTGCTTGCATGAAAAGGGTCTCTGTATAACGAACAATGCCGTCGTATCGACGGCAACGTGCAGTATTTTAGCAGAGACCTGCCGGCCGCCGAAGGCAGCCGGTCGGCATTGGAGTGCTAGGGCGCCAGGGCGATGTTGGAAGCAGGGTTGCGCGGGGTAATGTTGATGACCACGCGGCGGTTCCGCTCACGGCCTTCTGGGGTGCCGTTATCGGCACGGGGTGCACTTTCACCTTCGCTGCGAAGTTGCATGTTGTGACGGCTGACGCCACCCAGTTGCAATACGCTGGCGACGGCCTGAGCGCGCTCCATGCTGAGTTGCTGGTTGAGGCTGTCATCGCCATGGCTGTCGCTATGACCGGTGACTTCGATATTACTGTCAGTGGCACCGCGCAGCACCTTGGCTACGCGCGATAGCGGAACCAGACCGGAGGGCAGCAGCAGGGTGCGTTTGGGGTGGAAGTTGCCGTTGACCGGAATGGTCAGGCGGATCTCTTCACCGTTGTTTTCGATTTCATACTGCTCTTCCAGAGCGATAGCAGTCAGTTCGGCCATATGCAGCTGAGCCCAGGGAGTGGCCTCGGGAGTGGGCGGAGCAGCCGGGGCTGGTTTCGTGCTTGCGCAACCGGTGACGAACAGACAGCCTAGCAGGGACAAGGCAGAAATCAGTTTCATTATTGATTATCCATACATGCAACGGGAACAAAATGCCGCCTGGCTAGGGTCTGTTACCGATGTCTGCCGGAAAATGGCTCCGGCCCTTCAGGCTGCGCTTGTAAGCAGAGAAAAACAAAACGGCATCAGGCGCTAACCGCAAGCGCTTCACTGCGGCACAGAGTAGCATTGGCTTGTGCGTTTGTGACCTGCCGTATGTCATGATTTGTGCCGTATTTAAAGGAGTTCACAGATTGAAAGCTATTCGTTGGCGCGGGGCGCTGCTCGCGGTTCCATTGTTGTTGGGTGGTTGTAGCCTGTTTCAGGGATTTACGACGAATCAGGAGCAGCGCTTCAGCGGCTTGTTGGAACGCTCCGGGCAGGCGTTTGTGCTGCGCGAATGCGGCAGTCAGCAGGTGCTGGCGGTGCAGTCAACCGAGGCGTTGGATGCGCTTTGGCAGCAAACGGCGCAAACCGGCCAAACGGCGATTTTTATCGAGATGATGGCCCGTCAGGGGGAGGCGCTGTTGCCGGGAGAGGTCCTGCGCATGCAGTCCCACGGGCGCGGGTGTGCCGACCAGTCGGCAGCGGCTGCCCAGTGGGTTGCGCTGGGCTATCGGCCTGGCTGGCAGGCAACCCTGGATAACCAGGGGCTGACCCGCAGCGAGCCGGACCATCGCTTGCCAGCGGATTCGGTGATGGTGGAATACCTGCCTGACGGTTCGCTGAATGCGGCCTCGTTGCCGGCTCAGCGGGTGCAGCTGTGGCTTTACCCGCAGGCCTGTCAGGAGCCGGTCAGTGGCGACTATTTTCATATGCGCGCCACCCTGGTGGTGGATGGTGAGCAGCGCAGCGGCTGCGCCTATCGCGGCCGCCAGCCGACGGGTCAGCCGCCGAGGTAGGCCTTGCGCACCTCGGGGTTGGCCAGCAGGGCGTCGCCGCTGTCTTCCAGCACAATATGACCGTGCTCCATCACATAGCCACGATCAGCCAGCTTGAGTGCCTGGTTGGCGTTTTGCTCGACCAGGAACACGGTAACGCCTTGCTGGCGCAACTGCTCGATGATGTCGAAAATCTGCTGAATGATGATGGGTGCCAGCCCCAGTGACGGCTCGTCAAGCAGCAGCAAACGCGGCTTGCTCATCAGCGCGCGGCCGATGGCGAGCATCTGTTGCTCACCGCCAGACATGGTGCCGGCCCGCTGGGCAAACCGCTCCTTCAGGCGCGGAAACAGTGTCAGCACGGTATCCATCTGCACCTGCCGGGTTTCCTTGTCGCTGAAAAAACCGCCCATGCTGAGGTTCTCTTCCACTGTCAGGCGCGAGAACACGCGTCGGCCTTCAGGCACGATGGCGATATCCTTGCGCATGATCTGGGCGGTGGTCAGCCCGGTCAGCTCTTCGCCTTCATAGCGGATGCTGCCGGTGGTGGCCCGTGGGTCACCGCACAGGGTCATCAGCAGCGTGGTCTTGCCGGCGCCGTTGGCGCCGATCAGGGTGACAATTTCGCCGCGCTGGACCTCCAGGTTCACCTCGTGCAGGGCCTGAATCTTGCCGTAGTGGGTTGATACGTTCTTCATGTACAGCATGACAGGCAATCCTCAGGTTTCACCCAGATAGGCTTTGATGACGTCCGGGTTCTGCTTGATCTCATCCGGTGTGCCGGCGGCCAGCGGGCGGCCCTGGTTGATCACCACGATGCGGTCAGAAATGCTCATGACCAGCTTCATATCGTGTTCGATCAACAGCACGGTGATCTGGTGCTGGTCGCGCAATTCGCTGATCAGCTCCTTGAGGTCATCGGTTTCCCGCGGGTTGAGGCCGGCAGCCGGCTCATCCAGCATCAGCAGCTTGGGTTGGGTCACCATGCAGCGGGCAATCTCCAGCCTGCGCTGCTGACCGTAGGCCAGGGTGTTGGCGGGGCGGTTGGCAAAGGCGTGCAGGTCAACGCGGTCCAGCCAGTAGGCGGCGCGCTCCAGTGCTTCCTGTTCGCTGCGCCGGTAGCCTGGAGTCTTGAACAGGCCGGCCAGCAGATTGGTATTCATGTGCTGGTGCTGGGCAACCAGCAGGTTTTCCACCACGGTCATTTCCTTGAACAGGCGAACGTGTTGGAAGGTGCGGATCATGCCGCGCCGGGCCACCTTGAAGCCGGGCATACCCTGAATTTCGCGGCCGTCAAAGACAATCTTGCCGCCGCTCGGCTTGTAGAAGCCGGTCAGGCAGTTGAATACCGTGGTCTTGCCGGCGCCGTTGGGGCCGATCATGGAAACGATTTGCCCGGGCTCGACACTCAGGTGTACGCCGTCCACGGCCAGCAGGCCGCCAAAGCGCATGGTCAGGCCCGATACATCCAGAAGGGGGCGGCTCATGTACGTAACTCCAGGTGCGGGCGGCTCATCGGCAGCAGACCCTGCGGTCGCCAGATCATCATCAGCACCATCATCAGGCCGAACAGCAGCATGCGGTACTCATCAAACTCGCGGGCCATTTCCGGCAGGATGGTCATGATGATCGCGGCGAGGATTACCCCGACCTGCGAGCCCATGCCGCCCAGTACCACAATGGCGAGAATGATCGCCGATTCGATAAAGGTGAAGGATTCCGGGCTGATAAAGCCCTGGCGTGCGGCGAAGAAGCAGCCAGCAAAGCCGGCAAAGGTGGCGCCAATGGTGAAGGCGCTGAGTTTTACCGCGGTGGGGTTGATGCCCAGCGCACGGCAGGCGATCTCATCTTCGCGCAAGGCTTCCCAGGCGCGACCGATCGGCATGCGCAGCAGGCGGTTGATCACAAACAGGGTGATCAGTACCAGCAGCAGGGCTAGCAGATACAGGAAGATGATGCGGTGTTCTGAGCTGTAGCTGATGCCGACAAAGTCGTGAAAGCTCTGCATGCCTTCGCTGGCGCGGCGGCTGAATTCCAGCCCGAACAGGGTCGGCTTGGGGATGCCGCCGATGCCGTTGGGGCCATTGGTCAGCCAGGTCATGTTGTTGAGCAGGATGCGGATGATCTCGCCAAAGCCGAGGGTGACGATGGCCAGATAGTCGCCACGCAGGCGCAGTACTGGAAAGCCCAGCAGAAAGCCGAACAGCGCTGCCAGCAGGCCGGCAACCAGCAGGCCGGTCCAGAAGCCAACATCAAAGTACATGGCCATCAGTGCATAACCGTAGGCGCCGACGGCGTAGAAACCGACGTAGCCCAGATCCAGCAGGCCGGCCAGGCCAACCACAATGTTCAAACCCAGACCCAGCATCACGTAGATGAGTACCAGGGTGCCCAGGTCTGTGCCGCCACGATTGGACAGGAACGGCCAGAGGATCGCCGCGGCGATCATAAAACACCAGAACAGGCGACGCAGCGCTGGCTTGTGGCTTACCTCAACCAGCTTTTGCGGTGCCTTGGGCAGGCCCGGCAGACCTTTCCAGAGCACGCTGAGCTGATCGCGGAACAGGTTGAAGAAAAACAGAAAGGCAGCGGCTGCGCCGATCTTCCAGTAGACATCCGGGCCGGCGCCAACCAGTGTCAGCGTGGTGCCCTGCTGGTTCAGGCGAATGCCCAGCAGCAGACCGGCGAGGATAGCGACGACCACCGCAGAGATGATCGCCGGCTTGAGATTGGCGCGCATCATACTTTCTCCACCTCCGGACGGCCGAGGATGCCGCTGGGGCGGAACAGCAGGATCAGGATCAACAGAGCGAAGGCCACCACGTCTTTGTATTCGGTACTGAAATAGCCGGCGGTGATGGCCTCGGTCACGCCTAGCAGCAGGCCGCCGAGTACCGCGCCGGGGATGCTGCCAATGCCGCCGAGCACGGCAGCGGTGAAGGCCTTTAGTCCAGCCATAAAGCCGATGTACGGGTTAATCACGCCGTAGTACATGCCCAGCAGCACGCCCGCGATGGCGGCCAGAGCGGCGCCGATGACAAAGGTCAGGGCGATGATGCCGTTGGTGTTGATGCCCAGCAGGTTGGTCATCTTCAGGTCTTCGGCGCAGGCGCGGCAGGCGCGGCCCATGCGTGAGCGGGAGATGAACATTGTCAGGCCGAACATGGTGATCAGGGTGACCACAAAAATGATCATCTGCATGTAGGACAGGGTGGCGTGAAAGCCCTCCTGCGGACCGATGTCGATGCCACCGGAAATCATGGTGGGCATGGCGATGTCACGCGAGCCCTGGGCGATCCGCACCAGGTTCTGCAGGAAGATCGACATGCCGATGGCGGAGATCAGCGGGATCAGGCGGTTGCCGCCGCGCAGCGGGCGATAGGCAACACGCTCAATGCTGTAACCGTAGGCGCTGGTCACCATCATGCTGATGGCAAAGGCCGCAACGATCATCAGGGGCACCGATTCGATGCCGAACATCGCCAGTGCGGCAATGACGATAAAAGCGATGTAGCTGCCGATCATGTAGATCTCGCCATGGGCGAAATTGATCATGCCGATGATGCCGTACACCATGGTGTAACCGATGGCGATCAGGGCGTAGGTACTGCCCACGGTCAGGCCGTTGATCAGCTGCTGGATAAAGTAATAGAGGGACTCTGGCATGGCCATGACACCAATAATGCTGGAAGGGCTGAGCGGACGCATGCGGTCGCGCAGCAAATAAAAGGGCCTGCCAACGGGGGTTGGACAGGCCCTGAGCGGTCTTGCTTACTCGGTCATTGCGGTCTTGGTGGCGTCGGCGTGCCATTCATAGACGACAAAGTTGAAGTTTTTCAGATCGCCGTTCTCATCGAAGGCCAAAGTACCGGTGGGGGTCTCGAAGCTGTTGCTGCGCAGGGCTTCGGCGACGGCCTCGGTGTCGGTGCTGTCGGCCAGCTTGATGCCGTCGGCAATGACTTGCACGGCGGCGTAAGCCGGGAAAACGAAGGCGCCGGATGGGTCTTCGTTTTTGGCCTTGAAGGCCTCAACCAAGTGGGCGTTGGCCGGGTCCTGGTCAAATGCCTTGGGCAGGGTCACCAGCAGGCCTTCGGAGGCGTCACCGGCAATGGCGGAGATGTCGGTGTTACCCACACCCTCTGGCCCCATGAAGCCAACGTCCAGACCCTGCTCGGCGGCCTGGCGCAGGATTAGACCCAGCTCCGGGTGATAGCCGCCGTAGTAAACGAAATCAACGCCTTCCTGACGCAGCTTGGCGATCAGGGCCGAGAAGTCCTTGTCGCCGGCGGTAATACCTTCAAACACCGGTACATCGATGCCGGCCTGGGTCAGTACCTCACGCACGGCAGTGGCAATCCCTTCACCGTACTGCTGCTTGTCGTGGATGACCGCAACCTTGCTTGGTTTGACCTGCTGGGCAATATAGTTGCCGGCGGTGGGGCCTTGCAGGCTGTCCAGGCCGATGGTGCGGAAAATCATCTGGTAGCCACGCTCGGTGATTTCCGGGCTGGTGGACGCCGCGGTGATCATCAGAATGCCTTCTTCTTCATAGATGTCGGAAGCCGGCTGGGTGGAGCTGGAGCAGAGGTGACCAACGACAAAGCTGATCCCCTCGTTGACGATGCGGTTGGCGACGGCGACAGCCTGTTTCGGGTCGCAGGCGTCGTCAAATACCACGCCTTCGAGCTGAGCGCCGTTCACACCGCCGGCCTGGTTGATCTGCTCGATGGCCATCTTGGCGCCGATGAATTGCATGTCACCATATTGGGCAACCGGGCCGGTAACCGGGCCGGCCAGCGCGATCTTGATGGTGTCGGCAGCCAGCGCACAGCTGCTGGCGCCCGCCAGTGCGGCGGCGGCGATCATCCGGGAAAGTGCTTTCTTGTGTGCCATTTTCATGTCATCTGCTCGCTTGTGTTGTTATGCCGAAGTCGTATTGGCTCGTACTTTATTGGTTGTTAATACAAACGGTGCTTGGAACTGTACCGGCGCAGTTTAGCAACCGCTGAGCCAGCTGGGAAAGCCGGTCGTGCACAATCTGAAGCTATGTCCGTAAACTGCAATATTCTGTCTGTATGACGACATGTTCACGTTCACATTACCCTTTTCCGGCGATCTTGCGTTTGCGCAAAGGTGCCACAGCGGGGCTGGCTGTGGCGCTGATCCGGGCATCCCTTGTATGCTTCGGCCCGAACACAAGGGGAGTTTTAACGGCATGACAGTCTCGGACGAGGCCTACGCGGCCATTCTTGGTGCTACCGCTCAAATTGAATGGAGTGTGTTGGAGCCGCATTTCGCGCGTGGTGATTTGCTCGCGGTAGCGCCACAGCTGGATCTGGTGGCGGTAGCGGCGGCGATGATGGAAGACAACAGCGAGACCATCAAGGGCTGGATGGATGCCGGACAACTGCAGGTTGCCAGTGACAGCCAGGCCGCTGATTGGGCCGAGCGACAGCCCAATACCCTGTGGGCGGTGGTGATCCGTCCTTGGGTGCTGGTGCAGGAGCGGGCGGTCTAACTACCCCAGTCTGGCGCGAATCCAGCCGCTCAGCGCGTCGACCAGCAGCACCATCACCAGCATCGCAATGATCACGCTTGCCGCCTTCGACTGCTGGAACAGACTGAGGGTGACGTGCAGCATCTGACCGAGCCCGCCGGCGCCGACGAAGCCCAGCACCGCGGCCATGCGAATGTTGTTCTCCCAGCGGTACAGGCTGTAGGACAGCCATTGCGGCAGCACGCCGGGCAGGGTGCCATAGAGAAAGGCTGCAACACGCCCGGCGCCAGCGTCGCGCAGCGCCTGTGCTGGCGCGGATGGGGTGTTTTCCAGCGCCTCGGCAAACAGCCGGCCCAACACACCCGTGGTATGCAGCGCCAACGCCAGGGTGCCGGCAAAGGGGCCAAGGCCGGCAGCCAGCACCATTAGTGCGGCCCACACCAGTTCGGGCACGGAACGCAGGGCGTTGAGCAGCAGACGACAAAGCGCGCGGGCTGCGCCGCCCATACGGCCGGCCGCCAGCAGGCTGAGCAGAGCGCCGAAGATGGCAGCCAGCAGCGTGCCAATCGCGGAAATGGCTAGGGTTTCCAGCGCGCCGTGCCACAGCTTGGCCAGCCAGGCAGGGCTGGTGTTGGGTGGGAAGAACGCCGCCGCGTAGCTGTACATCTGGCTTCGACCGTCTGCTGTTAGCAAGGCGCTCAAATCAAGCTGTAGCCAGATGAACGAGGCCAGCACCGCTGCCAGCAGCAGGCCGAGGGTCAGCAGGTTGCCCAGCGTGCGTCTCATGCCAGCCTCCGACGCAGCAGCAGGCTTATCTGATCTGCCAGCAGCACAAGCAGCAAGAAGGTAATCAGGATACTCACCACCTCGCCGCCGGCAAACATGCGGATCGACAGGTCGATCATCTGCCCCAGGCCGCCTGCGCCGACAAAGCCCATGACCACCGAGGCCCGTACGGCACACTCCCAGCGGTACAGGGTATAGGACGTCAGCTCCTGGGCGGCATTGGGCAATAGCCCATAAAAGAACGCTGCCAGACGTGAGCTGCCGCCGAGCAGCAGGGCACGCGCTGGTGCCGGGTCGACCGATTCCAGAATTTCCGCGTAGACCTTGCCCAGCATGCCGCTGTAGGTGATGGCGATGGCCAGTACTCCGGCGGTTGGCCCCAGGCCCACAGCGCGCACGAACAGCAGTGCCCAGACAATCTCCGGGATGCTGCGCAGTACCATCAGCAACAGGCGCACGGGGTAGCGCAGCAGCCGACCGGCCAGTCCGGCACGACCGTTCAGCAGCTGTGAAATAGACAGCGCCCGGGTCGCCAGCAGCGCCGCCGGTATCGCCAGCAGCATTGCCAGGGTCATACCGGCGGTGGCCATGGCCAGGGTCTCCAGCGTGGCCTTGGCCAACAGGCGCAGAAAGTCAGGCTCGCGCTCTGGTGGCCAGAAACCTGCGAGAAAGCGCCCCATGGTGTCCAGGCTCTGGCTGTTGAACAGTATTTGCGGCCGGAACTCGGTCAGTTGCAGGCCGGGCCATAACAGCGCAATCAGCAGCAGGGTGATCAGCGCTCTGGGCAGGGCGGCTGGGTCGCGGGGGTGCCAGCGATGGGCCTGACGGATCATGCGGCGTGGCTCAGCAGCGGCCGGGCCGCACAGTGGCGACCTGGCTGTCTGACGGTGGCGTGGCGGTGCTCAGGCTGGCATTGGTATAGAGCGCGGACAGATCCTGTTGACTGACCTGCGTACTGGCCTTGTCAAAGAGCACGCGGCCATCGCGCAGGCCCAGTACCCGCGGAAAGTGGCGCAGCGCCAACTCTACCGCATGCAGGCTGGCTATTAGCGGCACACCGCGCTCGCGGGCCACCTCTCCGAGCAATGCCAGGGTGTGGTCAGCCAGTACCGGGTCCATGGCTGACACCGGCTCGTCAGCCAGCAGCAGATCAGGCTGCTGGTAGAGGGTGCGGGCGATGCCGACACGTTGCTGTTGGCCGCCAGATAGCTGATCGCAGCGCTGGAACAGCTTGTCGGCCAGGTCCAGACGTGCGAGTTCGCGCTCAGCGCCGGCGGCGTCCAGCGGATAGCAGAGCGAGATCAGGGTGCGCGCTAGAGACCACTGACCTAGTCGACCAGCCAGTACCGCGGTGACCACGCGCTGACGCGGCGGCAGTGGCGGGCTCTGGTGAATCAGGCCGATGCGGCTGCGTAGCTGGCGCAGGGCGCGGCCGTGCAAATTGACCGGCTGCTGGTCCAACAGCGTCAGGCTGCCACTGGTTGGCTGCAGGCTGGTGGCCAGCAGGCGTAGCAGTGTGGTTTTGCCGGCGCCCGAGGGGCCAATAATGGCCACCTGCTCGCCGGCGTCCAGGTGCAGGTCAATGTCGTGCAGTGCCCGCTGCCCGTTGGGGTGAACATAGCTCATCCCGGACAGGCGCAGACTCACTCCAGCAGGCCGGCAGCGCGGGCGGCTTGTTCGATACCGTCGTAGTTTTCAGGCGCGGTAGCAATGAAGCGGGAGGCGCGCTGCAGATCAAGGATGGCCTTGTGGTCCGGGTTGGCCGGATCCAATGCCAGGAAGGCGGCCTTGATGCGCTCAACCAGCTCGGGCTCCAGGTCGCCGCGCACGGTCCAGTTGTAGTCATAGTAGGTCGGGGTGGTGGTGTAGACCCGCACCTTGTCGGTGTTGACCTTGTTTTCTTCCAGCAGCTTGTCCCATACGGAGGAGTTGAGCACGCCAGCATCCACCTTGCCGGACTCGACCCAGGCTACGGTTGCGTCGTGGGCGCCGGAAAAGCCGACGCGGCTGAAGAAGGCGTCTGGATCAACGCCGTCCTGCTGCAGAAAGTAGCGCGGCATCAGGTGCCCGGAGGTGGAGGACACCGAGCCGAAAGCAAAGCTCTTGCCTTCCAGGTCGGCGTGACTCTGAACGCCGGGATCAGCGCTGATAAAGGTACTGGTGAAGACTTCGTCCTGCTCGCGCTGTACCAGCGGGATAGCGTTGCCGGTGCGCAGCTTGGCCTGTACGAAGGTGAAGCCACCCAGCCAGGCCAGGTCCAGGCGCTTGGCGGCCAGCGCTTCGACTACGCCAGCGTAGTCGGATACCGGTTGAAACTCCACGGGCATGCCCAGTTCAGCTTCCAGATAGGTGCCCAGCGGCTCGAATTTGCGCTGCAGCTCGGTAGGCGCTTCATCGGGGATGGCGGAGACGCGCAAGGTGGTGGTCTCGGCCTGGGCCGTGGCGGTGAACAGGGTGGCGACAGACAGGCACAGGCCTGCCAGCAGCGCCACGGGGCGATTGCGTGTGGACATGGTTTTTCTCCGGTTCAATAGCGGATGACTCGGGCCCGAGGGTCCACTCGGGCGAGGCGTGAGCGCAGTGTAGTGAAAAAAACGCCGGAGGCGAAGCAACGGTTTGGCTGTTGTGAGAGCGCATCCCGTACACTGGCAAGCCCTTTTCGTGGAGGTAAGACCATGAGCTGGCCGCTGGCTGCCAATCTATCCTTGCTGTTTACCGAGCTTCCGCTGTTGGCGCGGATCGACGCTGCGCGCCAGGCGGGGTTCGCCGGCGTGGAAATTCAGTTTCCCTATGAGACGCCGGCCGCCGAGCTGGCCGCTGCGTTAGGCGCCGCCGAGCTGCCGCTGGTACTGATAAACCTGCCGGCGGGTGACTTTATGCAGGGCGGTGCCGGGCTGGCCGCTGTCCCTGCGCGGCAGGCGGAATTCGACGCCGCTTTGGCACAGGCGCTGCACTACGCGACGGTGGCTCGGCCTGAGCGTATCAACGTGCTGCCGGGCCGTTTGGCAGCGGATGTTGAGCGACCCGCTGCGCTGGCGTGTCTGGTGGCCAACCTGCGGCGCGCCGCTGATGCCTTCGATGAACTGGGCGTCGGGGTCTGCTGTGAAGCCATCAATCGTTTGGATATGCCGGGCTTTCTGGTCTCCGGGGCAGCCGAACTGGCGGAGTTGGTAACCGAGGTTAACCACCCCAACTGCCATGCCCAGCTTGATCTCTACCATATGGCGCGCATGGGCGAAGCGCTGCCCGAGTCTATTGCCAGCCTGGCAGGCCGGATTGGTCATGTGCAGTTTGCCGATGCACCGGGTCGCGGCGCGCCGGGTTCCGGCGGAATGGACTACGCATCTGCGTTGGCAGCGTTGCAGCAGACGGGCTATCAGGGCTGGTTGGCTGCCGAATACCGGCCGGCAGGGCAGACCAGTGATGACCTGCAGTGGTTGGCGCAGTGGCGGCGCGTAGGTTGGATTTAGACGCCGGGCCCGCAACGTACCTCTTCTGCGCTCGCCAGTTTGCTCCCGGTGTCAGCGTCCAGCAGCCAGCCGGCCGGGCGCCAGCCACGGCGCGAGGCATGAATGCGATAGCGCTTGCCTGCCTGAAAGTCAGGGTAGTCGATGGCCAGGATGCAGCGTCGTTCGCCGTTGTTGAAGCCACCGTTGGCCTCGCCGCCACCGCCGGTCACTTCAAACAGAAAACGTACTTGCAGCTGGTGGGCGCCAGCGGGCAGGTCGGGAAAACGCAAGCTGCGCACCGGTTCGCCGTCCAGTCGCTCGGCGTGCAGCCGATTGCCGGCCTCGGTCTCCAACGTGACGCGCGCCAGCGCGCTGTCCAGCGGCACGGGCGGGGGCACTGCACAGGCGCCTATGGCGCCAGCCAGTAGCAATAAAAACAGGTGTTTCAATGCGCTGGGGCTCCGTTGTGCAGCGCTTTTTCCATGCGCAAGGCTTGTTCGATATCAAGTCCGATAATTAGCACACCAATGACCTCTCCGCTGTGTGGATTACGGACGCCGCTGCTGATATGCACCTGATAGCGGCGAGTGGATTGATCGTACCCCAGTTGCCCCATATAGGGCTGCCCTTCGCTGGCAAAAAAGGGTTCGGCAAATTTGGTTTCATCTCCCTGCCAGTAGTCGGTGCTGAGGTTGCTGGTGGCTACGTTCAACCCTTGCTGGTCGGTCAGCAGGATTTCACTGACCAGCTCGTCGTGCTCCTGTTGTCGTGCGCGCAGCCAATCGGCGACGGGGTTTTGCATAACGGAATCAATCAGCGGGCCGCCGCCCTCGTCGCGTTCTTGCTGCCATTGCTGGTCTCGCGAGTGAATCTGCGGCAGCGATAGCTGGCTGTGCTGGCTATTGTGCAGCATGACCGCATCGATCAGCCGGGGCTCCTCACGCCAAGCGGCAAACAGCAGGTTGTAGAGCTCTTGCAGGCGCTGGCGTTCATTGGCATGCAGCACGCCGATTTCGGGCAGGCAGTTAAACACCTGCTGATTGAACCGCTCCATAAAGCCGGGGTGACGTTGCAGATAACGGTTGGCGAAATAGACGCCCAGCGTGGTGTATTGCTGGAAGCGCGCGTGGCGCGGGCGCAACATTGTGGGTTGGCGTGTCAGTTCGATGCGCAGCGTTTGCTGGTCAGCCAGAAACGCGTCAATGCGGTCGCGCTGCAGTAACTGCAGCAGCTGGCCGGTGCTGCCGACCAGCGGGTCCACGCGGTACCCGTGCTGGCGTAACCAGTTGGCTTCGTTGCTGCCGCGAATGCCTGCGACCCGCAGCGGTGTCCGCCCTTCAGTCGGCTGCAGAGGCCCGTCGTGATTGCTGTACCAGTACCATTTTTCCAAGGCCAGCGGCGCCGACAAGGTGGCGAAATGGTTGGCGCGGTTCATTCGTGTGGCTGAAAAGAAGCCGTCGGCCTTGTCATCGCTTACCTCCTGAACGGCTCGCTCCCAGGGTAGCACCCGGATCTGATAGGCGATGTCCAGCGCGTCGAAAATGCAGCCCAGCGCCTTGATTGAACTGCCGCTCAGGTGGTCGCCCTCGCGCACCTGATAGGGCGGGAAAATATCGGTATTCAGGCGCAGAGGTTCCGCCGCCGCGATGCTGGTGGCCAGCAGAAGCAGGGAAAGGGTGGTGACGCGTAGCATGATTCTCGTCCTTGTGCAGTCAGCGCGTTCTAGGGGCTGTTGACGTTTCGCGCGTCCGCCTGCTGCTGTCTGTAAAGCCGGCCAATCAAAGGGCGGAGTTTGTTCAGCGCGTCCCTGCGCTTCATCCCTTCGGGGCTGGCGCGCAAAAACGCTGCCGGCGTTCTTGTGGTCATTCCAGATAAGCGACGAGCGACGCCGAATGACGGCTTTACAGGCGCAACCTCGGCGGCCCCACCTCGGCAGCCCCATCCGCAGGGCCGAGGCCATTTTCGGTCATGCTGCCTTGCCGGTCGCTTGTGTAGAACGAACAGCACTTGCTCCGCCTTGCCTGGCAGACAAATGGCCGCCGGCAGACGGGTGAACGAAACGTCAACTGACCCTAGAACTATAGGACATGGTTCAGGGTTCATAAACCGGATTGCTGCCGAGCGATCAAGCACGCCGATAGCGCTGGCGGCGGAGGGGGGCGCGCGGCATGCTATTCATTCAACTTATATTCATTCAGTCTGCCCATCACGCAGACAGGGGAGGAGGCACAGCATGCAACAACTTCAGGGTAAGGTGGCGGTTATCACCGGCGGTGGTAGCGGTCTGGGGCGTGAGCTGGCGCTGTGCTGCGCGGCACGTGGCATGAAGCTGGTGCTGGGTGACGTAGATGAAGCGGGCATGCAGGAAACCCTGCGCCTTGTTGAGGCCCAGAGCCCTGGCACCGAAAGCGCTAGCATGCGTCTGGACGTCTCCAAGCTGGAGCAGTTGCAGGCGCTGGCCGAGCTGTGCACCTCGCGCTTTGGCGCAGCGCATGTGCTGTTCAATAACGCAGGTGTGAGTGTCGGCGGCGCAGCCTGGGAAAACACCGTTGATGATTGGGAATGGGTCATGGGTGTCAACCTGTATGGTGTGGTCTGGGGTGTGAAGGTGTTTACCCCGATGATGATCGCCCAGGGTGAAGGCCATATCGTCAATACTGCCTCGGCGGCTGGCTGGGTCAATGGTCCGAACATGTCTGTTTACAACGTCACCAAGCACTCGGTTGTGGCGCTGTCCGAAACCCTCGCGCTGGACCTGCGCGATGCCGACGCGAATGTTGGTGTGACCTGTCTGTGTCCGGCCTTTTTCCCCACCGGTATTCACGAGTCGGCGCGCAACCGTCCGGCTGACAAGGGTGACACCGTCGAGCTGAGCGAAACTGCGCTCAAGCGCGCCGAGTTGACCAAGGCCGCTATTCAGAAGGGCAAGATTCAAGCGTCTGATATCGCGGAAATGACGGTTAAGGCCGTTGAAGATGACCAGTTCTATGTCTTCCCGCATCGCAAGATCAAGCAACTGATCGGCCTGCGTGCGCAAGCGGCCAGCGACGAGAAGACCGTGTTCGACTCGATGAACCCGTAACACTCGGCTGTGCTTGAAGCCCCCGGCCTTGCGCCGGGGGTTTTCGTTCAGCCTGCCAACGCAAGACGCTGCTGGCTGGACACCTCTGGCTGCAGCACAAAGCCCTCTACCGCCGCGCGCATGTCCTGCCAGGCGGTCTTGTGCTCCATATCCAGAAAGTGCCCGGTGTGGGCAATGCTGGCAAAGCGCGCGTTGCGTGCCAGGTCAGCGAAGTGGCGCGCGTCGGCCGGCCCGGTGTATCTGTCCCATTCGCCGTTGATAAACAGCAGCGGAATATCGATATTGCTCACGCAGCGCATGTACTGGTCGGCATCCAGTTCCAGCACTTGGCGGATGTGGAATAGCATCTGGCTGTACTCGTGTTCCTCCAGGCTGCTGACGTGGCGGAAGTTGCAGCGCTTGTAAAGCGAGGGCAGGTGCTCGCCAATCGTCTCGTTGATCAGCTCACCGACGGCCTGGCGGTCGCAGGCAGCCAGGTGGGTCTTGCCGCGCGCGAGATAGTCCTGCATGGCCGGGTTGAGTACCGGGGCGAAGGAGGTCACCAGCGCCCGGCGGATCCGCGCAGGGCGCTGGGCCAGCGCCAGCATCGCCGCTACGCCGCCCCAGGAAAAGGACATCAGGTGGTCGGCGCGAAAGTGCTCAATCAGATCCAGCAGAATCAGCGCTTCGTCTTCCTTGCCAATCAGCGGCAGACTGGGGTTGTGGGCTCGCGAATGGCCGCTGTAGGGCTGGTCAAATAGCACCACGTTGAACAGCGGCTGCAGGTAGCGCAGGGTCTGGCCAAAGGAGGCTGCAGTCGCCAGCGAGCCGTTGACCAGAATGATAGTCGCATCGGTCTCGGGGTTGGGGTAAAACCAGGTGTGCACCTTCAAGTCACGGTGCACGCGAATAACGGCTTTCTCAGCGTACATGGGCACCTCGGTGTCAGTCGTTCAGCGCACGCCGATGGCGCGCAGGTCGGAGTCGACACCAGCTAAACCCAGACAGATGACAGCGACGTGTCACCGGGTCACCGTTCAGGCGATCTTCACGGGGTTGTCATCTGTTGCAGGCAGGAGGTCAGCGCGCTGGCCCAGTCAGGCTGGGGGATACCGCATTCGCGCTGCAGGCGCGTGCAGTCCAGGATCGCCGACGCGGGGCGTTGTGCGAGGGTGGGGTACTCGGCGCTGGTCAGCGGTGAGAGTATTGGCGCTTGCTTGAGCAGGCCTAGCTGCAGCGCGTTGGCGAAGATGCATTGTGCAAAGTCATACCAGCTGCAGGGCGGGTTGCCGCTGTAGTGAAAGAGCCCGTGAGCGCCGGGCTGCTCTGCCAGCTTCCATAAGGTGTGGGCGATGGCCTGTGCTGGCGTTGGGCCGCCTGTCTGGTCGCAGACGATACCCAGTTGCTGGCGCTCGGCGCCGAGGCGCAGCATGGTTTTTACGAAGTTGCCGCCGTGCGCGCCGAATACCCAACTGGTACGCAGCACCAGCGCTTGCTTGCCCAAACTCAGTGCCGCCTGCTCGCCAGCCAGTTTGCTGGCGCCGTAGACGTTGAGCGGCTTGCAGGGGGCGTTTTCTGCCAGAGGGGCTGCTGTGTCACCGGGGAAAACGTAGTCGGTGGATAACTGAAACAGCCGCGCCCCGATGGCGTTGGCTGCGGCGCTCAGGTGCTCGACGGCGCTGGCGTTGATGGCGAAGGCGCGTTCGGGCTCGCTCTCGGCGCGGTCAACGGCGGTGTAGGCTGCGGCGTTGATAATCAGCTCGGGCCGCCAGTGGCCCAGCAACTGGCTGATCTGCTGCGGCTCGCTCAGGTCCAGCTCCTGGGAGCTGGGTGCCAGGCACTCAATGCCTTGCGGCTGGCAGGCGAGCAGGGCGTGGCCGACCTGGCCGCTGCTCCCGGTGACGAGAACACGCATCAGCACTGCCCGCCTTCCAACAGTGCTTGCAGCCTGGGGTTTTGGCGGTCCTTGTCAGATAGCTTCGGATCGCTGACGGGCCAGTCGATAGCCAGCGCGGGGTCATTCCAGAGCACACCACCTTCATCCTGCGGTTGGTAGAAGTCGGTACATTTGTACTCGAAGTCGGCTATTTCGCTGAGCACGCAAAAACCATGGGCGTAGCCCGGCGGCACCCACATCTGCAGGTGGTTGTCGTCTGAGAGAATGGCCGAGGCGTGCTGTCCGCAGGTTGGTGAGTCCGGGTTGATATCCAGCACCACGTCGAACACGCAGCCACGGCTGACGCGCACCAACTTGCCCTGCGGGCGGTTGCGCTGGAAATGCAGGCCGCGCAGCACACCGCGTGCCGAGCGTGAGTGGTTGTCCTGCACGAATGGCTGGGTGATGCCCAGCTCGGCATAGCGCTCGGTTTGGAAGGTTTCAATAAAGAAGCCCCGGCTGTCGCCGAACACCCGAGGTTCCAGAATCAGCACACCGGGCAGCGCGGTTTCGCGTACCTTCATGGCTTGCCGTCCTGCTGCAGCAGACGCAGCAGGTACTGACCATAGCCGGTCTTGCTCAGCGCGCTGGCCTCGGCGCGCAGGGCCTCAGCGCTGAGCCAGCCCTGGCGGTAAGCAATTTCCTCCAGGCAGGCAACCTTCAGGCCCTGGCGCGCCTCGATGGTCTGTACAAAGGAGCTGGCGTCCATTAGCGAGTCGTGGGTGCCGGTGTCCAGCCAGGCAAAACCGCGCCCCAGCAGGCTGACGTTGAGGTCGCCGCGCTTGAGATACGCCATGTTGACGTCGGTGATTTCCAGCTCGCCCCGGGCCGATGGTTTGATGCCGCGGGCGATCTCGATTACGTCGTTGTCGTAGAAATACAGGCCGGTCACGGCGTAATTGGATTTGGGCTGAACCGGCTTTTCTTCAATCGATACCGCCATGCCCTGGTCATCAAACTCGACCACGCCAAAGCGCTCGGGGTCGCTCACGTGGTAACCAAATACGGTGGCACCGCTGCTGCGCTGGGCCGCTTCGTTGAGCATGGCGCTGAAGCCGTAGCCGTAGAAGATGTTGTCGCCCAGAATCAGGCACACGTTGCTGTCGCCGATGAACTCCTCACCAATCAGAAAGGCCTGGGCGAGACCGTCTGGAGAGGGTTGTTCGGCGTAGCTGAGGTGGATGCCAAAGTCGCTGCCATCGCCCAGCAGGTTGCGAAAGTTGGGCAGGTCGTGCGGGGTGGAGATAATCAGAATCTCACGGATGCCGGCCAGCATCAGTACCGACAGCGGGTAGTAAATCATCGGCTTGTCGTAGATCGGCAGCAGTTGCTTGGAGATGCCACGGGTGATTGGGTGCAGCCGGGTACCCGAGCCGCCGGCCAGTACGATGCCTTTCATGGTTGCATCCTGTTATTGGAGTCAGTCCAGAGTATGGCCCAAGCGCCCCAACTGATAATTGCCGCTGAGCACGTTCTGCCACCACTGGCGGTTAAGCAAATACCATTCCACTGTCTTGCGGATGCCGCTCTCGAAGGTTTCTTGCGGTGTCCAGCCAAGCTCGCGCTGTATTTTTGACGCATCAATAGCGTAGCGGCGGTCGTGCCCCGGCCGGTCCTTGACGAAGGTGACTAGCTCTCGATAGCTGGCAAGCCCTGCCGGGCGCTCATCCGCCGCCAGCTCGTCGAGCAGCCGGCACAGGGTGTCGACGACCTCGATATTACGTTTCTCGTTGTGCCCGCCAATGTTGTAGGTCTCACCCACGGCGCCGCGGGTGGCTACCTCGATCAGCGCGCGGGCATGATCCTCGACGTACAACCAGTCACGCACCTGGCCTCCGTCGCCGTAAACCGGCAGCGGTTTGCCTTGCAAGGCGTTGAGGATCATGTGTGGTACCAGTTTTTCCGGAAAGTGATAAGGCCCGTAGTTGTTGGAGCAATTGGTCACCACCACGGGCAGGCCAAAGGTGCGCTGCCAGGCACGCACCAGATGATCTGACGCCGCCTTGCTGGCAGAGTAGGGCGAGCTGGGCGCGTAGGCGGTGGTCTCGGTAAAGAGATCGTGTTCGCCCTCAAGGTCACCGTACACCTCGTCGGTAGACACATGATGGAGGCGGAAGGCTTTGCGGCGCTCGGCTGGCAGACTTAGCCAGTATTCGCGGCAGGCCTCCAGCAGACTATAGGTGCCGACGATGTTGGTTTGGATGAATTCGCGCGGCCCGTCGATGGAGCGGTCAACGTGAGATTCGGCGGCCAGGTGCATGACAATATCTGGTTGAAAGTCGTGCAGCAGCGCGCTCATCGCCGTTTGGTCGCCGATGTCCTGGCGAGCAAAGCGGTAGCGGGGTGACTGCTCTATCGGGGCCAGCGACTCCGGGTTGCCCGCGTACGTCAGTTTGTCGACGTTCAGTACCTCATGCTCTGTACTGGTGAGCAGGGTGCGAACCACAGCAGAGCCAATAAAACCGGCGCCGCCGGTGATCAGGAGCTTGAGGGGGCGAGGGTGCTGGTTGGCTGGCAAGATAATTGCCTCCTTTACGGAATCGAGCGTCTGGCGTCAGGTTTTGGTCAGGTGCGGTGTTGTTTGTACACACTCAGGGATTGTTGGTAGATGAACGGGCGATGTAAAGGCATTACTGGAGGACAGACGTGTTAAGCGTCAATCGGTTCGAGCCGCAGCCGCAGGATCGGCTGTTCAACTCCGAGGCGTTCTTTCGGCTGCATGCGCCTGAGTGCGCGTTCTACTTTCAGTGGATGCTCAAGGGCCGGGTTGCCATGTGCCTGCATGTCAGCGAAGTTGCTGAGGCGCAGGTTCGCTCACCGCGGCGCGGCACCTTTGGCGCTGTCAGCTTTTTTGAGGACGTGGCGCTACCTGAGCTGGAGGCCTTTTTGCTGGAGGTGATGCGCTTTTTGCAGCAGCAGGGTATCCGGCGCCTGGAATTGCTGTTGCCACCAGCCGCGCATGTCGATGAACGGGTGGCCGAGCAGCATTTTGTACTGCGTTCGCTGGGCTTCAGCGAAACCCTCTGTGATGTGAATTACGCCATTAGCGTGGATGAGCGGCCGCTGTCGCAGCGGCTGAATTATGCCAACCGTAAGCGCTTGAACAAATGCGCGCGTGAAGGTTTCAGCGCAGGGCCAATGGGGCCTGGCTTGCTGGAGGCAGTATACGAGGTAATCCAACGCAATCGACAGAGCAAGGGCTACCCCATGACCATGAGCCTGCCGCAACTGTCTGAGATGCAAGCGTTGTTTGCGGATCAGGTGCTGCTGTACGGCTGCCATGCTGGCGACACCCTCGCCGCGGCGGCGCTGTGTCTGCAGCTCTCGCCTTCGGTGCTTTACGTCTTTTACTGGGGAGACGATGCCCAGTTCTCCGGTTACAGTCCTGTCACGCTGTTGGCGGATGCCATCTATACCGACTGTCAGCACAGGGGCATTGCCTTGCTGGACATTGGCACGGCCAGTGATGAGGGGCAGGCCAATCATGGGCTGATTCGTTTCAAGCGCGGCCTGGGCTGTGAGGCATCATTGAAATTCAGACTGGAGAAGATCCTTGAGCCGTGACTTGCAGCAGTATCAGCAGGACTATCATGCCTTGCCCTTTGAGGCGACGCAGCTTGGCTACCGCCGGCGCGTGGTGCTGGCGCAACTGGCCGCTCGCGCGCCCGAGCATGTGCTGGAAGTCGGCTGTGGCCTGCGTCCGCTGTTCTGCGAGGTGGAGGCCTTTAGCTCCTTCACCGTGGTCGAGCCGGCCAGTGAGTTTGCCGCCCATGCGCGTCAACTTGCTGGCGATGACGGGCGGGTGCGAGTCATCGAGCAACGGCTGGAAGAGGCGGTTGCACAGGTCGAGCAAAAACCGGACATGATCATCGTCAGCAGCCTGCTGCACGAGGTCGAGAATCCGCAGGTGCTGCTTTCAGCTGTACGCGAGCTGTGCCACGCCGAGACGCTGGTGCACGTCAACGTACCGAACGCCTACTCACTGCACCGACTGCTGGCGGTGGAAATGGGCCTGATTGCCGACCCGTTTGAGCGTTCGGCAACCCAGGCGCGGATGCAGCAGCACAGTACCTTTTGTCAGGCTTCACTGAAGGCATTGCTTGAATCTGCCGGGTTTGTCGTTCAGGACAGTGGCAGTTTCTTCATCAAGCCCTTTACCCATGCACAGATGCAGCAGTTGTGCGAGCAGGGGGTGCTGAGCGAGGCGCACCTTGAGGGGCTGTTCAAGCTGTGTCGGCGGTTACCCGAATTCGGCTCGGAGATTTATGCCAATGCCACACGCAGTTGATGTCATTTTACTGGGCAACAATCTCGCGTTGATGGTCGCTGCGCGGGAGCTGGCAGCACAGGGCCAGTCGGTTGTCATGCTCGGCGATGGCAAGCGCCCCGGCGCGCACTTCACCGGCATGCGGGTGGAGAACCATGACTTTGATATCGGCATGGTGCTGTTCGAGCAGGTGCAGCGTGGTGAGCAGGCACTGGACGTTGACAGCTACAACCCTGAGCAGCGCAACGATTCCGCGCGTTTTGCCCGGCTGGTCAGCGACTACGTCGCACAACTGGTGGAAACGGTCCCGGTGCCGACGCCGTCGGTTTATCTGGACGGCCAGCGTCACCCTGACTTTGTAATTGCCAATCGGCTGGATTACTTCGCCTCCAGCGAGCGTCGCGCTGACCTTGCCCAGGCCCTGCTGGCGCTGCCCGATCCGGGGCCCTTGCACGCGTCGCGCAAGCTGGCCGTCGACTATCAGGGGATCGGTTATGCCGAGGCCTCCCTGGCAAATCACGGCGAGCCTTTGCATGCGCTGTTCGAACTGCTGGCCAGCAAGATTACCCAGCGCTCAACGCGAGACATCCTTGCCCCCTGGCATCGGCTGGCTTGGCTTCCGTTGTATTACCCGCAGACGTTGCAGGCAGCGGTGCGGGGCGATGTTTCAGGTTTGCCTGAATATCCCTTCCGCGCCGCCCGTGAGGGTTTTACCGGCGCTATGGTTCGAGAACTGCTCCATGCTATGCATCAGGCTGGTGTCCAGATTGTGGACGACAGCGTGCAGGCGTTGGCGGTTGTAGACAATGGACTGCTCGTCACCATGGGTGACGGCCAGCAGTGGGCCGCCCCCAGGGTTGTCATGGGGCTGGCGCAGGCGCGGGCTGGCGAATTGCTGGGTGTCGCCCACGCGCCGCCCAAGGGGGCGTCGGTCTGCATTCTGTTTGGCCTGATTGAGCGCGAAAAGCTGCGTCAGCTCGATAGCTGTTTGCTGGTGCTGGACGCAGAACGGGCAATTTATCGGTTGAGCAATCAGGACGTGGCTGCCGGTACACAGGCGCCGGTGTGCCGTGTCACGGTAGAGTTCAATCCGGCCTATGCGGCGCAGCGTTACCCTGATCAGGACGAGGCGGGTTTACTGCAGTGTGTCAGCCAGGAGCTGGTCGCACTGGGCGTTATTGAGGATGCCGAGGATTTTCGCGTGTTGCGCCGCATTCAGGCAGACGGCGCCTTGCCTTTCCCTGATCAGGCGCTGCTGGACTACAGCGCGTTGCTGCGCCAGGCCGCTGCCGACTGGCCGGGAGTGGACCTGACTGCCGGCCTGCTGGGCATGGGCGTGTCTTCTTTCAATGATCAGATTATCCAGGGGCTGAAGCTGGCCCGGAGCGGGAGCAAGTCATGAGCGACTCACTGCAAGGCCTCGAGCAGATTGCGCAGAGTTACCACCTGAGCGAGGACGTGCCCGACCGCTTTATCGAGACGGCCTGTCAGCACTATTGCTGTGACTGGATTGCCGGGCATCTGCAGGGCGCGAGCAATGTTCTGGAGCTGGGCTATGGCGATGGCATCACCCTGGCGCGCCTGAGTCCTCTGGTGGAGCATTATCGCGTGCTTGAGGGCGCGGAAAGTCTGGTGCGTAAAGTGCGCGCCGAGCATCCGCAGGTTGACGTGCTACATCAGCTTTTCGAGCAACATCACGTCGACCAGCCGTACGACCGGGTGCTGGCTTTGCATGTGCTTGAGCACGTCGATGCCCCGGTCAGCCTGCTTAAGCACATGGCCGGCTGGATGGGGCCCGACTCTGAGATGATCATCGTTGTGCCTAATCGCGAATCCCTGCATCGTCGTCTGGCGGTGCTTATGGGGTTGCAACCGGAGCTTGATACCCTGAGTGCGCGGGACAAGGTGGTGGGGCATCAGCGGGTTTATGATCTTGCTGGCCTGACTGCCGATCTCCAGGCCGGTGGCTTTGAGGTTATTGAAAGCAAAGGGTTCTTTCTGAAAACCCTGCCCAACTCAATGATGCTGGACTACAGCGATGCGCTGATCGCCGGGCTCAATGAGGTGGGGGAGCAATTGCCAGCCGAGCTGCTGGCGAATCTTGCAGTGCGTGTGCGCCTGGCCTCGGATCGCTCTGTCTGATGGCTGAGTTACGCGTACCCTTTCTTGATCTACGGCGACTCAACGCCCCCTTTCTGCCGGCTATTCAACAGGCCATGGAGCGGGTGATGGCGTCGGGTTATTACCTGCTTGGCGAAGAGGCCGCCGGCTTTGAGCGCGAATTCGCAGCCTACTGCGGCGCGAGTTGCGCGGTGGCGGTGGCCAACGGTCTGGATGCCCTGACCCTGGTGCTCCGCGCCTGGAAAGAGCTGGGACTGTTGCGCGATGGTGATGAGGTCATAGTACCGGCCAATACCTATATCGCTACGGTGCTGGCGGTCAGTGCCAATGGGCTGGTGCCTGTCTTGGTGGAGCCAGATGCTGCGTCTTTCAACATCAGCGTTGATGGCGTACGCAGCGCGCTGAGCGCGCGCAGCCGAGCGATCATTGCCGTGCATCTGTATGGTCAGCTGGTTGATATGCCAGCACTGATGGCGCTGGCGCAGGAGCAGGGCCTGCTGGTGCTGGAGGATGCCGCCCAGGCCCACGGCGCCACGCTGGATGGTCGTCGCGCTGGCAGTTGGGGTGACGCCGCGGGGTTCAGTTTCTATCCCGGTAAGGTGCTGGGGGCGATGGGGGATGCCGGCGCGGTGCTGACGTCAGACGAGCGTGTGGCGGAGGTGGTGCGCACGCTGGCCAACTATGGCTCCAGCGAGAAGTACGTCTGCCCGATGCAGGGCTGCAACAGTCGCATGGATGAGCTGCAGGCTGCGATACTGCGTATCAAGCTGGCTGCACTTGAAGATGAGCTGCAAGGTCGCCGGGATGCTGCGCAGGCCTATCGGCAGGGTATCGTCAATCCGGCGTTGCTCTCACCGCAGGGTTCGCTGAATGAACACGCTTGGCATTTGTATGTGGTGCGCTGCCAGCAGCGCGACCGCTTGCAGCAGCATCTGGCTGCGGCGGGCGTTGGCAGTCTTATTCACTATCCGATACCACCTCACCGTCAGGGTGCCTATGTCGGACTCAGACACGGCCCCTTGCCGCTGACAGAGAACTTGGCAGATACGGTGCTGAGTCTGCCCATTTATGCTGGGGTGGACACGCAGCAGGTAATAGATGCCTGTAACAGCTTTACAGGGGCCGCTTGGCGCGCATAACCAAAAGGAAGAACAACCCATGGCGATCCAAGACTGTCGTCTCATAGAGTTGCCGCAAGTGCACGATCAGCGAGGCAATCTTACCTTTGTCGAAGGGGGGCGCCATGTGCCCTTTGAGATTCAGCGAGCCTACTATCTCTACGACGTACCTGCCGGCTCGCACCGCGGTGGGCATGCTCATCGTGGGCTTTACCAGTTGCTTGTTGCCATGTCGGGCAGTTTCGACATCACCCTGGATGACGGATTCGAGAAAAAGACGTTTCATCTTGCACGGCCACATTACGGTCTGCTGATTACGCCGATGGTGTGGCGGGAGATGGATAACTTTTCTGGCGGCTCCGTGTGCATGGTGTTGGCCTCGGCCTATTACGATGAGGCCGACTACTTCCGCGACTATGACCAGTTTTGCACGGCGGCCCGTGCCGCCGCGCCGTGACCATGGCCAATGACCTGAGGGACCGCACGCGCGGCGAGCAGGCAGGCCACCAATCAGGAAATCCCATGCACGTTGAAACCCCTGTAGCAGTCTCCGTTGTTGTCATGTCTTACAACAACGCCCGTTTCATTGGCGAGACCATCGAGTCGGTGCTGTCCCAGCAGGATGTGGCGCTGGAGCTGATCATCGTGGATGACTGTTCCAGCGACGACTCCCTTGAGGTAGTGCGGCGCTACCAGTCAGACCCTCGGCTGGTGCTGGAGGTCAACGCTGAAAACCTGGGCCAGACTGGCAACTTCAATAAATGCGTCCGGTGCGGCACCGGCCGCTATGTCGTGGTGTTGGGGTCTGACGATATTCTCTATCCTGGCCACTTGAGCGCACTGGTCGAGGCGCTGGACGCCGACCCCAAGTTATCGCTGGCCTATACCCAGTGCACCTGGATCGACGAGGCCGGCAAGGTCCTGCAGCATATTGACCATCGCGGGCATCCTGCGCGCTCCTACTCGGGTGGACGCGATGAGGTCGTTGACCTGCTGACCTTCGACAACTACATCACCCCGTCTACGGTCATGCTGCGGCGGAGCATGCTGGATGACATGCGTCTGTCTGAGGGCGTGTATGCCCAGGAAGGCATGCTGGCAGGGGATTGGGAGCTGTGGATCAGGGTGGCGCGCCATAATCCTGATTTTGCCTTCGTACGGCGTGCGTCGGTTGGTTACCGTATTCATGGCAATCAGGTGTCCCAAGACTTTTATCGCTCGGAGCGGCCGCTGTGGGAGCACCTGCATATTCTCGAGCTAAACCTCGCAGACCCGCAGGTCAAGCCGCGTCTGCAAGCTGCCGCCGAGCGGGTGTGGGCATTGGTAGAGGGACGCATGTCGCGCTTCTCGGCCGAGGTGCTCAATAAGTACCGGGACGATATCGATCGGGTGCGTGGCCAGCTGTTTGGTTTCTCAGTCGCCGCCGACACCGACCGCTGCCTGTTCTCGATCATCCTCACTACTTACAACCGGCCGGCGATGCTGCTGGATGCGCTGCGCAGCGTAGCGGCTCAGACCTTGCGTGACTTTGAGGTTATTCTGGTCAACGACCACGGCGAGCCGGTAGAGGCCTTGCTCAAGGGCTTCGACTTTCCGCTCACCTATCTGTATCAGGGGCGCAATCAAGGGCTGTCGGCTGCGCGCAACGCCGGCCTGGCGTTGGCTCGGGGCCGTTACGTCTGCTATCTGGACGACGATGACTTTTATGCGCCGCAGCATCTGGAAACGCTGGCCGGCGCCTTTGAAGACGCTGGTGATGCCGTTGTTTACACGGATGTCGAGACTGTCACCGAGCGCGTGGAAGACGGCGCACGAGTCGAGCTGTCCCGGCAAACGCCGCTCCGGCCCGAGCAGTACGACCGTGAGCAGCTGTTCATTTACAACTACATCCCCGTCAACACCTGGGCTCACCCGCGCGCTCTGCTGCAAGGCGTTGGGCAGTTCGATACTGGGCTGACGGCCTTTGAGGACTGGGATCTGTTGCTGCGTCTGGCGGCGCGCTACCCGCTGGTCCATGTCCCCAAGGTTACCGCCGAGGTGCGTACCCGTGAGGGGGGGAGTGCCGGCGACGACCATATGCTTGGTCGCGAGCGTGAACGCTTTGCCTCGCTGTATCAGGAAATGTATCGGCGCCATTCCGACTTGGGCAGCGAACGGGTGCGCAAGGGCAGAGCTGTCCAGTTGCGCAGCCTGGGTGTGGTCGCCAAGGGTGACCCAACGCCGGTGCGCACCTGGCTGTCGGCGCGCAAGCTGACCGCGTCGCAGCAGCGCCTGGCCAACGACTACGTGATGGCGCACCGCGACGATGGCGCGCGCTTGACCGTGATACTGCTGGATCTGGCGGGCGATGCAGCTCTGCGTCAGCAGTCGCTGGACTCGCTTGTCGTGCAGGTCGACGCCGGCAATATCGACATGCAGGTGATGAGCGTCGATGCCGCACCCGCAGCGTCGACCATGCCCTGGACCCATTGTTCCGCGCAAGGCTGGCCGGCTCAGCTCAATGCGCTGCTGGCCCAGCTGGACGGCGACTGGGTGATGTTGCTGCGGGCAGGGGAGGAACTGGTCAGCAGCGGGCTGCAGATGCTGTCCCTAGAGCTGCTGGCCAACCCCGATTGCCGCGCCATTTTTGCCGATGCGCTGTTCCGTCAGGACGGTAGCGACTACGGCGTTGCGCTGCGCCCTGACTTTAACCTCGACTATCTGCTCAGCTTTCCGCGTGGGCTATCGGCCAACTGGCTATTCCGGCGTGAAGCGCTGTTGGCTTTGGGCGGCTTTGCCGAGGATGCAGACGAGATCATCGAGCTGGACGCCATTCTCCGCCTGATCAATCAGCAAGGCGCCATCGGGCTGGGGCACGTGGCTGAGCCGCTGGTGCTCAGTGACGCGCCGGTGCTCAGTGACTCGGCTGCCGAACGTGCCGCTGTGTTGCGTCACGTGCAGGCGCGTGGCTACGAGCACGCGCAGGTGCAGGCGGTCAGGCCCGGCCAGTATCGCGTTGATTACGGCCATGTTGAGCTGCCGTTGGTCTCGGTGGTGGTTATCGTGCAGGATCAGATGGCTGCCGCGCAACGCTGTGTCATGAGTCTGCTGGAGCAGACCCGTTATCCGAATTATGAAATTTTGCTGATCGACAACGCCAGTGAGCAGGCTGCCACTCGTGAGTGGTTGCAGTCGGTAGAAGGTATGGGCAGCGAGCGGCTCAAGGTGCTGCGTACGCCCGAGTGCCTGACCTACAGCGAGCTGTGCAACCAGGCAGCACTGAACAGTCAGGGCGATTACCTGTTGCTGCTGCGCGCTGAGGTAGCGGTGTTGGATTCCCATTGGCTGGATGCCCTGATGAACCACGCGCTGCGCCCCGAGGTCGGGGCGGTAGGGCCGCGTCTGGTCGACTCTGAAGGCCAGATTACCCATGCGGGCCTGGTCCTCGGCTTGCGCGGGCCAGCGTCGAGTCCCTTTGTCGGTGAGTCGTCCGATGCGCCCGGTTATATGCAGCGCTTGCAGGTAGACCAGAACCCCAGTGCCCTTGGCGATGCCTGTCTGTTGGTGCGTAAATCCGTCTACGTTGATCTGGGTGGGTTGGATGCGGGCGCCTTGGATGGCCAGGCGGCGGTGATCGATTTTTGCCTGCGCTTGGCCGACAGCGGTCATCTGCTGGTCTGGACACCGTCAGCGACGCTGCTGCATGCCCGAGAGCAGGGTGGTATGGCGGTAGAGGTCGAGGATGCACTCTATCAGCGCTGGCTGCCCCGTCTGGCGCGCGATGCTGCCTACAACGCTAACTTCTCTCTGGTGCGAAAGGGCGGCTTTCAGCTGACCGATCCGCAGATTTCCTGGCGTCCGCTGGATATCTGGCGCCCCCAGCCGGTTGTGCTGGCGCATCCTGCCGACGTGTTCGGTTGCGGACACTATCGCGTCATTCAGCCGTTTAACGCGCTGAGTGAGGCGGGACTGGTGGATGGGGCACTCTCTCAGGGGTTGATGCATGCGGTGGATCTGGAGCGTTATTCGCCAGATGTGGTCATCCTGCAGCGCCAGATTGGCGACGAGCGGCTGGAAGCCATGCGCCGCATGAAGGCGTTTTCATCGGCCTTCAAGGTCTATGAGCTGGACGACTATTTGCCCAACCTGCCGATGAAGAGTGCCCATCGCAGTAAGATGCCGAAGGACATCGTACGCTCACTCAAGCGCGGCCTGTCGCTGGTGGACCGCTTTGTGGTGTCCACCGAGCCGCTGGCCGAAGCACTCAGCGGTTACCATCCGGATATCCGGGTCGTACATAACCGGCTTGACCCGCGCTGGTGGGGCCAGCTGCCAGTATCACAGCGCGGGCAGTCACGTAAGCCCAGAGTGGGCTGGGCCGGGGGCTCCAGCCACACCGGAGACCTGGAGCTGATTCTGGATGTGGTCAAAGAGCTGGCCGCTGAGGTGGAGTGGGTGTTTTTTGGCATGTGTCCCGACAGCCTGCGCCCTTATGTCCACGAGTTTCATCCGGGTGTTGCGATCAACCGGTATCCACGCAAACTGGCTGAGCTGAATCTGGACCTTGCACTGGCGCCGGTCGAAGAAAACCTTTTCAACGAGTGCAAGAGCAACCTGCGCCTGCTTGAGTACGGCGCCTGCGGTTATCCCGTGGTCTGCTCTGACGTGCGCTGCTACGTCGGGGAGCTACCGGTGACGCGAGTGAAGAACCGCTACCGTGACTGGGTGGATGCCATTCGCATGCATTTGTCTGACCCTGAAGCGTCTGCTGCGCAGGGCAAGGCGCTGCAGCAGGTGGTACGTGACGGCTGGATGCTGGATGAGCAGGGGCTGGTTGCCTGGCAACAAGGGTGGCTGCCCTGAGCCGCTCGTGGGCGACGAACGGTCACTAAAGGATTTTTGCCTGAGGTCGATAACTGAACCATGGCTGGCGGGGGTGCCAGCGCAGCCATAGCTGACCGGAAGAATTCGCCAGAGAAAAAATGAATTTCCTCCTAAAGCTTTCGGACAAGGTGTCGATACAGTAATCGAATGCGAACTCAATGGGTGCCTGGGCAGGTCCGGCCCACGAGTCGCAAGCTCAGGCAAACATTTTCAGGTCCTTTGGAGGCAATACCATGGCCCTTACAGTCAACACAAACACAGCTTCTCTGAACGCTCAGCGCAACCTGAACGGTTCGTCCAACGCGCTGGCTACCTCTCTGGAACGTCTGTCTTCCGGCTCTCAAATCAACAGCGCCAAAGATGACGCTGCTGGTCTGCAGATCGCCAACCGTCTGACCAGCCAGGTCAACGGCCTGGGCGTTGCGACCAAGAACGCAAACAACGGTATCTCCATCGCTCAGACTGCTGAAGGCGCTCTGCAGGAGTCCACTAACATTCTGCAGCGCATGCGTGACCTGGCTCTGCAAGCTGCCAACGGTTCTAACAGCGAGAGCGAGCGTGACGCACTGAACTCGGAAGTGACTCAGCTGAAGAAAGAGCTGGATCGTATCGCCAACACCACTGCTTTCGGTGGCAAGAAACTGTTCGACGGCAGCTTCGGTACTGAAACCTTCCAGGTTGGTAGTGCTGCTAACGAAGCGATCAGCGTCAAGCTGGACGAAGTGAGCACCAAGGAACTGAAGAGCGACTCCATCAGCTCGGGTACCATTGCTGCTCAAGCCGCTGCTGGCGGTTCTTCCGGCGCTGTGGCAGTAACCTTCACTGTCGCCTCCGGTAGTGCAGACGGTACTGACCGCGTGTTCACCATCAGCGCTGAGTTTGATGACGACGCGACTGCCGCTGAACAGACTCAGCTGCTGGCCACCGTAATCAACGATGCCAACATGGGCGTGGGTGCCTTCGTACAGGACGACGGTTCTATCTCGGTTGTAACCGACGCTGACGTGGGTACTGCCAAAGGTGAGCTGTCCTTCGCATTCGGTAGCGGTGCCACTGTCGACGCCGCAGAGACTGCTGCTGGCTCTGCCAGTGACGTGGCGCTGTCTAGTGTCACCACTGACAACACCGTCAAGGACATTGATATCAGCAACGCCAAGACGGCTCAGGAAGCGGTCTACATCATCGACGAAGCCATCGCCTCCATCGATGCCCAGCGTGCAGACCTCGGTGCGATCCAGAACCGCTTTGAGTCCACCATCGCCAACCTGCAGAACGTGTCCGAAAACGCCTCCGCCGCCCGCGGCCGGATCCAAGACACTGACTACGCGGCTGAAACTGCAAACCTGACCAAGAACCAGATCCTGCAGCAGGCAGGTACTGCGATCCTGGCCCAGGCCAACCAGCTGCCCCAGGCCGTTCTCAGCCTCTTGGGCTAAGATCGGAACAGGGGTAACATGCGGGGGGAGGGCTAGCCTTCCCCCCGCTTTGTCCGTTGCGAGGTAAGCACCATGGAAATGGGTGTAATCAAACCGTTTGAAGTAACGCGCTCCGTATCGAATGCCGGGGCGGTGGAAGCGGGCGTCAGCAGCCAAGCTGGCAAGCAGACGGAAGCTGCGCAAGAAGGTACATCAGCCCAGGCAGTCGCCTCCCAGACCCGCGATGCTGTTCAGCAGCCGGCAGAGGTTGAGCGCGAACAGCTGCAGGCTGCGGTGTCGGATATTCAAGATTTTGTCCAGTCGGTACGTCGAGACATCAATTTTGCACTTGATGACGATAGCGGCCGGGTGGTTATCAACGTAACCGAGGCGAGCAGTGGCGATGTGATTCGCCAGATCCCCTCGGAAGAGGCGCTGCGACTGGCCGAGAATCTGACGGAAATTCGCAGTGTTTTGTTTGAGGCAGAGGCCTGACACTCTGCTGCCGGTTTTGCTGGCATGTAACTTGCCTGATTAGACCGGAATACCCCTTTCGGCAGGCGAACCGTCAAAAAACGGTCGCGAGGTAAGCATCATGGCTATTACAGGTATTGGTTCGGGTCTTGATATCAGCTCCATCGTCACGGCGCTGGTCGAGGCCGATGGTGCGCCAAAGAGTGCACAGCTGACTCGGCTCGAAAGCAGCACAACCGCCAAGTTTACGGCGTTGGGCAGCTTTCGCAGTGCCCTCTCCACCTTTCAGGGGGTGCTGGAGAAGTTGAACAGCGCTGACCTCTATGAAAAGCGCAGCGCCACCTCCGGTGATAGCAAAACCTTCAGTGTAACGGCCGATAGTGCGGCGTCAGTAGGTAGCTACGATGTTCAGGTGTTTAACCTGGCGCAGAGCAGCAAGGTGGCGTTACGCGGCCAATCCAGCGCAACCGACGCCATCGGTACCGGCACCCTGACCATCTCTGCCGGAGATACCTCTCTTGATATCGAGGTGAGCGAGGCCAACAACAGCCTCGCGGGCATCCGTGATGCGATTAACGCCAAAAGTGCCGACAGCGGCATTACCGCCACGGTGGTCAGTGACCCCAGCGGTGGCGGTGGTTCACGGCTGGTGCTGAGTTCCAACGAGACCGGCACAGGCAACGACATCAGTGTTGCGGTCACCACCGATGCCAGCGACACCGGCGACCTCGGAGTGCTGGCTTATACACCGCCGGCTACCACCGACTATGAGCCGACCGAGGTTGACCCGCTGGATCCGCTTGCTCCGCGGGTGATCTCCTACGCACGCGACGCAAATCTTTCGATCGACGGCCTGTCTATCAGCAGCGCCAGTAACTCGATCTCCGATGCTATCGACGGCGTTACGCTGACGCTGAAAGCCGCGCAAACTCAGGAAGCGATAGACGCTGGTACGAGCGTCAAGCTGAGTGTTGGCTTGGACAAGTCTGGCGTGCGTACCTCCTTGCAGTCGTTTGTCGATGGCTACAACGCGATGATGAAAACCATCAACTCGTTGACCTCTGTGACCGCTGTCGGAGGGGACGATGGCGAGCCTCTGGCTGCGGCGCTGGTTGGTGATGCATCGGTCCGCTCCGTCGTGTCGGCGCTGCGCACGGAAATGTCCAGCGTAGCCAGTGGCGATATTCGTATTCTTGCGGACCTGGGCATCACCACCCAGAGTGACGGTACGCTGGCAATCGATAGCGACAAGCTCGATGATGCACTGGACAACAACTTTGATGCTCTGAGCAACTTTCTCTCAGGTGAGAACGGCTTGATGGGTCGCCTGGATGCCAAGCTTGAGCCATACACCAAGAGTGGTGGCATCATCGAGGGGCGAACCACCTCGTTGCAGAACACCCTGTCCGGCATTGATGAGCAGCGCGAGCGGCTCGAGGCGCGGTTGAGCAGCATGGAGACACGCCTACTGGCGCAATTCAATGCGATGGACTCACTCGTGGCCAACCTGTCGAGCACCAGCACTTATCTGGCCAGCCAGTTGGCAAATCTGCCTGGCGTCGTGAAGGAGTCCTGAACCCGTGGCAAACCCGATTGATACCTACAAAAAGGTCAACATTTCTCAGGAAGTGTCGCAGTACCGCGCTGTACAGCTGTTGCTTAACGGCGCGATAGAGCGCGTCAAGTTGGCTCGGCATGCCCAGGAAACCGGCAACTCCGAGCGCCGCGGCGTAGCCGTGAGCAGTACCATCAGCATCATTGGTGCATTGCAAGCGTCGCTGGATAAGGATCTGGGTGGCGAGATTGCCGAGAATCTGGATGCCCTGTATGACTACATGACCCTCAAGCTTGCCGGTGTGGCGCTGGATGATACCCCGCGCTCGCTGGATGAGGTGCAGAGCTTGCTGACTGAGATCAAAGAGGCGTGGGACGCTATTGAGCCGGCGTGAACGCGAATCGAAAGCTCGAAAGAACCGGCCTGGCGCCGGTTTTTTCATTTCTAACCTTTAGCTTTTGGCTGCGATGCCGATAACCGAGTCATGTACCACTTGCATGCAGGATATGTCCGATGAACGCTTACGCCGCGATGAAGCAGTACCAGACCGTCAACGTCAATGCGCAGGTCAGCGAAGCTGACCCCCATCGGTTGATCCAGATGCTGATGGAAGGTGGGTTGCAGCGGGTCGCCCAGGCCAAGGGGGCGATGCAGCACGGCAACATCGGGTTAAAGGGCGAGCAGATTGGCAAGGCCGTCGCCATCCTTGGCGGCTTGCGTGAAGCATTGGATCATCAGCAAGGCGGAGAAGTGGCAGGCAACCTGGATAGCCTTTATGCTTTCATGCAACAACGCCTGAGTGAGGCGAACCTGAAGAACGATGCAGCCATGCTCGATGAAGTGAGCGAGCTGCTGCGCGAAATCAAGGCCGGTTGGGACGGCATCCGCCAAGCGTGAGGAAATCAGTCATGGCTAATGCCGTAGAGCAATTGCAAGCAACCCACACATCGTTGATCGAGGCCGTCAAGGCCGGCGACTGGCAGCAGGTCGGTGAATTGGATCGCCTGTGTCGCCAGCATGTTCATCAGGCGATGCAGGATCCGCAGCGCGATGACCAGCAGGTGGCGGTTGCGCTGGAGAACCTGAGCGAGACCTATCGGGAGGTTGTTGCCCTGTGCCAGGCGGTGCAGGGTAAGCTGGCTGAAGAGCTCCAGGGGCTGCAGCGGGGACGTCAGGGCGCCAAGGTGTATCAGATGTTCAATTGAGTCTATTTCCGGCAGAATATTATCGCCGGAAATGGTGCGCCAACTATTTGACTCGTCTGCTGTTTCTGACTACATTTAGACCCACCTTAAAAAATATGGCGTAGCGCCAGTATTCGCTGCTGTCATCCTTGCCTGCCAACAGGAACGCTTCCCCGTCTATGCTGCCTAACAGCCACATCTTGTTGATCGACGACTCCGTTCAGGGGCGCCACGATCTGGGCGTTATTCTGTCCTTTCTCGGGGAAGACGCCATCATTGCCGATAGCGAAGGATGGCAGAGTGCCGTCGATGCTGCAGTTGAGTCCTCAAGCTATATTCGTTGCGTGATCCTGGGCCACTGTGCTTTGGAGCAGGGGCTGCCAGCGTTGTTGGGGCAGTTGGACAAGTGGGATGCAAACCTGCCGGTTATCCTGCTTGATCCCGAGCAGTCGACGCACTGGCCGGACCATCTAAAGCAGCGTTTGCTGGCCGTGTTTGAGCCGCCGTTGAGTTACAACCACCTGCTGGATGCCTTGCATCGAGCGCAGGTGTACCGTGAGGTGTTTGAAGAGAACAGCAACCGCCAGCGGCAGCGTGAGCCTAACCTGTTCCGCAGTCTGGTGGGTACCAGCCGGCCGATTCATGCGGTGCGCCAGATGATGCAGCAGGTGGCCGATACCGAAGCGACGGTGCTGATTCTGGGTGAGTCTGGCACCGGCAAGGAAGTGGTCGCTCGTAACCTGCATTACCACTCGCGCCGCAAGGATGCGCCCTTTGTGCCGGTCAATTGCGGTGCGATTCCGGCTGAACTGCTGGAAAGTGAGTTGTTCGGCCACGAGAAGGGTGCCTTCACCGGCGCCATCACCAGTCGTGCAGGTCGCTTCGAGTTGGCTCAGGGCGGCACTCTGTTTCTGGACGAAATAGGCGATATGCCGCTGCCCATGCAGGTCAAGCTGCTGCGCGTGCTGCAGGAGCGTACCTTCGAGCGTGTCGGCAGCAACAAGGTCCAGAGCGCCGACGTACGTGTCATTGCGGCCACCCACAAGAATCTCGAACAGATGATCGAGCAGGGCGGTTTCCGCGAGGATCTGTATTACCGTCTGAATGTCTTCCCCATCGATATGCCGGCGATGCGCGAGCGTATTGAAGATCTGCCGCTGCTGCTGAATGAGCTGATCACGCGGATGGAAAACGAGAAGCGCGGTTCCATTCGCTTCAGTACGTCGGCCATCCTCTCGCTTTGTCAGCACGACTGGCCGGGTAATGTGCGGGAGCTGGCCAACCTGGTGGAGCGCATGGCAATCATGCATCCGCACGGCGTGATTGGCGTGGGTGAGCTGCCGCGCAAGTTCCGCTATGTCGAAGATGATCAGGATGATCTGCGCCAACTGCGCGACGCCGAGGATGAGCGAGGTGACGCTTTCAGTGGTTTGGTGGGGCTGGACAGCCCGGCGTTCCTGCCGCCGGAAGGGTTGGACTTGAAAGAGTATCTCGGCGGTCTGGAGCAGACGCTGATTCAGCAGGCGCTGGATGAGTGCAACGGCGTTGTCGCTCGTGCGGCTGAGCGGTTGCGTATTCGCCGGACTACCCTGGTCGAGAAAATGCGAAAGTACGGCCTGAATCGCGGTTCAGACGCGTCAGAAGACTGACGCGGTTCTGCTTTTTTGTTTTCAAGCTATTGAAAATAAAGAGTTATTTTTTGTGGCACGATGATTGCTGAGTATCCCCTGACTGTTATTTGTAACTCAGGGGATGCCCGATGGCTGCCAAGGCTCACTTCAATCCGAACGCTGATCAGCACGCGCCCGCCGTAGCTGAAGGGGATCAGGCTGCCTTGCAGGCGGCCTTTGAGCGCTTTCAGGGTATGTCCGAGCAGCTTGGCGCATCCCATGCCTTGCTGGAGCGGCAGGTAGCGCAACTTAAGCGCCAACTGGCCGACGCTCAGGCCCAGCGCAGTCGTGAATTGGCCGAGAAGGCACGCTTGGCGGGCAGGTTGCAGAACGTGCTTAATCTGCTGCCCGGTGGGGTGATTATTCTGGATGGGCGTGGTGTGGTGCGTGAGGCAAATCCGGCGGCGCGGGCTCTGCTGGGCGAGCCGTTGGAGGGCCAGCTGTGGCGTGACCTGATCCAGCAGCGCTTTGCGCCGCGGGATGATGATTACCACGAAGTCTCGCTGCGTACCGGCCGCCGGGTGTCGCTGGCAACCCGCTCGCTGGAAGGTGAGCCCGGCCAGCTGATCCTGATTAACGATCTGACCGAAACCCGCCAGTTGCAAAGCGAATTGGCGCGTAATGAGCGCTTGTCCGCCCTGGGGCGCATGGTCGCCTCGTTGGCGCATCAGATTCGTACGCCGCTGGCGTCTGCCTTGCTGTATGCCGAACATCTGACCGACGCCCAACTGCCTGCTGCCCATCGCACTCGTTTCTCTGAGCGTCTGCAGGGGCGCTTGCATAGCATCGAACACCAGATTCGCGACATGCTGCAGTTCGCCAAGGGTGACCTGCCGATTGAGGACACGCTGCCGGTTTCCATTTTTATGGAATGGTTGCAACTGCAGGCCGATAGCGTCATTGCCAGTCGTGGCGGTGCTTGCCGTTGGGTAAACCTGCTGCCGGCGGACGCCATGCTGCGCTGTAATCGCGACACCCTGGTCGGCGCTGTTCTGAACCTGATCGAGAACGCCCTGCAGGCCGGAATGCCCGCGCCACGCCTTAAGGTGGTGGCGCGCCAGCTTGAAGGGCAGTTAAGCCTGTGTGTGGTGGATGCCGGGCAGGGCATGAATGCCGAGCAACTGGCGCGCATTGGCGAGCCCTTCCATACCAGTAAGCCGCAAGGCACCGGCCTGGGGGTGGCCGTGGTCAAGTCCGTGGTCAAGGCACATGGCGGCGCGTTTTATCTGCGCAGCAAGGCCGGCTGGGGTACCTGCGCTGAAATGTTGCTGCCGCTGCGGGCGCTGCCGACAACCGGGGAGGTGTAGGTGATGACGAGCGCTGCTGGGCGTATTCTGCTGGTTGAGGACGACGACGCGCTGCGTGAAGCCCTTGCCGACACCCTAATGCTGGGCGGCTATGACTACCTGGAGGCGGCCGACGCTGAGTCGGCGCTGCAGCTGCTGCGCCGAGAGAGCGTCAGTATGGTGGTCAGTGATGTCAACATGCCCGGTATGGATGGTCATGCGCTGCTGCGCACGCTGCGTAGCCAATACCCGCAGCTGCCGGTCTTGCTGATGACGGCCTATGGCACGGTGGAGCAGGCTGTCACAGCGATGCGCGATGGTGCAGCAGACTATCTGGTTAAACCCTTTGCGCCCAAGGCGTTGCTGGAGTTGATTGCCCAGCATGCTCTGGGCCGACTGGCGCCAGCGGCCGACGGCCCGGTGGCGGTGGAGCCGGCCAGTGTACAGTTGCTCGAATTAGCGGCGCGGGTAGCCGGTAGCGACTCCACCGTGCTGGTATCAGGTGAGTCAGGCACCGGTAAGGAGGTGCTGGCACGCTACATTCACCAGCGCTCGCCGCGTGCCGGTCAGCCTTTTATCGCCATCAATTGCGCGGCCATTCCAGAGAATATGCTGGAGGCTACCTTGTTCGGTCACGAGAAGGGCGCCTTTACCGGTGCTGTGGCGGCGCAGCCAGGCAAGTTTGAGCAGGCCAACGGCGGTACGCTGCTGCTGGATGAGATTTCCGAAATGCCGCTGGCCCTGCAGGCCAAGCTGTTGCGGGTATTGCAGGAGCGTGAGGTCGAGCGTGTTGGTGGGCGCAAGCTGATTCAGCTGGATATCCGTGTGATTGCTACCACCAACCGGGATTTGCTCGGCGAGGTGGCTGCTGGGCGCTTCCGTGAAGATCTTTACTACCGGCTGGGGGTCTTCCCGCTGCAGTGGCAGGCGCTGCGCGAGCGGCCGGCGGATATTTTGCCGTTGGCAGAGCGGCTGTTGAGCAAGCATTGTCGCAAGATGAACTTGGCCGCTGTCAGTTTTTCGTCGGCCGCCGCTCAGGCACTGCAGGCGCATCCTTGGCCGGGCAACGTGCGCGAGCTGGATAACGCCGTTCAACGCGCCCTGGTGCTGCAGCAGGGCGGTACTATTGAACCGGTTGACCTGTGCCTGGAAGGCTTTATCGGGGCTGCGGCGGTGCGGTCGGCGCCGATGCCTGCTGCCTCTGCGCCGGCAGCTGAGGCGCAAACGGTCGCCGGCGAGCTGGGGGCGGGCGTGCGTCAGCGCGAATTCCAGCTGATTATCGAGGTGCTGCGCGCTGAGCGTGGCCGACGTAAGGAAGCCGCCGAGCGCTTGGGTATCAGCCCGCGCACGCTACGCTATAAGCTGGCCCAGATGCGCGATGCCGGCCTGGACGTTGAAGGCAGCCTGTTCGCGGGTGTTTGAGTCCTCTGGCCTTTCAGTCGGCGCAGCCCTGCGCCGGCTGTTGTTTCCCTTCATACAGCCCCTGCTGTTGGCACCAATCTTGCTGAATACCCTGTAAAGCGATAGTAGCCGTCAACATTTGGACGGTGGGGAGGCAACGATGACTCAGGGTGTGGAATTCAATCGACTGATGCTGCAAATGCGCACCATGCAGATGGAGGCCATGGGCAAGCCACAGCCGGCGCAAGCGGCCGAGCCCAGTGTCAACGGCCCAGGCTTTGACGATTTGCTCAAGCAGGCGGTCGACCGGGTCAATGAACTGCAAAAGACGACCTCCGAGTTGCAGACTGGTTACGAGCGCGGGGTTGAGGGTATCGATCTGACCGAGGTGATGATCGCCTCGCAAAAGTCGTCGGTCGCCTTTCAGGCCATGACCCAGGTGCGCAACAAGATGGTTGCGGCCTACGAAGACATCATGAAAATGGCAATCTAGGCCTGACCCTCCGAGGAAACGACCATGGACTCCGCCAGCAACGCCCCGGCGACCCGCAACCAGCCCGACGGCCTACGCAAGCCACTGATGGGGCTAACCTTTCTGGATAACCTGGCGCAGCTGCCGATGCTGCGTCAATTCGGCCTGCTGGTCGGTTTGGCCGCGAGCGTGGCGATCGGCTTTGCCGTGGTGCTGTGGTCCCAGGAGCCGGAATATCGTCCGCTGTATAACAGCCTCGAAGGGTATGATGCCGCCCAGGTCGTCGAGATGCTGCAGCAGAGTCGCATTGACTACAAGGTAGAGCCCAACAGCGGCGCGTTGCTGGTCCGCAGCGAAGATCTGGCCGATGCGCGTATGCGCCTGGCCAGCGCCGGTATCGCGCCGACCGATGGCAATGTCGGCTTCGAGATTCTGGATCGCGAGCAGGGCCTGGGCACCAGCCAGTTCATGGAAACCACCCGCTATCGCCGTGGCCTGGAAGGGGAGCTGGCGCGCACTATTTCCAGCCTCTACAACGTCAAGAGTGCCCGCGTGCACATTGCGATTCCGCGCTCCACCGTATTCGTCCGTGACGACCGCAAGCCCAGCGCCTCTGTGCTGCTGGAAATGTATGCCGGTCGGCGCCTGGAGCCGGCGCAGGTGATGGCCATCGTCAATCTGGTGGCCACCAGTGTGCCCGAGCTGGGTAAGGATGAGGTAACTGTTGTCGACCAGAACGGCAATCTGCTGTCCAACCAGAACGAGCTGAACGAGCTGACCATCGCCGGACGTCAGTTTGACTATACCCGTCGTCTGGAAGATACCTACACCCGCCGTGTGCACAACATCCTGCAGCCGTTGCTGGGCGCGGGGCGCTACAAGGCTGAGGTATCGGCGGATGTAGACTTCAGCACGGTCGAGTCTACTGCCGAGATGTTCAGCCCGGATGCTGCGCTGCGCAGCGAGCAGGTGGTCAGTGAAGCGCGTGCTGCCAACAGCGGTCCGCAGGGGGTGCCCGGGGCGCTCTCCAATCAGCCGCCGGGCGCCACCCAGGTGCCCGAGCAGGTTATTGATCCGGCTACCGGTGAGCCGGTGGTGGTGGCACCGCCGCAGGACAAGCGCGAGCAAGCCATCCGCAATTACGAGCTGGATCGGCAGATCAGCCACACCCGCCAGCAACAGGGCCGTCTCAAGCGCCTGTCGGTGGCGGTGGTTGTTGATGACCCGGCCGAGATTAATGCTGAGACCGGCGAGGTTACCCGTACCCCGCTGAGTGAAGCAGAAGTGCAGCGTCTGACCCGTCTGGTGCAAGACGCAGTCGGCTATGATGCTGCACGTGGTGACAGCGTGAGCGTGATCAACAGTGCCTTTGTGGCGGAACCCAAAAGCGAGCCGCTGCCAGCCATCCCGTTCTGGGAGCAGCCCTGGTTCTGGGATGTGGCCAAGCAGATTCTGGGGATACTGTTTGTCCTGGTACTTGTGTTTGCGGTGCTGCGTCCCGCGCTGAAGAACCTGACGGTCGCAGGCAAGGGGGCTAGCGACGGCTACCCGGCGGCCCTGCCGGCCGGTGCCGGGTTGGGCGGCCTGGATGGTGAGCTGAGTGACGATCACGTTAGTCTGTCGGGCCCGGCGTCCGGCCCGGTGCTGCTGCCGCCGCCCGGGGCGGGTTATGAACAGCAATTAAATGCCATCAAGGGGCTGCTCGCCGAAGACCCCGGTCGGGTGGCCCAGGTCGTCAAGGAATGGATCAATGCCGATGAGTGAAGAAGCCAGCAAACGACCGGCCAAGATGTCCAAACTGGACAAGGCCGCGATCTTCCTGCTTAGCCTGGGCGAGTCGGACGCGGCGGCGATTCTCAAGCACATGGGGCCGAAGGAAGTGCAGCGGGTGGGCAGTGCAATGGCCGGTCTGCGCACGGTCCAGCGGGACCAGGTACAAGAAGTCATGGGCGACTTCATCGAGGTTGTGGGGGAGCAAACCGGTCTGAGCGTCGGTGCTGACAGCTACATCCGCAGCATGCTCACTCAGGCGCTGGGTGAGGACAAGGCCAATAGCCTGGTTGACCGCATCCTGCTGGGCGGCAGCACCTCCGGCCTCGACAGCTTGAAGTGGATGGAACCGCGCGCGGTGGCCGACGTCATTCGCTTTGAGCACCCGCAGATTCAAGCCATCGTGGTGGCTTATCTGGACCCGGACATGGCAGCCGAGGTAATCGGCTACTTTGATCACAAGGTGCGTCTGGATATCCTGCTGCGGGTGGCGGCGCTGAACACGGTGCAGCCTTCGGCGCTGAAGGAGCTGAACGAGATTCTCGAGAAGCAGTTTGCCGGCAACTCCAACACCTCGCGTGCTGCCATGGGTGGCATCAAGCGCACTGCCGACATCATGAACTTCCTGGAGTCCAGCACCGAATCGCAGCTGATTGAGTCGATCCGCGAAATGGACGAAGACCTGTCGCTGCGTATCGAGGACCTGATGTTTGTCTTCGACAACCTTGCCGAGGTGGATGATCGCGGCATTCAGGCGCTGTTGCGCGAGGTGTCGTCCGAGGTGCTGATCGTTGCACTCAAGGGTGCGGATGATGCCATCAAGGACAAGATATTCCGCAATATGTCCAAGCGTGCGTCCGAGTTGCTGCAAGATGATCTGGAGGCCAAGGGGCCGGTGCGTATCAGTGAAGTCGAGGCGGCGCAGAAGGAAATTCTCACCATTGCCCGTCGTATGGCCGACGCCGGCGAAATTGTGCTGGGTGGCAAGGGTGGTGAGGAAATGATCTGATCGGTGCTGCGCGGTGGTATGCTGCCGGGGTTTGCAGAGCGGGGTAGGGTGCGATGTCGCAAGTCAAGAATGAGAGCGAGCTGCTGCGCAGCAGCGAGGTGTCGGGCTTCAGTCGCTGGGACCTGCCCAGTTTTGACGAGGCGCCGCATCAGGTTGCGCTGGAGCGTGACGCCCCCGAAGTCGGCGAACCGGAGGAGCACGAGGAGCCCGACATCGAGGTGGAGGAGGTCAAACCCTTTACCGTTGAAGAATTGGAGCAGATTCGTCAGGAGGCCTACAACGAAGGCTTCTCCACCGGTGAAAAGGACGGTTTCCACGCCGGCCAGCTCAAGGGGCAGCAGGAAGCCCGTAGCGCGCTTGAGGCCCGTCTGGGTGAAATAGAGCAGCTGATGGCCCAGTTGATGGCGCCGCTGCAGCAGCAGGATGAGCAGATTGAAGACATGCTGCTGATGCTGCTGGAGCAGATGCTGCGCCAGTTGCTGCAACGTGAAGTGCTGGTTGACCGAACCCAGGTGGTGACTGTTCTGCGCGGCGCGCTCAAGGCGCTGCCGGTGGGCGCAGAAAATATCCGTATCTACCTTAACCCCAAAGACTTCGACGCCATCAAGGCGCTGCGCGAGCGGCACGAGGAAAACTGGCGGCTGCTGGAAGACGATGGTTTGATGCCGGGCGGCTGCCGTATCGAAACTGAACACAGCCAGGTAGACGCTACCCTGGAAACCCGATTTCAGCAGTTGCTGGCGCAGTTGCAGGAACAGCAGCGCGAGCAACGTGCCCACCCGCCTGAACCTGATCTGCCCGTGACCGGCGACGTTGAGCCATCATGAGCCGCGTGGAACGAGTCAGTTTTGCGCGGCGGCTGTCGCGCTATCAATCCGCCCTGCAGCTGCCGACGCAGCCGGTCGTCGAAGGGCGCCTTATTCGCATGGTCGGCCTGACCCTGGAGGCCGAGGGGTGCAAGGCGCCAGTCGGCAGCCGCTGCCTGGTGATGAGCGACACCGCCCAGGGCCAGACCCAGATTGAAGCCGAAGTCATGGGCTTTGCCGGCCACAAGATTTACCTGATGCCGGTGGACCGTCTTGAGGGTTTGCAGCCGGGCGCCCGGGTGGTGCCCTCGGCCGGTGGTGGGAAGTTGCCCATGGGCTCGGCCATGCTGGGCCGGGTGGTAGACGGCATCGGTCGGCCGCTGGACGGCAAGGGCAGCTTCAAGGCTGACGACTGGGTCGACCTCAATGGCCCAACCATCAACCCGCTCAAGCGCCACCCCATTGAGGAGCCGCTGAACGTTGGTATTCGCTCGATCAATAGCCTGCTGACCGTCGGGCGCGGCCAGCGGCTTGGCCTGTTTGCGGGCAGCGGCGTGGGCAAGAGTATGCTGCTGGGCATGATGACGCGCTTCACCGATGCCGATATCACCATTGTTGGTCTGGTGGGTGAGCGTGGTCGCGAGGTCAAGGAGTTCATCGAGCAGATTCTTGGCGAAAAAGGCATGGCCCGCTCGGTGGTGGTTGCCTCGCCAGCTGACGATGCCCCGCTGATGCGGTTGCGCGCAGCCATGTATTGCACGCGCATTGCTGAGTACTTCCGCGATCAGGGCAAGAACGTGCTGTTGCTGATGGATTCGCTGACGCGCTTTGCCCAGGCCCAGCGGGAGATTGCCTTGGCCATTGGTGAGCCGCCGGCTACCAAGGGGTATCCGCCATCGGTGTTTGCCAAGTTGCCACAGTTGGTTGAGCGGGCCGGCAACGCCGAGCAGGGCGGCGGCTCGATTACCGCCTTTTACACCGTGTTGTCCGAGGGTGATGACCAGCAGGACCCGATTGCCGACGCCTCGCGCGCGATCCTAGATGGCCACGTGGTGCTGTCTCGGCGTTTGGCCGAAGAGGGGCATTACCCGGCCATTGATATCGAGGCGTCGATTAGTCGAGCGATGCCGCAGATTGTATCGGCCGAGCAACTTCAGAAGGCGCAGCTGTTCAAGCAGCTCTACGCGCGTTATCAGCAGAGCCGTGACCTGATCAGCGTGGGCGCCTACTCGGCCGGCTCAGATCCCTTGACTGACAAGGCCATGGAGAAAATGCCGTCTATGCAAGCCTTCTTGCGTCAGGGGCTGCACGATAGCGTCAATTTGACCGAGAGCCAGAGCGCGCTCGAGCAGACCCTGAGCAATGAGTGAAACACGCATCCGACGCCTGGCGCCGGTGCTGGATATGGCGCTGGAGGAAGAGCGCAAGGCGGCCACCGTGCTTGGCCAGTGCCAACAGCAGCTGGATGACGCCAGTGCCCGTTTGCGTGACCTGGAGTACTACAGCAGCGAATATGCCAAGGGCTGGTCACAGCGCGGTGCTCAGGGTGTAGGGCGCGACTGGCTGATGAACTACCAGCGCTTTATGGCGCAAATGGAGGTCGCCATCGAGCAACAGCGACAGACCGTCACCTGGCATGGTCAGAGTATCGAGCGGGCGCGGGAGAACTGGCGTCAGCGCTATCAGCGTCTGGAAGCACTGCGCAAGCTGATCGAGAAATATCGACAGGAGGCCCAAGCCAGAGCGGACCGGCAGGAGCAGAAGCTGCTTGATGAGCTTTCCCAGCGTGCCCATGCACAACGCACAAATAATCCCTGACAGCGCCCATCCCCTGTGCTACAAGAAATGGTGTATGTGATCGCAAACCTGACAGGGAGAACTCATGTCGATCCAGGCGTCCATGTCGGCTGACAGCCAGGTACTGACCATCAACGTCAAGGGCCGTTTTGATTTCGGCGCACATCAGGACTTTCGCAACGCCTACGAGCGCAGCGGCCTGACTCCCCGCCAATATGTCGTCGATCTTCACGAGACCGACTATATCGACAGCTCGGCACTAGGCATGCTGCTGCTGCTGCGCGACCACGCCGGTGGCGACAGTGCTGATATCCGCATCGTTCATTGCAACCCGGATGTGCGCAAGGTGCTGAGCATCTCCAACTTCGAACAGCTGTTCAGCATCGAGTGATCGATGCAGGGCGCGGGTAATCTTCCCCTGCCGGCTGACCCACAGGCCGCGCCTTTGCTGGTTTTGGTCGCCGACGATAACCCCACGGACCGGTTGATTCTTGGCCGCCTGGTCGAGCGTTTGGGCCATCAGGTGTGCCTGGCGGAGGACGGCGCCCAGGCGGTGGCGCTGTTTGACGAGCGCCGCCCTGACCTTGTGCTGCTGGACGCTCTGATGCCGATTATGGACGGGTTTGAAGCGGCCCGCCGGATCAAGCGCAGCGCCGGTGAAGACCTGGTGCCGGTGATATTCCTCACCAGCCTGACCGAGACCGATGCGCTGGTGAAGTGCCTGGAAGCTGGCGGCGACGACTTTCTGACCAAACCTTACAACCCGGTGATTCTCGACGCCAAGATTCGCGCTTTCAGGCGCATGCGTGAGATGCATCAGACCCTGCAAAGTCAGCGTGATGTCATCGCAGCCCAGCATCGCAGCCTGGTGCGCGATCAGGAGCTGGCGAAGATCATCTTTGACCGCGTGGCCCATTCCGGCGCCTTGAGTGACAGCAGCTTGCGCTACCTGCAGTCAGCGTACGCGATGTTCAACGGCGACATTCTGCTGGCCGCACACCGGCCTTCCGGTGAGATGCACCTGCTGCTCGGCGACTTCACTGGTCACGGTCTGTCGGCGGCGATTGGTGCCATGCCGCTGGCCGAAGTGTTTTATGCCATGACCGCCAAGGGCTACTCCTTGCGCGACATTTTGCTGGAGCTCAATGGCAAGCTGGCCAGTATTTTGCCGGTGGGTATCTTTTGTTGCGCAGTGCTGATTGAGGTCAACCCCAGCAAGGGGCTGGTGGAAATCTGGAATGGTGGCTTGCCGGAGGTGATGATTCTCGGCCGGCAAGGCGAATTACTGCAGCGGGTGCCGTCGGTCCATTTACCGCTTGGGGTCGCCAGCCGTGAGCGCTTCAACCCGAACCCGCTGGTGCTGGTCATGCACCCGGGCGAGCGCCTGTTGTGTTGGACCGACGGCGTGATAGAAAGCCGCAACGGCGCTGGCCAGCAGTTTGGCGATGGGGGGGTGACCCAGGTGATCGAGGCGCACCACGGCCAGCCAGATGAGCTGTTTGATGGCTTGCTCACTGCACTGGCTCGCTTTCACGGCAGCCCGGAAGACGACGTCAGCCTGCTGCAGGTAGTAATGCCGGAGCGTGACCGGCTATTTGAGCCGATGGCGCTTTCGCCGGGTGGCGACACCGATGTCCTGCAGGACTGGCGACTCAGTTACACCTTCCGGGCGCAAGCCATACGCACCCAAAATCCGCTGCCGTTTGTGCTGCAAAAGCTGTTGAGCATCGCAGGCCTGCGGCCACGCGCCGGGGCCATCTTTACCGTGTTGAGCGAGTTGTATAGCAACGCGCTGGAGCATGGTTTGCTGCAACTGGATTCGGCCTGGAAGCAAGACTCCAACGGGTTTGCCTTCTACTACCAGGAGCGCAGCGAGCGTTTGGCGCAGCTGCGCGCTGGCTGGATTCGGTTGGGCATCGATCATCAGCCCGCCGCCGAGGGAGGCGGAACCCTGGTGTTGACCTGTGAGGACAGCGGCGATGGCTTTTCCCCGGTCTGCGCCGCCGCCGATTATGCGGGGCGTGGCTTGGCTTTGGTGGCTGCTTTGGCCGACGAGTTGGCAATCAGCGAACAAGGCAGTCGGGTCAGGGTGGCCTTCCACTGGCACCTTGGGCATACTCCCGATGCGATACCGGCTCAGGGTTGAAAAGGGGAAAGAACGGCGATGGTTGAGTCCGTGCAAGATGTGAATCCAACGGTGCTGCAGGCACTGCGAGAGTTGATGCAGGACGATTACGCGCTGCTGCTGCAAACCTTTCTGGCCGATGCTGAGCTGCGCCTGCGCCAGTTGCGCAGTGCTTTGTCGGCTGACGATATGGACGCTTTCCGCCAGGCTGCGCACAGCTTTAAGGGCAGCTGCGGCAATATGGGAGCTGAAGTATTGGAGCAGGCCTGCCTTGAGGCTGAAGCCGCCGGGCTGGCGGGAGACCGCGCTGGTGCCGCCAGTTCGCTGACGTTGATCGAGCAGGGGTTTACCAGGCTGCAGCCGCTGTTGCGTTGATCTACCCCGACTTTCCTTCTCCGGGTCAATCTGGCCCAACCCTTGCAAAAGACTCTCCGTACATTTGACCGAGCCATCTCGTGTGGAGATCTTGTCATGCCTATTGGGCAAAATCTGCTGGCGCTATTCAATACCGGTTTTTCGCGCAATGCGCTGCCTGAGTTAGGCGGGGCCAGGGCTGGAGGCGCCGACGCTGAAGCGGTTGCTGCGTTTTCTGCGATTCTGGCAGAGCAGACGCCGGCGCAGCTGGATGCGCTAATGGTCGAGCTTAATGCGGTGGTTGGCACTGACGCAGGGGCGACTCCCGAGCTTGCCGAGTTTGCCGACAGCGGCAAGGAATTGCCGATGCAGGTGCAATCTTGGTTGCAGCAACTGTCGCAGATGTTGCCCGGCGAACAAGCCGAATCGGCTGAGACCTCGGTGGCCGACAGCGCGAGCAGCGCATCCTCGTTGGCCGAAGACCCCTCGGTGCTGGCCGAGATCAGTGCCCAGTGGCAACGCTGGCTGGCCCAGCTGCCACCTGAGTCTGCAGCGGCCGAGCCCGCGGAGTCAGTCGCTGCCGTGCCCGGCGCCTCATCGTTGGCCTTGGCTGCGAGCGAAGCCGGGAAGCTGAGCGCGCCGGCCAGCGGCAGCGACACAAGTGACGTCGCGCCTGTGCGAGCCGGCGTTGCCCTGTCTGAGTTGGTGTCGCAGTTGCGAGCCGCGCTGCGTGGCGCAGAGGCCCAGGCCAACGCTGATGTGCAGCCGGCAGCTGCCAGTACTAGCGTTCAGCCGGGCCGCGTCGCTGGTGCCGAGTCTGCGCAACGTCAGTTGCAGGACACTACTCAGCCGCAGCAGCGAGTGCAGGCCGCGGTATCCCAGCCGCTTGAGGCGGGCAGCCTGGGCCGTATGGTTGAGCAATTAGAGGCGCGCCTTGCTGGTAATGCCGGGCGAACCGACGCGGAGAGTGGCGATGCGGGTAAGTCGATCGCGGCAGCGCAGCTTCAGCAGAGCGGGCAGGCGGCCCTGAGCGCGCGTCCGGTCACTGCGCCGACGCAAAGCCTGGGAGTGCCCATGGGGCAGGCGGGCTGGAGCGAGGCGGTGGTCAACAAGGTGATGTGGATGTCCAGTCAGAACCTGCAATCGGTGGAGATACAGCTCGACCCAGCTGAATTGGGCCCGCTGGAGATCAAGATTCAGACGCGTGGGCAGGAGCATCAGGTGCAGTTTGTCAGCCAGCACGCCGGGGTACGTGATGCGCTAGAAGGGCAGATGTATCGCTTGCGCGAGATGTTTACCCAGCAGGGTGTTGGCCAACTGGATGTCAATGTTTCCGATGGTTCCTCGCAGCAGCGTCAAAGTGACGGCGGCCTGCTGGCCCAAGGCGATGGGCGGGGTAGTGAGCAGCGTGGCGGTACCGGCAATGGGCTGGGCGGGCTGCCTGAGGAGAACCCGGTTGCCGAACAGCTGTCGCCGCAAGCGCTGCTGGCCCATGCCCGTTTGGTTGATTACTACGCCTGATTTTTTCCTGCATCGTCTTCTTTGCCGCACCTAAGGAAGCACTGGTCAATTCCGCATGCCCTCTGGCGTTCAGGCTGGGCCGCAATCAAGACGTGGTTTCGAAGGCATGTCTGGACCTGTCGAGAAATCACAACGCAGAGTGCGGCCCAGACTGAACGCCCCGCAGGGCGAGCGCTCAAGCATGCATCTGCTGCGTTGCGCTGTTTGCCAATAGAACCACTATTGGCTGCACATCGTGCCTTGCGGCTACACGCTTGAGCACTCGCAGAGGGCGTGTGGGATTGATCAGTGCTTCCTCGGGTGCGGCAAAGACATTTTCCCTCTGAATCAGTATCCTATATCCGTTGGCCGCCCTACGCGTTGCGTCGTGGCTGGACTGGCACGCTCAATGCATCAAGCATGGTTACTGGTGGCTGAAAGGCCCGAATGACGGAATATTGGCATGGCGAAGCAACCCTCAAAATCCGAAGACGATCTGCCGGAAAAGCCGGCCAAGAGCCGTAAGAAGCTGTTTATTCTGGTTGGTATTGGTTTGCTGGCCCTGCTGCTGTCGGCTGCCGGTGTGGCCTTCTTCTTGCTGAAAGGCGATGACGCACCGGAGGAGGCTGCGCCAGCCGAGCCGGTCAAGCAGGTCGCCTTGTATCAGTCACTGGAGCCGGCATTCGTTGTCAACTACGCGGTGGGCGGCCGGCAACGCTATATGCAGGTCAGCGTGGTGTTGATGAGCCGGGACGCCGCAGGCATGGCCAAGCTGAATCAACACTTGCCGCTGATCCGTAATCAGCTGGTGATGCTGTTTGGCAGCGAGGAGTTCGAGACACTGGCAACGCCGGAGGGTAAGGAAGCGCTGCGCGAGAAGGCCAGCCTGGCCGTCAAGGCGCTACTGGAGAAGGAAGTGGGTGACCCGGTTATTGAGTCGGTGCTGTTTACCAATCTGGTTCTGCAATAGGACATAGCCATGGCCGTACAGGATCTGCTGTCACAGGATGAGATCGATGCCCTGCTGCATGGGGTAGACGATGGCGCCATCGACACGGATGTCGAGAGTGAACCGGGGTCGATCAAGAGTTATGACCTGACCAGCCAGGACCGTATTGTACGTGGGCGCATGCCTACGCTCGAGATGATCAACGAGCGCTTTGCCCGCTATACCCGCATCAGCATGTTCAACCTGATGCGCCGTTCCGCCGATGTGGCTGTGGGCGGCGTGCAGGTGATGAAATTTGGCGAGTACGTGCACTCGCTCTACGTGCCCACCAGCCTCAACCTGGTGAAGATGAAGCCGCTGCGTGGTACCGCGCTGTTTATTCTCGACGCCAAGCTGGTGTTCAAGCTGGTGGACAATTTCTTCGGCGGTGACGGTCGCCACGCCAAAATCGAAGGTCGTGAATTTACCCCGACCGAGCTTCGCGTTGTCCGCATGGTGCTGGATCAGGCCTTCATCGACCTTAAGGAAGCCTGGCAGGCGGTGCAGGACGTGCAGTTCGAGTACGTCAACTCCGAAGTTAACCCGGCGCTGGCGAACATCGTCAGCCCCAGCGAAGTGGTAGTGGTGTCTACCTTTCACATCGAGCTTGATGGTGGTGGCGGTGACCTGCATGTGACCTTCCCCTATTCGATGATCGAGCCGCTGCGTGAAGTGCTGGACTCGGGTGTCCAGTCCGACGTAGACGAGCACGATGAGCGCTGGGTGCGCGCACTGCGCGAGGAAATTACCGGGGTCAAGGTGCCGCTGAGCGCCACCGTGGTGAAAACCCAGCTGCGCCTCAAGGATCTGATGAGTATGCAGGCCGGTGATGTGATTCCGGTAGAGATGCCAGAGCACATGGTGCTGTGCGCCAACGGCGTGCCGACCTTCAAGAGCAAGCTGGGTTCGGTCAAGGGGAACCTGGCGCTACAGATTTTGGGTCCGGTCGTGCGTCCGCGCTGATCGGCCACGGCCAACAACAACAGGGGACAGCGAGATGGCTGAGGACAAACAACCCGACGAGATCAGCCCGGAAGAGCAGGCGCTGGCCGATGAGTGGGCGGCGGCTCTGGACGAGGCGGGTAACGCCGAACAGGATGATATCGACGCCATGCTCGAGCAGAGCAACGCCCAGCCGCGTATGCCGATGGAAGAGTTCAACGCGCCGGCGCGCGCTGGCGGCGAAGATTTTGATCCGGGCGATAGCCCGAACCTGGATGTCATTCTCGACATTCCGGTGACCATTTCCATGGAAGTAGGTAACACCGATATCACCATTCGCAACCTGCTGCAGCTCAACCAGGGCTCAGTGGTTGAGTTGGATCGCTTGGCTGGCGAGCCGCTGGATGTGAAGGTCAACGGCACGCTGATTGCCCACGGTGAGGTGGTGGTGGTGAACGAAAAGTTTGGCATCCGCCTGACTGACGTGATCAGCCCCTCCGAACGTATCAAGAAGCTGCGCTGATGCGAGCCTTGCTGGCGCTTGTGGCCGCCGTGCCGCTGCCGCTTCTGGCGCAGACCGCTGAGCCGGCGGCGGCTGCCGCGTCCAATGTCGGCAGCGCGTCGCTGGCCGCCCAGCTGAGCCAGCTGGCGCTCGGCCTGCTGGTGGTGGTAGGGCTGATCTTTCTGCTGGGGTGGTTGCTGCGCCGGGTTGGGCCGATGGCGGCGCAGGGCGGCCAGCACATTCGGTTGCTAAGCAGTTTGCCATTAGGGCCGCGTGATCGGTTGTTGCTGGTTGATGTGGGCGGCACCCAGATGCTGCTGGGCACCTCACCTGGCCGAATCAACACCCTGCACGTATTTGACCAGCCGGTGGCTGATCTTGCCCAGGCGGCCGCCAGCAACAGTGACTTTGCCCGCAAGTTGCAGGCACTACTGAAACGGGATCAAACCCCATGATGCGCTGGTTGGGCTTGTTGCTTTTGCTGTTGGCTCCTTCGGTTTGGGCGCAGACGGCGGCCGATCCGCTGAGTATGCCGGCGATTACCCTGAGTACCGATGCCGAGGGGCAGCAGACCTACTCGGTCAGCCTGCAGATTCTGCTGCTGATGTCGGCGCTCACCTTTATTCCCGCGTTTGTAATGATGATGACCAGCTTTACCCGGATCATTATTGTGTTTGCAATTCTGCGCCAGGCGCTGGGGTTGCAGCAGACGCCATCCAGTCAGATCCTGATTGGTCTGGCGCTGTTCCTCACGCTGTTCATCATGGCGCCGGTGTTCAGCAAGATAAACGAAACCGCGCTGCAGCCGTATCTGAACGAGGAGATGGCTCCCCAGCAGGCGCTGGAGACCGCCAGCCTGCCCCTGCGCGACTTTATGTTGGCGCAGACCCGTGAGACTGATCTTGAGCTGTTTGTGCGGCTGGCCAAGCGCACCGATCTGGCTGGGCCGGACGATGTGCCGTTTCACATTCTGGTGCCGGCATTTGTTACCTCCGAGCTGAAAACCGCTTTCCAGATTGGTTTTATGATCTTTATCCCGTTTCTGGTGATCGATCTGGTGGTCGCCAGTGTCTTGATGGCGATGGGTATGATGATGCTGTCGCCGCTGATCATTTCCTTGCCATTCAAGATCATGCTGTTTGTTCTGGTGGATGGTTGGGCGCTGATCATCGGTACGCTGGCCGCCAGTTTTGCGGTGACATAGGAGCAGGCCATGACCCCGGAAGTGGCGGTAGATCTGTTTCGTCAGGCGCTTTGGCTGACCTCGGTGGTGGTGGCCATTGTGGTTGTGCCTAGCCTGCTTATTGGCCTGATCGTGGCCATGTTTCAGGCCGCGACCCAGATCAACGAGCAAACGCTCAGCTTCCTGCCGCGCCTGCTGATCACCTTTCTCACGCTGATCTGGCTGGGGCCCTGGCTGGCGGCGCAGATGATCGAGTTCACCGATACGCTGTATCGGCAGATTCCTGGACTGATCGGCTGATGTTTGAGCTTTCCAGCGCCGAGATCAGTCGCTGGGTAGCCAGCTACCTGTGGGTACTGTTCCGCATCGCCTCGTTGCTGATGACCATGCCGGTCATCGGCACCCAGCTGCTGCCCATGCGCATTCGCCTGTATCTGGCGCTGGCGATTACCGCGCTGGTTGCACCGCAGGTGGGCGACGTACCCGTGCTGGATGCCTTGTCGTTGCAGAGCTGGCTGGTGATTGGCGAGCAGATTCTGATTGGCGCTGCGATGGGCTTCTCATTGCAGCTGCTGTTTCAGGTGCATGTGCTGGCCGGGCAGATCATCGCCATGCAGATGGGCTTGGGTTTTGCGTCGATGAACGACCCCAGCATGGGGATTTCCGTGGCGGTGGTGGCGCAGGTATTTACCATGCTGGTGACCCTGCTGTTTCTAGCCATGAACGGCCACCTGGTGGTGCTGGAGGTGCTGGTTGAGAGTTTTACCACCTTGCCGATTGGCGAGACGCTGGGGCGGCTGGATTTTCAGGCCCTGGTGCTGCGCTTTTCCTGGGTGCTGTCAGCCGCCATTCTGATTGGCCTGCCGGCGATTACCGCGTTGTTGATCGTCAACATCTCCTTCGGCGTGATGATGCGCGCTGCGCCGCAACTGAATATTTTCTCCATTGGTTTTCCGCTGACATTGGTGTTTGGCCTGTTCATTCTTTGGGTGTTGATGGATAGCGTGCTGGCACACTATCAGCAGTTGGCTGCAGAAGCGCTGATCTATCTCAGGGCGCTGGTGAGGGTGGGCTGATGGCTGAATCCGAAAGCGGTCAGGAACGCACAGAAGAGCCCACGAGCAAGCGACTTAAAGAGTCGCGTGACAAAGGTCAGGTGGCGCGCTCGCGCGAGCTCAATACGCTGGCAGTGGTCATGGTGGCAGCGATCGGATTGCTGATGCTGGGGCCGGCGATGGCGCAGAAGCTGATGAACATCATGAGCTTCAACTTCAGCATTGAGCGCGAAGCCCTGTACAGCAGCGACAGTCTGGGCTTGCACCTGTTTGCCTCTGTAGGGGAGGGGCTGGAGGTGCTGGGACCGCTGTTTTTCCTGCTGTTGGTGGCGTCCATCGTCGGGCCGGTGATGCTGGGTGGTTGGTTGTTCAGCGTCAGCTCGCTGGTCCCCAAGTTCGAGCGTATGAACCCCTTGGCAGGGCTCAAGCGCATGTTTTCCCTCAAGGCACTGGTAGAGCTGCTCAAGGCGTTGGGCAAGTTTCTGGTGGTGTTGGGTGCGGCATTGATGGTGCTGCATTTGCGTACCGAGGACTTGCTCAGCATGGGGCAGGAGTCGTTGCAGGCGGCTGTCGTGCATTGCGCCTGGGTGCTGGGCTCTTCGCTGCTGATTCTGTCGGCCTCGTTGATCCTGATTGCGGCGGTGGACGTGCCGTTTCAGTTGTGGGATCACAAGCAAAAACTGCGCATGACCAAGCAGGAGGTCAAGGACGAGTTCAAGGATTCCGAGGGCAAGCCGGAAGTGAAAGGGCGCATTCGCCAACTGCAGCGTGAGATGGCTGAGCGGCGGATGATGGATAAGGTGCCGCAGGCTGATGTGGTGATCACCAACCCGACGCATTTCGCCGTGGCGCTCAAGTACGATCCGCTGTCCACCGGCGCGCCGGTGTTGCTGGCCAAGGGGGCTGATCTGGTGGCGCAGCGTATTCGTGAGGTGGCTGGTGAGCACCAGATTGTGGTGCTGGAATCACCGCCGCTGGCCCGGGCGGTGTATTACAGCACCGAGCTGGATCGGGAGATTCCCGCTGGTTTGTATCTGGCGGTAGCGCAGGTGCTGGCCTACGTCTTCCAGTTGCGGCAGTTCCGCGCGGGGCAGGGCAAGCGGCCGGGGCCGATGCCCGAGCCGCCCATTCCTGATGACCTCAAGCGCTGATCAGTGGCGCGGTGACGGGTGGTGCTGCAGCTCCAGGTCCTGAATCAGCTCGCCCAGGTCTTCTTCCATCAGCCTGCGCAGTTCCGCTTCGTATTCCTCTATCGAGCCTGAGAGGTCGAGGATAATCTCCACCCGGCGGTTCAGCGCGCGTGTCTCCGGCCATTCATTGCTGGCGCGGGGGCGGGTTTCGGCATAGCCCTGCACGCGGATACGTTCGGGCTTGATGCTGTCGCCCAGCAGCAGGGCATTGGCGACCGAGGACGCGCGCGCCGCTGACAGGTCCCAGTTGGACTGAAAGCGGCTGGTATGAATCGGAATATTGTCGGTATGCCCTTCAATGGTGATTTCGCCCGGTAGCTCGACCAGTACTTCGGCTATGCGGTCAAGCATGGCATGGAAGTCTTCGGTCATGTCCGCCGAACCAGAAGGGAAAGACCCCTTCTCCTCAACGCGAATGATGATGCGCTTGCGGTCGTGCTCCAGTTGAATGCGGCCTTCCTGCAGCTCGTTCTCCAGAACATCGCGCAGGGCATCGACGCTGGTGTCGATCTGTTGCTCGGTGGTGCTCTGCACCTGTTCCTGCAGCTCGGTCTCCATTTCTGCGCGCAGGGTATCGAGCTGTGGCGCTTGTTCTGTGGTTTGCTGACGAACGCTGTCTACCGGAGTGGGTTCGGGTTTGCCGGGTGAGAAGTTGTCGAAGATCGGGCTGGTCCCCATGGGGATATCCAACGCGGGTATCTCCCGTTGCACGCCAAAGGCCTTGGACAGCTCGCCGGCAATCTGCTTGAACTTCTGCGCGTCGATCTCGGAGAAGGACAGCAGCAGTACAAAAAAGCACATCAGCAGTGACATCAGGTCGGCGAAGGTCATGACCCACGCCGGGATGCCGGGCTTGTCGTCCTCCAGCTCGTCCATCAGGCGTCCTGCGCCTCACCGTTGGCGCTCTTGTCGCGCTTGTCCTGCGGCAGGTAGCTGCGCAGCAACTGTTCGATTACTCGGGGATTGGTGCCTTCCTGGATGGCGAGCAGGGCGTCAATCCAAAGGGCTTGCATCCGCGCCTCTTCGGTCATGCGCAGGGTCAGTTTGTCGGCAATCGGCAGACAGATCATGGTGGCAAGCATGGCGCCGTACAGGGTGGTCAGCAGGGCGACCGCCATGGCAGGGCCAATCGACTTTGGATCCTCCATGTTCGAGAGCATTTGAACCAGGCCGATCAGCGTGCCAATCATCCCCATCGCGGGGCCGACGTCACCCAGTGCGGAAAACACCTTGGCGCCCCAGCGATTGCGTTCCAGGGTGAGTAAGCGCTCTTTCTCCAGGATGGCCTTGACGGTCTCCTGGGGGTGGCCATCAATCAGCAACTGAATGCCGCTGGCGAGAAAAGGCTGTGAAATTCCCTTCTCTTCCAGTGCCAGCAAGCCCTGTTTGCGCGACAAGGTGGCCAGCTCAACCAGCTCACTGATGCTGGCCTCGGTATCGGGCAGCTTGAAGCGAAATGCGCGACCTGCCACCTTGATGGCGCCAATAAATTGACCAAAGCTGAATTTGGCCAATACCACGAACAGGCTGCCGCCCAGAACGATGAGCAGGGAAGGGACGTTGAAGAATACCTGGGCGCCAGTGCCCAGCAGAATCGAAGCGCCGATAATGGCGATGGCGCCGATCAGGCCTATCAGGGTTGCGAGATCCAACAGGGACTCCTGGAACGAGACAGCGGGGTAGCGGGTTAGGTGCCGAGCGGCTCGGCGTTAGGAGTTTGTATGGTGCTCCAGTCGTCTATTCTAAGATGGTTAGGTGATATTGCAAACGCGCAGCGTTGTTTCATGGGGCTGCTATATGACCCGGTTGGAGTGAGTCTATGTCTGGAGTAAATCGTTTTTCCCTCTGGTCGCTACTGGCGGCATTGCTGATCGCGCTGGCGCTGGCGTTCATGGGGGTGAGCCTGAAAACCGGGCTGCTGGAGTTTCGCGGCGCCGATCGGGTAGTGAGTGTCAAAGGATTGGCAGAGCGAGAGGTGGCCGCTGACCTTGCGCTCTGGCCGGTGAATTTCAGTGTTAGCGGCGACAGTCTCGATCGCCTGCAGGCTGACATTGAAACCCAGCAGGGGCTGGTGCGCTCCTTTCTGCTGCTCAAGGGGTTTACCGAAGCGGATATTCAGTTATCGGTGCCCAAAATAGTCGATCAGCACGCCAACAGCTACGGCGCCAATCTGCCGCCCGAGCGCTATCGCGCGGAGGTGACGGTGTTGGTGCGCACTGACGACGTAGAAGGCGTCAAGGCGGGCATGCAGAGTGTGGGTGAGTTGGTGAAATCGGGGGTGGCCTTGACCCAGAGTTACGAGTTTCAGCCCAGCTTCATTTTTACTCAGCTTGAATCGATCAAGCCGCAGATGATTGCCGATGCCACGGCCGATGCGCGCGCCGCCGCAGACCAGTTTGCCCGTGACTCGGGGAGCGCGGTGGGCAATATCCGACGTGCCTCTCAAGGCTACTTTTCGATTGAAGACGTTGATCCCTTCACGCCAGAGGTTAAGCGCATCCGGGTGGTGACCAATATTGATTACAGCCTGGATTAAGTAAGCACTGATCAATTCTACACGCCCTCTGCGGGGGCTCAGGCGTGTTGTCGCACAAACTCGCTGATCTGTCGCGGCCAGTCAGCTAGCTGTGCGGCGCTGTCGATGACCTGTAGCTGGGCCTGCGGCAGGTTGGCGGCCAGTTGCTCGGCGCTGAGCAGAGGGTGAATGGGGTCGTCCCGCCAGGCCAGAATCAGGGTGGGTATCTGCAGGGCTTGCAGTATGTCGGGTGGTGGCAGATCGCACTGGCAGGCGGCTTCCAGCATGTCCATCAGGCTGTCGGGTGATATCTGCGCCATCGCCTGCAGCCCAGCGTTGGCGTGCTCGGGGTGGGCCTCCAGCAGCCAGGCGGGTAGAGCCGGGTAGCGCTTGGCCAGGGCGATCAGGTTATCTATGCCGCGCTGTTGAAGGAGACGCTGCATCTGGCGGTAGCGTTGCACTTGCGAAGGCCGTTTCTGCCAGACGCAGGGCGGAGTGGCCAGTATCAGGCAGGTGACCTCTTGAGGTCTTTGCAAGGCCGCCAGCAGCGCCGCCGCCGAGCCCATCGATTGTCCGCCCAGCGCCACCGGTGCCAGGGTCTGGCTTCTTGCCACGTCCAGCATGTCGGCGGCCTGGGCTGACCAGCGGTAGTCTTGTGTGCCACTGCCGACCGGCGACAGGCCGTGGCCGCGTGCATCAAAGCGTAGCCGCTGAATGCCGACATCTTCAGCGGGGTGAAACCAGCCGGTTTGGCTTTCAAACTGCATCGAGTACGTCAGGCCGTGGGCCCAGACCAGGGTTGGGCCGGAGCCGGTTGCCAGGGTATTTAGCATGGGTGTCATCGCTATCAAGGCCGAATTGCCAGATTAACAGACGGGAATGCCACTGACAGGCTGCAGGTAGCGAATTAGACTGGTTGTTTTGGTTTCTTGGGGAGTTCGCTGGATGGAGTTGTTACCCTGGGCGCAGGATGTCAGCGCCGGATTTACCCTGCGTGGTTGGCACACGCCCCCCAGCGGCAAGCCGCTGCTGCACTTTTTGCACGGCAACGGCTTTTGCACCCGTACCTACGAGCCCATGCTGGCGCTGCTGGCCAAGGATTTTGATTTGTGGCTGTGTGATTTGCAGGGACACGGTCTAAGCGATCACGGGGAGCGCTTTGTTGGCTGGAATCGCAATGCTGATGCGGCGGCTGAAGCACTGAGCGCCGGGCGCAAGCAGTTTGGCGATGTGCCCAGCGTGGCTTGTGGTCATAGCTTTGGTGGGGTGCTGAGTGCGCTGATGATGGCTGCCAACCCGAGCCTGTTCGAGCGGGCAGTGCTGCTGGATCCGGTTTTCTTCCCGCCAGCGTTGATTGCCCTGCGGCGTGGTCTGGGACTGGTTGGGCTGAATGATCACGCGGTCGCCAAGCGCGCTGCTGCGCGGCGTGACTACTGGCCGGATCGCACCGCGGCGCATGCTGGATTGCACAATCGTGGCATGTTCCGCGGTTGGGACGAAACCGCCTTTGAGGCGCACATTGCCCATGCGTTGCGTGAACGCCAAGGCGGGGGCGTCGAGCTGTGCTGTCGCCCCAGCCGCGAAGCCGAGGTGTTTCGTACCATGCCAAAAGGGCTCTGGTCGTCGCTGCGTCGTCTGAAAACCCCAACGCATATTGTCTACGGCGACCGTACTTATCCGTTTGTCATTCAGTCGGCCAAGCGCCTGGCGGTCAGCAATCGTCAGGTTAGCGCCCACCAGACGGCAGGCGGTCACTGCTTCATGCTGGAGCATCCGGCTGCGGCGGCCGCACAGGTGGTTGAATTCCTGGCGCCCCGTCGCTGAGCAGGTTGCTGCGTTCCTGAATGCTGCGTGCTACGTGCTCGGCGAGGCCGGTGCCGGCTTCGCTCATGGTGAGATAAGTGTGATCTGCGCCGGCCTGGATGATGCGCCGAGCGATATCCTCGTACATTGCGTGGGACACGATCAGGCCACTGAAGCCGCGGCCACGCAGATTGTGAACGGTGATGGTCTTGGCCTCGGCATCGTTCATGGCCAGAATCACCGAGTGGATGTTGGGCATATCCAGGTTTTGCCAGAACACCGGGTCCTCGGCATCGGCGAATAGCGCACGGCGACCGGCCTGCAGGCTGGCTTCTACGGCTACCGGGTCTGAGTCCAGTGCTATGACCCGGTAACCTTTCTCTGACAGGTTGTCGTAGGCTGCCCGGCCAGTTCGGCCCAGACCCATGACCAGGATCTGCGCATCGTCCAGGGTGATTGGTTGCTCGTCCGGGTGGCGAATATCGCGCTCAAAGCGGGTGAGCAGCGGCGCTATGTGCTCGTAGATGCCGTGTACGATCCGGTTCAATGGGGCGGAAATCACAAAGGAGAAGGCGACGGTTAGGGCCAGGGGCACCAGCCATTGCGGCAACACCAGGCTGGCCATGATCAGCCCGAACTCGCTGTAGTTGGTCAGTGTCAGGCTGCTCAGAAAGGCGCTGCGGGCCCGCAACTTGAAGCCAACGAAGAGCAGGAAGAACAGCGCACTTTTCAGCGGCAGCAGCAGCGTCATGATCAGTGCGAAGATCAGGGCGTGCTGATCCGGCAGACCGCCCAGGCCGATCTGCAGGAAAAAGCCGACCAGGAAAATCTCTTTCAGGCTCCACAGCGACTGCGACAACTCGCCGGCGCGCTTGTGGCCGGCCAACATGGCACCGAATGCCAGCGCGCCCAGCTCGGAGCTTAGCCCCAGTTTTTCAAAGCCGGCACCGCCGACCACCAGTGCCAGCAGCAGTCCGAGCAGCACCATCAGCTCTTCGTGGCCGCTCAGGTCCAGTAGCTTGTACAGCAGTGGCTTGCATAGCGGCAGAATCAGGACCATCAGGGCCCAGCTTGATGGGCTCTTGCCGCTGGCAATGCTGATGGCCACCAGAGCTATCAGGTCCTGCATGATGAGTACACCAATCGCAACCCGGCCATGGAAGGCGCGTAGTTCACGCTTGCTTTCCAGTACCTTGGCAGCCAGCACGGTGCTGGAGAATGACAGTGCCATGGCCAGCAGGGAGGCCTCCCCCAAGGGCAGATCAAGTAAGTAGAGGAAGGCGGGAAGGAAGAGCGCGGTGGACAGTCCGAAGTGCAGCAGGCTGCCGCCGACCACTTCTGGGCGTACCAGGTTTTTTACCTTCAGCTTCAAGCCGACGGTGAAGAGCAGCAGTAGTACGCCCAGGTGGGCAATGTGCGTGAGAATGTAGCTGTCGTCCGGGCCGACGCCAACGCGCTCGCCCAGCAACGAGAGGGCGAACCCGGCACCCAGGTAACCAATCAAAGGGGGCAGGCCGATCTGCTTGAATAGCAGACCCAGGCCAAAGGCAAAGGCAATCCAGACAGCTTCAATCACAACAGCATTCCGTTATCGGGTTATTTCCGTCGCCTGACTATAACGCACAAACCCGGCCTGAGCCGGGTTTGTGCGTATCGCAGATGCTCTGGGGAATCAGGCGGCGACGATTACGTCGCCATGATTTTCCGGCTCGATCAGTGCACGGTGTAACGCAGCAATCGCGGCGTCGTAGTCCTCTTCCTGCACTACGCACTGCATCTCCACCTGGCGAATCGACTGGTGGACTGCCTGGATGCTGATGCCGGCTTCGGCCAGGGCCGCGACGGTCTTGGCCAGGATACCCTTGACTTTGAGGTCCGAGCCGATCGCCGACACGATGGCGATGTTGTGCACGTTGACCTCGGCCATCGGGTAGCGTTCTTCGATCAGGCGCGAAGCGCGGTTGATCATCTTGCGCGAGCCGGAGATGTAGTAGGTGATGCTGTTGGCGTCTGAGTCCTTGTTCACCACATACAGCTTGAGCTTGCGCAGCAGCTTGGTGATTTCCAGGTCGTATTCCACGTCACCCAGCATTTCCTGGTCGAATACCTCGATGCCAAACACGTCCTTGCGGCCGGCGATGATCTCGACGCAAGGCTTCTCGCTGCAGTAGTCCTGGCTGATCAGTGTGCCGCCGTGATCCGGCTCGAAGGCGTTCTTGATGCGCAGGTGAATGCCGGCGCGGCGCAGGGTGCGTGCTGCCTTGGGGTGGATCGCTTCCATGCCCAGGTTGGACAGCTGGTCGGCCACGTCGTAGTTGGTGCGACCGATGGTCACGACCTTGTCGACGCCGACCAGGGCCGGGTCGGCACTGGAAAGGTGATACTCCTTGTGAATAATCGCCTCGCGCGCGCCGGTGGTGGCCGCGATCTGTGCGAAGGTGATTTCGCTGTAGCCACGGTCGAAGGTGTTCATCAAGCCTTCGCTGCAGTGCGTGTAACCGGTCGCAACTACCAGTTCACGGCTGAAGTCGATGCCGTCGAAGCTGTCGCGCACCATGTCCTGGAACGTCTTGGGCTCGCGCTGGTTCCAGCCGGTCAGGTCGGCCAGGCGGGCGTTGACGCCGCGCTTCTTCAGCGCCAGCACGGTGTTGAAGGCGCTGTGCGCTTCGCCCAGCGAAGCCAGCATTTCACGTACCTTCATCAGGTGCTCGGTCAGTTGAAAGTGACCGTAGGAGCACAGCTGCTGCAGGCTTACCATGCAGTCACGTACGTCGCTGATGCGGCCTTCGATAAAGCGATTGGCTGCTTGCAGCTCGTACTCGCCGGTGAACAGCTCGGCGTTCTTGTTGAGCATGGCTTGCTGAACGGCGTCCAGCGCGTCGAGCCAGGCGTCCTCGTTGTGGGCGTCGGCAAAGCGCTCATACACACCGGGCTCGCCGGTTTTCTTGTGTTCGAGCAGCATGTTGGTCATACCGCTGTAGGCAGAGACAACGAAAACACGCTGGTACAGCTCGGTACCCTGACGTTGGCCAATGAAAATGTTGTTCAGTACTTCCTCAAAGCGGCTCATTGAGGTGCCGCCGATTTTCTCTACTGTATGCATAGTCCTGGTTTCTGTCTTTGGTGAATTCGGTCCTGCCACCAGCAGGTCGGGGGCCTCATGCCTCCGTTACAGATAACGCTGCGGCGCGATGTGCAGCGGCGTTACCGGGCCGCGTTCGGCCACAAATGCAGGTCTGGGTGTCTCGGCCCCAAAGGGCTCGACCGGCAGATTATCCACGTGGTTGTACACGTAGAACAGGTTGCTGCGTGGATCCGGTGTAATGTTGCTGTTGGAGCCGTGCAGCGTGTTGCAGTCAAACAGTATCACCGAGCCGGCCTGGCCGGTCGCGGCGGTGATGCCGCCCTCGCTAACCATGTCGGCGAGGCTGGCGTCATCCGGTACCCCCAGCTCCTGCTTGCGCAGCGAGCGGCGGTAGTGCTCTTCCGGGGTCTCGCCTACACAGCTGATAAAGTAGCGGTGTGAGCCCGGCACCAGTAGTAACGGGCCGTTGCAGGGCGAGTTGTCGGTGAGCAGGATGGAGCCGCTGATGGTGCGCATACGTGGCAAACCGTCTTCTGCGTGCCAGGTTTCAAAGTCGGAGTGCCAGTAGAACTCCTTGCCTTTGAAGCCGGGTTTCATATTCAGACGCGATTGGTGCACGTACAGGTCACCGTCGAGCAGGTGTCTTACCTTGCCGGCAATCCGCTCATCGGCGGCTACGCGAGCAAACAGGTCGCTGCTTTGGTGAATCGCGAACAGCGAGCGCAGGGCGCCGCTGTCCGGCTCTCGTATTGCAGCGTCACTGGCAAGAATGCCTGTATCGCTGCGTAACCGTTCAACCTCTCGGCGGAAAACGGCAACTTCCTCCGCGCTGAATGCATTGGGCAGAAGCAGAAAGCCATCTCGTTCAAACTGGTCTATCTGCTGTGCCGTCAGCGGCGCTTCGCGGTCATGGCACCGATAGATTATCGGGTCAATTCGCTCGTGCCAGCGGGGCTGGTCTTGGCGGCGTGTGGGATACAAGTCAACCGCTGCCGTCATTGATCCTCCTTTTCTCGGTTGTCTGGTCCTCAGCTGTTATCGACGGGATACACGCCGTCTTTGTCGTGTACTTCCTTGCCGCTCAGCGGCGGGTTGAATACGCAGGCCATTTTCATGTCCTCGGTACCGCCGCGCAGCATGTGCTCGTCGTGCTTGTCCAGGATGTACAGCGTGCCGGGACGGATTTGATATACCTTGCCGTCCGACAGGGTTTCGATCTCGCCGTTCCCGCTCATGCAGTAGACCGACTCCAGGTGGTTCTTGTAATGGATGTGGGTCTCTTTATTGGCGTAGATGGTGGTGATGTGGAAGGAAAACCCCATCTGGTCGTCCTTGAGTAGCATCCGGGTGCTTTCCCAGGTCTCGGTGGCGACGCGGCGTTCGGAGTTTTCGCATTCTTCCAGTGTACGTACGATCATATTGTCTGTTTTCCTCAAGAAGCTTGGTTCGCGACCTGCTCAGCCATTACTTTGGCGAAAGCAGCGTCCAGAATGGTCAGGGCCTTGTCGATCTGCTCTTCGGTGATGGTCAGCGGGCACAGGCACTTGACGACTTGGCTGTGGTTGCCGCTGGTTTCAATGACCAGGCCGTTGGCAAAGGCTTCCTTGCAGATAGCGCCAGCCGTGTCGCCATCCGGGCAGTTGATGCCGAGCATCATGCCGCGACCCTTGACGTAGAGAGAGTCCGGGCCGTGCTTGCGGACGATCTTCTGCATGCCGTCCGCGATGCGCTTGCCCTTGGCCTGTACGCTCTTGGCAAAGGCTTCATCGGTCCAGAAGTGTTCCAGTGCGGCGGCAGCGGTGACGAAGGCGTGGTTGTTGCCACGGAAGGTGCCGTTGTGCTCGCCCGGCTCCCACTGGTCCAGCTCGTTGCGCATGACCACGATGGCGAAGGGCAGGCCAAAGCCGCTGAGCGACTTGGACAGGGTAATGATGTCCGGCTTGATGCCCATTTCCTCAAAGCTGAAGAAGGTGCCGGTACGGCCACAGCCAGCCTGAATGTCATCAACAATCAGCAGCATCTCGTGCTTACGGCAGAGCTTTTCCAGCTTGCGCATCCAGTCAGCGGAGGCGGTGTTCAGGCCGCCTTCGCCCTGCACGACTTCCACGATCACGGCGGCGGGCTTGTCGATACCGCTGCTCGGGTCGCTGAGCATCTTGTCCATCATGGCGATGGTGTTGACCTTGTCGCCAAAGTAGTTGGCGTAAGGCATGCGGCTCACCTCGGACAGCGGCACGCCGGCGGCGCCGCGGTGGTGGCCGTTACCGGTGACCGACAGCGCACCGATGGTGCAGCCGTGGAAGCCGTTGGTGAAACTGATGACGTTGCTGCGGCCGGTGACCTTGCGGGCCAGCTTGAGGGCTGCTTCAACCGAGTTGGCACCGGTCGGGCCGCTGAACTGGACCTTGTACGCACCCAGGCCGCGTGGCTCCAGGATCACGCGATTGAAGGTCTCCAGGAAGCGCTCCTTGGCGTCGGAGTACATGTCCAGGCCGTGGGTAATGCCGTCATCTTCCAGATACTGGATCAGAGCCTTTTTCAGAATCGGGTTGTTGTGCCCGTAGTTCAGGGTGCCGGCACCGGCCAGAAAGTCGATGTAGCTCTTGCCTTCGCGGGTCACCAGTTCGGCGCCACGGGCCTGCTTGAAGACCACCGGGAACGAGCGGCAGTAGCTGCGAATATCCGATTCGTTTTTCTCGAACTGTTCAAAGGTGTTCATGGGATCTCCTGATCTCAAGCTTGAGCTGATTGGGGTGCAGATTGGGTAAAGGGGCCGGCGCGATAGATGACTTCATCATCGTGCTGGCCATTGAAATGGGTTTCGCGGGAGAACAGCACTTCGGTGCTGTACTCGGCGCCGAGCAGACGGAAGGCCTTCTTGAACAGTGCCTCGGATGCTTCGTTACCGGGGGAGATAGTGGTCTCCAATCGAGCGACGCCGTCGGTGCGTGCGCGCTCAACCAGTGCCAGCAGCATCTTCAGTGCCAGGCCTTGGCCGCGCATGCGGCTGTCAACGGCGACCTGCCAGACAAACAAGGTGTCCTGGCGCGTCGGCGGACGATAGCCGGAGATAAAGCCGACCAGATCGCCTTCTGCTGTTTCGGCGGCGATCGCGGTGTCGGCAAAGTCGTGACACTGCAGCAGGTTGCAGTACACCGAGTTGGTGTCCAGCGGCTTGCAGCGTTCTACGAGGTTGTTAAGGGCAAAGCCGTCCGTGCTATTAGGTTTTCGTAGTGTTACTGGTGTAAGTGACAAACCGGGTTCCTAATGCTTATTCATAAATACTTTTTCCATAATAAACATATCCAAAAGATTATCTCAAGCCGCATTAAACGCCGTGTTCGTGCGGTTCTAGATGGTTTTGAGATGTTTATAGCTGTTAAATAGATTTGTCATCAAACTATTTTCTTGTGTAATCAATTTGCCGCTATGCCCCGTCTGGTGGGGGTTGTGCGCAAGCTGGCCTGCAGCCATCGGGCTGCACCGCGAAGGCGCAGGCGCGCCTCACACCGGGGCGTGATCGAGGGTGTTTCAGGTGGGAGAGGACGCCCGCCGGGCGGCGGGCGTTTTAACGGCCGAGGGTGCGCTTACAGAGTGAAGCCGCCGTCAATCGGAATGATGTTGCCGGTCATGTAGGCGCCGCCGGTGCCGGCCAGCATGATCGCCAGCGCAGACATTTCCTCTTCGCGGCCCCAGCGTTTCATCGGAATGTGCTTGCAGTCTTCTGCCATGGCGGCGGGGTCGCTGTGGATGTGGCTGGTCATCTTGCTGGGGAAGCGGCCGGGGGCGATCACATTGACGTTGATGTGCTCGCTGACCAGTTCGCGGGCGAGGTTGCGTGACAGCTGATGCACCGCGGCCTTGCTTGGGCCGTAGGAGTAGGCCTGCTCGCCGAAGGAGCTGATGCCGGCCACCGAGCCGATATTGATAACGCGCGCCGGGTTGTCGGCGCTGGCCGAGGTGCGCAGCAGTGGCAGCAGTTGCTGGATGCAGCTGAATACTGAGATGACGTTCAACTGCATGACCTTTTCCCAGCCGGAGACCGGGAAGTCTTCCAGCGGCGCCCCCCAGCTGGTACCGGCGTTGTTGACCAGGATGTCCAGGCGGTCGGTGAGCTTGGCGACATCATCAGCGAGCTGGCGCGCGCCTGCCTCGGTGGAGAGGTCGGCGGCCAGGGCAGTGCACTCGCCGTACTGGCTCAGCTCCTGGGCGGTCTGTTGGCCCTCGGCAATCTTGCGGCAGCAGATAATGACGCGAGCGCCGGCTTCCAGGTAGCCCTGGGCGATCATGCGGCCAATGCCGCGGCTGCCGCCGGTGACCAGCGCGGTGCGCCCGGCCAGGCTGAAGTACTGTTGCATGGGAGTCTCCTTGTTGTTTACCCGGGCTACGTTAAACCAGTGCCGATCTGGCCCCAAGCGCGCCGCCAGCTTATAGAGAACGCAAATGGCGGATCATGGCGGGCGCTGCGGACAGATGGCTTTTGGCTTATCCTTGGCTAGGGCCTGTTGTCGTTTCGTTCGCCCGCCTGTTGCAGCCTGTAAAGCCGCCAATCAAGAAGCGAGAAGCGTAGCGTGGTCATTCCACGTGAGCGACGAGCGACGCCGAGTGGCGGCTTTACAGGCGCAACCCAGAGGGCCGGGGCCATTTTTTGGCCATGCTGCGTTGTCGGTCGCTTATGTGGAATAACCACACTGCGCTCCCTCCGCCTTGCCTGGCCGAAAAATGGCCTCCGGCAGGCGGATGAACGAAACGGCAACAGGCCCTAGAGTCGCCAGCGGAACTGTTGTCACGAACAAGGTTCACAATGGCGAGCCCAACAAGTGAGTAGAGTGAGGAAGCAATGGGATCTGTTCGACGTTCGCGCAAAGAAGATGCATCGGCCTGGACTGTGGCAGACAGCCGCAGTGTTTACGGCATTCGCCATTGGGGCGCGGGCTATTTCAACGTCAATGAACAGGGCCATGTCGAGGTTATGCCGCGCGGCCCGGAGGCGGGCAGCATCGACCTGCACGAGCTGGTAGGACAACTGCGCGAGAGTGGGCTGGACCTGCCGTTGCTGGTGCGTTTCCCGGATATTCTGCAGGCGCGGGTGCGTCAGTTGACGGGCGCCTTTGACCGCAACATCGAAGCGCTGGAGTACGGCGCCGGCTATACCGCGCTCTATCCGATCAAGGTCAACCAGCAAGAGGCGGTGGTGGAGAACGTGATTGCCACCGAGAACGTCTCCATTGGCCTTGAGGCCGGTTCCAAGCCTGAGCTGATGGCGGTGCTGGCGCTGGCGCCCAAGGGGGGCACCATTGTCTGCAATGGCTACAAGGACCGCGAGTTCATTCATCTGGCGCTGATTGGCCAGAAGCTTGGCCACAATGTGTTCATTGTGATCGAGAAGGAGTCAGAGGTCCGGCTGGTGATCGAGGAGGCGGAAAAGCTCGGTGTGACGCCGCAGGTGGGGTTGCGGGTAAGGCTGTCTTCGCTGGCTTCCAGCAAGTGGGCCGATACCGGCGGCGAGAAGTCCAAGTTCGGCCTGTCTGCCGCCCAGCTGCTGCGCGTGGTTGATACCTTCCGAGCGGCCAACCTGCAGGATGGGGTGCGCCTGCTGCATTTTCACATGGGCTCGCAGATCGCCAATCTGGCGGATTATCAGCACGGTTTCCGCGAGGCCATTCGTTACTTTGGCGAGCTGCGCGCGCTAGGGCTGCCGGTCGACCATATCGATGTGGGCGGCGGCCTGGGCGTGGACTACGACGGCACCCACTCACGCAATGCCAGCTCCATTAACTACGACGTCAATGAGTACGCGCAGACCGTGGTGGGCATGTTGCGTGACTTCTGCGATGAGCAGGGGCTGCCGCATCCGCACATCTTCTCCGAAAGTGGGCGGGCGATGACCGCGCATCACGCAGTGCTGGTTGTGCAGGTGACAGATGTTGAGCGGTACAACGACGTGATGCCCGAGATTGCAGACCGGGAGGAGCTGCCGGTGGTGGTGCGCAATCTGGTGCGCCTGCAGGATCAGCACGATATTGAAATGGTCACCGAGACCTATTGGCGCGCGACGCACTACATGGCCGATGTGGCGGCGCAGTATGCCGAGGGCAAGCTCAGCCTGTCCGAGAAGGCGCTGGCCGAGCAGTGCTACTACGCTCTGTGCAATCGTTTGCACGCCCAGCTAAAGGCCCGCCAGCGCTCCCATCGGCAGGTGCTTGATGAGCTGAACGACAAGATGGCGGACAAGTACATCTGCAACTTCTCGGTGTTCCAGAGTCTGCCCGATACCTGGGCGATCGATCAGGTGTTGCCGATCGTGCCGCTTGACCGGCTTGAAGAAGAGCCGCTGCGTCGTGCTGTGTTGCAGGACCTGACCTGCGACTCCGATGGCAAGATTCGCCATTACGTTGATGAGCAGAGCATTGAGAACACGCTGCCGGTGCATGACCTGCGTGAGGGAGAGGACTATCTGCTGGGGATTTTCCTGGTGGGCGCCTATCAGGAGATTCTGGGTGACATGCATAACCTGTTCGGCGATACCGACTCGGTGAATGTCTACCTGCGCCCGGATGGCAAGGTGGTGCACGGTGGCATCGAAACCCACGACACCATCGAAGACATGCTGCGCTACGTGCACTTTGCCCCGGATGAGCTGGTGACCCTGTACCGCGACAAGGTCTCCGGTGCGCGCCTCAGCCCGGCCGAGCGCACGCGCTTTGTCGATGCGCTGCGGCTCGGTCTGACGCGCTCTTCCTACCTCAACGCCGAGTAAGTCGGCGTTAAGGAAGCACTGATTAATTCCGCATGCCCTCTGCGAGCGCTCAAGCATGCATCTGCTGCGTTGCGCTGCTTGCCAATAGAACCACTATTGGCTGTACATCGCGCCTTGCATCTGCACACTTGAGCACTCGCAGAGGGCGTGTGGAATTGGTCAGTGCTTCCTTAGGCCGCTTGTTTCTGCAGGCTGATCCAGGTCGCCTCAGCCCAGCCTAGTGCCACACCGTCAGCTGTATAAATGGCGGTGCCGGCACGGTGCTTGCGGCCGTCATGGGCGATGCCCCAGCCCACTACCACCAGTGCTTCACCTACCTTGATTGGGCGCTCGATGTGCGCAGCAAAGCGGCCCAGTAGTGCCACGCCGGCCTGATCTTTCACGGCAAAGTAGCCGGGGCAGTCCAGCGCCGCCCAGACAAACTCCGGAGCAACGCTACCATCGCCGGCATCCAGTGTGCTGTCCGGTGTCCAGGGGCAGGCCACGGTGCTGTCACGACCGGTTACCGGGCCGGTGTGCAGCAGCAGGCCATCGTGCTCGCAACGCTCAGTACCGCAGACAAAGCAGCCGGGCAGTCCGTGCTGTTCATAGCCGCTGAAACCGGGCCGGGCGGCCTCTGCCTCGGCGAGGCTGACGGCGGGCGGCGGGGTCAGCTCTAGCTGGTAGGCGCGGGCGCTGCCCAGCAGGGTGTCGCCCTGCAGCAGCCGGGCGCCATCGGCGTCGCGGACGATCTCAAGGTCGGTATCCAGTGGCGGCGGGGCGTGCAGGGTGACCTGGCAAGGTTCGCCCATGGCATTGGCCAGCAGGCCGCAGACGTAGCCGCCGTTGCCGCTGTTCGGTGGGCCGCAGAAGCGCTTGCGGATGACGGTTGGGGTGGTGCTGTGCATATATCTCTTCCTTAATGGCTCCAGCCGCCACAGACCGGGAACACCTGACCAACAAAGCAGTTGGCGGCGTCCGAACAGAGGTAGGCGGCGAAGTGGCTGTCTTCGTCTGCCGAGACCAGGCGACCAAGCGGCACTTCGCGTTGCAGCCGAGCCTGAAATGCCGGGTTGGCCTGAATCTCGGCCGGGAAATAGGTAGGGTTGTCGACAAAGTTCTGGGCGATGGCGTTGACCTGTACGCCTTTGGCGGCCACCTCGGCGCCCACGGCCTGCACCCAGGCCAGCTGCGCGCCGCGGGCGGCGCTGTAGCTGGAGGCGCGTTTCATGCCGCGCAGAGCAGAGGCGCTGCCCATCAGCACTATTTTCCCGTGGCCCCGTTCGGTCATCGTAGGCAGCAGGGCGCGGGCAAAGCGGGGCAGCGGGTCGACCATGTGGCGGAACAGCAAGCCCCATTCCTCATCCTCAACCTGATCGGCCGGCGTACTGGGGGCCGGCACGCCCAGGTTCAGCAGTAGTACGTCGATATCGCCGCACTCTTTGATCAGGCTCGCGGGCGCCTTGGGGTCGAGAAAGTCACGCTGGTCGGCGATCACCTGCGCGCCGCAGGCCTGCAGTGTCTGGCGCAGGGCGGGGCCCATGAAATCGCCGGCCTGGGTCAGGAGAATCCGTTTGTTGCTCAGGTCGCACAGGCTCATGGTTATCCTCCGGGTCAGTTGGCCGGAAAGTGGCGTTCCAGAAATGGCAGTAGGTGGCTGTTGACCTCATCCGGCTTCTCGGCCTGAATCCAGTGGCCGCAGTCGCCGATCACGTGCTGCTCAACCTTGGGCACCACGCCCGGCATCTTCTTGATGGTGTAGGCCTCCAGGGTGCCGACCGGGTCGCGGTCGCCGATCAGAAACAGCGCGGGCTGCTCGATCTGCCGGCCAGCCAGGGCTTCGGTGCGCTCCCAGTTTCGTTCAAAGTTGCGGTACCAGTTGACCGGGCCGCGAAAGCCGCTTTGCTCGAAGGTTTTGACGTACACCTCAAACGCTTCATCCGAGCACCAGGCCGGGGGAGAGCCCGGGTCTTGATAGTCGCTTAGCCAGTCGGCATCGGCCGGCTTGTCCTGCACCAGCGAGCCGCTGTCCTGGCTGCTCAGGCCGTGCATCATCAGGCGCATGGTGCGTGGGATATCGGCCGCCAGTTCGGCTTCGGCCAGGCCGGGTGTCTGGAAATAGAGGATGTAATGAAATTTTCCTTTGTAGGCGTCGCGCATCATGTTGATGGCCGGTTGGCGCGGACGCCCGCCAAAGGGCACCGACATACCGCAGACGACCTTTACCCGGGCCGGCTCCAGCAGCGCCAGGTGCCAGGCAACCGGTGCGCCCCAATCATGGCCGATCATCGCTACCTGCTCGTGACCGTAGTGATTCATCGCGCTCTGGATGTCTGCGCAGAGGGTGATCAGGTCGTAGGCTTCTACCGCTTCCGGCGCGCTACTGGCGCCGTAGCCGCGCATTTCCGGCGCGAATACCCGAAACCCCTGGGCCGCCAATGCGCTGATCTGGTGGCGCCAGGAGTACCAGCATTCCGGGAAGCCGTGCAGCAGCCAGACCGGGCGGCCCGACGCGGGGCCGGCGACGTGAACGCTAAGGTCTATACCGTTGACATTGATCAGTTGCTGCTCGCTCTGCCGCATGGGGTGCTCCGCTAGTGTGTCAGCCCACACTATGGCAAATCCCGCCGTGACTGGCGCGTTCTGTCTGGCTGTCATTCACCAGCGGAAGAGTCCATCATCGCCCGGCTTAATTCATCCATTGATGAAAAATGCTGGCCTTTTGCTTTGTAAGCGCTGGGTTGGACTATGCTGTCTACTTTCCCTCTGCACCGGTCTTCAAACAGGAAGTCAGGACCAGGCGATGAAGAAAGCGCATACATGGATTTCCCTGCAAGGGCTCATCCCGGCCACCATTGTGGTTTGTCTATTGGCAATGCTCGCGGTCACCGCGTTACATGGGTACCGCGGCGCACGCGCTGTGCTGGTCGCGGCGGCGTCTGACTCGGCGCGACAAATCGGCTCGCTGCTGGATGAGCGAGCGGGGAGATTGATCAGTCCGGGCGAGAATGCACTGCGGCTGCTGGAGCATGACCCGCTGGCAAGTGCCGACTCCCTGCGCGAGCGACTCAGTCGCCTACCTGCCTTGGCCGAGCTGCTAAACAACGGCGAGGCTATTAGCGCGGTCTACGCCGGCTATCCCAATGGTGAGTTCTTCCTGGCGCGGCGGGTGCCCGAGGGCGCAACCAGGAAATTGCAGCTACCTAATGCTACACAGTTTCTGGTGCAGTCAATCGAGCGTGATGGTGACCAGATACACGGTCGCTGGCTGTTCTATGATGCCGCGTTACATCAGCTCGGCAGCCGGCCGATGCCACAATACCGCTTTGATCCGCGTACGCGGCCCTGGTATCAGCTGGCGCAGGATACTGATTCGATAGTGCTGACCCAGCCCTATCTGTTTTTTACCACTGGACAGGTCGGTTTGACGATGGCCGTGCGCAGCCCGTGGACCGGAGCCGTGCTGGGCTTGGACGCGGCGGTAGATGACCTGGCTGTGGAAGTGAACGATATGCACCTGACGCCCGGTTCCGAGATGGCCATCGTCAGCGGTCAGCGGGTGGTGGCTTATCCCGATCTGGAACGGTTGATTGTTCGCGAGAGCGATGGCGAGCCGCGCCTGGCGATGATCGACGAATTGCAGGTGCCGGTCTTGAGTGAGCTTGCCGCGTTGGAGCTAGAGCCGTCCAAGGTGCAGTTGCTGTCGCGCGAGGATGGCGACTGGTACGTCATCAGTCTGCCGCTGGCACGCATCGGCGGCGAGCAGGGGCGTGTCCTGATCGCCATGCCGGGTAGGGAAATGCTGTCTGGGGTAGTCGCCATTCTTCGCCATCAGGCAATTTGGGCGCTAGTGCTCATGCTGTTGTTGGTATTGGTTGGCTGGGCAGTGGGTCAGCGTTTGGGTGGGCCTCTCAGGCAGTTGGCCGATCAGGTTGGGTTGCTGGCGAATATGGATTTCAGCCAGAAGGTCGTTGTGCGCTCGCGAATTCGCGAGGTCTCCGAGCTAAGTGCCACGGTCTCGCGCATGGCCGGAGCGATCAATAACTTTCAGGAGATCAGTCTGGCGCTGAGCCGTGAAACCCGCCTGGAACGCATGCTGGATGTGGTGCTGGAGCGACTGATCGACATGGCCAAGGGGCGCGGTGGTGCGGTGTTTTTGTGTGACGAAGAGGCGAGTGAGTTGCGCTTGGCCAGCGGTATCAATGCTGATCATTATCCGCAGGTTCTGCCGTTGGACGAAAGTCTGCTCCACCGGCCCGCGCGTGTGCTTGCGACCAGGCTGGATCGCGAGCACCGCTACCTGACTCTGGCCCTGCGTGATCGTCAGGAGGTTTTGCTTGGGGTGCTGGCGGTGGAAGTGTCGCCCAGTTTGCCGAGCGCGGAGGTCAACGGTCTGCGTCAGTTTCTAGACACCTTGTCCGGGACCCTGGCGGTTGCCATCGAGACGCGTCAGCTGTTCGCTGATCAGCAGTTGTTGCTTGAGGCGATGATCCGCCTGCTGGCCACCGCCATTGATGCCAAGTCGCCCTACACCGGAGGGCATTGTGATCGGGTGCCTCAGCTGGCTGAGATGCTGCTTAACCGCGCGATCGCCGACGATACCGGCGCGCTGGCGGACTTCAGTTTGAGCGACGAGCAGCGCTATGCCTTTCGTATCGCGGCCTGGATGCACGACTGCGGCAAGATCACCAGCCCGGAATATGTGGTCGACAAGGCCACCAAGTTGGAAACCCTCTACAACCGTATTCACGAGGTGCGCACCCGTTTCGAGGTGCTCTGGCGTGACGCCGATGTGCGCTACTGGCAGGGCCTGGCGCAAGGTTTGCCTGCGGACCAGCTGGCCGCCGAGCGGGAGCAGACCCAGACGCGCCTGCAGGCCGAATTTGCCGCCGTCGCCAAGGCCAACGTAGGCGGCGAGTTTATGCAGCAGGCTGATATAGAGCAGTTGCATGAAATCGGTCAGCAAACCTGGTTGCGCCACTTCGACAATCGACTTGGCCTCTCGCATCAAGAGCTGCGTCTACTGGAAGGGGTGCCGAGCCAAGAGTTGCCGGCGGTCGAAGCGCTGCTGGCTGACCGACCCGAGCATAAAGTGCCCTGGGGTGAGCGCAAGCCGCCGGTCACCGCCGATGACCCCGACAACCGTTGGGGGTTTGATATGGCGCTGCCCGAGTACAGCTTCAACTTGGGTGAGCTGCACAACCTGCAGATTCAGCGCGGCACCCTGACGGCCGAGGAACGCTTCAAGATTAATGAGCATATAGTGCAGACCTTGATCATGCTTAGCACCTTGCCATTTCCGCGGCATCTCAAGGGTGTGCCGGATCTGGCTGCGACCCACCATGAAAAGCTCGATGGCACCGGCTATCCGCGCCGCCTGGGGGCGGATCAGCTGAGGGTGGAGGATCGCGTGCTGGCGATTGCCGACATTTTTGAGGCGCTAACGGCGGCGGACCGGCCCTACAAGTCGGCCAAGACACTCTCCGAGGCGGTGCGTATCATGTTGTTTATGGCCAAGGATCGGCATATCGACGGGGATCTGCTCGCGCTGTTTCTACGTACCGGTGTGCACCAGCAGTATGGCCAGCTGTTCTTGCAGCCGGAGCAGTGTGACGATGTCGATGTGCCGGCCTGCCTGGCGCAGCTGCGGGAGTGGGGCGTACTCAGCGAGGAGGTGTGATCGCCCCGCAGGCCGCGTGGAATTGATCAGCGTTTCCCTGGCAACTGTGGCATGCTGGCGCAACGATAATAACGAGTGCCTGCATGCCTGTTTCCGCTTCGCTGACTGAATCTGCTACCTTGCTGCGCCGCATTGGCGTAGTGGTTGGCTCCGTACTGGTTACCCTTGCTTACTGTCTGGATGTGCTTTGGCGCGCAGCGCTGCGGCGCCTTGATCGTGCCCGGGTGGATAGTTACACCCGTGGCTGGGCTGGCGCCCTGCTGCGCCTGGTGCGCCTTGAGGTGGCAGTGGTGGGGCGGGCGCCGGATTTCAGCGATGGTCGTCGCTATATCGTTTTGTGCACCCACGCCAGCCACTACGATATCCCAGTCAGCTTTGTGGCGCTGCCAGGCTCCATTCGCATGCTCGCCAAGTCGGAGTTGTATCGCATCCCGGTGCTGGGGCTGACCATGCGCCTGGCGGAGTTTCCGTCTATCAACCGCCACAAGCGTGATCAGGCGCTGGCCGATTTGGCGCGGGCCCGGCAGATGATGGAGTCAGGCATTGTGCTGTGGGCTGCCCCGGAGGGCACGCGCTCGCGCAGTGGTGAGCTGTTGCCGTTCAAGAAGGGGTGCTTTCATCTCGCGTTGGACACCGAGGCGGTGATTGTGCCGGTGGCCATCCGCGGTATTCACAAGGTGCTGCCGGCGCGCAGCTGGCGCTTCAATCTCGGGCAACAGGTGTCGGTACACATTGGTGAGCCAATTGACGCCGGCAGCTACACGCGTGCAGAGCTGCCCGAGCTGATGGCTGAGACTCGGCGGCGCATTGCGGCGCTGTTGGGGGGATAGGCGATCAGCGTTGGGTTGATTCTTCGACCGCTAGGTGAAATTGTGCGCCTTCGGCTTCCAGCGGGGCGAGGGTGCTGATGCAGTAATCCAGTTCGCCCAACAGGTCACGCACCTTGTTGCTGTTCAGGCCGCTGTGCGGAGACTTGCGCAGATGGTGCTGCAGTGCTTCCAGCGTGCTCATGCCGGTCGCTACCGGCTGCCAGCTGACGTCCTCAATACCCCATATCTGACCGGTCTGCGGGTCCGGTTCCGGCACGGCCTTTTTCGCTTCATCGTCCAGCATCGCCACAGCGGCCTGTAGCTCCAGCGCGGTGGTGTCGACAAAACTGCTGAGCTCTGAAACGCCCAGTGTGCGGCACAGGCCGTCCAGCAGTTTCAGCTCGTTGCGCAAGGTATCGAGCAGACGGTCATCTGGCTGGAATTGATGGTTCAGCAGGGTGTTCAGCCGCAGGGCGCTTGCCACAGTGTGCTCCTGAGTTGAGAAGGAATAGGTAGGGTCTGTTGACGCCTCGTTCACTTGCCTGCCGGACGTTATCTTCTGGGCCGGGTAGGGCGGAGGGAGTGCAGTCCCTCTGACCTACTTTAACCCAGAGAGCGGCTGACCTGCACCGCCGTGCTCATTCGATCCAGCGGTACAGCGTGCGCCGCGTGATACCCAGGATGGCTGCGGCCCGGCGCTTGTTGCCGCCGGTCGCGCTGAGCACCTGGTGAATGTACTGGCGCTGGACTGTCTCCAGGCTTGGCAGCTGCTCCAGCGCCGTGCCGGTCAGCTCGTCCAGCAGCGGGACGCCGGGTGAGCCCGGATTCTGCTGCTCTGCCTGCCGCAGTCGGTCCGGCAGATTGTTCAGCGTGATCAGGTCTCCGGTGCAGAAGGTGGCCGCACGCTCCACGGCGTTCTGTAGCTCGCGTACGTTGCCTGGGAAGGGGTGGCGCTGCAGGGCCAGGCGGGCGTCATCGGCAAAGCCCTTGATGTGGCGCTGTTGTCTGGCGTTGAAGCGCGTGAGAAAGAAGTCGGCCAGGGCGTGAATGTCTTCGGCTCGCTCACGCAGCGCGGGTACCTGCAGGGTGAAGGTTTCGAGGCGATAGAACAGGTCTTCGCGGAAGCTGCCGTCAGCTACACAGTCGGTCAGTTGGCGGTTGGTGGCGGCGATCACGCGAACGTTCAGCTGAATTTCGTGATCGCTGCCGACCGGTCGCACCTTGCCATCCTGCAGGGCGCGCAGCAGCTTGGCCTGCAGGGCCAGCGGCATCTCGCCAATCTCATCCAGCAACAGGGTGCCGCCGTCAGCCTGCTGGAACAGCCCGGCGCGGGTCTTGCGGGCGCCGGTATAGGCGCCGGCGGTGTGACCAAAGAACTCGCTTTCCATCAGCTCGCTGGGAATGCCGCCGCAGTTCACCACCATGTACGGGGCGCCTTTGCGGCTGCTTTGCTCGTGCACGGCGCGGGCAACCAGCTCCTTGCCGGTGCCGCTTTCGCCCTGGATAAGTACCGGGCCGTCCGCGTTGGCAACCTGGCGGATATCCTGAAACAGGCGGCGCATCACGCTGCTCTGGCCGATGATGCCGTGACACTGTTCCACCGCCATGATCGAGCGATAGCGTTGTACTTCGCGGCGCAGACGGCGGTTTTCCAGCAGGCGGCTGGTCGTGAGCAGGAAATGATCCATTTCCAATGGCTTGGTAAGAAAGTCGTCCGCGCCTTGCTGCAGCGCCTGCACGGCCTGTTGTACCGAGCCAAAGGCGGTGATAATCAGCATTGCTGGCGCGGGGTTCAAACTCTGCGCAACCGGCAGCAGGCTCAGGCCGTTGGCGCCGGGTAGACGCAGGTCGCTGATCAGCAGATCAATATCGCCCTGTTGCAGTAGCGGCTGCGCGGCTTCTGCGCTGGCGCAGGCGGTGACGCGGTAGCCTTCGGCCTCGAGTTCTTCCTGCAGCAGTTCGCGCAGGCCCGGATCATCCTCTACCAGCAGCAGGTGTTCGGTGTGGCTCATGCGGTGCTTTTCCCTTGATCAATCGGTAGCAGCAGGCTGGCCCGGCAGCCGCCCAGCGGGCTGTCGCCGAGTACTAGCTCGCCACCGTGCTCTTCGGCGATGGTGTTGACGATGGCAAGCCCTAGCCCGGTGCCGTCGCCCGGTGGTTTGGTGGTAAAGAAGGGCTCCAGCAGTTGCTCGCGCGTGGCCTCGGGCAGGCCGCGGCCGTCGTCATCAATGTCTATGCGCAGCTGGCCTTGTTGCTGGCTAAGGGTTACCTGCAGCTGCCGCTCACTGGCTTGTAAGGCATTACGCAGCAGATTCAGCAGCGCTAGCTCCAGGCGGCCCGGATCGCCTTTGATGGTTGGCAGCGGGGGCTGACTGGCGGTCTTGGTCTGTAGCTGGCGACCGCTGACTTCCAGCTCGGGGGTAATGGCTGCCACCGCGCTGTCGAGGACCTGGCGCAGCGAGGTCGCTCGTGGTTCGGTAGCGCTGGGGCGGCTGTAGTCGAGCAACTGGCGCACCGTGTGGGTAAGGCGGCTAACCTGAGCGCGGATGGCGCTCAGCTCGCGGTGCTGCGCGTCGTTATCCCCAACCTGTCGCTGCAGGCGGCGGGCGCGGCCATCAATAACGCTTAGCGGGGCGCCCAGTTCATGCGCGACCCCGCGCGCCATGCCGCCGATCGCCGCCATTTTTTCCTGATCCTTGAGCTGCGCCAGCAGCCCGGTTTCGGCAGCACGACGCTGGTCCAGCTCCTGGTGCGCCTGCTCTATGCTGTCGAGCATCTGGTTCAGCCCCTCGGCCAAGGCGGCCACTTCCGTTGGCCCCTCCAGCGCTGCCCGGTGTGCATGATCTCCCTGGGCGACGCGCTGCATATGTTCCAGCAGTCGATCAACATGCCGACCAATACCGCCGTAGTGCCCGAGCATGACTGCGCAGAGGATACCGACCGCCAGCACGCCCCACGCCAACCAGGCGATGATCTCCAGTTGATCCAGCGCCCGGCCGAAATCGCTGGCGCGCCGGGTTATCTGAATCAGCCCCTGAATTTGTCCGCCGGCGTCGAGCAGCGGCATAAAGTGGGAGAACAGGTGACGTCCGCCGACCTGGCTGAAGCCCTGCTGGGCTTGGCCGGTGGAAACAATCAGGTCGGGAATGGCAGTGCGGGTCAGGTCGCTCTCGGTAATGCCCGCCGATGCCAGGCGTACGCCGTTGACGTCGAATACCGAGGCACCATACACCTCACCAATGATAAAGACCGACCCGAGTGCGAGTTCGATGGCTTGCTCGTCGTGCTCGCGCAGGGCGTCGCCGATAGGGATGCTGATGGCCCGGCCGATCAGCTCCAGGTCATCTTTCAGGCGCTGCTGCTGAAACTGGCTGGCCTGCTCCAGGCCGAAGCGTATGCCCAGTGCCGTGAGTACCAGCAGCGGCAGCACGACAAATAGCAGTAGCGTGCGCTGCAGGCCACTGATGCCGAGCCAGGAGAATGGGTCATATCTGAACGGATATTTTTTGCTCATGTTTAAAAAAGATACGGTTTTGTGGGCGATTCAGGCAAGCTGAGCCGCGTTTTGGTTGGTTTTTCTGCAATTTAAGCTTTATAAAACAATGGCTTATTGGTGTTGTTCGGGTGTGGCACGGTCTCTGCTCTAGACCCAGTGATACTCAACCAAGGAGAAACACCATGACGAATCTGAAAACACTGACTGCCGCCCTGTGTGTTGTGACCCTGAGTGCGGGCGTCCCGTTCGCTGTTGCGCAGTCCGCTGGCGGTACCGCCGGTCAGCAGTATGGTGCGCCTACAGAGGCGGCCTCGGCGCCGGTGACCGATGAGGAGCTGGAGAAGTTCGTTGCAGCGGAGCAGAAGGTCAACGAAATCCGCCAGAAACTGACCGAAGAGCTGGGCAATGCGGGTGACCAGCAGGAAGCCCAGCAGATGCAGCTTGATGCCCAGGAAGAGATGGTTGAGGCCATCAAGGATGAGGAGATGGATATTCCCCGTTACAACGAAATCGCGTCGCGCATGCAGACAGATATGGAGCTGCGCCAGCGCGCGCAGCAGATCAATTGATAGCGTGATTTGAGTTGAGAAAAAGGGGCTTCGGCCCCTTTTTTAGTGCGCTGTCAGGGTGCGCTGTCAGGGTGCGCTGTATTCCGGGCGCTCGGCCAGGCCGCGTTTGAGGTGGTCAACCAGTTGACGCACCTTGGGTGAGAGGTGCCGCTGTTGCGGATACAGCGCCCAGACGGCGGTATGCGGCGGCTGGTGCTGAGGCAGCAGGGCGCGCAAGGCACCGCTACGCAGGTGGCCTTGCACGTAGTAGTCGGGCAGCTGGCACAGACCGAAGCCGCGTAGCGCGGCATCCAGTACCGCCTGGCCACTGTTGCAGCGCCAGTTGCCCTGCACGCGAACCGGTAGTTCTCGACCGCGCTGTTGGAAGGTCCAGACGTCGGTGCTGCCGATCAGGCAGTTGTGTCGCGGCAGTTCGGACAGGCTGTGCGGCGCGCCAAAGCGCTCCAGATAGGATGGTGCGGCGCACAGGTACATATGCCGCGGAGCGATGCGAGTGGCAATCAGGCTGGAGTCCTGTAGCCGGCCGAGGCGAATGGCCAGATCATAGCTGCCATGCAGCAGATCCAGCGTCTGATTGGTCAGCGTCATTTCCACGCGCAGTTGCGGGTACTGCTGCATGAAGTCGTTGACGATGGGCATGATGAAGCTTTCGCCGTAGGCCACGGCGCAGGTCATGCGCAGCAGGCCTTTGGGTTCGCTGCCCAGATCAGTGATGGCCTGCAGCGCTTCGTCGCGGGCGTCAATCAGGCGCTGGCAGTGCTGCAGAAAGGTCTGGCCGGCTTCGGTCAGGCTGACGCGACGGGTACTGCGGTAGAACAGGCGGCTCTGCAAGCGGTCCTCAAGCCGGGCCACCTGACGGCTGACGTGGGAGGAGGATACGCCCAGGCGAGAGGCTGCGCCGGTGAAGTGTCCGGTCTCGGCCACGGCTACAAACTCGTCGATACCCTCCCAGTCACTCATACCCACTCACTCCTGATTATCCCTGCTTGGCAATAATGTTTTGTCTGGTGAGGGATTATCCACGAAACCACTCTCTACTACACTTGCCTACCTGTGATTACCTCACTCAATGGAGAGTCCTATGATCAAGTCCCGCGCCGCTGTGGCCTTTGCGCCGAATGAACCCCTGCAGATTGTTGAAGTGGATGTGGCGCCGCCGCAGGCCGGCGAAGTGCTGATTCGCATCATTGCCACCGGTGTTTGCCACACCGATGCCTACACCCTGTCTGGTCAGGACAGCGAGGGTGTTTTCCCGTGCATCCTTGGACATGAGGGTGGCGGCATTGTTGAGGCGGTGGGCGAGGGTGTTACCTCGGTCCAGGTGGGCGACCATGTGATTCCGCTGTATACCGCCGAGTGTGGCGAGTGCAAGTTCTGCAAGTCCCAGAAAACCAACCTGTGCAGCTCCGTGCGCACCACCCAGGGTAAAGGCGTGATGCCCGACGGCACCAGCCGCTTCAGCTATAACGGTGAGCCGATCTATCACTACATGGGCTGCTCCACCTTCTCCGAGTACACCGTACTGCCGGAAGTCTCGGTTGCTGTGATTCCGAAGGAAGCGCCGCTGGAGAAGGTCTGTCTGCTGGGCTGTGGCGTTACTACCGGTATTGGTGCGGTGCTGAACACCGCGAAGGTAGAGGCCGGCGCGACCGTTGCTATCTTCGGTCTGGGCGGCATTGGTCTGGCTGCCATCATCGGCGCCAAGATGGCCGGTGCCAGCCGCATCATTGGTATCGATATCAACCCGGGCAAGGAAGGCATCGCTCGCGAGCTGGGTCTGACCGAATTCGTCAATCCGAAGGACTACGACAAGCCGATTCAGGAAGTCATCGTCGACATGACCGATGGCGGCGTTGACTACAGCTTTGAGTGTATCGGCAACGTACAACTGATGCGTGCAGCGCTGGAGTGCTGTCACAAGGGCTGGGGTGAATCGACCATCATCGGTGTGGCCCCGGCTGGCGCCGAGATCAGCACCCGTCCGTTCCAACTGGTCACCGGTCGCGTCTGGCGCGGCAGCGCCTTCGGTGGCGTCAAGGGCCGCACCGAGCTGCCGAGTTATGTCGAAAAGTCCCAGAAAGGTGAAATCCCGCTGGACAGCTTTATCACCCACACCATGGGCCTGGAGCAGATCAATGACGCCTTTGAGCTGATGCACGAGGGTAAGAGCATTCGGACGGTCATTCATTTTTGAAAAGCGGCTTGAGGCTGAAGGCTAGAGGCTAAAAGTTGAAGAGTTGAGCAGTTGGTCGAGCCAGTAGCACGGGCTGCTTCTGGCTTCCAGCCTTCAGCTTCCAGCCTCTGGCGGCTTTTATCTGTTTTCGAGGTTTCCTATGAACGACATTGAACTGGTCAGCGCCAACAAGAGCTTTGGCGGCTGGCTGAAGCGTTATCGTCACCGCTCTCAGGTGCTGCACTGCGACATGGTGTTTGGCATCTATCTGCCGCCGCAGGCGGATCAGGGCAAACCGTTGCCGGTGCTGTACTGGCTGTCGGGGCTGACCTGTACCGACGAGAATTTCATGCAAAAAGCCGGCGCGCAGCGGCTGGCTGCCGAGCTGGGTATGGTCATTGTTGCGCCGGACACCAGCCCGCGTGGCGAGGGCGTGCCGGACGACGCCGACGGTGCCTATGACTTCGGTCTGGGCGCGGGCTTTTACGTCAACGCCACCGAGCAGCCGTGGGCGCAGCACTACCGCATGTACGACTACGTCGTGCAGGAGCTGCCGGGGCTGATCGAGGAGCACTTCCCGGTATCGGATCAGCGCTCAATCAGCGGTCACTCGATGGGTGGCCACGGTGCGCTGATCTGTGCCCTGAAAAATCCCGGTCGCTACCGCTCGGTCTCGGCGTTTGCGCCGATCAGCAACCCGAGCGACTGCCCTTGGGGGCACAAGGCGCTGGGGCAGTATCTGGGCAGTGATCGGGCGGCCTGGAAAGCCTGGGACACCTGCGAGTTGCTGGGCGGGGCGAGCGAGCGTTTGCCGCTGCTGGTGGACCAGGGCGAGTCCGACAACTTCCTGGCTGAGCAGCTCAAGCCTGAGGCGCTGGAGGCGGCGGCCGCTGCGGCGGGCCATCCGCTGACCCTGCGCCGTCAGCCCGGCTACGACCACAGCTACTACTTCATTGCCAGCTTTATTGATGACCACCTGCGTCATCATGCTGCGGCGTTGGGCCTGTAGCAGACTGACTCCGGCCTGTTCCCTGTCATGTCGAGGCGGTAGAATCGCCGCCATCGACTGACCGGAGACTCACTATGCGCATTGGCCATGGCTACGACGTTCACCGCTTTGGTGATGGCGATTTCATCACTATTGGCGGGGTGCAGATTGCACACAATCACGGTCTGGTGGCCCATTCAGACGGTGATGTGCTGTTGCACGCGTTGTCCGATGCGCTGCTTGGTGCCGCGGCCTTGGGCGATATTGGTCAGCACTTTCCTGATACCGACCCTGAGTTCAAGGGCGCCGACAGCCGAGCGCTATTGCGTCATGTCATGGGGTTGCTGCGCGAGCGCGGCTGGAGGGTCGGCAACGTCGACGCCACCATTGTTGCTCAGCGCCCGAAGATGGCCGCGCATATTCCGCTGATGCGCGAGCGGATTGCGGCGGATCTGGGCGTTGCGCTGGATCAAGTCAACGTCAAGGCGACCACTACTGAAAAATTGGGCTTTGTCGGGCGCGAAGAAGGTATCGCTGCGCACGCTGTTGCGTTGTTGCTGGCTGATGTCTGAGGCGCTGCTGGGGCCGCGTGCCTGGGGTGACAGTTGCGGCCGCGCAACACTGAAGGCAACACCTGAGGACTTTCGGGTGACCGAAGTGCTGGATATCGCGCTCAGCGGTGCCGGTGAGCACCTCTGGCTGCTGCTGGAAAAGCGCGGTCTGAATACTGAAGAGGTCGCTCGCAAGCTGGCCCGTTCGGCGGGTATTTCGCTGCGCAACGTCAGTTACGCCGGCCTGAAGGATCGTCAGGCGGTGACCCGTCAATGGTTCAGTTTGCAGCTGCCGGGCCGGGCTGATCCTGACTTCAGCGCGCTTTGGAATGACCAGCTGCGCTGCCTGGAGCAGAGCCGCCACCAGCGCAAGCTGCAACGCGGTGCCCACAGTGCCAATGGCTTTTTTATTCGCCTGACTGATCTGGCCGCAGACCGGTCGCGTTTGGATGAGCGGTTACAGATTATTGCCCGCCAGGGTGTGCCTAATTATTTTGGCCCGCAGCGCTTTGGTCGTGACGGCGGCAATCTACATGACGCGCGTCGCTGGGCAGAGCAGGGCGGTTATCCGCCAGCCCGTGGCACCCGCTCGCGACTGCTGTCCACGGCGCGCAGCCTGCTGTTTAACCGCATGCTGGCAGCGCGGGTTGCCGACGGCAGCTGGAACTGCATTCTGCCAGGTGACTGTTTGGCGTTTACCGACAGTCGCAGCCACTTTCCGGCCAGTGAATTGGCCGCAGATGATCCACGGCCGGCGGCGCTTGATCTGCATCCCACGGCGTCGCTCTGGGGCGCAGGCACGCTGGCCAGCACAGCGCAAACGGCGCAGCTTGAACAGCAGGTGGCCGACGACGAACCGCAGCTCGCGGCCTGGCTGGAAGGGGCGGGTCTGGAGCAGGCGCGGCGGATTTTACGCCTCCCCATTGGCGGTCTGACGTGGCATTATCCGTCGACCGATTGTCTTGAACTGGAATTTACCCTGCCTACCGGCTGCTTCGCCACGGCGTTGCTGCATGAGCTGCTGGACCTCTCCAGCGCCCCGGGTGGCGGACTGGAAAGTGAGATCTGATGCGAATTCTGATTGCCAACGATGATGGTGTGCTGGCGCCGGGCATCAAGTCCCTGCACGGCGCGCTGGCCGATTATGCCGATTGTGTGGTGGTGGCTCCGGCCGAAGACCGCAGTGGTGCCAGTAGCGCCCTGAGTCTGGACCGGCCGCTGCGTCCGTTCACCCTGGACAACGGCTATATCGGGGTCAATGGCACGCCGACCGACTGTGTGCACCTGGGCCTGAACGCGCTGTTTGAAGACAGCATCGACATGGTGGTGTCCGGTATCAACCTCGGTGCCAACCTGGGCGATGACGTGCTGTATTCCGGCACTGTGGCCGCCGCGCTGGAAGGCCGCTTTCTGACGCGCCCGGCCATGGCCTTTTCGTTGACTGGCCGCCAGGCCGATAATCTGCCGAGCGCTGCGTACTTTGCCCGCAAGATGGTCGAGGCGCACGATCAGCTGGATCTGCCGCCGCGCACGGTGCTCAATGTCAACGTGCCCAACCTGCCGCTGGAACATATCAAAGGTGTGCGCCTGACCCGCCTGGGCCACCGGGCGCGCGCCGCCAGGCCGATCAAGTGGGTCGATCCGCGCGGCAAGGAAGGTTACTGGATCTCGGTAGCCGGCGACGCCGAAGATGGCGGTGAGGGCACCGATTTTCACGCCATCATGCAAGGGTACGTGTCGGTGACACCGCTGCGTGTCGATAAGACCCTTTATGAGGTGTTTGATCACCTGGAACACTGGCTGGGTGAGTTGGGCTGATAGACCATGGTACGCGACGACCTCTACCGCGCCGGCATCGGCATGACCTCTCAGCGCACCCGCGAGCGGCTTCTCGAGCGCCTGTTTGAAGAGGGTATTCGCAACCTGCACGTGCTCGAAGCCATACGCCGTACCCCTCGCCATCTGTTTGTGGACGAGGCGCTGGCGCACCGCGCCTACGAAGATACCGCCCTGCCGATCGGCCATAACCAGACGCTGTCGCAGCCATATATTGTGGCGCGCATGACCGAGTTGCTGCTCGGCGGCGGGCCGCTCGACAAGGTTATGGAAGTGGGCACCGGTTCTGGTTACCAGACGGCAATTCTCGCGCAGGTGGTGGAGCGGGTGTTCAGCGTTGAGCGCATCTATCCTCTGCAAGAGCGCGCCAAGAATGTGCTGCGCGACATTGATATCCGTAACGTGGTGTTTCGTCACGCCGACGGTAACTGGGGCTGGCCCCAGTACGGGCCCTATGACGCCATTCTGGTTACCGCCGCGCCGGCTGAAATACCGCGCGAGCTGTTGGGCCAGTTGGCCGATGGCGGCCGTCTGGTAATCCCGGTTGGAGAGCACGAGCAGCATTTGATGCTGGTGGTGCGCCAGGGCGACGAATTTATCCATCAGCAGGTTGAGCCGGTGCGTTTTGTACCGTTGCTGGCCGGCGCCATCCACTCCTGACCTCAGCCAGCAAGGACCCTCTGTGAAGGAATACCTGTTTATCTTTCTGCGTGGCGTGGCCATGGGGGCTGCCGATGTCGTGCCCGGTGTCTCGGGCGGCACCATCGCGTTCATTTCCGGCATTTATGACCGGCTACTTGCTGCGATTGCTGCCTGTACACCAGACAAGGTGATCTGGCTGCTGCGCGGGCGCTTTGTCGAAACCTGGAAGGCCATCGACGGCGCCTTTCTGTTTACCCTACTGGCCGGCATTCTGTGCAGTATCGTCTCGCTGGCGCGCCTGATTACCTACTTGCTGGAGCAGCATGGCTTGCTGGTCTGGTCTTTTTTCTTCGGGCTGATTGTTGTCTCGGTGTACCTGGTCGGCCGTGAGATCAGCCGCTGGAACCTTTGGACCCTAGTGGCTGCGTTGGGTGGCGCGCTCTTTGCCTACCTGATCACAGTGGCTGCGCCCCTCAGTTTGAGCGTTACGCCACTGAATCTCTTTATCGGGGGGGCTATCGCCATCTGCGCGATGATTCTTCCGGGCATTTCCGGCAGCTTTATCCTGCTGTTGCTGGGCCTGTACACCGGTGTTCTGCAGGCGGTAAAAAACCTGGATGCTGGCCTGTTGGGGCTGTTCGCGCTGGGCTGTGTCACAGGCCTGCTGAGCTTTTCGCGCCTGCTGTCATGGCTGCTCAAGCACGCCCGTAACGTGACCCTGGCTTTTCTCACCGGTCTGCTGGTCGGCTCGCTGAACAAGGTCTGGCCCTGGAAACAAGCCTTGTCCTGGCGCACCAACAGCCACGGTGAGCAGGTACCGTTGACTGAGACCAACCTCTGGCCGCAGCAATATAGTCAACTGACAGGAGAGCCTTCGCTCTGGCAGGCTGGATTGGCATTGATGGTGCTTGGCGTGGTATTAGTGTTGGCATTGGAGTGGTGGGGACGGCGCGCTTCAGCTTAGGTGCTGCTGCCGACGCGAACCCTGCAGGCGATACTGAACGGGAGCCAACCTGGAATGGGGCGGTGTGTGCGAGAGGGGTGCTGGGCCGCTGAACGGGCCAGGGGTGCCGCAGTAGTATTACTGGCGGCCATACTGGCTGCCTGCGCCGGTCCGTCGGGTACCGTGCCGATTGATGATCGCGGTCGCGGCGGCCAGCGTGCGCAATCTGTCACGACCGGTGCCCACACCGTGCAGCGTGGCGAGACCCTGTACCAGATCGCCTTTCGTTATGGCTGGGACTGGAAAGAACTCGCCAGCAGGAACAACCTGCGTGCGCCCTATACCATTTACCCTGGCCAGCGTATCAGCCTGGCCAGTGGATCCAGCGCGCGTGCCCGCACGCCAGCCCCAAGCACTCCTGCGCGGCCCGCTCCGGTGACCAGCAATCCGGTTGTTACCTCCGCTCCTGCCCGCAGCACCCCTGCTAGCACACCGAGCGCGCCCACCACCCGGGCGCCGGCCAGCACTGCCAGTACCACCAGCTCCCCGACCACAGCGCCGGTTATCGCGCCTGGACCGGTTAGCGCAGCGGGCTGGAGTTGGCCGGCGCGGGGTACCTTGGTGGCTCGATTTCAGTCAAACGGTAGTTTGAATAAAGGGATTGATATTGCCGGGCAATTGGGTGAGCCTGTGAAAGCAGCAGCTGACGGCGCCGTGGTGTACGCAGGGCGAGGATTGATCGGCTATGGTGACATGATCATCATCAAGCATGACGAGACTTTCCTCAGTGCTTACGCACACAACAGTCGTTTGCTGGTGAAGGAAGGGGATCAGGTCAAGGTTGGTCAGGTAATAGCTGAAATGGGCAGTAGCGGAACTGATCGCGTCAAGTTGCATTTTGAGATCAGACGTAAGGGGCAACCTGTAGACCCGTTGGCGTATTTACCTCGATCTTGATGCTAAGGTGTAGTCAGGTCTGACATCGTTCTGTCATTTTCGGCAGGCAGTCTGCTGAAAAAGGTTCGATTGGCAGTCCAGCGCAGTCGCGAAGTGCACGCCGGGATCGGGTCAGTGCTGCGGCTGTTGAGATACCGCGTTTTTCTGATATTTGGGGCGCGCATATGGCAGTCAAAAATAAGAAACCGCCAGAGCAAAGCTTGGCAGCAGGTAGTAGGCTATCGCAGAGCGACATCAAGGTTGATGAGGAGGTGCAAGGAATGCCCGTATCCGTCGAACGTCCCCAGCGTGTTACCCCGCGCAATCACCGCCGGGAGAACGCCTTCGAGTTTACCAAGGAGCTGGATGCTACTCAGCTCTATCTGAATGAAATCGGTTTTTCCCCGCTGTTGACACCTGAAGAAGAGGTGCATTTTGCCCGCCTGGCGCAGAAAGGGGATCCGGCTGGCCGCAAGCGCATGATTGAAAGCAACTTGCGCTTGGTGGTGAAGATTGCGCGACGCTACGTGAATCGCGGGCTGACGCTGCTCGACTTGATCGAGGAGGGTAACCTGGGGCTGATTCGTGCGGTGGAGAAATTTGACCCCGAGCGTGGCTTCCGCTTTTCGACCTACGCGACCTGGTGGATTCGGCAGACCATTGAGCGCGCGATTATGAACCAGACGCGCACCATTCGCTTGCCGATCCATGTGGTGAAAGAGCTGAATATCTACCTGCGCGCGGCCCGTGAGCTGACGCAGAAGCTTGATCACGAACCCTCTCCAGAAGAAATCGCTCATTTGCTCGACAAGCCGGTTGAAGACGTCAAGCGCATGCTCGGCCTGAATGAGCGAGTGGCCTCGGTAGACATGTCTCTGGGCCCAGATTCTGACAAGACCCTGCTGGATACGCTCACCGACGATCAAGGTGGCGACCCCTGTGACCTGCTGCAGGATGATGACCTCAACGCGAGCATTGACCAGTGGCTGGGTGAGCTGACCGAGAAGCAGTGCGAGGTGGTGACCCGGCGGTTTGGTTTGCGTGGTCATGAAAGCAGCACGCTGGAGGAGGTGGGGCGTGAGATCGGTCTGACCCGTGAGCGGGTACGACAGATTCAGGTCGAGGCCCTCAAACGCCTGCGTGACATCCTCGAGCAGCACGGTCTGACCGGCGAGTCGCTGTTCCAGTAAGCTAGCCGGGGCCGTCTGTTGGCGGCCCCGGAATATTCCTGCCTGCTTATCCTTCCTGAAAAAAACGCCTCGCAGCGGCAGCTGGCATTAGTCAGCGCTGACCAAGTTCTTTCTTCTTGTGTGCTGCGTTCCACGTTGCGGAGCGCGATGTTTTTGCGTGCGCCGGCGCCTGTGGAATTAATCAGGGCTTCCTTTATAGTGTGGCCTGTGCCTGCGCAGCTGTGCGCGTTAATTACCAAAGGAGATGGGTGATGGAACTGACGACGGTTATCGTGCTGGTGGTGTTGGGTGTGGTGTTGTTGTACGCGATCATGTTGTACAACCAGCTGGTCAGCGTGAAACACGCGGTCAGTCAGGCCTGGTCCAATATCGACGTGCTGCTGCGCCAGCGTCATGACGAGCTGCCCAAGCTGGTCGATGCCTGTCGCCGTTACATGACGCACGAGAGCCAGACGCTGGAGCGGGTGATCGCTGCGCGTAGCGCGGTGGCGTCGGCGCGGGCAGACGAAGACGTCCAGGGTGTTGGACGCGCAGAGTCGGTGTTGCGCGCCGGCTTGGGACAGTTGTTTGCGCTGGCTGAGAACTACCCTGAGCTGAAGGCCAATGAGTCGTTTCAGCACCTGCACGAGCGCATCAGCGGCCTGGAAAATGGCATCGCTGACCGGCGCGAGCTATACAACGCTGCAGTCAACATCAACAACGTGCGGATTGAGCAGTTCCCGGAGGTGTTGCTGGCTCGTCTGTTCGGCTTCAAGGCGGCCGAGCTGCTGCAGTTCAGCGAGGAAGAGACGGCGGATGTCGACGTGCGGGCGCTGTTTTCGTGATTGATGTTCATGGCGTACTGCTGTTGTCCACGCCTGCTTATTACATCTTTAGTTGCCTCGCCAGCGCGCTGGCGTTGTTCTTTCTGATGGCGATGTTTCGGCGCTGGCGGCGCGCGCGTTGGCTGGAAGACACTCCTACCTCACGTATTCGCTCTGCTGCCCAGGGGCTCGTCGAGCTGCAGGGAACCTTGGACGCCGGTGGACATGAGCCGCTGATCTCGCCGCTGGGTGAGGTGGACTGTCTGTGGTACCGCTTTGTCGTGGAGGAATATCAGCGTACCGGCAAGAACAAGGAATGGCGTACGGTGGAGAAGGGCGAGTCGGAGCGTCCTTTCTTGCTACGCGACGATACCGGTAGCTGCTGGATCAAGCCCAAGGGGGCAGACGTGCATCCGCGCCAGCGGCGGCGCTGGGAAGGTAGTCAGCGCTGGCCGGCGGGCCGCAATGTGCGTACCGGCTTTTTGGCGGGGTTGCTTGGTAGTCGATACCGTTACACCGAGGAATGGTTTTCCGAGGGCGAGATGCTGTACGCGCTCGGCTGGTTCGAAAGTCGCGGAGGTGGTCGTGAAGCGATTGATCAGCAGGCTATTGCGCGTCAGGTAATCAGCGGCTGGAAGGCCGATTATGATGATCTGCTGGCACGTTTTGATCGTAACGCTGACGGCCAGATCGACCTGCAGGAGTGGCAGCAAGTGCGCGCCGCGGCCGGTCGTGAGGCCGAGCGCTTGGCGCGGGTAGAGGGGCGCCAGCCTGTGGTGCATGTCTTGGCCAAGCCTGCACGCTATGGCTTGCCGTTCATCTTGTCAGATCACCATGAAGAGGATTTGAGCCGCCGCATGCGGCGCGGTGCGGTCTGGTGCATGCTCGGACTAGGTGTCAGCATGCCGCTGGCTTGCTGGTTCTGGCTGGCCTAGGGGCTGTTGCCGCATTGTTCATTTGCTTGCCAGAGGCCATGTTCTGGCCAGGCTAGGCGCAATACCGCATCCCTTACTGTGTTACTTGCTGTTGTGGTCGTGAGGCGTTGTAGCTGCGAACCCAGTCGTCGAATGCCGAGGCCGACAATGGGCGACTGTAGTAGTAACCCTGACCCTCGTTGCAGCCTTGGGCGGTGATGTAGGCTTCTTGCTCGGCGGACTCCACCCCTTCGGCAATGACCTGCATATTGAGGCTGCGCCCCAGTTGAATGATGGCGCGCACGATGGTGGCATCGTCCTCGTCCACTAGAACGTCCTGGACAAAGCTGCGATCAATCTTGATCTTGTCTAGGGGCAGGCCTCGCAGATAGCTGAGCGATGAGTAGCCGGTTCCGAAGTCGTCGATGGCAATCTGCACTCCGGCCTTCTTGAGGCTGTTCAGGTGACCCGCGGCGGCAGCGATATCTTCCATCAAGCCGGTCTCGGTCACCTCCATCTCCAGGCAGCGCGGGGGCAGTTTGTAGCGTTGTATGAGGTTGGTCACCATGCGCGACAGTTCGCTGTGGTGAAGTTGGACGGTTGAGAGGTTAACTGCCATGCGCAGGTCGGTCATACCTGTGTCATGCCAGAGACGCAGCTGGCGACAGGACTGATCCAGGACCCATTCCCCGATGCTGATGATTGCGCCGTTCTGTTCGGCCAGCGGAATGAACAGGTCGGGCGGTACCAGACCGCGCTCCGGGTGGTGCCAGCGCAGCAGGGCTTCTACCCCGACTACCCGGTGATCTTCGAACGACACCTGAGGCTGGTATACCAGATGAAATTCATTGCGATCCAGTGCGCCGCGCAGCTCCTTGTCCAGCTCGCGGCGTACGCGCATCTCGCTATCCAGGCTGGCGATATAGAACTGGTAGCGGTTACGTGAGCGCGCTTTGGCCAGCATCATGGTTTGTTCGGCTTTCTGCAGCAGCTTTTCGGCGTTGTCACCGTCGTCGGGGAACAGGGTGATGCCGATGGTGGCGCGCAGGCTGACCGAGTGTTCGCCAATCTCGAAAGTACGGCCAAGGTCGTCAAGAATGGTTTGTGCCAGCTCGGCTGCCTCGTAGGGCTCGCCGACGCCGGTTTGTACCAGTGCGAACTGGTCGCCGCCCAGGCGAGCCAGGCTGCCCAGGCGTCCGCTGTTGGCGCGCAGGCGATCGGCGACGGTAACCAGCAGGCTGTCGCCGGATTGGTAGCTGAATTGCTCGTTGATCTCTTTGAAGTCATCCAGGCCGCAAACCAGAACTGCAACGCCGCGCTGTCGCCGGCCGGCGTCGGCCAGAATACGACCTAGCTGTTCCTGCAGCATGCTGCGGTTTGGCAGCCCTGTGAGGTGGTCGTGTTGGGCCATGTGCAGCAGATTCGCTTCGGCTTCGCGGCGCCGGCTACTGTTGCGCTCGATTGACTCAAGCAGCTCGTTGGCCTTGATGATCCAGAGACCGAGTTCGTTCTTCTCCTGGCCCGGCAGCATGGGGATGTGCATTTTGCCTGGATGGTCTGGATTGATGTCGCTGATACGCTCGATGATTGCCGCCAGCGGCTTGGTGAGCAGCAGGTGATACAGCAGGTACAGCGCCAATGCCATAGCCATAGCGCGTAGTACACCGGAAATCAAGATGATCAGGGAGTCCTGCAGGAAGTCCTGTCCGTAGTGGACGGTGTCCAGCACGATGCGCAAATCACCGTAGTACTCGTTGTAGGGCTCTCGGCCGAACAGGCCTACGCTGTAGTGCTGTTCTACACCAAACAGCCAGTCAGTGACGACGCGCACGGGGCTTTGGGTTAGCGGGCGCTCGCGGCTGGCTAGCTGGGTTTCGTCCGGGTGGCCAATGGAGGCGAAGCGGACAGCGGGGTGCTCAAACAGCCCGCCAATCACCTGTAACGCCATTTCTCGGTCCAGGCTGTAAACAGCCTGGGTGGCCGGGTCCTCCGACATGGCGAGGATTTGCTCGGCGGTGCTATCAATCTGTAGGCGTTCTTTGCGCAGATCAAAACTGATTTGACCCAGGCTCAGCACTACACCCACCAGTAGTGCCCATAATAGCACTAGGCGTAAAAGTCTGACCGAAAGACTGTGTCTGCGCTCGAGCTTCAAGGTGTTCTTGTTCCTGTCCTGGTAATGTCTGCGCTTGAGGCATCATGCAGGGGAGGAGGTCTATGCGCAATAGCTGCACATACCGGTGTTCTCCCGCCAAGGTGGCTATCAGGAAACATTAACTTGGCGTCAAAATGCAATCATTTTTTCAGCCAAAACGCAAACACCCTGCCGGAGCAGGGTGTTTGCGGTATTGCTGGCGGGATCAAGCGGCGAAGTTTTTCGCTACAAAGTCCCAGTTGACCAGGTTCCAGAACGCCTCAACGTACTTCGGACGTGCGTTGCGGTAGTCGATGTAATAGGCATGTTCCCATACGTCGCAGGTCAGCAGCGGAGTGTCGCCGCTGGTCAGCGGGCAGCCGGCGCCGATAGTGCTGGCCAGTGCCAGGGAGCCATCAGACTTCTTGACCAGCCAGCCCCAGCCGGAACCGAAGGTGCCGATGGACACTTTGCTGAACTCTTCCTTGAAAGCTGCGAAGGAGCCAAACGCCTTGTTGATGGCCTCAGCCAGCTCGCCAGTCGGCTCGCCGCCGCCGTTCGGGCTCAGGCAGTTCCAGTAGAAGGTGTGATTCCAGATTTGCGCTGCGTTGTTGAATACGCCGCCGCTGGAGGTCTTGATGATATCTTCCAGGCTCTTGCCTTCATACTCGGTGCCAGGAACCATGTTGTTCAGGTTGACCACATAGGTGTTGTGGTGCTTGCCATGGTGGAATTCCAGCGTTTCTGCCGAGATGTGCGGCTCCAGCGCGTTTTTCTCGTAGGGGAGTGCGGGTAGTTCAAAAGCCATGATCTCTCTCCATCGTCAGGTATCAGGGTCTGCATTGCACGGGCGTTGTCCGAATGCAAATGCCGACGGGGTGCCGTGTTGGGTCACGGTCAATGTTGCTGCGCCTTCTGCGAACTGTCGGTATCAACGGCCGCAGGGCGCTGCCCGTCTTGCGATCGGGAAGACCCGATGATAGCACCTGATATCCGCCCTATCCACGCACCTTCCATGGGGTTTTTCTCGGTCAGAGGCTCTGTAGTGCGGGCTGGGCGAGTGACCAGGCGACCGTCAGCATCATGCCAGCGACCATCAAATCGATTAGCCGCCAGGTCAAAGGTCGCTGCAAAACGGGTGCCAGGCGGGCGGAGCCAATGGCCAGCAAGGTAAACCAGAGGATGGAGGCGCTGGCCGCGCCCAGCGCGAAGACCAGTGGCAGGCTGTGTTGTGCCGCCAGACTGCCGATCAGCACCATGGTGTCCAGGTAGACGTGGGGGTTGAGCAGGGTGACGGCCAGGGTGGTGAGCAACACCGTGCGGCGTGAGCGGGCGGGCGCGCGCATGGCTTCCAGGCCGCGTGGTGAAAGGGCTCGCCATAGTGCTTGGGTGGCGTAGATCAGCAGAAACACCACGCCGCCCCAGCGGGTGATTTCCATCGCCAGCGGGTGCGCCTGCAGCAACGCCGACAGGCCGAATGTGCCGGCGAGAATCAGTATTGCATCGCAGCTCATACAGATCAGGGCTACGCTGATGTGATGCTCACGACGCAAACCCTGGGCGAGTACGAAGGCGTTTTGCGCGCCGATGGCCATGATCAGGCCGGCGGCGGCGATCAGGCCGTGGAAGTAGCTGTAGAACAGAGTGGGCATAAGGGCTTCCTAATTAACAATGGCGGCAGTCTGCGCTGGACAGAGTGATAAGGAAAACAAATAATCCTCATGATTCATTAGGAAAAGTAATGTGGTTGATTACAAGCTGCTGGTCGCCCTGGCTGCGGTTATCGAGCATGGCGGCTTTGAACGAGCGGCATCGCATTTGGGGCTGTCCCAGTCTGCGGTATCGCAGCGTATCAAGTTGCTGGAGGCGCGCCTGGGGACTGCCGCGCTGGTGCGCAGCGCGCCGCCGCAGGCAACGGCGGCAGGCCAGCGGCTGCTCAACCATGTGCAACAGGTACGACTGCTGGAGCGTGATCTGCAAGCCGATCTGCCCCAGATTGCGGATCAGGGTGGTCGTACTCGCCTGCGGGTGGCGTTGAATGCTGACAGCCTGGCGACCTGGTGGGCCGCAGCCGTTTCTGGCTGGTGTGAACGGGAGCAGGTATTGCTGGACCTGCAGGTGGAAGATCAGGACGTAGGGTTGCGCCGCATGCGCAGTGGTGAGGTGGCGGCCTGCCTATGCGCCGCGGAGCAGCCGGTGGCCGGGGCGCGCAGTGCGCTGCTGGGGCAGATGCCCTACCTGGCCGTGGCCAGTCCGGCCTTTGTGCAACGGCACTTTGCTGGAGGGCTGCAGGGGCTGGCGGCGCGGGAGGTGGCGCGGGTGCCGGCAGTAGTATTTGGGCCGGATGACCAGTTGCAGCATCGTTTTGTCCAGCAGTTCGGTGTTGTTGGCGAGTTTGACTATCATCTGTGCCCCTCGTCGGAGGGCTTTGTGCGGATGCTTGAGGCGGGTGTGGGCTGGGGCATGGTGCCGGCGCTGCAGGTAACCGATGCGCTCGCCACAGGGCGGTTGCAGCAACTGCTGCCCAGTCAGGCACTGCAGGTGCCGCTGTACTGGCATTACTGGCGCAATGGCGGGCAACTGCTCAATGGCCTGACTGAACAGTTGCTGCGCCTGGCGCCAAAGTTGTTGCGCTGAGTGCGCTCGGCTTGTTACTCAATGAGCATGCTGCCGGAGCCCGGCAGCTTTTCGATGCAGTCGCTGCCCAGCAGGCGCGAGGGGGTGTAGTAGCCGGGAGCCGGCTCGTTTTCAAGCAAAAACGCGACAGCCATGAGGGCGCCCTCGACTGTGACGTCATAGCCGTTGGCGGTTTCGATGCGCGCCACCACCTTCCGCCCTGCGCGGTTTTGCGCCTCGCCCCAGACATAGCTGCGCGCGGATTCGCGTTGCTGGGTGTCGGGCCCGAGGATACGGCGTGCGACCAGATATTTAAGCAGAGCCTGGATCGGTGCCAGGCCCAGCAGCGGGCGCAGACGATCCAGGCGGCGCAGGCGAGCGGCTGCGCTGGGCGCCATCGGCAGGAACACCTCGATATGGTCGATGCCGGTGGAGAACCAGGCGGTGGCGATGTCGCCCCAGGGAATGGTCACCGCGTGCTTGGTGCCATTGCCAAAGTCGATCTCGCGGCTCTGGTAGGCCAGCGGCACGCTGACGATGCGGTCATCCTTGCGTATGCGGCCGCCATATTTGAGCCCTTCAACCGAGGTTTTGGCGGTGCCTGGCGATAGCGCGCTGCGCGAGTCAAAGCCCAGGGCCAGCCGGTCGGCATCGGGTAGTTCCTGTTTCAGGCGGGCGGCGATGCAGTCGGTCGGTATCACGTCAAAACCGACGCCCGGGCAGATAACAATGTTGGCTTGTTCGGCATCAGCCTGCCGCGCCTGGGCTGCAACAAAGGCATCAATCTCGCCGGTGATATCCAGGTAGTGACAACCGGTGGCGAGACAGGCTTCGATCAACGGCGCGCTGGTGGCGGAGAAGGGGCCAGCGCAGTTCAGCAGCACCTTTTGCTCTGCCATAATGTGCTGCAAGGCGGCCTGATCGCTAAGGTCAAATGTCTGGTGAGGCAGTTTCAGTGACTCGCCGAGACGAGCGATGGCTGCGCCGTTGCGGCCAGCCAGTATCGGCTGCAGCCCGCGTGCGGCGGCGGCCTTGGCCAGCAGTTGGCCGGTGTAACCATTGGCGCCGTAGATCATCCATTGCGACATGCACATGCTCCTGAATACGGGGACGCACTCAGATTAATGGCTGTCGACGGCTTGCGCCAGCGCCGCAGCGTGACGCGCTTAGCCGCGGATCACCTGGCCGCGATAGATGCGCACGCTGCCGCTAGGGGCGTTGCCCTGGTCGGTGTCGGCCTCCAGGCGTGCTCTGTTTTCCTGCCGGTGCTGAAATTGCCGAGCGGCAATGGCACCCTGCGCAAGGGGGGAGGGCTGAACGGCCGGCTCCGGCGCGTGCACCAGGCCCGCCAGACGGCTACCCAGTTCGCGAATCTCCAGCTCGCTGCTGTCACGACTCAGGCCAATCATGTGTTCAACGGCATCTGGATCACCCAGGCGCACAGTGACGCCCAGAGAGCGCTTGAGCTGACGTCGTAGCGCGGTCATGCAATCCAGTGTGGCGCGGTTGAACTGTGCCTCTGCAATCATGTTCATACCTCCGTAGGTCGCTGGTAGGGTGAAGGTGTGGTAGCCAAGTCAAATTTCGGTAAGCAGAATGTGTACCAATCTGCTGAGTGGCTGGGGGGAATGCGGCGTGTAGCCTGGTTCTTCGGTCACGGAAGTGACGTCAGATGATTGGCGTGCAGCGCGCTGGTGCAGGCTTGCACTGCTCTGGCGCAAGGGTTTTGGTTTGTTCAGGTGGGTAAGGTAAAGCAATGAAAGAGCCAGAATTGGGTGAACTGCCCAGCATCAGTGCTGTACGGGAGCGGCCCTCGGCTGAGACCAAGGCGCCTCGCTCTCGCGGAGCGGAGAACACGCTTCGTGCCGAGCCGCCGCCACGCGCTGCGGTGGCCGGCACCGGTGCGCTGTGGGCTCTGTGTGCGGCGCTCAGCCTGGCGCTGATCGGGCTGGGGTATTGGACGCACCAGCAGCAGCGGGCGTTGAAGCAGCAACTGGTTTCGACTCAGAACAGTTTTGCGCGGATCAGCGAGGAGGCCTCCGGGCGGATCCAGGATATCACTGGTCAGGTGTCTGCCAGTCAGGATAGCTTTGGCGCCGCCGAGCAGGCTCGACAAGAGCAACTCAAACGGCTGCAGGACGCGTTTGCGGCGTTGGAAAAGCGTCAGGCTGAGCAACAACAGCTACTTGAGCAACTGGATCAGCGTGGAGAGCGCCGTGGCCAGCAGTTGGTAGCCCAGCAGCAGGCGCTGCAGGCCCTGAGCGAGCGCAGTGAGCAGCAACTGGCCGACGCCGAGCAGCGCGGCGTTGAGCTGGCGGCTGTAAAAAACCAGCTTGCCGAGGCCGAACAGGGGCTCGAGCAGGTCTTTAGTGAGCTGGCAGGGTTGGCGGCACTTGAGTTGCAGCTAGGGCAGCAGAGCGAGCGACTGGATGAGCAGCGTCAGGCGCTGGCTAGCTTGCAGAATCAGGACCATTCGGCGGAGGTAGACCAGGCGCTGCTGGTGCTGCGCAGCGAGCTGGATCAGCGCCTGGGAGCAACCGATCAGGCGCTGAAGGCGATCGACAGCTTTCGTCTGCAGACCAACCGCAGCCTGAGCACCCTGCAAAACCAGTTGAGCGCGCTGCACCGCCGGGTTGAGGGTAACTGATGAACTTTTTGGCCCATCTGCTGCTGGGGTCGGCCTCGGCTGAACAGGCGCTGGGCAGCATGCTGGGTGACTTCGTCAAAGGCCCGGTGCAGCAGCTGGACTTGCCAGAGGCGGTGCGTGGCGGTGTCTGGTTGCATCGGCGCATCGACAGCTACACCGATGCGCACCCTCTGGTGCTGCAGAGCAAGGCGCGTATCAGTGGAGAGCGCAGGCGCTTTGCCGGGATTCTGGTCGACATGTTCTACGACCACCTGCTGGCACGGCACTGGGCGAACTTTGCTGATCGGTCGCTCGATGACTTCAGTCAGGATGTGTATCGCCAGTTGCGCGCCCAACGGGCATTGATGCCGGAGCGCGCGTGGACCGTCGTGAGTTACATGAGTGAACAGGACTGGTTGGGCAGCTACGCCGAGCTGAGACACTTGCACCGGGCGGTCGATAACATGGCCCGGCGGTTTCGTCGTGAAACGGCTCTACCGGGCGGCGTGGCGGAGCTTGAGGCAGCGTATCAAGGGTTTGAGGACGATTTTCTGGCTTTCATGCCGGAGCTGCAGCGCTTTGCCGAGGATCAGGCGGCCGCCTTGACCTCGGCGGGCTCGCTGGCTGACTTGCCATCATCCAGGCCTAGCGCCTGACAGACCGAGGCATGTGCGCTGCGTGCCAGCTGGTTGCGGTTCAACGCGCTGCTGTCCAGCAGCGGCAGGAAATGAATCTCCACGTCGATATCCCGTGAGCCCAGCAATCGCCACAGATGCTGCGAGAACTCGTCGTCATCGATAAAGGGTGCCACCGCGTCCCGTTGACCAGCGTAGCGGTAGGCAACGGCGACTGGCTGGGTTGGTACCTGCGCCTCAATGGCGGCCGCCAGCAGGCGGCCGTGAAAGGTGCGTACCCGATCGCCTGCGGTGGTGGTGCCCTCGGCGAACATCACCAGGCTGCGGCCTGCTGCCAGCACGTCGTTCAACTGGTCCTGCACGGTACTGGAGGTGCCTTGACCGCGCTGAATGAAGCAGGTGCCGGCCGCGCTGGCCAGCCAGCCGATGACAGGCCAGTTGCGCACCTCTGCCTTGGACAGAAAATGCACCGGCGCTTGAGCGCCGAGCACCACAATATCCAGCCAGGACACATGGTTGCTTACCCACAGGGCGGTTTGCCCGGGCGCGGTGCCCTGTACCCGCACCCGCAGGGGTAAAATGCGGATCAGGTTGCGGAGCCACCAGCGGGTGAGCTTTTGCCGTTGCCGATCAACCCGCGCTGGTAGCAACCATTGCATCAGTTGAGCCCAGCACACCAGCAGCAGCCCGCACCCGATCCAGCCGATGACTGCGCACAGGCGCAGTAGCCGTCGAGGCATACTTACCGAGCGCGCAGCCATGCTCAACTGGCCTTGAAGTGACGTGCGTAGCGCGGACACAGTTGTTCGCGGCGCAGCAGAATGAACACGTCGGCACAGTTGAATTCCGGATCCCAGCAGGGCTCGCCGCAGACCTTGGCGCCCAGGCGCATGTAGGCCTTGAGCAGCGGTGGCAGCTGGGCGGTGACGTTGTCTGGCAGGGTGCGCTCGGGCAGCGGCAGACGTGGAATGGCGTTGAGGTAGTCGCGATTCAGGTAGCGTCCGCGCAGGCGCTGCATGATGGCGTGGGCCTGTATGCCGCCATCGTTCATGTCGATGCTGGCGCAGCCCATCAGATAGCCGTACTGGCGCTCGTTCATCAGTTGGGCCAAGCCGGACCAGAGCACCGAGATGGTTGCGCCGTTGCGGTAGTTGGCGTGTACGCAGGTGCGTCCAATTTCCATGATGTCGCCGCGCAGGTCCGTCAGGCCAACCAGCTGGAACTCGCTCTCGCTGTAGAAACCACCCGCCGCGCCGGCCCGGCTGCTATCGAGAATGCGGGTGGTGGCCACTACCTGACCGCTACGCTGATCGCGCACGATCAGGTGTTCGCAGTGCAGGTCGTAGTGGTCCTGATCCAGCCCGGGCTCGGTGCTGTGCAGCTGGGCGCCGCACTCCTGTCCAAATACCTGATAGCGCAGGGCTTGTGCGGCCTGCAGGCTGGCGGCATCGGTTGCCAGTTCCACGGTCAGGTGACGATTGCCGGATTCTTCAAGGGCGAAAGCTGCTTGGGTCATGGACACCTCCATCTGGGCATCAGCTGCTGTTGTTCAGGCTGAGCCTATGGCGCGGTGGTGTCAGTCGCGTGAATCTGTGGTGACGTTCCTGTGACGCTCGCTTCGTTGATACAAGTCAGTAGCCAGCCTCCGGGTGGAGGGTATAACAGCGGCTTTTGCGTCGAGGTGCCAACAATGACGGGTTCGCCCAGGGTTCTGTTTGATAACGGTGAGCACAAGGTGCTGTGCTTCGATCAGTTGGTCAGTGGCGATGGTGTGCAGTCAAACCAGTTTCTGATCATCGATCATGATCAGCATGCATTGCTTGATCCGGGGGGCGACCTGACTTACACGCCCCTGTCACTGGCGGTGAGTCGGCATATTCCGCTGCAGGAGCTGACCTATGTGTTTGCCTCGCACCAGGACCCGGACATTATCGCGTCACTCGACAAGTGGTTTCTGCACACCGGATGCCGCGTGGTGTGCTCGAAGCTGTGGGCGCGCTTCTTGCCGCACCTGAGTGCCAGCTACCTGACCAAGCATACCGGCTTGAGTACCACCGAACGCATGATCGCGGTGCCGGACCGCGGTATGGACATTCCGTTGGGCCGCTGCCAAATCAAGGTATTGCCTGCCCACTTTCTGCACTCTGTAGGTAATTTGCACTTCTATGACCCGCTCAGTGGCATCCTGTTTTCTGGTGATATGGGTGCTTCCATGGTGGATGATGCGGAACCGGTGACCGACTTTGCTGCTCACAGGAGCAGTATGGAAGGTTTTCATCGGCGCTACATGGCGGGCAACAAGGCCTGCCGCCTGTGGGCAAACATGGTCCGGCGGCTGCAGCCGAAGATGATTGTGCCGCAGCACGGCAGTCCCTTTGCAGATGCTGATACCATCAACGCCTTTCTGGATTGGATCAGCGAGCTGGAATGCGGGCTGGACCTGCTGACGCAGGAGGATTACTGCATTCCAGCGTAACGGCGGCTGCCTCTGACTGGTGGCCTAAGGACAGATTATGCAGGCACCGGTTTATCCCTGGCGTGAGGGTAATCGCTTCAATTTGCGCGTGGATGGGGAGTCCTTCTTCCCGCACATGCTGTCGTGTTTCGAGCAGGCGCAAAAGAGCATTGATATCGAGCTGTATCTGGTGGAAACAGGACGCAGCACGCGACAGTGGATCGATGTGATGCTGGCTGCCCGCGAGCGCGGGGTGCAAGTGCGCTGCCTGCTGGATGGGGTCGGTAGTGACGGCCTGCAGGCGAGCGAGCGCAAGGAGCTGGAGCAGGCCGGGGTGGTCTTGCGCTTTTACAACCCGCCCAGGCTGCTCAGCGGTTCGCGCTTGTTTCACCGCGATCACCGCAAGCTGTTTGTGATTGACCGACGCCTTGCGCTGGTGGGCGGCACGGGCATCACCGACGAGTTCTGCCAGCCCGATCCGCAGACCGGTACCGCCCTTTGGCATGAGCAGCTGCTGGAAATTGAGGGCCCGGTAGTCGAGGACTGGGTATCGCTGTTCGAGTACGAGTGGGAGCGTGTCGAGGAGCGAGCCAGGCCAGGGCTGGCAGCAGTGCGTCGCGGCCAGGTGCCGCCGTTGCCGGCCGGGCGTGATGGCCAGGGCCGGGTTGCCTACGTTGGCGCGCGGGAGCAAAAAGAAGTGGTGGCTTCGCTGCTGGCTGCGGTGAAGCGATCGGAGCGGCGCGTCTGGCTGACCACCCCTTATTTTCTGCCGTCACGGCGTATTCGCTGGGCGTTGTCTCGTGCCGCGCGGCGTGGTGTCGATGTACGTCTGCTACTGTGCGGCATGACCATCGATCACCCGCCAGTGCGTTACGCCGGTCAGCGCTATTACACGCGTTTGCTTAAGGCCGGCGTAAAAATCTACGAGTACCAGCCCCGGTTTACTCACCTGAAAACGGCACTGGTGGACGACTGGGTGTCGCTGGGCTCCTGTAATTTTGACCACTGGACGCTGCATTGGAACCTGGAAGCTAATCAGCAGGCGGTGGATAGTGAGCTGGCGGCGGCGGTGGCCAAGAGCTTTGAGAATGACTTTGAGCAAAGCCGCTTGTGGACGCTGGCTGAGTGGAAAGAGCTGCCCTGGTCGCACCGTTTCAAGATTCGTTTCTGGGGGCAGATCAACCGCTGGGTAATGTGGGTGTTTGGTATTCCGCGTTAAGGAAGCAATCTCTCTGCGCCTCGGCTGGCGCAGAGAGACTGAGGAGCAGCCCGAATCAGTTGAAAACGGGTTTGCGCTTCTCCATAAAGGCGGTCAGCGCTTCCTTGGCTTCGGCACCGCTGAGCAGGGTGGCGAAATGCTGTCCTTCGGTTTCCATGACCTCATCGGCGGTGCGGCTGATGCCGTTGCGGATCAGTTGCTTGGTCAGGCGTACCGAGCTGGGCGGCAGCTCAGCGATGCGCAGGGCCGCGGCGCGGGCAGCGTCCAGCACGGCCTGGCCGACCGGCAGCGCCTGGTTGGCCAGACCGATCTCGCAGGCGCGACTGCCATTGATCTCCTCGCCCAGCAGCAGTAACTCAGCGGCGCGGGGGTGGCCCAACAGGCGCGGCAGCAGGAAGCTGGAGCCGGCCTCCGGACAGAGCCCAAGGTTGACGAAGGGCATTTTCAGGCGCGCGTTCTGCGCCACATAAATCAAATCGCAATGCAGCAGCATGGTGGTGCCGATGCCGACGGCAGGGCCGTTCACGGCGGCAATGATGGGTGTGCTGGCATGGCAGATGGCCTTGAGGAAACGGTACACCGGGCTGTCGGTGCCGGAGCGCTCGTTCTTGATGAAGTCGCTTACGTCATTGCCGCTGGTAAAACACTCTGTGCTGCCTTGAATGATGATGGCGCGGATGCTGTTGTCGTTCTCGGCCGCGGCGATGGCGTCGCCCATGTCGCCGTACATCTCGCGGGTCAGCGCGTTCTTCTTGTCGGCGCGGTTCAGGGTCAGGGTCAGCACGCCCTGGCTACGGTCGATCAGCAGATGGTCGCTCACGGTTATTCCAGCCTGTGTTGTCGTTTAGGGAAGCGCAGGCATGCTCGCACGTCTGGCTGGAGCTGGCAGCAAAGCACAACCTGTTGAATGGCTGAGCATAACAGGGCCGCATTCAGCGCCGGGTGAACACCTCGTGCAGCACCTGGGTTCGGCTTAGTCCAGCCATAAACAAGGGGCGGCCCAGACGCTCCACGAAGGTCTGGGAGCCGCAGGCCAACGCCAGTGTGCGGCGCGAGGGGACGCGCAGGCGCTGCAGGTCTGCTTCAAAGTGCTGCCGCTGGCGCAGCGCTAGTTGCAGGTTGGGGTGAGCCTTGGCCAGTTGTTCGAGTTCGTCCTGCAGGTAGCAGGGCTGCTCGCCCCGTTGCCAGTGCCATAGCGTGATACCCGCTGTGTGTCCCTGTTGCAGCGCGTCCCGGGCGATGGCCTGGAGTGGGGCCAGCCCGGTGCCGCGCGACAGCAACAGGAGTGGACGGTCCTGCCAGTCAGGTTGGTAGTGCAGGTGCCCGCTGGGGCTTCCCAGGTAACACTGGGCGCCAACGCCCAGGTGTTGCAGGCGCTCACCGAATTGGCTGCCCGGGCGTTGCTGGAGGTGAAACTCAAGCAGCGGGCTGCCCGCTTGGCTGGCAATGGAAAAGGTTCTCGCCGTGCCGCAGGGTAGCCAGATGACCAGGTGTTGTCCGGGGTGAAAACGCAGCGCTCTGGCCGGGCGCACTCGCAGGCGCAGGACCAGGGCATTCAGCTGTGTCAGTTCTTCAATATGGGCTGGCAGACCATCGGTAGCGGGGTCGTACAGACTCAGGTGCAAATCCTGCTGAACGTTGCACTGGCAGGCCAGTAGCCAGCCTTCTGCCTGCATGGCGGGTGACAGAGACGCCTGCGCCGCCTGTGGCGCCGCTCCCGGCTGGCTACGGACCAGGCAACTTTGGCAGTGCCCGCTGCGGCAGGAATAGTTGATGGGCAAGCCCGCGGCCAGTAGCTCGTCCAGCAGGTTGCTGCCGGCCGACACGCGCAGGCGGCGGTCAGCAATCTGGATATCAGGCATAACTGGGCTGGTGTAACTCGCAACGGTTGCGGCCGCTATTTTTGGCCAGATACAGAGCCTGGTCTGCATCGTTTAGGCAGACTTCCAGGTCATCCTCCGGGCGGATCACGCAAAGACCCGCCGAGAGACTACAGTGCACGCCTGCCGGCAGCGCGTCAAAGTTGAGGACGGCAAAGGCGGTACGCAAGCGCTCCATACACTGCAGCAGGGCTTCGGGGTTACTATCGCCGAGCAGAATGACAAACTCCTCGCCGCCAAAGCGTGCGACCAGGTCGCCGTCGCGCAGGCTGTTGCGAGCCAGTTCGGCAAAGCCCTGCAAGACCTCGTCACCGGCGGCGTGGCCATACAGGTCGTTGATGCGTTTGAAGTGATCCAGGTCGATCAGTGCGAGGCCCAGTTGCTGGCTGGGGCGCATCAGGGTCATGCGACGTTGCGCTTCGGTAAGAAAGTGGCGGCGGTTGGCCAAGCCGGTCAAGGCATCGGTGGTGGCCAGGTTCTGCAGTTGCCCCATCATGCCGCGCAGGGTTTCCTGGTGAGCCTGCAGGGTGTTGTGGCGCCGTTGCAGGCGTTCGCGCAGCTCACGGATATAGCTGCCGGTCAGGCTCAAACAGAACAGGAAGCAGGCCAGTACAAACCACTCGACCAGGCTCAGGGTAAAGCTGCGAGCGCCGGGTTTGAAATAGTGCTCCAGGGTGATCAGCAGCCCAAAGCACACCAGTGCCAGGCCTGACTGAATATGAAAGTCCCGCCGCGACAGCTGAAAGATGCCGAAGACCAGAATGTTGGCGTAGATCATGATGAGGGTGCCGCGCAGCGGGCCGGCAAAGGCTAGCAGGTAGGTGATCAGCAAAATGGCCACGACAATTTGCGCGTTGGTCATGCTGGGGTCTTTCAGGCGCAGGTTCCAGTTACTGCGCATCAGCAGCAGGAACACCAGCTGGGTGCTCAAGCCCAACAGGATATGGCTGAACACCAGCAAGGCCGAGCCTTGGTAGTGCCCGACTGCCCAAGCGACGCCAATCACCAGGTAAGTGATCAGGTAGTTGATCTGGGCGAGGTAAAAACGCTGCAGCCTTAATGCCTGAAACTTGGCTGTCTTGGAATCTGGCGCCTCACTCACTCTGTTTGCCTCCGAATGATGGCATTATGACGTCAATTTATCGGGTATCTGTCGTTTTGCAAGCGCTTTTCTAGCGGCATGCAGCAAATGTGATCAATGCCCGGTGTTCGACTTCTGTCAGATGGCGCTGTCCTGCCGGTGCGGCTCGGGTATACTTATGCGCGCTTTTTCAGGGCCAGTTGACCCGCAGAGTCGGCGGCCCCATCCCGTGAGTCTGGTTTGGCGCCCCCAGCGTCACCAGCAGCCACAATGCAGAGGAGCTGTCCGAGATGGCCGTTATCAAGCAAGACGATCTGATTCAGAGCGTCGCCGACGCGTTGCAGTACATTTCCTACTACCATCCGGTAGATTTCATTCAGGCCGTACACGAGGCCTATCAGCGCGAAGAGTCGCAGGCTGCCCGTGATGCCATGGCGCAGATTCTGATCAACTCGCGCATGTGTGCTACCGGACATCGTCCGATCTGCCAGGACACCGGCATTGTCACTGTGTTCGCCCGCGTAGGTATGGATGTGCGCTGGGATGGCGCCACCATGAGCCTGGACGACATGATCAATGAAGGCGTGCGCCGCGCCTACAACCTGCCTGAGAACGTGCTGCGCGCCTCCATTCTGGCTGATCCGGCCGGCAAGCGCGCCAACACCAAGGACAACACCCCGGCCGTGATCCACTACCAGATCGTGCCAGGTGACAAGGTCGAGATCGACGTGGCAGCCAAGGGCGGTGGATCCGAGAACAAGTCCAAGATGGTCATGCTCAACCCCTCCGACTCGATCGTCGATTGGGTGCTCAAGACCGTGCCGACCATGGGCGCTGGCTGGTGCCCGCCGGGCATGCTGGGCATCGGCATTGGTGGTACGGCCGAGAAGGCTGCGGTGCTGGCCAAAGAGTCGCTGATGGACTCCATCGACATCCACGAACTGCGTGCCCGTGGCCCGCAGAACCGGGTCGAAGAGCTGCGTCTGGAGATCATGGACAAGGTCAACGCGCTGGGCATCGGCGCGCAAGGCCTGGGCGGTCTGACCACCGTGCTGGACGTCAAGATCAAGGATTACCCGACCCACGCAGCCAGCCTGCCGGTCTGCATGATCCCGAACTGCGCCGCGACCCGTCACGCGCACTTTGTGCTCGATGGCAGCGGCCCGGCAGTACTGGAAGCGCCGCCGATGGATGCTTACCCGGAAATCACCTGGGAAGTGGGCTCCAGCGTGCGCCGCGTCAACCTGGACACCGTGACGCCGGAAGAGGTGCTGAGCTGGAAGAGCGGTGAAACCGTATTGCTGTCTGGCAAGATGCTGACCGGCCGCGACGCTGCGCACAAGCGCATGGTCGACATGCTCAACAAGGGCGAAGAGCTGCCGGTTGATCTGAAAGGCCGCTTTATCTACTACGTTGGCCCGGTTGATCCGGTCCGTGACGAAGTGGTTGGACCCGCTGGCCCGACCACCGCAACCCGCATGGACAAGTTCACCCGCCAGATCCTCGACCAGACCGGTCTGCTGGGCATGATCGGCAAGTCCGAGCGCGGTCCGATTGCGATCGAAGCGATCAAGGATCACAAGGCGGTGTATCTGATGGCAGTCGGTGGCGCGGCGTACCTGGTTGCTCAGGCAATCAAGAAAGCCGACGTACTGGCCTTCCCGGAGCTGGGTATGGAAGCGATCTACGAGTTCGAGGTCAAGGACATGCCGGTCACCGTGGCGGTGGACACCACCGGTGAGTCTGCGCACATTACCGGCCCGCAGATCTGGCAGAAGAAGATTGCCGATAAAAGCCTGGCGGTTGAAGTGGAGTAAGCGCTTCGCCGTATAAAGAAGCCCCGCTGCGCGGGGCTTTTTTGTGTCTTGGCAGATCACGCCCTATAGGGCGGCCGCCGTCGCGTAGGGCGGAGAAAGCGCAGCGTCTCCGCAAGGGGGCGCTGCTTTTTCTTCATACTCTGGTTTAGCCGGTCGAGAGTCGACGTTTCAGCCAGTAATCAACACTCACCCAACGCCCACCGCCGGTAAAGAACAGACTCAGCAGCAGAATGAAGTAGGTGGCGGCGAACTCGATGCCGTTATTGAGTATGACCAGGCGGCCGCTGCTGCTCAGCCAGTCGTAGTTGCCGTGCTTCTGTAGCAGCGCCTTGGCGCGTGCCAGCTTCTCGGCGGAGGCAGCGACGCGGTCATTGGCGAAAAGCGAGTTGGGATCTGCAATGGCTGACCAGCCGTACGGCCAATGCACGGCAAAGGCCGCTACCAGCATGGTGATCATCAGCGGAGTGCTGATCCAGCGAGTCGCAAAGCCGATCAGCAGCAGTACCGCACCGACGACTTCGGTGAGCGCCGCCAGCCAGGCCAGCAGCTCAGGGAAGGGCAGGCCGAGGCCGTGTTCAAACCAGCTGATGGTTGAGTCGATATGGGCGAGTTTGCGGGTGCCGGCCATCCACATGATCGGTGCCAGATAAAGGCGGATCAGTAGCGGCGCAAGGAAGTCGAGGGTTTGGGTGCGGTCCAGCAGGCGCTGGGCCGGCAGCAGGGTAGAAAGCATGGCATCGGGTCCTTGGTGGTGACCACCAGAGGACGCCGATGCCGGCTGGTTGTTACACCAGCTCTTCGCCTACGTGCAGCAGCTTCATGGAGTTGGTGCCGCCACGGGAGTTGTAGACGTCGCCCTTGGTCAGAATAACCCAGTCACCGGGCTGCACATGGCCCGCGGCGAGCAGCCGGTTGACGGCTTGCTGGTTGATCTCGCTGGAGGGCAGCTCCGCCGGGTTGAACGGGATAGCCTGTACGCCGCGCATCAGCGAGACGCGGCCCAGGGTCTGGGCATTGGGCGACAGCGCGAAAATTGGCAGGTGCGAGCGGATACGCGACATGATCAGCGGGGTGTAACCGCTCTCGGTCAGGGTGATGATCGCGGTCACGCCCGGGAAGTGGTTGCCAGCATACATGGCAGCCAGTGCCACGGTTTCGTCGCAGCGTTCGAAGGTCTGGTACAGGCGGTGGCCGGACTTCTTGCTGACCGGCTGCTTTTCGGCGCCCAGGCAAACGCGGCTCATGGCGCGCACCGCTTCGACCGGGTAATCGCCGGCGGCGCTTTCGGCTGACAGCATAACCGCGTCGGTGTAATCCAGCGCTGCGTTGGCAACGTCGGACACCTCGGCGCGGGTCGGCATGGGGCTGGTGATCATGGATTCCATCATCTGGGTGGCGGTGATGACCACCTTGTTCTGCTTACGTGCGCGGCTGATGATGTGCTTCTGGATGCCGACCAGCTCGGCGTCACCAATTTCCACGCCCAGATCGCCACGGGCAACCATGACGGCATCGCTTGCCTGGATCAGGCCGTCGAGCGCCGCGTCATCGGCAACCGCTTCGGCGCGCTCAATCTTGGCGACCAGCCAGGCGTCGGATTCGGCGTCACGCAGCAGCTTGCGCGCCAGTTCCATGTCGGCGGCGTCACGGGGGAAGGAGACCGCCACGTATTCCATCTGCAGTTCGGCGGCGAGGTTGATGTCGGCGCGGTCCTTGTCGGTCAGCGCAGCAGCAGACAGGCCGCCGCCACGACGGTTGATGCCCTTGTTGTTGGACAGCGGGCCGCCGGTGGTAACGCGGCAGCGCACTTCATCGCGGCCGACACTCTCAACCTGCAGCACCACGCGGCCATCGTCCAGCAGTAGCTCGTCACCAGCGCGGCAGTCCTTGACCAGATCCGGGTAGTCCAGACCTACGACGTCCTGGTTGCCTTCCTCCAGTCCGTGGCTGGTGGACAGGCGGAAATGGTCACCCACCTCCAGGCTGATCGGGCCGTCGGCAAAGCGTCCGATGCGAATCTTCGGGCCTTGCAGGTCGCCTAGCAGGGCTACATGCTGGCCGTTCTCGGCAGCAATTTCGCGCACCAGACGGGCACGCTGGCGGTGCTCGTCTGCGCTGCCGTGGGAGAAGTTCAACCGGGCCACGTTCATGCCGGCGTTGATCAGCTCGGCAATACGTTCCGGGCTGCTACTGGCGGGCCCGAGGGTGGCAACGATCTTGGTGCGGCGCAGTGACATGCAGAGGTCCTTGTTCGGTGGGTTTTGGCTGCGTCCTACAATAGACCATAATGCCGTTAAACGGGTAGGTAGACAGTGAACGGAGCGGTGGTCATGCACCCTGAGGTAACGGCGGTAACAGAGCGGCTGCGAGCGCGCAGCCGCGATTCCCGGGCAGCTTATCTGGCGCAGATGGCGCAGGCACCAGCGGGTCGCAGCGGCTTGTCCTGCGGCAACCTGGCGCACGGCATGGCGGCTTGCTCCGCGCAGGACAAGGCTCGCATCCGCATGATCGATGAGGTCAATATCGGCATGGTCAGCGCCTACAACGACATGTTGTCGGCACATCAGCCCTATGAGCGTTATCCGCAGCTGCTGCGTGAATACCTGAGAAGCATCGGTGCCACCGGCCAGGTGGCAGGCGGCGTGCCGGCCATGTGCGACGGTGTAACCCAGGGCGAGCCGGGTATGGAGCTATCGCTGGCCAGCCGCGATGTGATTGCCATGGGCACCGCAGTGGCGTTGTCGCACAACATGTTCAATGGCGTCCTGTGCTTTGGCATCTGCGACAAGATCGTGCCAGGGCTGCTGCTGGGCGCGCTGCGTTTTGGTCATTTGCCGGTTGTTTTTGTGCCCTCCGGCCCGATGCCGAGCGGTTTGGCGAATAGCGAGAAGGTGCGCGTGCGCCAGTTGTACGCCGAGGGCAAGGTGGAGCGTGAACAGCTGCTGGCGGCTGAGAGCGCCTCCTATCACAGCCCCGGCACCTGTACCTTCTACGGCACCGCCAACACCAACCAGATGCTGCTGGAAGCCATGGGCCTGCAACTGCCGGGCGCGTCCTTTGTGGCGCCAGATACGCCGCTGCGTGACGCCCTTAGCAAGGCCGCAGCCAAGACCGCGGTGACCCTGGCGCGGGCGGGGCAGGGCAGTCTCTGTCAGGTGCTGGATGAACGGGCGTTGATCAACGCGGTGGTGATGCTGCTGGCGACCGGTGGCTCAACCAACCTGACGCTGCATCTGGTGGCCATCGGTCAGGCAGCCGGCTTGCAGCTGCGTTGGCAGGACATGGCAGACCTGTCGCAGGTGGTGCCGACGCTCGCGCACATTTACCCCAGTGGCAAGGCGGACATTAACCAGTTTCAGGCCGCTGGTGGCACCGCCTGGCTGTTTCGCGAGCTGCTGGCGGCGGGGCTGCTGCATGAAGATGTAGATACCGTCGCGGGCGCCGGGTTGGCGCGCTACTGCCAGGAGCCTTATCTGCGTGATGGTGAGCTTGCCTGGCGCGATGGTCCGCAGCACAGCCTGGACGATAGCGTACTGCGACCGGTCAGTGCGCCCTTTGCTGCTGATGGCGGCCTGCGCATGCTTGATGGCGAGCTGGGACGTGGCGTGATCAAGGTGTCGGCCGTGGCGCCGGAGCATCGTCAGGTAACGGCCCCGTGCCGTGTTTTCGATAGTCAGGAAGCTTTTGTCGCGGCCTTTGAGGCCGGTGAGCTGGCCCGTGACGTCATTGCGGTGGTGCGCTTTCAGGGGCCGGCAGCAAACGGCATGCCTGAGTTACATCGGTTGATGCCCTACCTGGGCGCGCTCCAGGATCGTGGTCATCGCGTTGCACTGGTGACCGATGGCCGGCTATCCGGCGCCTCGGGCAAGGTGCCGGCGGCTATTCATCTGTGCCCCGAGGCACTGCAGGGTGGCGCCATCGCGCGCTTGCGAGATGGTGATGTGCTCAGCCTTGATGCCGAGGCCGGGACCCTACAGGTCGATGCGACTGGCTGGCAGCAGCGCGATGCTGCATCTTGCCCGCAGGCGGTGCGCCGGGGCTGGGGCCGTGAGCTGTTTGCGTTCATGCGGGCTCAAGCCAGCTCGGCGGAGCTGGGTGCCAGTGTCTTTACCGCCGGACTGCAGGACGCGGATCAGTGAGTAGCGCACTGCTGGCCGCACTGCGCGAGCGCGGCGTTGGCTGGGTGCAGACACCCTCGCCGGGGGCCCAGGCGCGCGTGCTGGCCGAATCTGTGGCGATGTCGCTGCGCGAGGCCCAGGCAGCGCGCGGGCAGGCCAGGCTGGCTTTGTCCGGCGGTCGCAGCCCGATCCCCTTTCTCAAGGCGCTGGCATGCCATGTGCTTGACTGGGAGCAGGTCAAACTCACTCTGGTCGATGAGCGATGGGTGGCCGCAGATCAACCTGAGAGTAATGAGCGATTGTTGCGCACCCATCTGCAGCCGGTGTTTGACCGGTTGCAGTGGCAGGGGTTGTACCAAGGTACGAGCCCTGCGCAGGATGCGGCGCTGGCGGATAATGCGTTGGCCCGCTGGGCGCCTTTGGATGTCGTGGTGTTGGGGATGGGGCGGGATGGCCATACTGCCTCGCTGTTTCCCGGCCAGCCGCAGTTGAGAGAATGGCTAGAGCCCAGCGCCGGCGCATTATGCGCGGCTACACTGGCGGCAGACGGCTCGCCAAGGTTGACCCTGACCGGGCGTGCGTTACACTCCGCGCGCCGGCAGCTACTGGCGATCAGCGGCGAGCAGAAATTGCAGGTTCTGATCGACGCGCTGGAGCGCGAACCGCTGGATTGCCCGATAGCGGCGTTTTTGCGCGCGCCGCTGGAAATTCACTATTGCCCGGACCAAGCCTGAGGACACTGATGTCGCTGCCAGAAAAGACCCGTTTGCTCGACAGCCTGTTCGCCAGCAGTCGTCTGTTGCCGTTGCTGAATATCGAGCGCATGGCAGACGTGCTACCGCTGGCCGATGCCTTGAGTGCCGGTGGTATCAGCACCCTGGAAATCACCCTGCGCACGCCGCTCGGCATTGATGCCATCGCCCTGTTGCGAGCTGAGCGCCCGGCACTGACGGTAGGGGCCGGAACCGTGCTGGATGCGAGCCAGTTTGCCGCTGTGCAGGCTGCTGGCGCTGCCTTTGTGGTGACGCCCGGCGTTACCCAGGAACTGCTGGAGTGGGGCTGCGACGCTTCTATTCCCTTGCTACCGGGGATCGCTACAGCATCTGAATTAATGCAGGGCTACCGGCTTGGGTATCGTCGTTTCAAGGTTTTTCCGGCTGAGATAGCGGGCGGAGTCGCTCTGCTGAAGGCTTTTGCCGGCCCGTTTCGCGACGCGGCGTTTTGTCCCACGGGCGGGGTGACGGCCAACAACCTTGGTGCCTATCTGGCGCAGCCGAATGTGATGGCGGCAGGCGGCAGCTGGATAGCGCCGCCGCAGCTGATTGCGGCGGGGCGCTGGCAGGAGATTACCGCGCTGGCCCAGGCGGCGGTCAGCGCTGGGCAGCGCGCTTAGGGCTTGCTGGGGTCGACGAAACCGTCTGGCTTGATAATCAGCAGGTCGCAGGGCGTGGCATCAATCAGCCGTTCGGCGGTGTGGCCGATCAGCGCGCTTTCCAGTCGGGAGCGCGATACCGCGCCCATGATCAGCAGGTCAATCTTCTGCTCCTCGACAAAGCCCGGCAGGGCTTCTTCCGGGTCTCCTTCAAGCAAATGCGACGTCACGCCCTCAGCCGGCGAGCGGGCCAGTAGCTGGCTGAAAGCGGTGGCGTGATGCTGTTTTACATCCTTGGCGTAGCCTTCGTAGTCGGCAATCACACTGGCGTCGAACACCATGGTACGTGGCAGTGGCGTATAACAGTGAGCCAGGTGCAGTTGCGCCTTGAGTTGCTGGCTGAGCTGGTAGCCGTACGCGACCAGCTTGTTATCCAGCGCTGCTGGCTTATCGGCGCTGTGCAGTGGGTCGACACTGGCGCACACCTGGCTGAGTGTGTTGTCGCCATGCTTGACTAGCCACAGCGGCACTTCGCAGTAGCGAATCAGTTGCCAGTCGGCAGCGCTCAGCAGCAGGCGCTTGAGCGGGTTGCGCTGGTGACTGGTTTTCAGCACCAGATCGGGGCGACGGGCCTGCACTTCACGCAACACATGCCGGTCCAGACGCTTGCCCCAGATCGCGGTGGTGTCGATCTGTACGCCTTTGTTGCGTAGTGGTGCGGCCAGTTGCTCCAGGTGGGCCTGGTGGTGGGCGAGCAGCGATTCACGGGCTTTCTCCAGGGCATGGGATTCAAACAGCACGCCGCCGTCCAATGCTGGAACATAGTCACAAAGCATCAGGGTAACGCGAGCCTCGGTGTAGTGTTCAAGCAATTGTGCGGCGCGCTCCAGGGCCGGTTGTTGTTCCTCTCGGGTGGCATCTACCACCACGAGCATATGGCGAATGTCCATACGGCTGACTCCTGTTGTCCAAGGCTCTGGTCGGGAAGGTTCAGCCTAGCCAAGTCGGCCGGGCTTTGCACTGATCTGGGTCATGGCTTGGCGCGCTGCAGATCGGCGAGCAACTGCCGATACAGAGCCATTAGCGGAGGTGAACATGAATAGATTCTGGCTCGTCGGAGCCCTGGCTTTAGCGTTGAGCGGATGCGCATCGAGCGCCTACAAGGGACACCTGGATGACGCTTACCAGGCCTATGCCGAGGGCGATTGCACTAAGGCAATGCTCGAGCTCTCTCGCACGGAGCGGGGCATCCGGTCACGGCCTTATCTGCAACCGGAAATCTCGCTGCTGCGAGGTCAGTGTCTGGAGCGGCTGTCGTTGTATCTGGATGCAATCCAGACTTACCGCTTTATGCTCGACAGCTATCCGTCCAGCGAATACAGCTATCGGGCAGCCGCGCGGCTGGGAACCTTACGTCAACTGGGACACTACGATCCGGCCCGGCCGGTGCCGCCGCGTGCCGTAGATTGAGCGCTTGGCTCGATAGTGGCCGTCCGCTATGCTCAGAGGCCTGTTTATTCAATCGGAGTAAGCACATCTATGCGCATGCTTCTGCTGCTGCTCTGTTGTGGCGCCAGTCTGCCGCTGCACGCCGAGATCTACCGCTGGGTAGATGCCAACGGGCAGGTGCATTTTGGCGAGCGGGCCCGCCCTGGTGCTGAGGCGATTGAGGTGCGCCCACAGGTAATCGAGCGTGATCAGCGCGTGCTCGACGGCGAGGCCGATATGCAGCGCCTGCTGGAGGTGCGCGCGGCTGAGCGCGAGCAACGCAACGCCCAGTTGGCCGAACGCCGACAGCGGCAGGCGGCACGCTGCCAGCAATTGCGCCAGCGTCTGGCTGACTTTCAGCGTCGCACCTATTGGTACGAAGAGGATGCCCAAGGCAAGCGGGTAGAGGTCAGCCCTGCGCGCGTACGCGAGGCCGAAGCTGCGGTCCGCCAACAGATTGCCGAGCAGTGCTGATATGCAAGTGCTGCCTGGTTCCGACCCAATACCAACGCCAGACCAGCGGCGCATTCCGCGTCATCAGCTCAGTGCCTACCTGGCGGTGATCAACAGTCTGACGGGGCGCCCGTTTGGCTACATTGGTAATTTATCCGCCCACGGCGTCATGTTGATTTGCACACTACCTGTCGTGCTCAATGAGGAATACCATCTGGAGCTGCATCTGCCCGAGATGAGTGCCAAGGAATATCCCCGTATCATTCGATTTCGAGCGCGCAGTCGCTGGTGTCGTGCTGATGTCGCGCCCGGCCATTACGATTGCGGGTTCAGCATCAGCCACAACCGCGAGGCCTTCGCCGGTCTCGCCAGAGCGTTGCAGCGTTACTTCACGTTCGGCGACTTTACGGGTGCCTGAGGCGTTAAGGTGCGTTACTCTGCCGCTTTGCCAGCAGGGGGACACATGACCAAGCGCTTTTTCTGGTACGACTTCGAGTCAACCGGCATTGATCCGCGACGCGACCGCCCGCTGCAGGTGGCGGGTATTGCGACCAACGCCGAGCTGGAAGAGATTGGCGAGCCGTTGTGTATCGACGCCCGGCTGCCAGCCGATGTGCTGCCCCACCCACAGGCCTGTCTGGTCACCGGTATTACGCCGCAGCGACTGGCCAGCGGACTGCCGGAAGCGGACTTTATTCAGCGCCTGCATGAGCAGATGATGCAGCCTGGCACCTGCACGGTCGGCTACAACAACCTGCGTTTTGACGACGAGATGACGCGCTTCTCGTTGTACCGCAACTTCCATGATCCCTACGCCCGTGAATGGCAGGGTGGCAACAGCCGCTGGGACTTGCTCGACGCCTTGCGTGCTGCCCACGCGCTGCGTCCTGAGGGCATTGAATGGCCGCAGGTGGACGGGTTCACCAGCTTGCGACTCGAGCTGCTGACCGCCGCCAACGGTATCGATCACGGGCAAGCTCACGACGCGCTGGCCGACGTGCGCGCCACTATTGCCATGGCGCGGCTGCTCAAGCGCGCGCAGCCGCGGTTGTTTGATTACCTGCTGGGGTTGCGTGACAAGCGGCGTGTAGCGGAGTTTATCGACCTGCAGCATGTACGCCCACTGGTGCATGTGTCGGGCCGTTTTGGGCGCGAGCGCAGTGGCCTGTCGCTGGTGTTGCCGCTTGGCTGGCACCCGGTTAACCGTAACGCGGTGATTGTCTATGACCTGGCGGTTGACCCGGCTGCACTGACGGATGTACCGGCTGATCAGGTGCGCGAGCACCTGTATACCCGCACCGAGGACTTGCCCGAGGGGCAACTGCGTCCTGGCCTTAAGCTGGTTCACATCAACAAGTGTCCGGTGCTGGCGGACACCAAGGTGCTGCTGCCTGCCGATATAGCGCGCTTGCAGCTCGACCTGCCACTGATGCTCAAACGCGCCGAACAACTGGCTGTCTGGCGTGGGCAGGGGCAGGGCGTGTTGGCAGAGATCTATCAGGAGCAGCCAGCGGACGATAGCGTCGAACAGGATGCCGAGGTTCAGCTCTACGATGGATTTCTCGGTGATGCCGATCGTCGATTGATGGCGGCTATCCGCGAGGCCGATGGTGCTGCGTTGGGCGCGATGCGCTGGCCCTTGCGGGATCAGCGATTGGTGGACATGCTGCCGCGCTATCGGGCGCGTAACTTCCCAGACAGCTTGAACGCACAGGAGCAGCAGCAGTGGCTTGCATGGTGCGCAGCCCGATTGTCGGGGGTGGCAGGGGGGGCGCCAATCACCTTGCCAGCCTTCCTGCAGGAAATTGATGCCCTGCTGCCGACCCTGGATGCGTCTCAGCAGGCGTTGTTGCAGAGCTGGCGTGCGTACGCTCTGCAGCAGGCGGATCAGTTGGGTATTGGCTCTGCCTGAGCGTCTGCAGGTTGGCCTAAGGGCGAGGCGTTGAGCACAAAAAAACCCGATGCCAGGGCATCGGGTTGGTCGGCTACTGCAGCTATCAGCCCAGGATGGTGACCCAAGACTCAACAGTGTCGGCGCCGTACTTTTCTTTCCAGGCCTTCAGAGTCTTGTGGTTGCCGCCTTTGGTTTCGATAACTTCACCGGTGTTCGGGTTTTTGTACTGCTTAACCTTGCGCGCGCGCTTGGCGCCGCCAGCAGCTTTGCCCTTGGGCGCCGCCAGTTTGTTGTCCGGGTCAAGAATGGCAGCCACATCTTTCAGCGACTTATTGTACTGCCCCATCAGGCTGCGCAGCTTTTCTTCGAACTCGATTTCTTTCTTAAGTTTGTCATCATTGGACATCGAATTCAGGCGCTCTTTAAGTTCGCGGATCTGTTCTTCGATGTGCCGGTATTCTTGCAGCATGGACATGGGATAGTTTCCTTTATGCCTAGTTTGATAATCAGGACCAAAGAATAATAGGTTATGCCTGCCAAACCTACAATAAGTTGTTGTATATCCCTGCGTGCCACAATCGGCGTTTTTATGTGTGTGATGACATGTTTTTCTCTGTTGCTGCGTTTTGCAAAATCACCCCGGCGCGATAGTGTCTTATCTCCGTTTGCAGCCCTCTGCCTGACGCCTTGCTGACCGAATTAGTCCGCACGCACACAGGGGCAACAGGGTAGAATGTCGCGGCCCGACATATCCCTTGCAAGTGATATGGGCAATGTCTTTTGAAAATCGCACACCACAGGAGAGCAAATGCGCACTTTCAGGCTGGTAATCGCCTGCCCCGATCGGGTTGGCATCGTCGCCAAGGTCAGTAACGTACTGGCCACCTATAACGGCTGGATTACCGAAGCCAATCATCATTCGGATAATTTGTCTGGTTGGTTCTTCATGCGTCATGAGATTCGCGCCGACTCCCTGCCGTTTGACCTGGAAGGGCTGCGCACCGCGTTCGCGCCGATTGCCCGTGAGTTTCATATGGATTGGCGGGTAAGTGACTCGGCAGTGCGCAAGAAAGTGGTATTGATGGCCAGTCGCGAGTCGCACTGTCTGGCTGACTTGTTGCACCGTTGGCATAGCGGTGAGCTGGACTGTGATATCAGCAGCGTCATATCCAACCATGACGATTTGCGCAGCATGGTGGAATGGCACGGTATTCCCTTTCATCACGTTCCAGTCGACCCGAAAGACAAAGAGCCCGCGTTTGCCGAAGTTACTCGACTGGTTGAAGAGCAAGAGGCCGAGTGTATTGTACTGGCGCGCTACATGCAGATTTTGCCGCCGGCGCTGTGCGAACGTTATGCACACCGCATTATCAATATTCATCACAGTTTTTTGCCGTCGTTCGTTGGTGCGCGGCCTTATCACCAGGCGGCACAGCGCGGGGTCAAGCTGATTGGGGCGACCTGTCATTATGTGACAGAGGAACTCGATGCCGGACCGATCATCGAGCAGGACGTGGTACGTATCACCCATCGCAACAACGCTGAAGACATGGTGCGGCTGGGCAAGGATGTGGAGAAGATGGTGCTGTCGCGAGGCTTGCGCTATCACCTGGAAGATCGGGTGCTGGTACACGACAACAAGACGGTGGTGTTCAGCTAAGCTGTAGAGGGACGTTTGTGACGCTGGCGTTGGCCTGGAGGCGCCGGCACACCCTCACAGGAGGCTTTATGCTCAAATCCGTCAAAGTGCGTGATTATATGACCACGGACCTGGTCACCTTTTCCCCCGAGATGGATCTATTTCGTGCCATCGACCGCCTATTGGCTCACCGCATTTCCGGCGCCCCGGTGCTCGACGCCGATGGGCACTTGGTCGGGCTGCTGTCCGAAGGTGATTGTCTTAAGGGTATTCTGGCCGGCAGCTACTTCGAGGAGGCAGGCGGCAGCGTGGCCTCGGTAATGACGGTGGTTGTGGAGACCATTGACGCCGACGCTGACATCGTCAAGGCGGCCGAGCACTTTATCAACATGCGCCGGCGGCGCCTGCCAGTGCTGGATGAGGGCAAGCTGGTAGGGCAGATCAGCCGTCGTGACATTCTGCGCGCCATGCAAACCTACAACGAGCATGGAGCCCCCAAATGAACGATGAAGAAGAACAGGGTCCGCTGGCCGCTGGCGCGGCCAATCTGCCGCCTACCTTGGGAGAGGGCTGCTTGCTGCGGTTTGACCCGGACGAGCTGACTGATGAAATGGGCGCAGATTTTGATGCGCCGCTGACGCCTGAGAGCTGATCTGCGTTGCGCGGTGCGCTGGCAAAGGCGCTCGACCGGTGGCATATTGTCATCATAGTGAGGGAGTCATCCGCAACGCGCGCAACGTCGTGCCGAGGCGGGCTGTACGGATACGCGGCAAAACAATCACTAAAAGGCCGTAACCGAGCATGCTCAAGAAGATTTCAACTGCCGCCCTGCGTAAGGGTATGTTTGTAGACCAGTTTTGTGGCTCCTGGCTGGATCACCCATTTTGGAGTCGCAAGTTATTCATCGAGAACGACAAGACCCTCGAGTCCATCGTGCTCAGTTCGATCACCGAGGTGGTGATCGATACCACCAAGGGCGCTGACGTCGCCTCCAGACCGTCTAACTGCGCCACGCCTGATCCCGAGCCCGCCCCTGAGACGGACGCTGACCCTATTTCCGCCGCTGAAGTGCCCGCTGCCGGGGCTCCGGCGGTGGTGTCTGAGCTGCCCGTCAGCGTTGCGCTGGAAGATGAGGTGCAGCGCGCCAAAGCTATTTTCCGCCATGGCAAACAGGCGGTGCGCAGCATGTTCCAGGAGGTGCGTCTGGGCAAGGCGTTGGATACCGAGGGGCTGCGAGACCTGGTTGAGGATATGAACCGCTCGCTGGCACGCAACCCGCACGCGCTGCTCAGCGTGGCACGTATCAAGCACAAGGATGAGTACACCTATCTGCATTCGGTTGCTGTGGCCGCGCTGATGGTGGGGCTGGCGCGGGCAGCCGAGCTGGACGAAGCCACGGTGCGGGATGCGGGCATGGCTGGGCTGCTGCATGACCTCGGTAAGGCCATGATGCCCGAGGCGGTGTTGAACAAGCCGGGCCGACTGACCGATCAGGAATTTGAGGTCATGCGTCAGCATCCGCTTGAGGGCTACAAGCTGCTGCAGGCTTGGCAGGACGTGCCTGAACCGGTGCTGGACGTTTGCCTGCATCATCACGAGAAAATGGATGGTAGTGGTTACCCAGAGCGACTGCCGGCCGAGCAGATCAGTATCATGGCGCGCATGGGGGCTATCTGCGACGTGTATGACGCCATTACGTCCAATCGCCCATACAAGGCTGGTTGGGATCCGTCTGAGTCGCTCAGTCGCATGGCCAGCTGGCAGGGGCATTTTGACCCCACGCTGTTGCAGCTGTTTGTACGCATGCTGGGTATCTACCCGGTAGGCTCGCTGGTACGGCTGAGTTCAGGTCGTTTGGGTGTGGTGGTCGAGCAGAACGCCGGTGCGTTGCTGCTTCCGTATGTCCGGGTTTTTTATTCGGCGACGCTGAAGCAGGCGGTGCCAGTGACGCTGATCAACCTGGCCGAGCCAGGTGAAAACGAGCGCATTCAAGCCCGCGAAGACCCCCAGGACTGGCCCTTCAAGAATCTTGAGCGTTTCTGGATGGGCGACTAAAAAAGGCAGCCGATGGCTGCCTTCTTTACGCCCGCCTATTACCTCAGGCAGTGACGGCTTCGTTGCGCTCGATCTGCGCCGGGTCCGGCGTGCGGATCAGGTGATCGAAGGCGGCCAGTGACGCAGTGGAGCCAGCCCCCATGGCGATGATGATCTGCTTGAACGGCACGGTGGTGACGTCGCCTGCGGCAAACACGCCGTCGAGGTTGGTAGCGCCACGTGCGTCGATCTCGATTTCGCCAAAGCGGGTCAGGTTCAGCTCGCTGTCTTTCAACCATTCGGTGTTGGGCACCAAGCCGATCTGTACAAAGATACCTGCGACATCGACCTGCTTGAGCTCGTCGTTGCTGCGGTCCTTGTAGGTCAGACCGACGACCTTGTTGCCGTCACCACGCACCTCAGTGGTTTGCGCATTCTTGATGATCTCGATGTTTTTCATCGAGCGTGCCTTGCGCTGCAGCACCTCGTCGGCGCGCAGGGTGTCGGCAAACTCCAGCACGGTGACGTGCTCGACGATACCCGCCAGGTCAATCGCCGCCTCGATGCCCGAGTTGCCGCCGCCAATTACCGCTACGCGCTTGCCCTTGAACAACGGGCCATCGCAGTGCGGGCAGTAGGCCACGCCCTTGCCGCGGTATTCCTGCTCACCGGGCACGTTCATTTCTCTCCAGCGCGCGCCGGTGGCGAGGATGACCGACCGGCTGCGCAAGGTCGCGCCGCTCTCCAGGCCAATCTCAACATAGTCGCCGGTTTCCAGGCTGGCGGCCTTTTGCTCGGTGATCACGTCGACGTCGTATTCCTTGACGTGTTGCTCCAGGCTGGCAACCAGCTTGGGGCCTTCGGTGTAGGGCACGGAGATAAAGTTCTCGATGCCGACGGTATCCATCACCTGGCCACCAAAGCGCTCGGCAACGATACCGGTGCGGATGCCTTTACGGGCAGCGTAGATGGCGGCCGAGGCGCCAGCCGGGCCACCGCCAACGATCAGTACGTCGTAGGGGGCTTTCTCGTTCAGCTCGGCAGCTTTGCGCTTGCTGGCGCCGCTGTCGACCTTGTTGACGATCTCGGCGAGGGTCATGCGGCCCTGACCGAAGGGCTGGCCGTTCAGGTAGACCGACGGCACAGCCATGATCTGGCGCTCGTCGACTTCGTCCTGGAACAGGGCGCCGTCAATCATCACGTGAGTAATGTTGGGGTTCAGTACCGCCATCAGGTTCAGCGCCTGGACCACGTCCGGGCAGTTCTGGCAGGACAGCGAGATGTAGGTTTCAAAGTGAAACTCGCCGTCCAGGTTGCGGATCTGCTCCAGCAGGGCCGGGTCGGCCTTGGACGGGTGGCCGCCTGATTGCAGCAGCGCCAGTACCAGAGAGGTGAACTCGTGGCCCATCGGGATGCCGGCGAAGCGAATGCGCGGCGTCTCGCCTGCCGGACCGACACCCATGCTCGGGGTGCGTTTGTCGTCGGCGGCTATCAGGCCGATTTTGCTCGACATGTCGGCGATTTCGACCGCGAGTTCGTGCAATTCTTTGCCCTTGGGGCTGTCATCGGTGGACACGCTGACTTCAATCGGGTTAACGATGTGCTGCAGGTACGTGTCCAGTTGCTTCTTCAGGTTAGCGTCCAACATGTGCGTGTCCTTTTGAATAAGAGTCAAATTCTGGGCATAAAAAACCCGGCCCGCCGTCTGCGCGCCTGAGGCTGCGCAGCGGGCCGGGTTATCAGGCCGATCTTAGATCTTGCCTACCAGGTCGAGGGAGGGAGCCAGAGTGGCTTCGCCTTCCTTCCACTTGGCCGGGCAGACTTCACCCGGGTGGGCGGCGATGTACTGGGCTGCCTTGACCTTGCGAACCATGTCTTCGGCGTTGCGGCCGATACCTTCGGAGGTGATTTCAACAGCTTGAATCACGCCCTGGGGGTCGATGATGAAGGTACCGCGGTTGGCCAGGCCCTGATCTTCGCGCAGAACTTCAAAGTTGCGGCTGATCTGCATGGTCGGGTCACCGATCATGGCGTACTTGATCTTGCCGATGGTTTCGGAGCTGTCGTGCCATGCTTTGTGGGTGAAGTGGGTGTCGGTGGAGACCGAGTACACCTCAACGCCCATCTTTTGCAGCTCGTCGTAGTAGTCGGCAACGTCGCCCAGCTCGGTCGGGCAAACGAAGGTGAAGTCAGCCGGGTAGAAGAAGAAGACGGCCCACTTGCCTTTAACGTCGGCTTCGGTCAGGTCGAAGAACTCGCCGTTCTTGAATGCGGAAGCCTTGAAAGGTTTGATTTCAGTATTGATTACGGACATTGAAAAACTCCTTATCTGAGTCGTTTTCGTCGTTGGTTGAGAAGACAGGAGCAATGGTATGCGCCTGGGCTAAATACTTAAAATAAATTTCAACTAAACCCTGGATAGCTTTTCGCTATATAGGCTCGCCGCCGCCGATTTCAAGGTGGCAGGGGTATCTTGGGGTTATTTTCGTGACGGTTTCAGGGCTGTCCGGTTCTGCCTTACCGCAGATTGCAGTAAAGTAGACCGCACGTATTCAAGGGGTTCACTCTATGCTGACTCATCTGGACGCACAAGGGCGCGCGAACATGGTCGATGTGACCGCTAAGTCCGTTACTCAGCGCGAGGCGGTAGCCGAGACGTTGGTGCGGATGCTTCCCGCCACCCTCGACCTGATTCAGGCGGGCGGTCACCCCAAGGGCGATGTGCTGGCAGTGGCGCGTATCGCCGGGATTCAGGCTGCCAAGAAAACCTCTGATTTGATCCCGCTGTGCCATCCGCTGATGCTCACCAGCGTCAAGGTTGAGCTGACACCACAGCCGCCGGATGCTGTGTACATTCAGGCCCGTTGCAAGCTGGCCGGGCAAACGGGTGTCGAGATGGAAGCGCTGACCGCCGCCAGCGTCGCTGCTTTGACCTTGTATGATATGTGTAAGGCGGTAGATAAGGGCATGGTCATCGAGAGTACGCGATTGCTGAGCAAGTCTGGTGGCAAGAGCGGTGGCTATCTGGCGCCGGGGCAGGGCATATGATTGATTTGCAGTTTTTTGCGCGTTATCGCGATGTGCTGGGCTGCGGCGCGGAGCAACTGCCCTGGGATGACAGTTTGCGAACCTTGGGTGATGTGCGTGACCGCCTGCTCAGCCGCGGTGAAGCCTGGCAGGTGCTGGCCGAGCCGCGTCTGATGTGTGCCCGCAATCAGACGCTCTGTGACCTGGCGACCCCGGTGGCCGACGGTGACGAGGTCGCCTTTTTTCCACCGGTTACCGGGGGCTGAGATGCGAATCTGCGTACAGACCGATAGCTTTGATCCGGGTGCACTGCTGAACCAGATGCATGCCGATTACCGTGGCACCGGCGCTGTGGTCGGGTTTGTCGGTTACGTGCGTGACTTCAACGATGGCGACCCGGTGAGCGGAATGTGGCTGGAGCACTACCCGGGCATGACCGAAAAGGCGCTTGCTGACATCGTTGAGCAGGCACAGACGCGCTGGCTGCTGCATGAGGTACATGTGTTGCACCGGGTTGGACAGCTGGAGCCGGGTGAGCCGATTGTCTTTGTTGGCGTGGCCAGTGCGCACCGCCAGGCCGCATTTGAGGCCAACACCTTTATTATGGATTACCTGAAAACCCGCGCCCCGTTCTGGAAGCGCGAGAGCACGCCGCAGGGTGAGCGCTGGGTGGACGCAAAACACAGCGACGAGCAGGCGCTAACTCGCTGGCAAGCCTCGGAGAGCAAGCCGTCATGAGCCTGCAGGACGGTCTGGGGCGGCGTATTGAATACCTGCGACTGTCGGTGACCGACCGTTGCGATTTTCGCTGCGTCTACTGCATGGCCGAAGATATGACCTTTCTGCCGCGTGCGCAGATTCTGACCCTGGAAGAGATCGAACGGTTGGCCAGGCTGTTTGTTTCCCTCGGCGTGCGCAAAATTCGGCTGACCGGCGGGGAGCCGTTGGTCAGGCGCGGCATCATTGATTTGTGCGCGCGGATCAGTGCATTGCCAGGGCTGCGTGAGTTGGTGATGACCACCAACGGCTCGCAACTGGTCAAGCTCGCGCAGCCGCTGGCCGCGGCCGGCGTCAAGCGCCTGAATATCAGCCTGGACAGTCTGGATGCTGCGCGCTTTCAGGCCATTACCCGCACCGGCAAGCTGCAACAGGTACTCGAGGGTATCGAAGCGGCGCGGGAGGCAGGGTTTGAGCGTATCAAGCTAAACACCGTGGTGCTCAAGGGGCGTAACCACGATGAGGTGCCAGCGCTTACCGAGTACGCCTTATCACGTGGGCTGGACATTACCTTCATCGAAGAAATGCCGCTCGGCGAGGTTGGCCGAGCGCGCGGTGAGGCCTACTGTTCCAGCGATGAGGTACGAGCCATGCTCGCTGAGCAGTATCGGCTGATTGACAGCACCGAGAGCAGCGGCGGCCCGGCGCGCTATTTGCGGGTGGAGGGTTACCCGGACAGCCGCATTGGCTTTATCTCGCCGCACTCACACAACTTCTGCGACACCTGCAATCGGGTGCGCCTGACAACTGAAGGGCGCTTGCTGCTATGCCTGGGGCATGAAAATGCGCTGGATATGCGTCGTTTGCTGCGTCAGCACCCTACCAGTGATGTGCCGGTGCATGCTGCGCTGGAGCGTGCGCTGATACACAAGCCAGCGCGGCATGAGTTTGATGTGGGTGGCGAAGTGCAGATCCTGCGTTTCATGAACGCGACCGGCGGCTAAGGAAGCGCTGATCAATTCCACACGCCCCGCAGAGGGCATGCGGAATTAATCAGTGCTTCCCTAGGCGCTCGCTCGCTTATTGATGCTGGTCAACAACGCTTCGGCCGAGCCCGCGTAGTCTTTCTCATTATTTGCCGGAGAAAGCCCCATGCTGCCAACCCTTCGCTGGGATGCGGACCTGATTCGTCGTTACGACCATGCCGGTCCGCGCTATACCT